>JH600053.1:17752-150451 GCA_000245075.1 Acetobacteraceae bacterium AT-5844
GCGACCGGACCTGACCTCAACCAGCTCGAGAGCATCTACGGACGTCAAGTTGAGCCGTTAATGCGTCGGTTCACGGCGTATGAGCGGTTCTCGGTTCGAGCCTGAAACCGACGAAGGCTGGCGCCGCCTTCATATCTCTGTCGGCTCAGGGCCCCGTTCGATCATTGAAGATGACTGCACGGTGCCTCCGAAGCGGACATGGCGGCGCGAGAGGCTAAGGACCGGGATGGATTGAGAGCGGACCGAAGCGTCAGCACCAAGAGCGTGCCCAGACGGACTATGCGGGCGGTAGATTGAGGCCGTTCGGCAAGGAGATCCAGATGACGGTTTGCGCCTCTGGAGAATGGCGCGACAAATGGCCCTTGCCGTGTGTGTCCTCCACCAACACGAAGCTACCCGCCTGAACTTGGCGCACCTCTCCGTCGCTCGTCTCGTATTCAACCGAACCATTCAGCCTAACAGTAAGGTTCGAGTCTGGGACTGTATGCCAGGCAACCTCGCGCATCCCTGCCGGGATGTGGGTGATGCGGACACGGGATGCTGGATAACTGGCTGTAACATCGAACGGGACGGCATCGGGGTGGACCCGCCTTTTCGTCGTTGGCAGTTCGACTTCGTCGAAATGCGACTCGCCATCCGGGGTGGCATAGATGCGCAGGCACTTCATTGAGGATGACTCCTTCGGATTAGCCATGCCGAAGCTTGGCTAGCATGAAGGAAGCTGATGGTCATCACGCGTCTGGTGCGAGAAACCGCTATGGGTCGAGAGCAGTCAAGTGTGATCTGCCATCGTATGTCTGCTTCTTCGTTCCTCGCCCTGAAAGCGAACCGGCAGCTTCCGGCCAGTCCGGTCGTTTCTGCTTGGCGCTTGCTCTGGAGATCGTCGGCCAAAAATGTTCTGACCAAAGATGGACATGGCTGAGCTCGCTTTAGATCGGCCTTGCGCTGCACTGGAGATCGGCGGGCGCGCAAGCGCCAGCGAAACAACAGTCTAATGCAACTGGCCTTCCGCGGCGATTGACCATCCCCCGTCATTATAGTTGTATGTTGCAACTATATGGAGGCCCCGCATGACCGACGACCCGTCCACGGTCGCCAGTATCCGCTCCGTTTCAAGACGCCTGGTGCGCGAGCTCGGCTTTATGGGCGGCCGCTTCGCGGGCACCGATCTGCCGCCGTCTGCGGTCCACTCCCTGATCGAGATCGGGGCCGCCCCCGGCATCACGGCGCGAGACCTCGGAGAGGTTCTCCGGCTGGAGAAATCCAGCGTCAGCCGGATGCTCCAGAAACTGGTCAGTTCGGGGCACGTCCTGGTTAAGGGCGACACGCGCGACAGCCGCGTGAAGCGGCTGTTCCTGAGCCCGGCGGGGGTCGAGCGCGTCGCTGCGATCCATGCCTTCGCTGATGGTCAGGTGAAGCAAGCCCTCGGCCGCCTGGCTGCCGGAGAAGACCGCACAGTGCTGGAGGGGCTTCGGCTGTACTCGGAAGCACTTGGATCTCCGGGGACGGGCAGCGCATCCACGCCGGAGATCGTCCGCGGCTACCGGCAGGGTATCATCGCCCGGGTCACTGAAATGCACGCGTCCTATTACGCGCGGACCTCTGGCTTCGGGCAGCCGTTCGAATCGGTTGTCGCAGCAGGCCTGGCCGCTTTCTGCGACCGGCTTGGGAACAGCCGGAACGCGATCTGGTCTGCCGTGCAGGGCGGCAAGATCGTCGGCTCCGTTGCCGTCGACGGCGAGGACCTGGGCGACAACACCGCACACCTGCGATGGTTCATCGTCGATGACGGCGTGCGCGGCGGCGGGGTTGGCCGGAAACTGTTGTCTACCGCTCTCGCATTCGTCGATGAGCAGGACTTCACCGAGACCCAGTTGTGGACATTCAGCGGCCTGACGGCGGCGCGGAAGCTCTATGAAGCTCATGGCTTCGTCTGCGTCGAGGAACAGCCGGGCAGTCAGTGGGGGACCGAGGTCCTGGAACAGCGGTTCGTGAGACAGCGGGCTCGGCGGGGATCGCGCCCGAAATGCTGACCGATTGCTATCGGTGAGGTCCTGCTGTTCCGCCCAGCGCCCATGTCCTCCGGCTCCTTAAACCCTCCTTTAACCTCCGTCTGGCAGATTACCCTCATTGCGGCGGCGCGACGGGCGCTCCAAGCGGGTACGGGCTCTCATTAGATCGCCACGGCCTCGGGGCCAGTGGGGAGGGAGCGCGCAGACCTCGCCGCCTGGTCGGGACAACCCGCTAGGCGGTTCGCACTTTCGACGCGGCCTTGGATCTCCCCTGCTCGCCCTCCGCCAGGCTGGTCAGGCGGTCACCGGCCCCGCCAATCTCTCCAGGGCGGCGAGATCCTCGGCTGCTATGGACACGCCCTCGCGTCGCTGGCGCCGGAGGGCATCGAACTCCGTGTCGCCTGGCAACCGGACCGGACGGGACGGCTCCGCAGCGGGGGTTGAGCGGATGATGTCCTTGAAGTCCTCCATTCGCCCGGCCAGCACGTCCGGCTGCGCAAGCCGCTTGGTGTCGATCAGGATGAAGAAGTGACCGAGGTCCTGGTGCGCCTCTGGCTCCTTGTCCCAGGCCTTCACGTGGGTGAGGTAGGAGGCGCCTGAGAGGAGCCCGGAGAGAAGGTCGACCATCAGTGCCAGGCCGTAGCCCTTGTGCCCGCCGAAAGGCAGGAGGAAGCCGGCGAGTGCGGCGGCCGGATCGGTGGTGGGCTTGCCCTCGGCATCGGTGGCCCAGCCCTCCGGCAGGGCGGCGCCGTCCTTCAGGGCGCGGCGGATCTTGGCGCGGGCCGCCACACTCATCGCGAGATCCAGCAGAATGGGCTCGCCACCAGGCGTCGGCACGCCGATGCCGAGAGGGTTATTGCCCAGACGCGTGTCGCGCCCGCTCCAGGGGGCGATGGTCGTTGTGGCATTGGTGCCGATGATGGAGGCGAAGCCTTCCTCCGCCGCGATCAGGGCATAGGGCATGATCGGCCCGAAATGGTTGGAGGCCCGGGCAAAGGCCGCGCCGATGCCGACCTCGCGGGCAGAGGTCATGGCCGTTTCCAGCGCCCGCATCCCGACCAACGGACCAATGCCGTTGGCGCCATCCACCATGGCAAGGCCGGGCGCGACGCGTGTCGCCTGCACTGGGGCGCGCGCGTCGATGCCGCCAACGCGGACACGATCCAGGTATTGCGCCACCCGGCTTACCCCGTGGGTACGCAGGCCAAAGAGGTCGGCCAGGACCAGGACGCGCGCGACGGGTGCGGCATCCTCCCCGGTCATGCCGCCAGCGACGAGGGCGCGCGTGGCGAGCGCGAGGAGCTGGTCTTCCGCGATGATGGCGTCGGTCATGAGTGGCCCTCGGTCAGGTCGATAGGCGTGGTCAGGGAAAGGTCCTCGTCGAACCAGGCGGCGATGGCCGCCCGGCGCTCGCCGAGGTATTCGGGGCGGCCATCGGCATCGAGGCGCATGGACAGGTCATGCCCGGGCACAATGATCATGCCGGGCGTCTCGCGCCACAGCCTCCAGACGGTCTCCAGCGAGGCGCGGCTGGCATCGGCGTCCATGGTCATGTCGGTGCGGAGCGACAGCAGCTCCGCCCGGTTCTTGGCGGCGTCGCCGGTGAAGAGGATGGGCGGGTCGGAAGCGTCCAGCCGGAAGAGCAGGCAGCCAGGGGTATGACCCGGGGCCGCAATGGCGGTCAGGCCGGGCAGAAATTGCGCGCCATCCTCGATCAGTCGCACCCGGGGGGAGCGCGCCATATCCTGCACATAGAGTTCGGGCAGCGGGTTGAAGCCCGGCGGCACCTCCCGGGCCCACTCCAACTCCGTACGGCCGATCCAAACCGTGGCAGATGGAAAGAGGGTGTAATTCACGCTGTGATCGTAATGCGCATGCGTCAGTACGACGTCGGTGACGCCGTCAGCCGAGACGCCCCGGGCGGCCAGCTGCTTCTCCAGCTCCTTGCGAACACCGAAGGCACCCACGTCAATCAGGATGACGCGGCCCTCTGCGCGCAGAAGGGCGATGGTGCTCCAGCCGAGGCCGCCATGGCACACGCTCTTGCCGGGATAGCCCTGCACGAGCACGTCCAGCTTGTACATCGTCGTGCTCCTCAGTTCTCGGGACGGATTTCGGCGTCGCGGATCAACTGGCTGAGCTTTTCCGTTTCGGCCGTGACAAAAGCCCGGAACTCATCGGCTGGCATTGGCGCGGGCTCGGCACCTTGCTCGGCGAGCTTGCGGATCAACTCAGGGTCGCGCAGCGCCTGAGTGGCGGCTGCGTGGAGGCGCTCCAGGGCCGGAGCCGGAGTCCCGGCGGGCGCAAAAAGCCCATACCAGTTGACCAGGTCGTAGGAGGCCAGGGCTGGTGTCTCGGACAGGGCCGGGATCTCGGGCAGGCTCGGCAGCCGCTCGCGCGAGGTCACCCCGAGCGGCCTGATCTTCCCGTCCCGGATCAGCGGCAGCAGTGCGGGGGCACCGGCGAAGGTCATGCTGACCCGTCCCGCCACCACGTCACCCAGGGTCGAGCCAGTACCCCGATAAGGGATGTGGATGGTATCGACCTGAGCCAGCCGGTTGAAGAGTTCGCCGTTCAGATGCTGAAGGTTGCCGACACCGGAGCTGGCATAGCTCAACTCTCCCGGCTGCCGCTTCGCGAGCTCGATGAGGTCGGCTGCGCTGCGCGCGGGGAGGGAACTGGACACCACCAGGAGGTTCGGTACCCGAACGACCAAGGTGATGGGCGCGAGATTCTTGGCCGGATCGTAGGGAAGGTTCCTTCCGTAGAGCGCCGGGGCTGCGGCGATCTCCCCCGCTGAGGCCAGCAGGATAGTGTAGCCGTCGGCCGGAGCCTGGGCGACGGTCTGCGCGCCGAGCTGGCCGCCCGCACCGCCCTTGTTCTCGATAACGAGGGGTACAGCGCCGCTCGGGGTGAGGGCGGCGCGCATTGGCTCGGCGAGAAGGCGCGCCACGATATCCACTCCGCCGCCAGGCGCGAAAGGCACCACCAGCCGGACCGGCCGCTCGGGAAAGGCGGGCTGCGCCCATGAGGAGGAAGGGAGGGTCGCGGCCAAGCCCGCCGCCCCCGCCGCCGCGGCAAGGAAAAGGCGCCTGCGGATTGGGCGTGAGGAGGAGATGTCTCCCGATCTGGGTGCGGCGAAGAAGGGCATGACAGATTCCTCCAAACTTTGATCTTGGGCGACTCATGCATTTCATGCTCAACAAATGCAAATGGAATTTTGGGCCGCTATTGTGGGCAGGTCGGGGAGGCGCGAAGTGCCCTGAAGGCAGGCGGCGGTCCCGCCGGGCGTGCTAGGCCTTGCGAAGCGCAGGAAGATGGGGAGAAAGGTTCAGGGTGGACGTCTGGCAGGGATGGCCGGCAACAAAGGAATGGCCTTGGTTCAGCCGATGAGTGACACGACGAGGCGGAGCGCGGGACGCGCGGTGACCGAGGCAGCAGGAGCGATTGCCGCCCTGGTCGCGGATGGCACTCTGAAGCCGGGAGACCGCCTGTTGGCGCAGCGGCTCGCCGATCAGCTTGGGGTGTCCCGCTTTCCGATCGGGCAGGCTATGCGCCTCCTGGCCGACCGTGGACTTCTGACTGCAGATCCAGGCCGGGGCTTCACTGTTGCTGCTGATGGGCCGGATCATGCCGCAGGCTGCCAGGAGGATACGCCAGGCGATGACTTGTCCACGGCCTACTTCCGCATTGCCGAGGACCGCCTGAACAGTGTCTTGCCTGATCGCATTTCGGAGCAGGCGATGCGGGAGCGCTATGGCTTGGCGCGCGGTCAGCTCGCGCAACTCCTCAGCCGGATCGCGGCCGAGGGCTGGGCCGAGCGCCGCCCTGGCTACGGCTGGAACTTCTCGGCCGTTCTGACCACACCCGCCTCCCTGGAGCAGAGCTATCGGCTCCGAATGGCCATTGAACCGGCAAGCCTCCTGGAGCCGGGATACCACCTGGACAAGGACGTCCTGGCACGATGCCGCGCGCTGGAAGAACGCATGCTCGAAGGCGGGATCGAGACGATGAGCGCCGATGCCCTCTATGAACGTGGCGCTCGGTTCCACGAGGCGATCGTCGGTGCCTCGGGAAACCCGTTTTTCCTCGAGGCCCTAAAGCGGGTGAATCGTATTCGCCGTCTCCTCGTGTATCGCTCACTGACGGACCGAAGCCGGTATCGGCAGCAGGCCATCGAGCACCTTCGGCTCCTCGAACTGATTGAGAGGGGTGCACAGGCCGAGGCGGCAGAACTGTTGCGTGCGCACTTGCAGGGCGTGATGGAGAAGTTGTCCACCGTACGTCCTCTGCTTGAGACAGGCCGCGCGCCACCAGGTGATGCCGCCTAATGCTTCGCCTCAGGATTGTCCTTGGCCTGCACAGGGGAAGCAGGGGTAGATGCGATGAATGAAGAAAAATCAAGCAAGGTTAAGCTTCTGGCCGGTGGCAATCCGCAGATTTCAAAGGGCTCAGGCGATGCGCCGGTGCAGGCATACATTGAAGCCATGCCTGGCTGGAAACGAACTGTGGGCGCCGCCTCGATGGGCTCATCACCAAGGTTGTCCCCGACGTCAAGAAGGCCGTCAAATGGAATTCCCCCCTCTATGGCATCGAGGGTCAGGGTTGGTTCCTCGGGTATCACTGTCTCACCAAATACGTGAAAGTCGCGTTCTTCCGCGGTGCGGCTCTTCATCCGCTTCCTCCCGGTAAGTCGAAACAGCAGGACGTGCGCTATCTCGACATTTATGAGGATCGCCCATTCGATGAGGCGCAGTTCAGCGACTGGGTGAAGCAGGCGAGCCTGCTGCAGGGCGAGAATATGTGATTGCTGGCGCGCGAATCGTCCACCTCCCGCACGGCTCCGAAGGCTGTCCGCTATATGTGTCCGCCCGATAGGGCCGTGTTCGGGCTCCTGCATAAAGATCCTAAGTGCGAGATCTCCGCTTAGGCGGGCGATCTGATCATCTTTGATGCAGATGCCAGGAGGCAGTGCATCCTCTTCCGCAGCCAAAGCGCTTGATCAGGATGTCCTCGACCAGGCGTTCACGGGGTGGAGCCGCCCGAGCACGATGTCCTCGATCAGTGCCGTGACGAGGGATGGAACAGTCAGGCCCTTATCGGGGCACGACGTCGGTGATTGCTTCGAGCATGCCCAGCACCTTGGTATCCTCACGGATCTGGTCGGCGCCGCATCCTGAGGGCCGTAGGACCCGGATTGTTGACGATATCGTCGATGGGAGTCTTGATGCCGGTCAGAGGAGAGGCGGTGGATGCGTGATGCCCCGAAAGAGGGCGGGTCCACCCCGGCGTTCAGGGAGGATAACATGATCAGACGGCGTGATTTTCACCGCGGCTTCCTGGGAGGCGTGGGCGCGACGAGCCTCGGCTTCGGGAACTCGATAAGGGCAGCCGGTGCGGCGACGGCATTCCCGGACCGCGTCATTACCCTGGTCGTCCCGTTCGCCGCGGGCGGCGCGACGGACCTCGCCGGACGCCTGCTGGCCGAGAAGCTAGGCCCCAACCTGGTGCAGGGTGGTCGTGCGATCGTGGACAACCGGCCCGGCGCCGGAAGTGCGCTCGGTGCAGATTTCGTGCGCAGGGCACGGCCTGACGGCTACACGCTCCTCGTGGGCTCAGCCTCCACCCTCGGCTGTGCCCCGGCCTCCGGAGCTCAGGCAGCACGCTACCATCCGACGGAAGACTTCACGCCCATCACCCTGTTCGGCGTCAGCACCATGGGCGTCGTGGTGGCTCACGACAGCGGCATCACGACGCTGGGCCAGCTCGTCGCCAAACTGAAAGCTGAGCCGGGGAAGCACGGCTACGCGACATCCGGCGTGGGTGGCATCAGCCATCTTGCCTCGGCTGCCTTCGCGCTCGCGGCGGGCGTGGAGGTGATCCATGTACCCTATCGAGGAGGGGCGCAGACGGCGGAAGCCATCCTCAAGGGCGACACGCTGTTCGCCATCGACACGCTGGGCTCCAACGTCAATCAGATCCGTGATGGAGCACTGCGCCTGCTCGCGGTCACGACGACCCGGCGGGATCCGAATTTCCCGGATGTGCCGACGCTCGCCGAGAGCGGGCTGGCTGGTTACGACATGTCCAGTTGGACTGTCCTGGTTGGGCCTGCGGGCCTGCCGGAAACCGTCACCAACGCGCTTAGCCGAGCCAGCAACCAGGCATTGAGCGACCCGACGGTGCGCGAGAGGCTGGACAGCACTGGCACCATCCCGGATGCGACCAGTACTCCCGCCAGCACTCGCGACTTCATAGACAAGCAGTTCGCCGTTCTTCAGGAGGTGTGCAAGAGGATCGGGCTGCAGGTCGATTGAGCACCCGGAGGCAAGCCGAGGCACCGCTTGTGTGGGTCGGCTTGCGAGATTCGTGGGAGCGGCGCGACTGGAATGGTTGGTCAGCCTCGATAGCGAGGCAGACGGGCCCGCGGGGGGCCAGGACGACATGAGCCCCATCTATCTCGCCCCGCCGGCGGCCGGAGATCCGCGTTCGCTTTCAGGAGAGCTGCTTCGTTACCAGCTTCCGTCTCCAGGCCTGACGGCAGACCTGGTGCTCACCATTCACAGCCCGCCAATCGGCCCGGCGCTCATAGCGGCCGTCAGCGCGTTGCGTTCGAACACCGTAAAGCGAACGTCAGGTACAACGTGAGAAGCTGGCCCTTGCTCTGAGCCGCTTCCCTCTTGCTGTCGTACAGAGTGCCGTCGAGAGTCGCCGCAACATCATCCGGCGTCAGGGGCCTGCCAGGGTAGCTGGCTGAAAAGGAAAGGCGGATATGGATATCAAGTTGGACGGCCGTGTGGCCGTGGTGACCGGCGGCAGCAAAGGCCTTGGCCTGGCGATCGCGACCCGCATGGCAGCCAGCGGCGCGGATGTCGCGCTGCTGGCGCGTCGGACGGAAGTTCTTCAAGAGGCCTGGGAGGCGGTCAGCACGACGGCGCGTGGCCGCGTCCTGGCCGTGAGTTGCGACGTCTCCAATGCCCAGGATGTCGCACGCGCCTACGGCGAGGTGATGGCCGGGCTGGGCCGGGTAGACATTCTTGTGAACAACGCAGGCACCTCGCAGACCGGGGCCTTCACAACCATCACTGACGAGGTGTGGCAGGCCGATCTCGACCTCAAGCTCTTCGCCGCCATCCGCCTCACACGCCTGGTCTGGCCGCAGATGGTGGAGCGGCGCTGGGGGCGGGTCATCAACGTGCTGAACACTGGTGCCAAGGCGCCCAAGGCCGGTAGCGCCCCCACCGCGGTGTCGCGGGCGGCGGGCATGGCCCTCACCAAGGTTCTGGCCGGAGAGGGCGCTGCCCATAACATCCTGGTCAATTCGCTGCATGTCGGCCTGATTGAGAGTGACCAGTGGGCCCGTCGGCATGCCCAGGCGCAGACCAGCCAGTCCTATGCCGGGTTCCTCGCGGATATGGGCAAGGGCATTCCCATGGGTAGGGTCGGGACTGCCGAGGAGTTCGCCAACGTGGCGTGCTTCCTGGCATCGGATGCGGCGAGCTATGTCACCGGCACGGCGATCAACGTGGACGGCAACCTATCGCCGGTGATGTAGGCGGTGAGCGTCCGCGCAGCCAACAAGGAGGCTGCGCCGCCGTCCCCAAGCCTGCCGCCCGAGAGCAGACCTTTGAACCGCGGCGGCAAAGCCGAGGCGCTTGACGGGGGCGCTCTTATGTATCATTTGAAGATACATGAACCGCGACAGCCGCCTTTCTGCCATCCTGCACGCCTTGCTCCACATGGCCGAGCAGGACGGCCCCATGACATCCGAGGCCCTGGCCCGGTGCATGCACACCAACGCAGCCGTAGTCCGCCGCACAATGGCAGGGCTGCGCGAGATGGGACTGGTCCATTCCGAGAAGGGGCATGGCGGCGGCTGGCAACTGGCCCGTGACCTTCGGAGCGTGACCCTGCGCGATATCTACGACGCACTTGGCGCTCCGCAGGTCTTCGCCATCGGCAACAAGACCGAGAACCCGATCTGCCTGGTTGAGCAAGCCGTGAACGCTGCCCTGAGCGAGGCCATGCAGGAAGCGGAGGCCTTGCTCGTACGGCGCCTCGGCGACGTCACGCTGGCGGCGCTCTCGGCCGATTTCCACCGCCGCCTCTCGGCCCGGGGCGGCCAGTCCGGAGACACCACCCATGCTGCTTGACGCCATCATCATCGGCGGCAGCTACAGCGGCATGGCCGCAGCCTTGCAACTCGCCCGGGCACGGCGCTACGTCCTGGTGGTGGATGCCGGGCAACGGCGCAACCGTTTCGCACGCCACTCACACGGCTTCCTGACGCAGGATGGCGAGCCACCCGGCGCCATCGCGGCGCGCGCCCGCGAGCAGCTAATGCGGTATCCGACAGTGACCTGGATCGAAGGGACCGTCAGGTCAGCCGCCGCGGCCAAAGGCGGCTTCCAGGTGCAACTGGAAGGCGGCGCACAGCATGATGGGCGGCGCCTGGTGCTCGCGAGCGGAGTCGCTGACGAACTGCCTGACCTGCCCGGTCTTCGCGAGCGCTGGGGCACCAGTGTCTTTCTCTGCCCCTACTGCGACGGGTACGAGCTGGCGCAAGGTCACCTGGGCGTGCTGGCGACCGGCGCGTCCTGGTTCCATCAGGCCATGCTGATTCCGGAGTGGGGCCGCACCACGCTTTTCACCAACGGCATCCATCATCCGGACGCGGAGCAGCGCGCGGCACTGGCGACACGCGGGGTCAGCATCGAGGAAACGCCTGTCCGGAGTGTGAGCGGTGAACGTGCGACGATGCAGTTGGAGGATGGCCGTAGCATCCCGCTGGAGGGGCTCTTTCTTATACCTCGCACCCGGCTCACCAGCGCGGTGGCGGAAGGGCTGGGATGCGCGTTGGATGACGGGCATATGGGCCCCTTCATCCGCACGGATGCCAAGAAGGCCACGAGCGTGCCGGGCGTTTTCGCCTGCGGAGATGTGGCTCGTGCCGCAGGGTCCGTGTCCCTGGCGGTGGGTGATGGCGCCATGGCAGGAGCGGCGGTGCACCAGTCCCTCGTCTTCGATAGCTCGTCGAAGTGAGCAGGAGCCAGCTTCGGCGGCTCCGCGCCTTCAGAGGCCGCCCGCTCCACCTTATCGCCATTCCGGAAACGGACACGACCATTCGGGCAGCCTAGACTGTGTGGAAGCGGAGATGACCCCGGCATGCGGCTTCGCGCCCATAGGAACATCGGTTTCTCATCCGTGATGGCTGCCGTAACTTAGCCCCAGTACGGGATGTACCAGCCCGCGCGCAGGAGAACGCATGTGCTGTTGCTGTAGCTCGAGAGGAATCATGGCTTGATCAGGACGCTTGCCGTGTCTGGCTACCGGTCGCTTCGTGACCTCGGTGTTTCGTTAGGCAGCCTGACCGTGGTCACGGGCGCCAATGGTAGCGGCAAGACCAGCCTCTACCGCTCCCTCCGCCTTCTGTCCGAGGCAGCGCAGGGACGGCTCGTTGCAACCCTCGCCGCGGAAGGCGGACTGTCCTCCACGCTCTGGGCTGGTCCTGAGGCGATCGGTCGGAGCGTGCGCACGGGTCTTCATCCGGTCCAGGGCACGGCACGCAAGGCACCAGTCACCCTCCGGATGGGCTTCTCGGGCGATGACTATGGCTACGCGATTGACCTCGGCCTCCCGGTTCCTAGCTACCCGTTTCCACTCGATCCGGCGATCAAGGTCGAAGCGATGTGGACCGGCGAGTTGCTCGGCCGCACCAATCTCTTCGCCGAGCGTCGTGGTCCTCTCGTCCAGCTCCGCCGTGCACGTGATGGAACCTGGCGCGACGTGATGACCAACCTGTCGCCCTTCGATTCCATGGTGACGCATTGCGCCGATCCGGAGGACGGTGCTGAACTCTTCAACGCGCGTGAGCGCATGCGGAACTGGCGCTTCTACGACGCGCTGCGCACCGATCCGGACGCACCGGCACGCCGCCCGGGGGTCATAACCTACACGCCGGTGCTCAGCGGTGACGGAGCCGATCTCTCAGCAGCGATCGCCACAATCCATGCGATTGGCGATGCAGCGGCGCTGGAGGAGGCGGTGGACCAAGCCTTCCCTGGCTCGCGTCTGGAGATCGGGCCTGGGGACCGCGGCGGTCTCCTCCTGCACCAGCATGGCTTGCTACGTCCTCTAGGTCCGGCCGAGTTCTCCGATGGCACGCTGCGCTACCTTCTGCTCGTGGCGGCGTTGCTGTCACCGCGGCCGCCGGAGCTGATGGTGCTGAACGAACCCGAGGGCAGCCTCCACCCCTCGCTGATGAGATCCCTCGCGCGGCTTCTTCTGGCCGCTTCGCGTCGCTGTCAGATCATTGTTGTGAGCCATAACGAGGCACTAATAGGCGCCCTCCATAGCGAAGGGGACGTGGCGGCGGTGCGGCTGCACAAGGACTTTGGCGAGACAGTCGCACCTGACGTCGAGACGCCGCGCTGGGTCTGGCCGAAGCGGTAGGACGTGTCTACGTCAGATGTATCGAGGCGGGGGCGGCCGCTTCGGGTGGCCTTCGCGTTCCCCACCGCTACCCCTCTGCTTCTCTAGCCGCCCTGTCGGACGGCGGACAGACGGCTAGCGGCCCACTCCGGCCATGTCGGCCTCGCGCCCTTCTCGGACGCTGAACAGCCTTTCTCTTCTCCCGAAAAGCGGACCTAACCTTTCTCGGTGGTTGCCATCCACTTAGCGCGGCGTCGATGGCGGCCGGTAGCCGGTCCGCGTGCGCGGTGTCAGTGCACCGTAGCTCGGCCAGGCGATCGGGGCTCCAAGCCCGGCCAGCGTCGCCTGGAACTCCGCCAGCAGGTCCGGCTTGGCACGGACGGTGCGCGGCGGCACGCTCCGAGCCATGGAGAAGGCCGCCAACGCGCCGCTAGCCTCGCCGATGCTCCATTCCACCGGGTGCACCCGCGCCGCGCCGTTGGTGACGCGCGTGGTGCCGAGGTTCTTGCAGGCGGGCAGGAAGTTTTCCACCCGCACCGGCAGCAGGGTGCCGATGGGAATCTGGAACGGAAAGCAGTCGATATCCACCGTGTCGCGGTTGCCCACCGTGCTGGGGTGCAGGTCGATGCGATAGGCGCCGATGGCGACGCTGTCCGTGAAGGCTTCCGCCGCCGTCGCGCCGGGCCGCGCGGCGACACCGATATGCTGCTCCAGCAGCCGCTGCTCTGGGATGATGCGATAGCCCTCCCGCCAGTAGACGTTCTGCGCCAGGCCATCCTGGGTGCCCAACACGTCGCCCCGGGGGCGCAGGCCGGGATATCCCTGGCCGCCGTCGTGTCGCGGGGCCTCGGTTTGCATCCAGTACAGGAAGGACAAGGAGCAGCGGCGGCATTCGTCCAGTGCGCGCTTCCGGTCCTGCTCCGGCACGCCCAGGGCAGGGCGCCACCAGTAGTCCATCTGCGGCCAGTTCGCGATGGTGATGTCGCTTTCATAGGCCCCGTCCTCGAAGCCGCGCCGCCAAGCAATGCGCCGCGCGTGCCACAGGTCGAACAGGGTGGGCGCGTCGCTATCGCCCGCAAAGAGCGGGCGCTCCAGCGGCTCGTGCGTGACGTGGTTGCTGACGGTCCAGCCGAAGAGCGGGCCCGGCCAGAAGGGGGGACGGAAGTCACGGAAGGCTTCGTAGCCTTCGGGCTTATCGATCCGGTGATCCTCGCCAGGGTGGTGGGACAGCGCCAGGCACCAGGTCAGCGCCTGCTGGTCCAGGGGATTCGCCGGGCCGTCCACCGCATGCAGCTCGCCCGTGTCGTCGCGCGCCTCAGCACCCAGCACGTGCTCCACCCCGGCCAGGGGCAACAGCTCGCCGGTTTCCGTGGCGTCGATGACGAAGTCGGCCTCCACCACCCGCTCGCGCCCGGTCACCAGGTCGAGGAAGGTGACGGCCTGCAGGCGGTCTCCCGCTGCCCCCGCCGCGACGGGCCGGTGCCGCCGCAGGATGGTGAGCCGACCAGCACCCTGCCAGGGGCCGAGCATCTCCTCAATCACCCGCACGGCAACGGCAGGTTCGGCGCAGAGAGTGCCGACGTTGCCCATGCCAGGGTTCAGCACCGGCGCGCGAAGCTGTGCCCCGGTCAGCGGGAAGCGGCGACGGTACTGCTCCCGGATGCCCTGGCGCAGTGTGGCGTAGGAGCGCGAGCCGACGCCACTCTCGATCCAGGGACCTTCGTCCAGCGGCACGCCCTGGCTGGTGAGCTGGCCGCCGAGCCAGTCGAACTCTTCCGTGAGTACCACCCTGGTCGCACCGAGCGACAAAGCCGCGATCGCCGCAGACACACCGCCCAGGCCGCCGCCTGCGATCAGGATGGAGGCCCGTTGGTTCCCGCTCATTCCGCGCGCAGCCCCAACTCGCGGATCAACCCGCTCCATCGTTCTGTCTCCGTCCGCAGCAAGGTCTGGAAGGGTTCAACCGGCCCGCTCATGGGATCGAGGCCGAGTTCCCGGAGGCGGGGCTGCACCGTGGCATCGGCCAGGGCCGCGTTGATGTCGCGGTTGAGGCGCATGATCGCGGGGGCCGGTGTTGCAGCCGGGGCCAGGACGCCAAACCAGCCATTCACATCGAAGCCGGGCGCCACCGTCTCGGCCAGCGTTGGCACGCCCGGCAGGCGCGGGGACCGTTGGGCGGACGTGACGGCAAGGCCGCGCATCCGCCCGCCCTCGATCTGGCTGACGGCGCTGGACAGAGTATCCACCAGGAAGTCGAGGTCGCCGCTGAGCAAGGCGGTCTGGCTCGGGGCGCTGCCGGGATAGTTCACCGCCTCAGCCTGAAGGCTTGTGGCCCGCTTCAGCAACACGGCGGACATGGCCGTTAGCGTGGCGCCGCTGCCGCCCGCGCCGAAGTTGAGGCCACCCTGTCGCCTGCGCGCATCAGCAATCAGGTCCTGTATGCTGCGGTAGGGTGAGTCCGCCCGCACCAGTACGATGTTGGGCGTGCTGGCCACCGAGGCGACGGCGGCGAAGTCACGCTCCGGGCTGTAGGGCAGGTTGCCGTAGAGGGCGCCGGTGCCCGCATGGCCGCTGGTGACGAACAGCAGGGTGCGCCCATCCGCTGGGGCGTGGGCTACCGCATTGGCGGCGATGGTACCGCCCGCTCCGGCACGGTTCTCTACCACGACCGGCAGGCCGAGCGAGGCGGAGAGGGGATTCGCCAGCAGCCGCGCCAGGGTGTCGGCCGGGCCTCCGGCTGCGAAGCCGATCACCAAGCGCACCGGCCCGCGGCCGGGCAGCTCGTCCTGCGCGAGGCCAGGACCTAAGGACACGCCGAATATGGCAAGCGAGGCGAGAAGCGTTCGGCGGTGCATGGATGCCTCCTGGGTTGGCGCATAGCCTTTTGTTCATCTACGTGAACTGCGCCGCATCCTTGCGGGACTCAATAGATGGTTCAACCCTGAATCTACCGGGTGTAAAGAATGAGTTTGTGTTTGTTCATGATATTGAACAAAAATGCTTTTTATGCCCCAGCTGTCATCGAACCCTGGCCTTGTCCGGTCCGCGCTCCGCGCACTTGACCTTCTCGTCCTCCTGAACCGAACGGGACCGATGACCCACGCTGCGTTGGCCAAGGCCATGGAGATGCCCAAGAGCAGCCTGACCTTGCTGCTGCGTACCCTGGCCGAGGAGGGCTACCTTGTGGCCGACGGGCGTGCCTGGCGCACCGGCCCGGCCCTGTCCAATCTCGCCGCACCAAAACCTGGGCTGGACCTCGCCGCGTTGGCGCGTCCTGTGGTGCGCCGACTATCGGATGAGGCGGAGGAGAGCGCAGGCTTCGTTGTGCTGGAAGGCACGGTGGGACGCGTGCTCGCCTCGGCCGTGGCGCGCCACCCGCTGACCTATGCCTACCGCGTAGGGCAGCGCTTGCCGCTGCACGCTACCTCCTGGGGAAAGGTCCTCCTGGCCGCCATGCCCGAGGCCGAGTTGGAGGACTACCTCGCCCGGACATCGCGCGAGCACTTCACGCCGCACACTATCACTGATGCCGCATCTCTACGTGCGGAGATCGAGCGCACCGGGCCGGACGGGCTGGGCCGCAGCCGGGAGGAACGCCATCTCGGCATCATTGGCCTCGCCCGCCTGGCACGCGACGGCAGCGGCGCCGCGGTTGGCGCATTCAACGTGGCGCTGCCGAGCGTGCGCTTCTCCGACGTGGCCGAGGCGCGCATCGTCGCGGCGCTGGATCGAGCTACGGCCAGCCTCGCAGCTCAGCTCGTGGGCCGAGCCTGACCGTGCCTGGCGCCCGGAGGGAACCGTCGCCATGCTGACACTGCGGCAGATCAAGGCTTTCCGTGCGGTGCTGCGCGCAGGGAGGTTGGTGGGCGCGGCCCGTGAGCTGGGTATCGCGCAACCCGCCGTCACCCGCATCGTGGCGCGCATGCTTGGCGAAGGGATACGGCGTCTGGCTGTTCCGGCAAGTCGGACGCAGCATCGAGTTGACCGATCTCGGCCAGCGGCTGCGTGGCATCACGGGCCGCCTCTACGCGGCGCAGGAAGAGGCGCGGACGCTGCTGGCAGGGCATCGCAAACTCGTCGGCGGGCACCTGCGCACCGGCGCGGTGGCCCCTTTTCATGTCATGCCGATCCTGCAGAAGCTGAAGGGTATCCACCCGGAGGTGGCGTTCTCCCTGCGCTTCGGCAACTCCGCGGCAGTCCTCAGGTCCATGCAGCGCTACGAGGTCGACATCGGCATCCTCGCCAACCTGAGGGTCGGCGATGCCAGGTTGCATATCCAATTCCTGCGCCGGGACGAAGTGGTGCTGCTGATGCGGTGCGACCATCCGCTGGCCCGCCGCGCCAGCGTTACCTACTAGGACTTGCAGGAGCAGACACTGATCATCCGCGAAGAGGGGTCGGCGACCCGCAGCATCTTCCTGGAAGCCGCTGCTGGCACCGACACACAGCTGAGCCGGATCGTCGAAATCGAGTCTCGCGAGGCGGCCAAGGAGGCTGTCGCATATGGGATGGGAATTGCTCCAGTGCTGCGCTCGGAAGCCGGGCAGGATGACCGTTGCAGCATCGTGTCCCTTGCGGCACCTGCACCTTACTTCGATGAGTTCGTCGCCTGCCCAGCCGACCTACGGCGTATGCCGCTGGTCCGCAGCTTCCTGGATGTCGCGGAAGCCGTGGCGGAGGAGCTGGCTCTCGCCGGGGTAGGTGCGGAAGCACGGCTTTAGAGATACGACGTTCGCTCCCTCCGGAAGGTAAACCACCGGCGAGGAGAAACTGTAACCCATGTACCGTCTGTTTGTAGCTGCTCACTATCAAAAGCGGCCAGGCAGCTAACGACAGGCCACGCCCGACTTCCAGAGAGCGGGCGCGGTCGGGCCCACGCCGGCGGCATATCGTGGGCGCAAACTGGTTCGGGAGCCGCCACCCGCGAGGGTGGCGACTGCTCTATTTACTGCTTTTCGATACCTGCCTGGGTGACAACCGCCTGCCACTTTGCGACCTCGTCGCGGACAAAAGACTGCGCCTGCTCCGGAGTGCTGCCCACCGGGGTGGCTCCCAGCGCCTCCAGCCGCTCTTTGACCGAGGCGACCTGGAGCTGCGCCGCGGCGTCGGTCGCGATCTTCGAAGCGATTGGCGCGGGCAGACCGGCCGGGGCGATGATGGCGCCCCAGGTGGAGGCTTCAAAGCCAGGGAAGCCGCTTTCGGCCACGGTCGGCAAATTAGGCAGCAGAGGAAGGCGTTGGGCAGCGGTCGTTGCCAGCGCCTTCAGCTTTCCGGTCTGCACATGGCCGATGACCGCTGGCAGCGTGTCGAACATCACATCGACTCTGCGGCCAATGACGTCCGGATGCGCGGCGGTGGAGCCGCGATAGGGGACATGCACCATTGGGGCGCCGACCTTATGCGCGAACATCTCCGCCGCCAGATGAACCGCGCCGCCTGTGCCGGCGAAGGTGACGGAGCCGGGCTTCGCCTTCACCAAGGCGGCGAGCTCCTGAACCGTGTTGGCAGGGAACTCCGGCGCCGCGACCAGCACCAGTGGAACAGAGTAGATGATCGAAAGTACTGAGAAATCCTTCAACGTATCGAAGGGTGTGGTATAGAGCGCCGCATTCACCGCGTGATTTACCGACACAAAGCCAAGTGTCGAACCATCCGGCGGAGACTTTGCCACAGCTTCGCTGCCAACGATGCCGTTGGCTCCAGTGCGGTTTTCGACCACCACAGACTGCTTCCAGAGCGGCGTCAACTTCTCCGCCAGCAGGCGCGCTGCGATATCGGAGGCGCCGCCTGGGCTGTAGGGGACAATGATGCGGACTGTCTGGCTGGGGAAACTGCCTTGTGCCTGGCCTGAAGTGGGGCGGACCGCCGCCAGGGCGAAGGGCGCAGCAAGAGCTGCACGACGTGAGAATTGCATGGCCTCTGACCTTTTGCTTGTTCGCTCGGACGTTCGTATCAGCGGGGACAGGCCTTCCCCTCTTCCCCTCGGCGTATCAAGGACGCCGGGAGAATTTGCCGGTGGCCTAGGCGCTGCCTCCTTGGGTTTCGAAGACCTCGAGTATGCCACTCGTCTCCAGCGAGCGCTGAACATGCGCCCGCATCCGGATTTCGGCTCTGCGGTGATCTCTACGGCGGATGGCCGCGAGGATAGCAGCGTGCTCCCGCCATGCCCGCCTCGGTTCCTGAGGGGTCGATCGTAGCGCCCGGAGCCGGCCGAAGTGGTCGTAGGCGCGGATCGCCTCCAGCGACCGGATCAGGAAATTGTTGCCCGCCAGCTGGTTGATCAGCGCGTGGAAATGCTCGTTGGCCTCGGCAAGCGCGGCAATGTCGCCGGCGCAGCCGAGGCTGTGCATAAGGCGAAGCTGCCGATACAGCTCTTCTACACGGGCGGGCTCGGCACGGCGGGCCGCAAGGGCGGCCGCGGTGCCTTCCAAAGCGACCCGGATAAGTCCCATCTCCGCAAGCCGCTCAGGACCGAACTCTGTGACGAGCGTGCCGCGACGGGGGAGGGTGACCACCATGCCCTCCGCTTCCAGCCGACGCAGCGCTTCCCGCACGGGCTGGGCCGAGATTCCGAGGCTCTGTGCCAGCGACCGTTCCGATACGCGCTCCCCTCCAGGCAGGCTGCCGTCGACGATCGCGTCGCGTAGTCGCCGGTAGGCACGGTCTGCCACTGACAGCACGTCTTCCATCGTTAAGGGCTCAAGGCCTGACGGCGGCGTCTTCCACATGTCTTCACGCTAACAGTCGGGATGTGACATCTGCAATATCACATTGCAGATATCGGTCCGGGGGGTGACCGTTAGCTCGGCTGTTCCGTTGAAATCGGTGGGGCAAAGGGGGCCGGGTGGCGCAGAACTGCAACAGATCCAGGCCTTCGGTTGCCGCTTCCTCTTCCCCTCCGCGGTCCGAATTGAGGAAAACTCCTCCTACGCAGCCCGAACGGGCGCTTAAACGGAGGAAACGATGACCAAGGTTGAATTCGACCGGACCGCCCAGCCGCCCTTCGAGGCACGCTATGGCAACTTCATCAATGGTGCCTGGCAGGCTCCGGCCGGCGGGCGCTATTTCCAGAACACCTCGCCCATCGATGGCCGGGTATTGTGCGAAGTGGCCCGGTCCGATGCCGAGGACATTGAAAAGGCGCTGGACGCCGCTCATGCGGCCAAAGAGGGCTGGGGGCGGACTCCGGCGGCGGAGCGGTCCCGACTGCTCCTGCGCATTGCACAGAAAATGGAAGACAACCTGCCGCTCCTGGCGGCAGCGGAGACCTGGGATAATGGCAAACCGATCCGTGAGACAACGGCTGCAGATCTGCCGCTCGCCATTGATCACTTCCGCTACTTCGCGGGCTGTATCAGGGCGCAGGAGGGCGGCATCTCCGAGATTGATCCGGACACCGTCGCATATCACTTCAATGAACCGCTGGGCGTGGTGGGCCAGATTATCCCCTGGAACTTTCCTCTGCTAATGGCCTGCTGGAAGCTGGCGCCGGCCCTGGCCGCCGGTAACTGCGTCGTGCTGAAGCCAGCCGAGCAGACGCCGGCCTCAATCCTGCTGCTGGCTGAGATGATCGCCGACATACTGCCGCCCGGCGTTGTGAACGTCGTCAATGGATTTGGATTGGAGGCAGGCAAGCCCTTGGCCTCTAGCAAGCGGATTGCAAAGATAGCCTTTACTGGCGAGACGACGACTGGCCGCTTGATCATGCAGTACGCCAGCCAGAACCTGATTCCGGTAACGCTGGAGTTAGGAGGCAAATCGCCGAACATCTTCTTCAGCGACGTAGCCTCGGAGGACGATGACTTCCTCGATAAGGCTGTCGAGGGCTTTGTCATGTTCGCGCTGAATCAGGGCGAGGTCTGCACCTGCCCATCACGAGCGTTGATCCACGAGTCCATTTACGACCGTTTCATGGAGAAGGCGCTGGCGCGTGTAGCGGCCATTGTCCAGGGTAACCCTCTCGATCCGGCCACGATGATCGGCGCGCAGGCCTCCAGCGAGCAGATGGAGAAAATCCTGAGCTACATCGATATTGGCAGGCAGGAAGGCGCCCAGATTCTTGCCGGAGGTGCGCGGAACGAATTCGAGGGAGCCCTGGCCGGAGGCTACTATGTCAAGCCCACGGTGTTTAAGGGCCATAATGGCATGCGCATCTTCCAGGAGGAGATCTTTGGCCCTGTCGTGTCTGTAGCCACCTTCCGCGATGACGAAGAGGCGCTCTCCATAGCCAACGACACGCTCTACGGCCTGGGCGCCGGCGTATGGACGCGCGATGTCAACCGGGCGTACCGCTTTGGGCGGGCGATTCAGGCAGGCAGGGTCTGGACAAACTGCTATCACGCCTACCCTGCCCATGCGGCTTTCGGCGGCTATAAGCAGTCCGGCATCGGAAGGGAGAACCATAGCATGATGCTGAGCCACTATCAGAATACGAAGAATATCCTGATGAGCTATAGCCCCAGAAAACTGGGCTTCTTCTGACGCTGCGGAGGGAGGGGAGTGCCCATGGAGCGCTCCCGTCTCCGCGGATCTCAGAGCTGTCTCCCCGCGGCTCATAAAATCACTTCCGCGTCGCTCAAAGGTTTCCTATATGTACCTATATGAGCGACGCGCACAGGCCAGCCCGTGGCGGCTATCCCTGGGATCTGCATCCGGCCCTGACCGAAGAAAGGCTGGTGGCCGCCGCTCGCCTCCTCGTTCGGGGCCGCGAGCGAGCGCTCGAGATGGCAGACTACGAAGCCGGTGACGACCCCTGGTCAGTTGGTTGTCGGGCTTATTCCTTCAGCCGCCATCAGGTAAAGGCGGCAGCCGAGGCTGGCCGCTATCCATGGCTGAAGGTGCTGGATGCCACTCACCATTTCGTCTTTCTGATTGAGGGAGTGCCTGTCAGGTTTTTCCGTGGTGACGCGGAAGAGCCCAACAAGCGCACCCTGCGGCTTCAGGAAGACGAGGCAGCGCAGATGGCCCTGGCCTTCGGACATGAGGCTGAAAAGGACGGGTTGATGTTCCGCCTGGCCCTGGAAACCAAAGAGCGCGGCGCTATTGAGCGTGTTGTCTTCCTGGCTCTGAGGGGAGAGGAAGGCAAGGCTGAATGCTTCTGGCCCGTTCCCCTGCCTGTTGAAGCCCCCGCCATGGAGCCGGTTGTTCGCCCTCGCCATACTGAACCGATGGCGTTGCAATTGGCATTGTTGCCCGGTGTTGCCCCCGTCAGTGGCCTGGGGGGACGGCGGAGGCGGAGCCATGCCCGCAATGCGGCCTGACAGCCTGCATTCGTCCGGTCCCGGGTCCTCTCGAGCTGATTTTTAGGGCTGCCTCTTACGGGAAGGGAGAGGTCTAGGGCGAGAGTGGCCACTCTGCTCGAATTGTCGGATGCCGTCGCTAGGCTATCTGTGGCTTTGCCATTCTTATAACGCTCTCAGCCTATCCTAGCCCTTTAGGTTAAAGGGAAATCCGAGCGCTCTAGTGGGCTATCGGTCACTGGTGATGTAAGTTTTGTACCTGCGCCATCCTGCCAGGAGGGCCGCTAACTGCTCTTCCTGCGAGACCTCATCCCGCCGCAGCCTCTGCAACTGGGAGCGAAGGCCAAGAACAGGGTGCCCGGCCGCAAGGTCGGCGCCTGTGCTAAGGGCATGCAGAAACTGCCCCGCCAGGTCGGGGTCATCACGCTCGATCACATAAGCTCCGTAGCCCATAACAGAGGAGCGGCCATACTCCACCATTCGTCTGGCAAAGCTGCGCAGCTCCATCAACCGCGGATGGTTCCTTAAAATATCAGCTATCTCACTGCGGCTTGCCCTGCGATGTTTGGTCGATGGGGTTTTCATTTCAAACCGCCAGAGCAGGTTGGCCATAGCTGTCACGAGCGCCTGGTCTCCAAATTTCTTTTCTGCCTGGACGGGAAAGAGATTTCGGCGTGGTGCAAAGTCGTAGGTGGCCGCAGCGTCAGCCGTGAGGCCACTAACGACGAAGCTCTCGATGGCCTGACCTGCTGCCAGAACAGCGAGCAGGCGATGCTGACCGTTAAGCAGACGGCCATCCTCCGCGAAACAGATGGGCTGTCCGCAGAGGCGCCAGCGGCCTGCTCGGATCTCCTGAGCCAGGGAGTCTACCTGGGGCTGAACTGGAAGGCGTCCGTATCGGGGGAGGGAGAGATATCGTGCTGCGGCTTCAGGGTCGATCCGCTCAACGCGCCAGCACATGCGGCTTGTCGAAGTCTCCATCGGCGTGATCAAGCCTGTAAGACCCGCGTATCCCCGAAGCCGTGGCAAGGGCGTGGCCTCCCCTTGGCTCGAACGAGGCATATTCAAACGGCGTAGTTCCTTGCCTTCAAGCGCGGCGTTTAGAGCTTTAATCGAAAGCGCGAGGAGAGTGCCATTATCCACATCCCGGGTTTTAAGGCGATCAATCTCCAACCTCAACAGGACACCTGGTTCAGTGACGCTGAAGCGATCTGGCTCCTGCTCGGCCAATAGCAGCCTGTTAGTCAGGTTGCGGTCAACTTGATATCCCATGAAGATCAACGCTGCGCGGACTAACAGCGGTAATTTCGAACTGGGCATGGACGCCGCAGTTGCCACAGCCTCGAGAGGCGCGGGAGAGTTCGTTACGACACGCAGCAATTGTGTCCAGGACAATGGTGAAGTCCCAGGCCTAAGGGAAGGACCAAAATCATAGCGTAAAAGTAAGTAGAGAAGACTCGATAGGAGCCGGGGGTATCCGAAGCCAAGCGATTTCAGGACACCCGAGAAAGTTCGACGATGGTGCTGGTCAATTGCAGCGAAGGCTTCGTCCTCGATATTCTCTGCAACAAGGGTTTCAAGGGGAATGCGCGTTTCTACGCAGGCAAGCAAACGCTGCACGCCGTCGAGAACCTTCTTGCTCGTTGAGAGAACGATCGGAGATCCGTTGTTGATCCAGCAACCATCGCGCATCGCGCGGCTGTAAACACGGACCAATTCTTCATCGCGACGCGCCCCAGGATGCAATCGATTCAGTAAAATACGTGCCGCGTGCGGAGACAGCGTTGTGAGGCGCAACGAGGGAGCGGGGACGCTCCGTGGCTCATCGAAGACGCTGAAGGTTGTATTTGTGGTTTCCACGATCAATTGGCGCATAGTAAGGGCGCGGGGCCGCGCTGTTCGCTATATGGCTTTCTCTCAGCCCCAACCAGCGCGCGATAAATGAGATGAGCAAAAAAAGACACGAGGACGGATAAATGGCGTCCCATTCTCGTTATACGAGAAGCGTCGTGCATGGGCGGGACGGAGAATATCAGGGTGATACTCTCTGTACACGACATAAGATGAATTCAACTCCCTCGGTAAGAAAAGATACTTCCGGAATTCTAGGGAGTGAAGCTGGGACGGGACAACAAAAATCGTATTGATCACGAAACGGTGAGGTAATGGGCGACGGCGAGGAAGCGAGCTTGTGCTCTGCCGAAAGTTTGGAAGCGTAAAGGTGCTGATATTTTTTTCGTAAAACGTAAGGCTATGTTTGACATAGGCAGTGAAGGAAAGCGTCAGAAAAATTGACAACCTAATCACGGCCTTTCCGGCTCCCTAAAACCCCTCAGCTGTAGCTTAACTCATGCACTGCGGTGATCGCCGCATCGATTCCGATCTTGAGATTTTATCTCCTTAGATCAATAACATGGACGTCGGTCCTCAGTTCCCTTTACGGGTTGAGCCCTCGGTTATGTTCAGCAAAGAATTCAAATTCGCCGCTGCACGATCTTGATTTATCGCATTCAGATATCACGTTTTTGTGCTAAAAAAAATAACGAAATATAGAGGATTGATGTAATAATCGTCTGTATTTAGTAAGTAAAAACATCAATTGAGAAAGAGGGTTTTCCGATTTTTAGGAGTCCTTGCAGAAGAAGTTCCGAAATTACTTCTGGTATGCATTGATCACGCTTCTGGTGATATGCAAAAATATAAAAAACATATTAAAGTATAAAAATATAAACAGATCAGAACTTCCTACTTGGCCCCTGGTGGCTTCTCGTGCCGCCACGCACGAGTTTGCACCCCAGCAGTGGCTGTGGGATTCGCAGTTCGCAGATAAGCAAACGGTTCCCACCCATGAGATTTGCCTGTTTCATGCTTCGTAACGATGTGATGCCCCGGCGCATTAGATGCTGCTTTGGGCGTTATATTGCGAAGCAGGGAGGCAAATGGTTGACGACGGCAGAAATCGAGTTGTCCTCATCCTGGCGGGCTTCGTCATACGCTAGGTTCGTAACGATGAGGCTGGCAACACGTGCCATGTCCAGACCATACCGCCGGCACGATATTAACCTGCCCAGGAACGTGTTGATGGGAGTTTCGTCATGAAGAATCGTGGCCCTACTACTTCGGACTCCGCCGTGGGCCGTGAGATCCGCCAATATCGTCGCTCTGCCGGCATGACGCAGAAGCAGATCGCCAGTATGATCGGCGTTACCGGCGCCCAGCTACATCGCTATGAAACGGGCTCGACCCGGATCGCAGCAAGTCGGCTGATCGCCATTGCTAATGCTTTGGGTGTAAGGCCGGACACTCTTCTGGCTACAGCGGCAGCAAGTCACCCTGGCCAAGACAATGTTGTGTCCTCGCTTGCCGGCAACAGCAGTGAGGAGATCGTTGAACTTATCCAGATGTTCGGCAACATCAGCGATCCACGTCACCGTACCGCGCTTGTGGCTGTGGCGAGGATGATGACGACCCAAGCAACCCAGCGCAGCGGAACGGAAGAGCCGTCCTGAACGACCGTTGACGTCCGCGGGTGAGGAGGCGCAGCTCAGGCTGCGCCTTTTTTCCAGTTAGAATGGTAGGGGCGAAGGCTGGCCTGGCGCGTCCTGTCAATCAGTTCGGCATACTGCGTCAGCATTCTACCTTGATCGTAGGCGGAGACTGCTCTGTCTCTGTTTGCTTGACCAATGCTGAGCCGCAGACACCTGTCCGAAACAAGGGAGGCCAGCGCTTCAGCCAAGTCGCTGTCGCTACCAGGGACAATGTAAGGCGCGTTCTCTCTGGCTACCATATGGCGAATATCGCCCGCATTGGTGCTGGCTATCGGCAGCCCACTCGCCATGGCCTCCAATACGGAAAACGGCATCTGCTCCGTGTCCGAGGACAAAGCAAAAATATCGAAGCCACGATAATAGGCAGCGGGGTCAGTCCGATGGCCGGTGAACCTGACGACCTCCGTTAGCCCTAAACCTTCGCATGTGCTTTCCAGGGTCTGCCGTTCTGGCCCGTCTCCCAGAATTGTAAGGCGAAATTCGTGGCCGTTTGTCCGCATCAGGGCCGCGGCACGGAGCAAGCGGGCCAGGTTTTTCTCGGGGCGGAGCGCTGCGACGGTGCCGATATGGGGAATGCTACGGTCGGGCCAGACTGTTTCCTTCTGGCCGTTACGGTTGAAGAGGCCCAGATCTAACCCATTGGCGATGTAATGCACCTTTTGGCCGCTGAGCCGCCATTCGCTGAGAGCCGCTTTCAGCAAAGCCTGCGAGGGTAGCACGATCGTACTCCAGCGTAGCGCGATCTGCCGCGTCAGGACGCGCCTCGGAATCTGCCGAGTGCTTTCTTCCGGGCCGAAGCCGTCTTCCGTATGAAGATGTGGAAGAGAAGGGATAAGCAGCTTGGCTATCGCCCACTCGATGCTGCCCCAATTGCTGGTGACGAGAAGATCGGGCTTCAGTCTCACGAGTATTTTTCGGATATCCGCGAGCCGCTGTGCCAGATGTCTATCTTTGACAGGTGGCGCTGGTATGAGCGTTATGTCGACGTCTGCATCAATTCGTTCCAGGCATTCGGTTTGCCCATCCAGCGCTACGACGGCGTGGCGCCACCGGCTGCCAAAATGATTGGCAAGCTTCGCAAAGCGTACCTGGGCCCCACCGACATTGAAGCTGGGGAATATGTGCAGCAGCAGCGGCGGCCTCACGGCGCCTGCCTCATGGACACTGAGGCTTGTCCGCGTAAGGCAGATGCCAGTGATAAGACCCTTCGGGCATTGCCTTCCCAGGTCAGGTCGCGGCTAAAAACTTCGGCTCTTGCGGCTTCACCCAAGCGCTGCCTTAACCCTGGGTCTTGTGCCAGCCTTACGACAGCGCTCCACATATCGTTGACGTCACCAGGCTGGAACAGAAGTGCGGTACGATCGTGTTCCAAGATTTCTCTCAGATTGGGCTGATCGGGCGCCACAATGGCGCGGGCTGCAGCCATGTATTCAAATACCTTGAGCGGCGACGCGTACGGCACTGCCGCGGGCTGGAGGGCAATATCGAAGCGGCGCACCAGCTCAGGAATATGTTGCCGGTGCGTCAGCCCGGTAAACTGGACCTGGGAGATGACCCCCAACTCTCTGGCGAGCTGCTCAAGCTCGCCCCGCGCGGGCCCATCGCCGACGATCTGCAGCGTCAGTTTTGGCTTGCCGCTATACTGAGCCAGCGACCGTATGACGTGATCGAGTCCGTGCCAGCCCCTTACAAAGCCTACAAAGCCCAACACCACCTCCTCCCGGGAGGGACCCTGCGACAACGCCTTGGGAAAGTCAGCAAGGTCTATGCCGTTGGGCACCACGGAGATCCGAGATTGCGGCACTCCGGCCTCGGCAATGCGCTGGGCCAGCACATCAGTCACAGGCAGCACCCGGGTGGCACGGCGCCATGCAAGGCGCTCGATTGCCCCGGCGATTCTCCGTAACTTGAGCTGCCCGAAGCGAGCGCGCTCCTCCGCCAAGGGTGCATTAACCTCCAGAAGAAGCGGGATGCCTCGCCGCGCGGATACCCACGCCCCGGCAAGGTGAAAGAGATTGGCGCGTTCATAGATGATGTCCGGCTTCAACTCGGCTGCCGCGCGGGAAAGGCGCAGGGTCGAGGGCACGACATAGGCAAGCTCGGCGAGCTCTCCGACCCAGGAGGGCAGCATCTGGCGCAGTAACGTGACAACGCGGTTGTCTTGCCCCAGCGCCGTGTCCGCGAAGCTGGCAGGACCGACAACCTGGACGGTGTGGCCCGCGGCGCGCAGGGCCGCCACCATGGCTTCCAGATGTACGCCCTGCCCATCGCGGGAGCCGATGCGGTGGCTATAGAGGATTTTCATCACGGCGCCTTCCAATCCACTGTAGCGCTTGTCGTCTGCCTCGCCCGGCCGCTTGCCGCGCGACAGCCATCAGCCCGGCGGGACGCAACGGATTAGCCAGAAGAACGCCCATGCGCTGCCGCCTTTGCTGGACCCACAGCGGCTTATACGCGTCATCGCCACGTCCGAGATCCAGCGCAGCAACCCGCTCCTGGTCAATGAGCCATTCGATCATGCGTGCCGTCAGAACCGTGCCGGGAGAGGCCTTCCGCTCTGCCTCCACATGCGCAAGTTTAAGCAGTGCCGCGTGACTGCCGGACGTCACCCAGTATTGCGCAGCGAGTGCCCGCCCACAGCTGCTTCGCAGCACGCCTAGGCGGAGGGCCCCGCAGCGGGAGGCGGCGCGCATCAAAGCGGCATCGAAAGCAGGGAATGGTTCGTGAGGCTTCCAGCTTTTTGCGCGGACCTCTTCGTATGCTTGAATCCCGGCTTCAAGTTCGGCCCCGGGGCAGGAAATCAACTCGAAACGACTTTCCCGCTGAGCTCGGGCAAGCTTGCGCTGGATGGTTGCCCGCAACGGCGGAGGCCGGCCGTCCAGATACTGTGCCCAGCTTGTCCCTTTCTCGAGCTGCTGCCACCAGTTTCCGAAATGTCTGAAGGTCATCGGAAGAAATCCCGCCGCCCGCATACCGTTCAGAAGACTGTCCAGACCGGGGAGTTCCGCATCCAACGTGTCGAGCTGCACCAGCGGCTCGCTCCGCAAGCGCTGCCCAAGGGCTCGCGCTGCTCCCCCGATATCCTCCTTCCGGGTCGCAAGGGGCCGCCAGCTCAGCGTATAGGGCGTGCTGAGGCTACGAAGCCGCCCGCCCCCCTCCCGCAGGAGGGGAAGCAGGAGGCAATCCTCACCCACAGCCAACAGGGGCTGGCTACCCTGCGGCAGGGCATGAGCCAGGACGGTATCGTACCAGGCGCGGCTGGCGAAGAAGTCGCCAGATCCGGCGGGAGCAAGGAAGCGATCGCACCAGCTTGGGAGACCCTGATGATGCAGCGGGAGCAGACGTGGAAGATCAGTCGCGGAGGGCATAGACCAGCCTCCCCGTCCATTCCCGAAGTGCGAACCAGCTTTCTGCCAGATGGTCCGGCCGTGCGATCCAGTCCGACCAACGGAAGGATGCGGCCCTGGCTGGTCTTACTGGAACGCCGACGGTTTCGAGACCGTGGCGTTGAAATGCGGCAAGCGCACGAGGCAGGTGCCATCCATGGGTGACGATGTAGGCCGCTCCAACGCCTGCGTCCCGCAAGAGGGCTATGCTGAAGGTAGCGTTGCCCCGCGTATCTGGCGCGCGCGGCTCTATCCACCGGACCGGAACGCCGAAATCAGTGTTGAGACTGGCAGCCATAAGCTTGGCAAGTGGTGGCGTCGCGGCCGAAAGCACTCCGCCCGTCACTAAAACCGGCAGGCCAGTGCGGCGATGCAGGGCCGCGCCGGCTCGCAGCCTCTCCAGCGTCAGGGGGCCGACATCGACGCCGTTCCGGCTGCCGACGATCTCCGCGCCCAAAATCACGATGGCCCCGGGCGCCATATCAGGCAGGGCTGGCGTGTCTTCCCGTTCCAACGACCCCATCAGCAGGTTGGCCGCCAGCGGCGTGGAAAGAAGGAAGAGGCCGAAGGCCATCAGGACGGCTCCCAGCCCCGCCAGGCGGCGGCCGCGCCAAGCCAGTAGCCCACACAGCCCGCCTATCAGAGCCAATCCGAGGGGCGGCAGAAGAAAGGACGTCAGTACCTGTTGCAGCAGCAGAGGTGATGTCATGCCATCCCGCCCTGCGCATTACCGAAGCGGACGTCGCGCCAGCTGCCGTTACGGCCGCCGATTTCCTCACGGAAGAAAGTATAGAACTCGTCGAGCCAGTCGAGGAAACGGTCGCGCTGTATCGGGGTGCGGACGTAGGGCGTATTGCCCGGCTGTAGCGAGGGGGAATGATAGGTGAGAAGGAAGACGCGGTGGCCCTGGCCGAGCATGTGATGGACCAGCCGCTTGGCCTCCGGGACCGTCATGCCCTCCGGCGTGAGTCGGATGCGTTCTAACAAGCCAAGGCGCGACATGGCGCCCGCGAGAGGAAAATACCGAGGCCAGCGGTGGAATACCCATGGTGCCAGCACTGCGCCGTGGCGCGCCAAACGACCTACCAGGGCGGCGGAAACAGGTATTTCCAGCAGGGTGCGTTCCGGATCCGTCCAGTAAGGTGTTGGCGTTGTTGCCCAGGCCGCGGGACTGTGCTTGAGGGCTGGCGTAGGCCAGCATGGAGCGAGGCTGCTGTCGGCCTGATAGCCGAGAGCCTTCAGGACATCACCCGTACGATGGCCCGCACCATAGCGGCCGGTGCGATAGATCCGCGGTATCTCTCCGAAGGCTTCGGCCAGAGCATCGGTTAGCCGCCGGGCCTTCTCCAGCTCCAACTCAGCAGGGAGATTGCCGGCATAGCTGTTGTTCTCGTCCGGCGTTTCGACAAACGGGGGCGTAACCCATGGGTGCATATGTGCGCCGATCTCGCACAACCCGCTCTGCAACAACTCGCGGAGTGGGCCACGCCCTGCATCCTGCGCAGCCACGGGATAGTCCGCCAGGTACAATGGCTTGACACCATGGCGCGAGAAAACCCGATGAGCCAGATGCTGGCACGCCATGGAGGATACGTCCGTCGAACATCTGGAGAAGGGGCCGGACCAGTCGAAGGCTTCCTCCGCGTCAACTGTCGTTAGTAGGAGGGGGGCCATGGTGTTGGCGGGCTTGGTCGGGGCATGGAAGCGGCTATCTGTAATGGAGGCGCCGTAACCAAGGCCTGTCTCCGCATGGTCGGCATCGCCCTTCCGTACCGGCACGCCGTAGATCGACAGGTAACGCGCTGCTGCCTGCCGCATGCCGAAACGCGCAGTGGCAAGTGCCTTGCCAGCGGCGCCGATGCGTGCCCTCAGGGCAGGATCGGCGGCTAGCTGAAACACGGTGTCGAGGTAGCGGCCGGCGTCGTTGAATAGAAAGCCGGTTTCGCCGTCTTTCACAAAGTCGTCGTTCACACCCGGGAGATGGCGGACGACGACAGGCAGCCCATGCGCCATGGCTTCCGGTACGACCGTCCCGAATCCCTCCAGGCGCGAGGCAAAGACCATGATGTCGGCGGCCTCGAACCAGGGGTGAGGGTCCAGGCGTTCACCGGCGAAGACCACCGCATGGCCGATACGGGCTGCCGCGACAGCCTGCTCCATGGCGTGGACGTAGGCTGCCTCAATGGGAGGGCCAACTAAAATGAGACGGGCTCGTGGATGACGGGCAAGGACGCCAGGCATCGCGTCAATCAGGAAGCGTGGATCCTTTCGCTCGCACAGTCCCCCCACGAAGAGCAGAACGGGATCTTCCGGGGCGATGCCAAGTGAGGCACGCAACGCTTCCCGCTCTCCAGGCTTGCTGGGTGGAAGCGTGATGCCACATGCCACAAGATGGCATCGCGCGGGATCGACACCGGAGGCGCTGGTCTGCTGAAAAAGTTTCGGGCTGATGCTGATGAAAGCATCGAAAAGCTGGAAGCCACGCATTGCAAAGGCCCTGAGACTCGGCCGGTAGTGGTTGACCAATACCGGAACGCTGTCATCGAGCGTTGCGGAGAGCACGAGGCGCCGCTTGGTCAAGGCGCTCAGCAGGTACGTCACGAAGTACCAGTCTGCATGACACCGATAATGAATGATGTCGTAGCGATGCATATTGCGGACAAACCACCATACCAAGACAACTTGACGCCAGGTCGGGCTGACTCTTTTCGAGGTCAGGTAGAACACATGGCGCAAGGTTGAACACACCGACGGTGGCTCTGCCGGGCGTGGCGTGTTCGTCACCAAAAGGTCGTGTTCGATCTCAGGCGCGAGCTCTTGCATGACGGCGCTGGAGCGCTCCAGGAACACGCCTTCTCCTGCAAAATGCGGGCGGTAATACTTCAGAATGTGCAGAATCCGGCCCTTGTTCATAGACCGGCCTCCAGAGCCGCAGTTTTCGGTTTCTTTTGTCGGGCTGGACGGGCACTCTGCACACCGTGCAAGTTCATTTCGTGCCTGTTCGGGACATTGCTGAAATTGAATCGGAGTGGCGCGCGCTCGAAGCCCGCGTGCCGACCCTTTCTTTCTTCCAGTCCTGGGTTTGGGTCGGTTGCCTGGCTGCGGAGAGGTTCCCCCATCCTGTAATGCTGCGAGCGGAGCGGGAGGGTCAGACGGTGGGGCTCGCGCTCTTCAACCGCTATCGCCGCCGGCTTCATCTGACGTCGAGCGGTATCGCCGCGCTGGATGCGCCGTTCGTCGAGTACAATGCGCCGCTCGCCATGGGGCCGGATATATCTGCTGCCCTGCTGCGAGCCGCCTGGAAGGCGCGAGGCATTGGGAAGCTTGTACTGGACGGAAGTGACGCCGCCACCGTGGCCGGCGCTGGCGGCGTACCCTGGCGGATGCAGCGGCGCATTGCCCCCAGGGTTGTTCTTGGCGCCATCCGAGCAGCGGGCCTCGACTACATCGGCAGCCGCAGCGGTAATACGCGCTACCAGCTGCGGCGATCCCTGCGTGCTTATGAGCGACGAGGCGTGGTGACCCTCGAGCGTGCAGCGCGGCCGGCCGAGGCGCTGGACTGGCTCTCGGCCATGATCGCCTTGCATGAAGCTCGCTGGCAAGCGCAGGGCAGCCCGGGTGCATTTGCCAGCGATTACCTGCTGCGGTTCCACCGGACGTTGGTGGTTCGTGCCCTGGCGGAGGATATGTTGGACATGAACCGCGTCCGGGCAGGAGGAGATACACTGGGGTATCTCTACAATTTTCGCCTGCGAGGGCACGTATACGCGTACCAGAGCGGATTCTCTGCTTCCATGGGCCACGAGAAGCCAGGACTGACCTGTCATGCCTTGGCCATCCAGCATGCCTTGACCGCCGGCGACGAGGTTTATGACTTCCTCGGAGGAAACGACCGATACAAGCGCAGCCTGGCCAATGCCGAGAACTCTCTGCTGTGGGCGGAGCTGGTGCCGGCACTGTCCCCTGCCGGCATAGCGGCGCGCCTGGGAGCCATGTGGGGATGGCGTCCTGATCATGCCGTCTCCATCAGCAGGTAGGCGGTAAGAGAGGAGTTGTCCGGCGGTGGGGGCGCCTGCCGCATCTGCCGGAGCGCGAGGGCCGCGAAGGGGTCTTTCCACCACCTCGGTGTCCGGCCCTTCGGTTCCTGTGCCAACCACTCCAGTACTCTCTGATCCGCCAGGGGGGGCAGAGCCGCGAAGCCGGCGGCAGGAGGAGGCAAGGTGCCGTCGTAGATGGCCGCGCGGACGGCGAGCCACTGTAGCCTTCCGCGTCCCTGCTGAAGCAATCGGCGCCACAGTCTACGAGCATCGCGCCATCGCCAGGGCCGCAATGTGGGCCCGGTCCAGGTGGCTCGCGGTTCGACAACCACGCGTTCCCGCTGCCATTTTCCGCCGAGGGCGTCCAGGTCGTGGAAGACGAGGGAACCAATCAGGCCGTCGCCGCGATACATGCCCAATGGCAGCCTCAGCCCTTGCTCTGCGAGCCGGTCCACAAACTGTCCGCGAAGGGCGAAGAGCGAACCGTGGAGGCCGCCATACCGCTGCATGTCATGGCGCAGGCGTGCCGCGCTGCGGCCGGTACTGGGCACGGCGGCTGCGCCATTGGCGCAGGGCGCCTCCTTGAGGGCGAGCGCCAGCAGTGCCAGGGCATCTGGGGCAACGGCGGCGTAGGCGTCCACGAAAACATAGGTCTCCGCGGGTGGCCTTACCACATGCAAGAACTGGTTGATGGCGTTGGACTTGTCAGCATGCGGGATGAGATAGACACGCCCCTGTAGGCCCGCTGCTCGCAGTCCCTCCATAGCGATGGCGGGTGACGCATCGGTCGTGCCATTCAGCAATACGGTGACGTCCATCACCCGGCCCCGCCCAGCCACGGCCAGCGCGGCGAGGCAGCGGCGCAGGAAGGCCGCCTCGTTGTAGCCAAACACCGCGACAGACCACTCGATAGTCTGTTGCTGTTGTTTAGCTGCCAGGGTTTGGGCGAGGGCGTGCATCATTAACCCCCCCGCAGCGTGGCGATTTGGCGATCGGCCACCAGTCGGCTCAGCAGCCGCCGCAGAAAGCGCAGCAGATCCATTTCCGCACCTGGCGGCCGGCCCGCCAGGCTCCAGAGCATCGCCACGGCAACCGTAAAGGTTGCGACGCCCAACCCAATGCCGCCCATGATCTGCCACAGGGCTTCCGATGCCGACGCAGGCGGTGCCGCCCAGCCGAGGCCGCTGGCCCAGAGCGCGGCCGTCATGGCGCCGGAGGCCAGCAACGGGCGGGCCACACGGGCCAGCAAGGCTCCGAAGGACAATTTCAGCTGATGCAGGGCGAAGGCCATGAGCGCGCATTGTTCGGCTGCCATCACTATCCCCACTGCGATGGCGGCACCCGTCAGCCCGTGGCTCGGGATGAGAAGCAGGAGAAAAGGCAGCCGTAATAGGGCGGAGACGGCGGAGATCACGAGAATTGTGCGGAGCATGGTGCGCGCGCTGAGCAGGGCGATACTGACATTGCCGAAGAGCGTTGTGGTCCAGGCTACCCCCAGGATTGCCACCACCGGGATTGCGTCCAGCCAGGCCTGCCCGAATCCCAGCGTGACCACCGGGGCGGAGATCAGGGAGATTCCGAAGCCAGCAGGCAGGGTGAGGAGGCCGATCAGCGACAGGATGCGCAAATAGGCGTCGGCTACCTCTTCGGGGCCGCCGGTTCGCAATGCTGCGGCGAAGCCGGGCATGCAGGCCCGGCAGATAGGATCCACCACTTCCGTCGTCGGTAGTGTGGCCACCTCCACGCCCACGGTGAAGACGCCTACCTGGACCGGCGCCATGGTGCGGCCGATGACAAAGCTGTCCATCCTGTCGCGGATCACTGCCGTTGTGCTGATCGCCCAGCTCCAGAAGGAGACGCCGGCAAGCTCCCGCCACGCGGAGAGATCCAGGCGCGGACGATAAGGATGCAGCATGTAGCTCATGATCACCACGCCGAAGCGGTTGACCAGAATGCCCAGCACAAGCGCCCAGTGGTTGCGCAGAATAGCTGCCCCGCCGATCGTGACCGCGATGCCCAGAAGGCGTGGCAACAGCTGCAGCCAGAATTCCTTATGGAACATCAGATGCCGGCGGAAATCGACGACCCCGACATTGGTCAAGCCGGTTGCCGCGGCCGAAACGGCAATGGCAAGCAACACGTCTTCCAGCCGCATGTCACCGAAAAACCTCGCGGCGGGAGCGGCGGCAATGGCCACAGCGACGGCCACGAAGACGCCTCGAAGCAGATTCAGCGTGAAGGCGGTGTTGTAGAGTGCGGGCCGTGGATCGCGTGCCCGGACAATCTGGTCTTCGACGCCCAGCGAGAGGCAGACGTCCAGCGTTGCGGCGAAGGCGGCTGCAAGCGCAACAAGGCCGAAATCATCTGGCGCCAACAGGCGAACCAGGACCAGGGTGCTGGCAAGACCCAGCAGACGCGTCAGCATGCGCCAGGCCACGACCCAGCCGGCTCCTCGCATGGTGCGGCCGAGAATGCTTTCCTGGCCGCTCATGCTTCGGCCAGGCTGTAGGACGAAAGGCGGTGGTCAGGCCGGCCTTCCGCTGAAAGGAAGCCCTCCAGCACCAACAAATGCCATAGGGCCTGGCTGTGGTCGTGCCGCCCACTGTTGTGGCGGTCCACCATCGCGGCAAGGGCCGCCGGGTCGAATAGCCCCGAATCCAGCATAGCAGGACCCAGAAGCCGCTGGCGGATGGTGGTGGCCTGAGCCCGCAGCTGCCCGGCGATCGTGGCAGCAAAACCCTGCTTCGGGCCCTCGAGAATGCTGCGCGGCAGCAGATGTGCCATGGCTTGGCGCAGTACATACTTGCCCTGACCACGGCGGAGTTTGAGAGATGCCGGCAGGGACATGCCCCACTCCACCAGTGTGTGGTCAAGCAGGGGAGGCCGGACCTCAAGCGAGACGGCCATGCTCATCCTGTCCACCTTGGTCAGGATATCTCCAGGCAAATAGGTATGCAGATCGGCGTATTGTGCCTGCAGTAACGGAGCGTCCGCGTCACAGGCTTCCATAAGCGCTGGGAAGCGGTCCGCTGGGTCATATCCGTCGAGCGCGGTCCTCAGGCTGGGGGAGAGAAGGGAACGCCGCTGCTCGGCATGCAGGCGGCAAACGGTGCGGTAATAGCCGACCGCACTCTCCAGGCTGATTTCCGTCAGGGTGTGCTTGGCTCGCAGCCAGCGAGGAGCACGGTCCAGTTTCGGATAAAAAGCCGCAAGGGTCCCCAGCACCCGCCGTCGGGCAGTGGCCGGCACGGACGCCCGGACAGCCTCGGCGAGTTGATGCCAGCGGTAGCGGCGATAACCCGCGAAAACCTCGTCTCCACCGTCGCCGGACAGCGCGACCGTCACCCGCTGACGAGCCAGTCGGCATACGGCCAGGGTGGGAACCGAGGAGTGGTCTCCGAATGGTTCCCCAAACAGCGCTGCCTGGTCCCGCGCCGCTGCGACGTAGTCGATGTCACCGGCTTCGCTGCAATGCCGTGTTCCCAGCCGGGCGGCCATAGCGGCTGCCGCAGGGCGCTCGTCGCTGGCGCCAGGAAATCCGATGGTGAAGGTCTGCATGGCCGCCGAGGCGCGTGCCGCCAGCGCCGTGACCGCGCTGGAATCAACCCCGCCTGAAAGGAAGCTGCCCAAGGGGACATCGGACATCAGCCGCATGCGGACTGAGGCGTCGAGCCGAGACGCCAGCTGCCCGGCTGCGTCTGTCCGCAACGTATTCGTCGTCGTCGGGGGAGCCCAGTACCGCCGGGGCGGCGGCAGTGTGGCGGTGCCAGGGCGGCGCAGTAGCAGGAAATGGCCGGGTGGCAGGCGTCGGATGCCGCTATAGATCGTATCCGGGTCAGGTACATATCCCAGCGCCAGAAAATCCTCGAGCGCCACCGGGTTGAGCCGGCGCGGCAAGCCAGGGATGGCCAGCAACCCCCCGATCTCCGAGGCGAAAGCAACAGTGCCGTCGGTCAGCTGAGTATAGTGAAGAGGCTTCTCGCCCAGCCGGTCACGAGCAAGGAGCAGTTGGCCGCTTCTGCGGTCCCACAAGGCGAAGGCGAACATGCCGTTCAGGCGGTCAAGGCACCCAACTCCCCATTCACGCCAGCCGTGCAGAATAGCCTCGGTATCGGAGCGGGTCAGGAACCGGTGCCCGACCGCTTCCAACTCCCGCCGCAGCGCCTCGTGGTTGTAGATTTCCCCATTGAAAACAATGATGACAGAGCCATCCGGCGTGGCCATTGGCTGGTGGCCGCCAGCCAGATCGACGATGGCGAGCCGCCGGTGCCCAAATCCCACTCCGCCTTCTGTATGGAAACCTTCGCCATCCGGACCTCGATGACGCAGCGCGTCAGTCATGCGCCGAAGGACGCCGGCATCCGGCTCGGCATCACCGGAAAAGCGGAACAAGCCTGTCAGACCGCACATGCAATGCTTATCCTGCTGACACAGAGCGCAAAGGCGGGTAGGTCCGGCGCGCTTAGAGAGAAAAGGTGAGGGGCGGATGGAGCCTCAGGAACATGGCGGACCCCCGGGCGGCGGTCTGGAACGGCGCTGGTCGTGGCCGAGAGCCGCGCTGTTCATTATCGTCTGCTCCGTCCTGGGCTGGCTGCTCATTGTGTGGCTGCTCAGGGGCGTTCTGCACTGACTGGCAAGGACCCTTGCTGTTCCGCCAAACCGGGGCAGCCCGCGGCCATCCAGCCAAGGGTTTCCGCCAGCCCTTGCCGTAGGCTGGTGGCCGCCTCCACACCCAATTTCCAGGACGCCAGAGCCGGCTGCCCCAGGGAGTGACGGATCTCGCCAGCGCGGGGAGGTTGATGACGCACCTCCAAGGCCGTGCCGCACAACTCGGCGACGGTGGCGGCCAGCTCCAACACTGAGGTCGGCTTGCCAGTGCAGACATTGTACACGGGCGCCGACACGGAAGCGGCCGGCATGGCGGCGAGCAGCATCCGCACCACGTCGCCGACATAGACGAAGTCGCGCGTCTGTTGACCGTCCCCGAACACGTCCACCGCCTCACCGCGCAGAAGCCGGTCGCAAAAGACGGAGATCACTCCAGAATAAGGCGACCGAGGATCCTGTCGAGGACCGTACACGTTGAAAAACCGCAGGCCCGCCGTGGCGACTCCATGAGTATGGCCTGCCACCAGGGCGTGCTGCTCACAGCCGAGCTTGTCCGCGCCATAGGCGGAGAGGGGACGCGGTCTTGCCTCCTCATGCAGCGGCAGGGAGTCATTGTCGCCATAGATCGCGGCGGACGAGGCGTACACCACCGGAATGCCGTGCCGGCGAGCTTCCTCCAGCAGCGCAATAGTGCCGGAGAGGTTGGCGCGATGCGTCCCGAACCAATCCTGTACGCCACGCTGTACCGAAGCGACCGCCGCCAGGTGGTAGCATTCATCCACGCCTGACAGCGCCTGCCGGACCGTAGCGGGGCGAGAAACGTCGCCAATCAGCAAAGCCGCGCCGGGTGCGAGATTCGCTTCAGACCCACTCGATAGATCGTCCAGCACGCGGACGCGGTCACCTCTCGCACGCAGCGCCGCACAGAGGTGAGAGCCGATGAAGCCGCAGCCGCCTGTGACAAGAACGGTCGCCATGTTTGTAAGGCCTTCCGACATCATTGCCGATGCGGAATGCTATATAAGTATTGGTGTGGGATGAAGTGTAAAAAACGCCAAAAAACGAGTTACTCAAAGAATATATATCTTATGTTATAAGTAAAAAACTTTCTTAGAAGGGGAAAGAGACGGCAAAATTTGCGAATTTGCCGCGTTGGCAGGTGAGTCTCGGCAGTCCGGTGGCCGATCAACAAAGTGTGGACACGGAAGACCTCCGGGTCAGTCCGCCCGCGACAATCGGATAGGAACACGAAGCCTGCGCTGGCCAAGCCCGTCAGGGATGCGGAGAGGATTTGAGCCGGCTCCGTAGGGCGAGATACGGAGTCAAATGAATGCTGGACCAGCCCCGCTGCGCGGGAGGCACCGCCACAAGTTGGTCGTAAAGGGCATGGAAGCCCTCGACCATGCGCTTCCCATCGAACTCCCGTGCGATTCGGGCGCGCGCGGCGGCGCCAAGCGCCGAACGTTGCGCCTCATTTTGGCTCAAAGCCGACAGGTGCAACGAGAGACTCTCGGAGAGGCTTTCCTCTGTTCCTTCCTCCACCAGAAGCCCCGTGACGCCATCCTCGATCACTTCCGTAACCCCGCCGCCGCGCACTCCTACGGCAGGCAGGCTGCAAAGGCCGGCTTCAGCAAAGACAAGGCCGAAGGTTTCCTTATAGGAAGCAAGGGCAAAGCAATCCACATCCGCATAGACGCTTGCCAGAGCCGGCCAGGAACCCGGCAGGTGCACGCGCTTCGAAAGGCCAAGTTCGCGCACACGCTGTTCCAGAGGTTCCCGTAGTTCCCCCTCTCCCAGGATCACCAAATGGGAGGTCTCCGACATGCGCGAAACTGCATCGATCAAGAGGTGGTGCCGCTTCCGGCTTATCAGCGAGCCCACCGCCAGGATCACGAAGGCGTCCTGGGGTATCTCCAGTCTTTCACGCAGGCCCTGCCCAGGGATGCCGAGGCGAGCGGCGTCCACGCCGTTGAGAATGACCTGTGTTCTGCCTGGCGGAATCCCGTCTTCGCGGAGCCCTGTCAGCGCATGCTGGGAGGCGCCAACAATGCGGTGGGCGAGGTGGAGCAGGCAGACATAGCGCGAGCGGGTCAGGTAGCTCGCATGCAGATGTACGACCAAAGGCAGCCTGAGACTGCGCGCGGCGGGCGCCAGCCACTGGCAGGGCGCCGCACTGTTGGCCTGCACCAACTCTACCTTCTCCTGCCGTATGAGCCGCCGTGCGTCGGATAGTAGCCGCGCAAAGCACCGTGGCGAGAAGCGAGGAGAAGAATAATCCAGAAAATACGCCATGGGAGAAACATGCGTGGCAATACCAAGCGCTTTTGCTTCTCTCGCCATGGCCTCCGCATTGCACCACAGGACAGGGCGGATGCGACGCTTATCAAGGCCTGCGAGAAGATCGAGCAGAACACGCTCGCTCCCTCGAATCCAGTTTTCGCCGTAGTGTACGAACAGGACGGTGCGGCACGTTGTCATCGGCCTTGTGCACCGTTCAGGTTGTACAGCGCCCGGCGGCGCGCGGTACGATATTAAAGACGGGGTCGCGCCGAAAATCCTGCGGGCTGATGAAAGGCGCGCCGGACGCCGCCAGCCAGGCGTGGGCCGCCCTGGCCTCTCGTGTGCCAAGAATGTCGACAAGAGCTGCAAGCGATTGCAGGGCGAGCTGCGCATAGTCGCCGTCCGTCCTGCGCCAGCTGCCCGCATTCGAAAGCCCTCTGGCCCGCATGGCCTGGCCAGTTTCGGCCCAGCTACGTAACGGTATGGCTTCGCCGCGCACCTCTCTTGCTGCGATCAAATAAGCAACGCCGTCACGTGGGTCGAACCCCTTCGAGGCGGAGAGGAAGCGCCCGGCGAGGAAGTTGCTCATCCAGAGAAGGACTTCCCTGGCATCACCGTTGCCCCGGCGGGCGGCAGATGCGGCACTGGAGGCGAAATAGTCCTGCTGCCAGGGAGGCATGGTATTCGGTGTGCCATAGACGCCGGGGATGCAGCCTCGCAGTTCCCCTTGCTCGTTGGTCCAGGCTGGAATGCGTGAGCGCAGCCATGACCAGTTGCTCTCCGCGCAAGCACGGAAATAGGGCAGGTTCGGGTCATCCGCTGGAGTGGCCCAGGCTGCGTTGTCCAACTGGCGCATGGACCAGGCCGCGCCGCGGACCTGATTTCCGCGCACGACATTCAGCCCTTCCGCCGGCCCCGAATTGGCCGGATGGCCCCGCGTATCGGGCCATTGCGACACCACGCACCATGCGGCCTGAGCCTGCAACTCATCCAGAAACGCACGCCTTCCCGTCAGCAGGTAGGGGACAAAACTGAGATCGGGCTGATGCGCGGAATCCGGAACCCAGCCGGTATCGCTGGCAACGGGTTGCAAAAGGCCGCCAGGCGGCGGTCCACCGCGGGGGTCGGTCCACAGTCGCGGCCATCGCCGGGCATCCAGCCAACCTCCGCTGCCGCGCCCGCCAGAAACATCCCAGAAGTGCCAGGGAATGCTGCCAGCAGCTTCCGCCTGCCCGATGGCGAAAGCGGCGGCACGGAGGTCGCCCGTCATCAGCCAGATGGCCTGGGCTTGGGTGGCGGGGCCGATATCCGGTCGCCCGCCCGTCTGTGTCATGTCCTGAGTAACGCCCCGTGCGCCGAGGATGGCTCCCCAGCCAGGCGCCGCCACATTCGACGCCATACGTGAGAGGAGCGCGTCATCAACGCCTGTCGACACGTCATAGCGGGCTACCGCGCCCGTATCCGCGAGGTATCCGGCGTCGTGGCGGATATGGGGAGGCGTGCCCTGGGCGCCGGTGGTGAAAAGACGACCCCAGGCGGTGTACTGCGCCTGCCGCGGAATATCGAAGCGCCCGGCCTCCTGGCCATCGAGCAACAGCCTTGCGGAGTACCGTGCCGGGCCTCCGCCGCCACGCATGGCGATATCATTGCGGAACCAGAGATCCACAAGCAGCGCGCCATCGGCGTGTACGGCGACATCTGCCACCACGCGCAGCGAACTGACCCCGCCGGTCATGCGTGGCGGTACCCCTGCTTCCAGGCGGCCCTGCACGGCCAGCGGACCCGACTGCCAGAGCGTGCCCGTCAAGGCGCGGGGCAACAGATCGAGCTTCCAGACGCCGCCCGCCGCGCTCGCCACCTCCAGTATGGCCTGCCGCCCTTCCCAGGAGAGCGGAGATGCAGGCGCCTCCGGCTCTGCGGCCAGCAGCACCAGCGCGCGCTGTCGGGCCGATAGAGCGGGCGCCGCGAGGGCAATCTGGCCCAGCCGGACCGAACCATCCGGATGACGGTTGCGAATATCGAGTTGAACCCGGACTGGCTGGCCATTGCTGAGCCTTGCCACCAGCCCGCGGCCAGCGGGTACATCACCCGGGCGGAATGCCTGGCCAAAAACGACGACGGTGCCCGCCGGATTGCCGCGCCCTTCCAATACCAACCCGACGATATCCCCCGGTCGCGCTGGGCAAGGCGGCCGCTGCTGGGATACCTGGGCCTGGGCACATCCAGCGGGAGAGAGGAGGCCACATAGGCCCAGAAGCGCTTGCCGCCGCCCCGGCCCTCTAGAGGGGGTTATTTTCTCGGCTGTCACGACAGGACCTTGCGGAATAGCGCCAGCTGGCCGGCTGTCGTGTCGTCCCAGCTGAAGGTCTCGGCATATGCGCGCGTCGCCTCCCGGTCCGGCGGCGCGGCCAGCAGGCGGTCGATGGCTGCCGCCAGGGCTTCAGGTGTCGCTTCGTCAACAACCAGCCCTGCCTCAACCCGGCTGACGGCCTCCCGGCTGCCCCAGGCAGGGGTTGTAACCACTGGCGTACCACAGGCCATGGCTTCAAGGAGGACATTGGCCCAGCCTTCCCGGCTCGAAGCCAATACAAGGACGTCGGCTGCGCCGTAATAGAGAGGAAGGCGCGTATGGGGCTGCGCGCCTTCCAGATGCACCCTGTCCTCAACGCCGAGGCTGCGGGCCAAGGCCTGCAGCGCATGCCGCTCTGGGCCCTCGCCGACGATCAGCAGCCTGCATGCGGGCAACTTGGCCAGGGCCTGGATGACCTTGTGATGGCCTTTTCGTTCTATCAGGTGCCCCACCGAAAGCAGTACCTTCGCTTCTCCAAGACCAAGGGCAGTACGTGCGTCGGCCCGTGATTCGGGCGGCCGGAAGAGGTCGAGGTTTACGCCGTTCCGCAGCACTGTGACCTTGCCCGCCGGGGCACCCAGAGCGACCAACCCATCTTTGAGGCCGGTGCTGACGGCAATCAGCGCATCTGCTTCCTGGATCGTCCGGCGGATCGCGCGGCGCGGGATGCGGTAGCTCGGCAACTGGCTCGTATCGGAGCCTCGCGCCGTCACCACGACTGGTAGACCGAATTCCCGCCCGAGCCGGACCGCCGCTACGCCATCTGGGTAGAGGTAGTGGGCATCGATGGCATCGAAGCGCAACCCTTGCTCCAACATCCGCCGCAGAGCCGTTCGAGCGGCGTGATACAGACAGGCGGGGCCAGTCAGCATGCCGAGGCGTGGCGGCGCTGGAAAGGGTGGATGATGGACGTCCAGCCCGTGCCGGTTTTCCCGCCGCGGGACGGCGGCATAACGCGCCCATGCCCCAAAATATGGCGACGTCCAAGGGAACCAAGGTACCGGCGCCAGTACGACGCTGGATACGTCACCGCTTGCGACCAGATGGCGCAGCCGATTTTCGACGAACACGCCATGATTGGGTTGGACGGCGTTGGGGAAGAGAGTGGTGAAGGTGAGCAGGCGGATGCGCCCGATTGCGCCATCCTTCTGTTGAAGCATGCCGGCGACGGTCCTCCGGCGGGGGGCCAGAGCGTTCATCTGTCGTTGGTTCCCGCATCTCGAAGGGGGACCAGAGCTGCGATATCGAGGTGACGGAACTCCACCATACCAGCCAGGTAATGCCGGCCAGCATGGCCAGGAAGTACAGGCTGTCCATGACGCGAATCCTTGCTGTGGAGAGTGATCATGCACTTGCTCCCTTCGCCCAGGTCGGCCGCCAGTCCCGCGCACGGCGCCGCCAACCCAGCGTCGCTTCCTCCCGTGCTTGTTCGGTCGCCAGTGCGCGCCGCGCCAGGGCATGGGTCGCTGCAACGACGACCAGCAGTGTCCAGTAAAAGTCCCAGTACGAGAGAGAAAGGAACGTGCCGCTGACCATGTAGGCGATGATGGAAACCTGGGCCATGCGGCCAAGGTCGTGGGCCCAGGCAAGGTCGGGCCTGTTGCGCGTCATACGCGCCAACCGCACGGAGAGGATCAGGCCGAATACAGTCAGGCCACACCAGAGCACGAAAGTCGGGAAGCCATGTTCGCCGAGTAGTTCGAACCAGATACTATGGACGGCGCGGGCCGGCCCTTCAGGTGCCACCGTATCCACCACGGAGCGTGTGTAGGGGCCTGTAAAACCTGAACCGACCAAAGGCCGATCCTGTGCAAGTTTCAGCGAGATTCCCCAGAGCACAAGCCGTTCGGTAGCCGAGCCATCCTGCTGATAGGCTCCGATACTGTGCATCCGCTCCATCCACGCCTCTGGCATGAAGCTGACAGCGCCTGCCAGGCATATGGCCAGGACAGCGGCAGAAAGAATTTTACGTTTACTGCGAAGCCACATGACACCGCTAATGGCCACCAGCGCCAGCAAGGCGCCCCGGGAATAGCTGCCTACGGCGGCAAGCAGTGTCAGTACCAGGGCGATGAGCAGCACATTTCTGACGATGCGGTGGGCTGAATGCAGGCGCAGGTAGTGCATCAGCGGCATGGTTACCAGGAGCGCGGCGGCGAGGTGGTTGTTGTCGGTGATCATCGACTGATCCGGCCCCCACACGCGGTAATTGCCGCCGGTGAGAACTGAGAAGATACCGCCGCGAACACCATAATATCCCAGTGAGATCACCATCACCCATATCAGGGCATGAACCCGCTTCCGCTCGGTCAGGAAGGCCGCGGTGAGGAGAAGCCCTGCCAGAACCTTCGTCACATGTTCCCATTTGGCCCAGACAGCGGGCGGGTCTCCGAGCGCGGCGAAGGTTGTCGCCGTGAAGCAGAGCATCAGTGCCAACAGAAGAATAGTGATCGGATTGAGTGGCAGTTTGCGCGGCTCGCCCGCCACAAGGCAGCCGATGAGCGTGGCGACGAAAACCGCCATGGCCCAAGGTAGGTCCAAGGCCACGCCCCACACCAGGCGGTGGGGATTCATGAAAGAGATCCAGCACCACAGCAGAACGCCGGCAAATGGGCGCAGCAGGGCCAGAGGCAGCAGCCCCATCATGGCCAGAACGAAGACCGCGTCGCGCATCTCAGCGCTGACCGCGCAGTTCGGCCAGAAGCCGGGTAGCCTCCGCGCGCTCAGGGAAGGCGGCGGCCCCGGCCAGGGCCGGCGTCAATACAGCGAGCGCCTCTTCCTTGGCGCCGGCCGCGCGCAGGGCATAGGCAAGGCGAAACGCGGCCGCAGGGTCCGCGCTGCGCGCAGCCACCGAGCGCCGGAGCAGCGGCACGGCGCGATCAGCCTGCCCATTACGGGCCAGGATCCAGCCCAGCGTATCCGCGGTTTCGGGGTTGGGAGCGAGAAAGAAGGCCCGCTCCGCAAGCGCCTGTGCCTCCCGCCCGCCGCGTTGACCGATGACCCAGGCAAGGTTGTTGAGCGCGACCACATCCTGAGGCCGGTGCTCCGCGGCTGACTTCAGTGCCCGCTCAGCCTCCGTCAGCCTGTTCCCCTCGATATGGAGCTGGCCCAGCAAAAGCAGGGCATCGGCATCGTCCGGCGACTTTGCCAGCCACGCATTCAAGACGCGCAGGGCATCTGCGGATTTGCCCGCACGCCTCCAAGCGGTTGCCTCCCGTATGGTCAGGGCAGAGGAGGGCGCGATCTTGGCCGAGGCTGCATAGGCCCGGGCCGCTTCTTCCGGCTTTCCGGCGGTGATCAGCAGGTCGCCGGGCAAGTTGAGAGAGGCGGGACGAGCGCTGGCTTGTTGCGACAGGCGCTCCGCCACGGCCATGGCCGCAGGCAAACCTTGCGATTGCAGGATTAGGCCGGCCAGCGTCTGTTGCAGCATCACGTCATTCGGTTTGGCGCGGAGACCTTGCTGAAGCAGTGTCTCCGCTCCCCTTGTATCGCCAGCCCGCGCCATGAGAGCGGCGAGCTGGCGGTGGGCTGCCGTGGAGTCCGGCGCCGCAGCAAGCGCCTCACGGCTGGCTCTCTCGGCTTCCGCCCATTGCCCCGCTGCCGCATGCGCCTCGGCGCGCGCCAACAGGAGCCTGACATCTGCCTGATTGTGCAACGGCTCGGCATCCAGCAGCACGATGGCCTGGGCCGTTTGGCCGTGCCGTAACAACAGAGTTGCCGTCGTGAGCGCAAGAAGTGGTTCCCCGGGCGCGGCCGCCTGCAGCGCGACCATCTCCGCCAACACGGCCTGGGCGCGGGGCGCGCCCGGCGCGGCGGCTGCTGCCAACTGGGCGGCCGCCTCTGCATGGCCGGGTTCCCGCCGTAGGATCTCCGTGAGCAGTTGCTCCGCCTCCGCCGGCGCATCTTGTAGGCTGGCCACGCGAGCCAGGCCAAGGCGTGCGGAGCTGGAGTGCGGGTTCACCTGGAGCGCGCCTGAGAAGGCCGCGCGTGCCGCAGCCAGGTCCATGCGGGCAAGCTTCAGGCTACCGTCCAGAACCCGGCCGGCTTCGCTTTGCTGTTCCTGGGGACTCAGTTTCTCGAACTCCGACGCCGCCGCAGCGGCGTCGCCGCGGAACAGCGCCGCATAAGCCAGCATCTGCCGCGCCGCTGGCGTGCCGGGCCCCGCTTGCAAGGCCTGGGAAGCGGCCGCGGTGGTTCCCGCTGTGTCGCCGAGCGCCAGTCTCGCCGCAGCCAGCCGGCCTAGGATACCAGCGTTACCAGGCGCCAAGGCGGCTGCTGCTTCCAGCGCTTCGGCAGCCTCGCGGTGCCTGTTCAGACTGGCATGGATGCGTCCGAGCATGTCGAGCGTGTCGGCATCAGCCTGGCCACGGGCGGCCAGCGCAGACAGCGTGGCAACTGCATCGTCAGGCCGGTTGCCTTCCAGCTCCAGAGTTGCCAGGAGCCGGGCACCGCGCGGATCTCCAGGTTGCCGCGCCACGAACCGGCGGGCCGCGTCCTCGGCCTGAGCGGCCTGCCCGAGGCCGCGTTTGGTCGTCGCCAGAACGAGGTAACCGTCGGAAAACCCACCAATCGCCCCGCCCAGCTTCTGAAAGCTGGAATCCGCCGCCGCCCAGTCCCTCGCCCGCACCTGCAGCACGCCCAACATGTAGATGCCGGGAGCGCTGGTCGGCAGGTTACGCAGCGCCGCCTCCACGTCGGCGCGCGCACGGACGTCATCACTCATCTGCAAGTAAGTCTCCGCCCGCCGCAGACGAGCCGCGACGAAGCCGGGTGCTTGGTCCAGAATGCGAGTGAACGTCGCGGCCGCTGCTTGCGGCTCCCGTCGCTCGAATTGGAAGCTTCCCTTGCGCAGAAGGGCATCGGCGTTATTCGGATCCCGAGCCAGGACAGCGTCTATCGCCGCCTCTGCCGCCACCCGATCTCCCCCTGCAAGCGCCACGGCGCTCGCCGCCATGTTGGGCTCGGGTGCCGCGGGCGCGAGTTGCATAGCCTGCGCCGCTGCCTGCCGTGCGTCATCCAGCCGCCTTAGCGCCAGGAGTGCTTGTGCACGGGCCGCCGCGACCTGCGCACCGACCGCCGCCGGCTTCTCAGCCACAGGAAAATCGCGCAACAGTTCCTCGAAGCGTCCAGATGCGAGATAGGCGCGCAACAGCATGGCTGTCGCCGCGGCCTGATCGAAACCTCGCTCCAGAGCCGCCCGCGCTTCCCGCTCAGCCAGTTCGGTATCGCCTATTTCCAGGCTGATGGCGGCAAGCGCCGCGCGGGCGCCGGCGGAATCCGGCTTTTCCCGTACGGTATTGCGCCACTCCAACTGTGCCGCGCGGAGATCGCCCCGCGCCTGGGCGGCCTCAGCGCGCTCCTGCGGCCCGGCCCATGCCGGCGTCATTCCCAGCGAAAGAGCGAGCACCACCGGCACGGCACGGAGCGAGCAAGGCGCGGCGGAGAAAAAGGCTCGACGCATGGCGTATCTCCTGCGTGCTACGGCACGTCGTTGTCGGAGGGCGCGGGGTCCCGGTTGGTGCCTTCGCTGGTGCTTTGGCTTGGCGAGAGGCGATGCGTTTCAAGCAGGCCATAGATCGTCGGGCGGCTGACGCCGAGCAACCGCGCCGCCGCGGCGAGGCTGCCGTTGCTCCGTGCCAACGCACGCTCGATGGTCGCTCGCTCAGCGCGAAGGCGCGCGGCACGCAGATCCAGATCGGTATCCGACGTTGAGGGAGGCGCGCTAAGCTCAAGGTCCGCCGCGGAGATGGTCTGTCCCTCCGACATGAGAGCCGCCCGGCGAACTCTATTGCCCAGCTCGCGTACATTGCCCGGCCACCGATAGGTCGTCACGGCCTCGACCGCCGATGCGTCCAGCCCGCGCAGGCGCCGCCCGAATTCCTTGGCGTATCGTGCGAGGAACCAGCGAGCGAGCAGGAGCGAGTCTTCACCTCGGTCACGCAGGGGAGGAATGCGGATTGTCAGCGAATTGAGCCTGTAGAGCAGGTCCGCCCGGAAACGCCCGGTCTCCGTCAGCTCCTCCAGCGGCTGGTTGGTCGCTGAAACGATGCGGACATCGACATGAATGGACGTCCGGCCACCGATACGTTCAATGACCTGATCCTGGAGAAAGCGAAGCAGCTTCGCCTGCAAGGAGGGAGGTAGATCTCCCACCTCGTCGAGAAACAAGGTGCCGCCATTTGCAGCCTCTATGCGGCCCGTCACTTGCTTCACCGCGCCCGTGAATGCGCCGCGCTCGTGGCCGAACAGCTCGCTCTCCAGCAACGGCTCTGGAATGGCAGCGCAATTGATGGCCACAAAAGGCTTACGCGCGCGGGGGCCCATATCGTGCAGGGCGCGCGCCAGCGCTTCTTTGCCAGTACCGCTCTCGCCTAGCAGGAGAACGGGCACCGAGACCTGGCTCAACCGCTCAATGGTATGGCAGATCCGTAGCATCGATTCGTCTGCCGTCACGATCTCACGGATCGGGCTCGGCCGGGGCATCGCTGCCAGGCGAAGATTCTCTTCCTCGAGAGCCCTCAGGCGCAGTGCGCGATCCACGATCGTACGAAGCACGTCGAGATCTACGGGCTTCTCGAAGAAATCATAGGCGCCCAGGCCGATGGCGCGGAGGGTATGTTCCCGCTGACCTTGACCACTTGCCACGATAATCGGCATTCCGGGTTGCAAGCGGTTCAGTGCAGCGAGAGTAGCAAATCCCTCGCTTACTCCCTCTTCATCCGGTGGCAGGCCGAGATCCAGGAGAGCGGCAGTGGGCTGTTCCGCCCGCGCGATCTGCTCAGCCTGTCGGCGGTCGCTTGCCAGCAGAACACGGCAGTTCGGAAACGCCCAGCGGTACTGGGCGCTGAGCGCAGCATCATCCTCAACGATCAACAGCTTGGGTCGGCTCATTGCAGCGCGGCCTCGGGCTGGGGTGGGGCCTCTGCCGGGGCCCCGGCGATCGGCAATGTCAGGCGCATGGTCGTGCCATGGCCCGGGCGGCTCAGGACCGTGACATCGCCGCCAGCTCGGCGCAGCAACTCTCGCGCCTGCCACGCGCCAACTCCGGTACCGTTAGGCTTCCGAGTCTCAAGCGGACGAAAGAGGGCATCACGGATAAACTCCGGCGTCATGCCCGCTCCATGATCGACAATATCGATTGTCAACCGCCGTTGCCCGGAACGGCAGCGTATCTCGACCACCTTTCCGAGGGGGGATGCTTCAACAGCATTGTTGAATAGATGTCTGAAGGCGGCATCAAATGCTTCTGTCGTCATAACAACACTGGGTAGCGGCGCATCCTCCCCGAAGATCCGGACCGGATGAGGTTGCCCGTTGACCATAGTTTTGATGCGCTGAAGGGCGTCGATACCAGGTGCAGTCGTGGCTGCCGCCGCATCAGGTTGGCGCAGCCGAGCGATAAGGGTGTTGATACGCTTTGCCGATGCCCGCACGGTGAGCAGCATGTCGCGCTGAAAGTCAGGATCATGAATGTGATGCTCAGCATTTGCCAGAAGCATCGTAAGCTGACTGGCAACTGTCTTGACATCGTGGGCGACGAAGGCAAACCGCTGCGCATGATCGTGAAGGTGTTGCTGTTCGCTCAGGCGCTCGGCGCTACGACGCTCGGCAAGAAACATGGTTACTTCCCGACCCAGGCTTTTCAGGAGATCGAGAACCTCATTGTCGAGAGCCAACGCGGCCCGCGGCGGAGCGAGCAGGACGATGCCCAGCAGCCCTTCCCGATGATGCAGAAGTGGAACGGCGATCCAAACAGCTCCGAAGCTTGCCTCAAGCTCAGGAAGATCTCCTGGCTGAAGCTCTGCAACCTCTTCCCCCCCGCGAAGCCTGGCAACGACCGGAGCCTCGGCAGAAAGAGAAATCCCTTCTGCCGGACGATTCCAAGATCCAGCCCACGTAAATTCTGGCTCGCCTGCATCACGAAGCAGAAGTACCCCTGCTGGGCTATCCACCGGATCAGCCAGTGCACGAATCGCTCTCGTGGAGGCCGGTGAGTCTGGCTCCGAGAGAGTCGTCACACAACGGAGCCATTCCGCCCGATAGTCGAACCGAGCCATAAAAAAGTGATCGACGATGGTCCGGCGCAGGCGAGAGCGTAGGGAGCGTGCTGTCACCGCTACGACCATGACAATCGCCGCACCGGCCCAAAGGCTTATTTCCGCCGCCCGTGTCCAGTCAGCGCCGAGATGCCGCAGCGCCTCTCCAATGGCACCTACGGCAAGGAGAAAGCTGCCCGCGATGAGAAGCGTGGCGCCATGAAAAACGACCTGACGTGAAACGGGAGGGTTGCGCCGCCAGCGGCGGTCCCGAACGGCGGCCACAGCAAGAAGAGGGGAAACAAGAGCCGTCAGGACCGCACGTGCATCCAGAAGGGAGTCGGAAACATCGCCGGATATGGCTGCATGCGCGTAAAGGACGAGATCGAAGGCCGCGAGTCCACCTAATGTCACGCATGGGAGAACGACATGCCACCGGGTGGCGTCATCAGCGTTCCTGTAAAGATTCTCGGCTACGATGACGATCATAAGAACAAGGAAGAGCCTCGTCAGAACTACTGGGGATCCAACCGACGGCCAAGTGAGCGCAGCTGCGATCTGTGGAACAAGGGTAATGGCAGCTAGCGTTGCAGCAACGCCAGACGCGATGGCGAAGCGGCGCAACAATGCCCGGCCGTCTCGCGCCGTTACGCGGTTGCCTAGAATCAGGAGGACGCCAAGCCAAGAGCAGGCGCGTGCAACCTCCAGGCCCCCGGCGGCGCCCGCGAATGGGGCATGCGGCGACAGGGCGACGGAGGCGGCCCAGAAAGCGGTGATGACGCAGGCGGCGGCGGCTGGCCAAGCCCTCACGCCGCGCCCTGTCGAAAGCACCAAGATGCCCCAGGCCATGCACGCGACAGCGCATCCGGCGTAAAGATACGGCGAGGCCACGGGGCTCATCGCGCGCCTTCCTGCAGTAGCACTACCCGTACCGTGGCAATAAGGATCAGCAGGTCCAGAAACAGGCTCCTGTGACGCACGTAGTAGAGGTCATAGGAAAGCTTCATGCGGGCATCCTCGACAGACGCACCGTATGGATAATTAACCTGAGCCCAGCCTGTAATGCCCGGCTTCACGCAAGCCCTGTCGTGATAGTGAGGGATGGCCCGGGCGAGCTCCTCCACGAAGGATGGACGCTCTGGGCGAGGGCCCACAATGGCCATGTCCCCCTTTAGCACATTGAAGATCTGTGGGAGCTCATCGATCCGCGTAAGGCGAATAAAGCGACCGAAGCGTGTCACGCGGTCGTCCTTCAGGCTCGCCCACCGCGCGACGCCACCTGCCTCAGCATCCACTCTCATGCTGCGGAACTTGACCAGGGTGAAGACCTTACCGTGCTGTCCTACCCTCTGCTGCCTGTAAAAGACGGGTCCGGGACTGTCGAGCTTAATGACAGCAGCGGCAACGGCCATTACAGGGAGAGTCAGAACGAGGAGAAACAGGCTGACAGTAATGTCAAACCCACGACGCAAGGCCCGTTGTACATTTCCCTCGTAAAGACCTTCGGCCGAAGACAGCCAGTCAGGAGCGAGATTCTCGCACATCAGTCTATTGAGCCTGCACTCGTGGTACTCGGAGTCATCGAGAACACGTATGCCGGCGGCAAGGCACCGGTTACGTGTCTCGGCGTCCAGAGCCGAGGGTGCCGCCACGATGGCCCAGACGCGTTGGGCTCGGAGCAGATCAGCCTGCCTCAACATGGCCTTGGCATCGTCGCCTGACGGAAGCGCCGCAACTTCAAAGACGTCGTTGGACTCGAGCCCTTCTCTCATGAGGGAAGTTGTTGCGGAAGGCAGAACCAGAATTCTTCGCTTCAGAAATCCGCCCCGAAGAAGCAGGACAAAGGCAAATCGGGTCAGCACGACCGCGCCAATGCAGCCCAGCAGAATTTCCAGCAATATGCCCGACGCCGCTGGACGTAAGTCAGCGGGAGTGGTCAGCAGCAGGCTCAGCCACACAGCGAGCAAGAGCAGAAGTGCTGCAAGGCTGATGCCTGCCCAGATCCGTCTTCTACGAGTCAGAAGTTCAGGTTGATAGAGTCCACTTGCGCTGCACACCAGGCCTGAACAGAGCGCCAGCATGCCGGCCATCATGGATGCTCTCACATGATCGACAGGGTATTCAGGTGTGTTGGCCGAGACCATGAGTACATAAACCGCCAAAAAAACGGCTAGAGTCTCGGCCAAGTAAAGGAGGACCAGGTCGGAGCGGATGTTGTGGCCAAACATGCTCGTCATCGAAGGACCTCACGAGGGAGCGCTAGGAGCTTGATGCAGAATCGTTAGCATTGTTTCGGTTGGTCATGGAAGAGGATCAGTAATACAAAGTATTTTCCTTTAAGGAAAATCTCTGGACCTCCGTTATTTTCGCAGTCTTGGCGGGAAGTTTTTTTTCTTCAGAGTAGATATACTCTTGGCCGAGTCCGAAATTTTCCCGACATATATTTTTTGGTGAGGTGTAAATTGTAGATTGCAGGGGGCGGCTCATCTGTTAACGTCGGCACCAGGCCAGGCAGACGGGCCTCCGCACCGGCTGCTCACCCAAGTCCAACTGACCGTCAAGCGAAGCAAGGCCACACAGATGACCTCTCGTTTCATTGAAGTATCGTTTGGTTTGTTGTGCATTGCGGGATTGGCAGGCTGTGGCGGTGGCTCGCCGTCTTCCACGCTGCTGGCCCAAGAGACTGCTTCCGTGAATTCAGAATACGTCCTGGGGGCGGGGGACACGTTGAGCGTCTTCGTCTATCGCTCTCCCGAGCTCAGTGCGGCAGAACTGCCTATCCGCCCGGATGGCCGACTGTCCTTGCCGCTGGTTCCGGATATCGAGGCCGCAGGACGTACACCGACCGAGCTCGCGAAGCATATCGAACAGCGCCTCAAGGAATACGTCCGTGACCCTCTGGTCACGGTCATGGTGCGCTCCTTCCAAGGGCCGCCGAGCCGCCAGATACGCGTCATCGGTGAAGCGACCCAGCCAATGGGCATGCCCTACCGCGAGGGGCAGACGGTACTTGATGTGATGATCGCCGCGAAGGGCCTTACCCGGTATGCCGCAGGCAACCGTGCGGAGATTATTCGTCGAGAGAGGGACGATCTCCCCGCTACAGTCATCCCGGTTCGCCTGTCTGATCTGCTGAAGGACGGCGACATGTCGCAAGATATCCCGATGCGGCCGGGGGATACCTTGGTTATCCCTCAAGGGTGGTTCTGACCGATGGACGTTCTTGCAGCGGTGCGGCGTTACGCCGCAGTCGGATGGCGGCAACGCTGGAAAGCACTGGCCGTAGGCTGGATCGTATGCCTGATGGGATGGGCCGGCGTGTATACCATTCCCAACCAATTTGAGTCCAGCGCCCGGATCTATGCCGACGCTGACGCGGTCCTCGGCCTGCTCCTGAGAGGCATTGCCATAGACAGCTCGCCCGCCGGTCAGGTCGAAGTTCTGCAGCGCACGTTATTAAGCCGGCCAAACCTCGAGAAGGTCATTGTCCGGACGGATCTTGATCATCGCGTTCAGACCCCAGCCGAGCGCGATGCCCTGGTCCAAAGCCTTGCGCGAGATATTCGGATTACCCCTCAGACCCGGAATCTTTTCACGATCGAGTATAGGGACCGGGACCCGAAAGTGGCGCAGGCCGTTGTTCAGACAGCGCTGACCTTATTCATGGAAGCGGCCACCGCAACGGACCGCCAACAGATGGAGAGCGCACGAGTTTTCGTTGCGCAGCAGCTGGCCGCCTATGAGGTACAGCTTAGGCAGGCGGAGAGACGCAGAGCTGAGTTTCAGGCGCGATACATCGATCTGCTTCCGTCGGAAGCTCTTGGGGGCTCGTCTCGACTGGAAGCAGCGCGTGCGAGGCTAGCCCAGGTCCAAGGCGAACTTCAGGATGCGCGGATGCGGCGTAATCTAACGCAGCAGCAGATCGACGCCATTCCAGCACGTTTGCCCCAAGAGGCGAGGGGGGGCACCGGTGGCCGGCTAGCGGAAGCCGAGCGGGATCTCCGGGAGCTTCGGCTGCGTTATACAGAGCAGCATCCAGATGTCGCGGCGGCGCGTAGTGCGGTTGCTGCGCTGAGGAGTCAGGGAGGAGGTGGCCGCAGCGGAGCGGCACCTTCAGCACCGCGAGCAAATCCGCTCTATGAGACTCTGAAGGTACGCTTGGTCGATGTGGATGCAGAGATTGCATCGCTTGAGCGCCAGGAGACCGACGGACGGGCCGAAGTTGATCGGCTTGACGCCATCGCCCGAGCGGAGCCTGAACTACAAGCACAGTTTCTCAACCTGGACAGAGACTATGCCGTGCTTCGCAAGAATTACGAAGAACTTCTGGCACGGCGAGAATCCATCCAGATCGCAGGAGCTGCCCGCACCAGTTCGGACCGCGTCAGGCTCGAGATCATTGACCCGCCGACCTTGCCGACGCGTCCCGCGGCTCCCAACAGGCCACTGCTGTTTTCGGCGGTCTTGGTCGCCGGACTAGGAGCGGCCCTGGCCGCGACAGTCGGCTTCGTACATCTCGATCAGACCTTTTACACAGTGCACGACCTCCGACGTCTGGGCCTCCCTGTTCTCGGGGGTGTATCGAGCATCACTCCTCGCAGGAATGCGGGCGCGGCTTTTCGGTTTGGGATGGGGGTTATCGCTCTGTTCGCCGCCTTTGGTGCCGTCCTGGCAGGTATGCCGGGTATGATCGTGAGGCTTTTCGCATGACCATCCCCATCCGTGATCGGGCTCATCTCGTTGAGCGCGCGGTCGAGGCGTTCGGATCTGCGCCGCCTTCGCCACCGCAGTCCCGCGTTCACAGCACTGAGAGGGAGACGAAGGGGCCGGCCATCCAGTTGGCGTCGCTGATCCGAGCGGGGCTGGTGGTACTACCAAACCATCATCAGCGGAGCCGGGTCGCAGAGGAGATGACGGTCATCCAGCAGCAGGTCCTTCGCGGCATGGAGCAAAGCGAGTCCAGCCGGAACCGCTTCATCGTCGTGACGAGTGCCAGGCCCGGTGAAGGCAAGACTTTCATCGCCCTTAATCTGGCGGCCTGTATCTCCGCGAATACGGCATACAAGGTGGTGCTGGTCGACGCGGACGGAAAACGAGATTCAATTAGCCAGAAGCTGAGCTGTGGGGAGTTTCTTGGTCTTCGCTGGCTCACTGCACAGACGGGGGGCGTGTCGCCAATTCTGGATACCGAGGTTCAGAACCTCGGGTTCCTGCCGTATGGGCGGGGCGAGACCGACTCGCAGGCGGTCCCAGCAGGGTCGTTGATCGCAGCATCGCTCTCGCGTCTGTCGCGTTCGTTGCCCCAGCACATTTTCATCGTCGACACTCCCCCCAGCCTTTCGACGAGCGACGCCAATGCCCTGTCGGCAATTGCGGGTCAGGTTGTCATGGTTGTCGACGCGGAGAAGACGCGGAGGAACGAGGTTGAGGCCGCTCTCGACATGATGGAAGCCTGCCCTCTCCTGCAGCTTTTACTAAACAAGGTCGGCGTAACAGCAAACGACAGCTTCGGTGCCTACGGTCAGTATGGGGCTATTCATGCCGGCTGACTTTGCGCAACGGAAAGCGCTGACCATGGTTTCGGTCGCGTTGGTCGGCATGGCAGGACCAGCGTTGGCGCAGGTGCCCCCATTGCCGGATGTGCGCACTCCGTCGGTGTTTCCAGCGACACCAAATCCATACACACCGGACAGCCCTTCGGATTATGAGGCCCCTTGGCCTGCTGCCAGCCCAGTCCAGCCGGGAGGTTTCAACTTTCCATACGGCGCTGTAGATTCGCCGTCTCCCGACCCTGCACCGGGGTGGACAATTCAGCCGAGTCTTTCGCTACAGATTCTGGCAACGGACAACTATTATCAGACACGGCATGACCGCCGCTCGGAATTCGTAACCACTCTGACCCCGGGCATTCTTGTCACTGCTGATACTGCCAGAATCCGCGGCGTGGTGGCATACGAGCCGGCCCTTGAACTCCATGCTTATGGCAACGGTGACAATGGAATCTACCACAATCTCAATGGGCAGGTTCTGGTAACGGCGATTCCTGAAACTCTGTTCCTGGATCTCCGTGGAAGCGCCTATGTCCAACCTGCGGGCGGCGGCTATGCTGCATATGGTCCGACTGAGACCAGCGGACGTAATCAGGTTCAGACTTCCAGTTTTCAGCTCTCACCATACCTCGTTCGCAGGTTCGGTGGCCTTGCCACGATGCAGGTAGGTTACGCTTTTCAGTCGGTGACTGAGGATACGAGGGATACCTCGGGCGTTTTCCTGACCCCCTCCGGTCAGCCTTACTATTCTGATCAGAGCTTCACTGCTCACGAATTTTACGCCGTCGTCCGGACGGGCGAGAATTTCGGGCGGTTGGCGATGGAGGCCCGGGGCATATCGACAGACTATAATGGAAGCGGTGTGTTGGATGGAGCTTACCGCCGCATTGCGGCCGTAGAGGCCCGGTATGCGATCAACCGGCTGGTAGCAATACTAGGCGAGATCGGATACGAGGAGCAGAAATACAACGGAATTCCCCCGTTTCATATTTCTGAGCCAGTATGGTCAGCCGGTGTGAGGCTTTCATTCTCTCCCGACAGCTTCATTACTGCGCGGTATGGCAGGCATGACGGATTTAATTCAGCTCGCCTGGACGCCGTTCTGTCGGTGGGTGGAAGGACCAGGATTTTTGCCAACTATTCGGAGAGCCTGACAACCTCTGCTCAACGTTCAGTGGACCTTCTCAGCACCACCACGTTGGACGAGTTGGGGAATCCCGTTGATGCTATCACGGGGGCGCCGTCTGTCTTGCCCTTTTCCAATTCTCTTCTCGGTATTCAGAGCGGCCTTATGCGTGTCCGTAGCGGCTCGGCATCGATTAGTCAGAACTGGGACCGCGACACCTTCACGCTTACGTTCCTGCGTGAGGAAAGAAGCCCTGTGTCCATCGAGCCAGGAACCTCGGCGGCGCGGCAAAGCGGCACCTCCGGGAGCATCAGTTGGGCTCATATTCTGACGCCGGACACAACGGCGATTGGCTTTCTACAGTATGGTTCCTTCGATTCCCCGGCATATGGCAACGGTGATGTCTACACCATCGGGGCCAGCTTGGTGACCGAGCTCATGCCCGGCCTAGCCGCCACCGTCCAGCTGACGACCAGTAGCAGATCTGACGATACGTCGGGTGGGCGGTCGCTGCAGAACACTGTTATCGCAGGTCTGCGCAAGACCTTTTAAAGGAGGCGGAGATGCATCTGGACCGATACGGGTTTCGCGAGCCGCCTTTCCAGATGACGCCGGATGCTCGCGTGTTTTTCCCCAGCACTGTCCACCGGCGAGCCTATGCCCATCTTATGTATGGCTTGGCGCAGAAAGAGGGCTTTGTCGTTGTCACAGGTGAAGTGGGGGCGGGGAAGACAACGCTCATAGAGCGTCTCTGTGGTGAACTGGATTCAGGCGGATTCGTTATTGCCCGGATTGTCACCACGCAGGTCTCCGGCGATGACATTCTCCGCCTGGTGGCCCACGCTTTTGGGGCGCCGTCGGAGGGAACAAAGGCAGCGATCCTGCTAGGAATCACTGCCGTCCTCCGGCAAGGAGACCGGCGGCATCTCTTGATCATCGACGAGGCGCAGGCTCTCCCCCCGCAGGCGCTCGAGGAACTGCGGATGCTGTCCAACATCACTGCGCCGGGTGAGGCGCCTCTGCAGACCATCTTGATGGGGCAGCCGCAGCTTCGGAGGCTGATGGGGCATCCGGATCTGTCGCAGCTTCGCCAGAGGGTGCTTGCCTCTTATCATCTTTCGGGCCTATCCCTCGAGGAAACACACGCCTATGTCGAGCACCGTTTGCGCGCTGTGGGATGGGCTGGAATTCCGTCTTGGGAGCCAGCGGCACTTGACATGGTGCACCGGTACAGTGGCGGAATTCCACGTCGTATCAACCGCCTTTGCTCTCGGGTCCTGCTGGGAGGAATGCTCGACGGTAGTGACGTGATGACAGGTGAATTGGTCGAGGCGACGGCCCTCGAGCTGGAGGAGGATCTCGGATCACCCTTCGATCTGGAGGCGGCGAGGTCGCCCGTCGAGGACGAGACGCTTGAGAAACTATCGCTTCGGATAGATGCGCTCGAGAGGCTCGTGGCGCGACGGGAGCGGGTGTTCGCTCGAATCTCCGATCTTTTTACCTCGGGCGACAGGGGGCGTTGACATGGTCCGCAACGCGATGAGTGTGGATGTAGAGGATTGGTTTCAGGTCCAGGCCTTTGCCGATGTGATTCGCCGGGAGGACTGGGACGGGCTTGATTCTCGTGTTGTGCCAAACACTGAAAACGTCCTCGGCCTGTTATCTGAGTACAATGTGAAGGCGACGTTCTTTGTTCTCGGGTGGGTGGCAGACCGCTATCCGCAGCTTGTCCGTTCCATCGGTGGCGCGGGCCATGAGGTGGCCAGTCACGGATACGGGCATGAGCTGGTCAGCCATATCGGTCCTGAGCGGTTCCAGCAGGATATCCGGCGTGCAAAGCAGAGGTTAGAGGACTGTTCCGGACAACGCGTCGTGGGGTACAGGGCTCCAACCTTTTCGATAGGAGAAGCCGAGAGCAGCTGGGCATACTCTATACTCGGGGAAGAAGGATACCTCTACAGCTCGTCCATATTTCCCATAAGCCATGACCTCTACGGTTCTCCTCAGGCTCCTCGGCGGCCGCACCGGCCCAAGGAAGAAGCCGTTCTCGAGATCCCAATGACAACCGTGAAATTGGGACAGCGAAATTGGCCCTGCTCCGGCGGAGGGTGGTTCAGGATACTACCTTACGCGCCATTCAGAGCCGGAATACGGCACGTTAACGGTGCTGAAGGAGAGCCAGCGATTTTCTATTTCCACCCCTGGGAGATCGATCCTGGTCAGCCGCGCGTGCGCCAGGCGAGTAGATTCTCGCAGTTCCGTCACTATACTGGCCTTGATCGAATGCGGAATCGTCTGAGGCGACTTCTAAAGGAATTTGATTGGGGTCGCATGGACGAGGTTTTTGCCAGAGATATACGAGGCCATGCGGAGGCGGACATAAGATGAGTATACGCCTGCGCGAGATGCGATACGTTGATGAAGGGGCTTGGGACAGCTTCGTGAATCGCCATTCCCAGGCAACGTTCTTTCACCTGTCCCCATGGAGGCGGGCGATCGAAGATGTCTTCGGGCACAAGGCGCATTATCTACTGGCGGAGCAGGATGGCGACATCGTGGGTGTACTGCCGCTTGCCAGGATGAAGACCCGGCTGTTCGGCGATGCTTTGATATCGACGCCGTTTTGCGTTTACGGTGGCCCGTTGACGACTTCGCCTGAAGCCGACGCGGCGCTCGAGCGACATGCCTTGGAACTTCTTGCCCGCCTGGGCTCGTCGAGTGTTGAGCTACGTAATCTTCATGCGCCATGGATGAACTGGGGCGTCCGCGAAAGTCTATATTATACCTTCAGGAAGCCCATGACAGGTGTGGCCGACGCCGATATGAAGGCCATCCCGCGGAAGCAACGAGCCATGGTGCGGAAGGCCGTCCAGCTTGGCTTGAAGTCGACCGCGAACTCGGACACAAGAGCGCTTTACCGCGTCTATGCCGAAAGCGTCCGCAATCTGGGAACGCCGGTCTTTTCGAAAAAATACTTTGAATATATTAGCCACGCTTTTCCTGGGATGTTCGATGTTATGATCGTACATGAAGGGGAGGAGGCTGTAGCTGCGGTTCTCAACTTCTATTTTAGAGATGAGGTTCTCCCGTATTACGGAGGTGGAACCCGGCGGGCGCGGCAAGTCGCGGCAAATGATTTTATGTATTGGGAGGTGATGCGCCGGGCGGGGTCGGAGCGAGGGTGCCGTTTGTTTGATTTTGGTCGGAGCAAGATTAACACTGGAGCGTTCGACTTCAAAAAGAACTGGGGTTTCAGCCCCGCCCCACTTCACTACTGCTACAGGCTTAGGCCTGGCGCTAAGCTCGCCGAGAATAATCCTAATAATCCAAAGTACAGATTGCTTATATCTGCTTGGAGGCATCTCCCTCTTCCTGTGGCCAACTTGCTGGGCCCACCAATAGTTCGGGGGTTGGGATAAAATCCATGCCGAATCTTCTTTTCCTTTGCCACCGTATTCCATATCCTCCCGACAAAGGAGACAAGATCCGGGCCTGGAATATCTTGAATCATCTCTCCAAGCAGTGGGAGATCGACCTTGGATGCCTGATCGATGATGCGGCCGATATCCAACACGTCCCGTTTTTAAAGAGTCGATGCCGGTCGGTAGGGGCTTTCCGAATGAATTCGCGGCTGTCGCTCTGGTTCCAGACGCTGCGCAGGATGAAGCCAGGCCAGCCCCTGAGTGTTGGATGGTTTCACGACCCGGCCCTATGGAACTGGGTCAATGAGCGGATCTCTACGCGGCACTACGATGCGGTTTACGCCTTTTCGGCTGCCATGGCACCGTATCTGGTTGGGCCAAATCATCCCGGCCGCTCATGCCGCCGAATTCTGGATATGGTAGACGTGGATTCGGAGAAATGGTCGGAGTATGCGAAGAACTCCTCATCGCCAATGAAGTTCGTATGGAGGCGGGAAGGTAGAACCTTGCTCGCTTTCGAGCGATGGGCGGCGAGGCAGTTCGATCTCTGTACTTTCGTGTCGACAAAGGAAAGAGACCGCTTCGGCCAGCTGGCGCCTGAAGCCGATGAGTATATCGACTGGGTGGAAAATGGGGTGGACATGGTCTACTTCAGCCCTGATCGGCAGTATGAGAACCCTTACCGCGCCGGCGGGCCGGCCATTGTGTTTACCGGTACAATGGACTATCGGCCGAACGTGGAGGCTGTGACCTGGTTTGCAACTGAGGTTATGCCTCTTCTGCGCAAGCGGGCAGGAAAATACTCACCCACGTTCCACATCGTTGGCGCAAAGCCGGCCCGTTCTGTGTCCGAATTGGCGCAGATGCCGGGTGTTTATGTGACCGGCGCTGTTCCAGATGTTCGTCCATATCTCGCGCATGCAGATGTCGCTGTAGCACCATTGATGATTGCTCGGGGCATTCAGAATAAAGTGCTTGAGGCGATGGCGCTCGGACGGCCGGTCGTTGCATCGTCCGCTGCTTTTGAAGGCGTGCGGGCGCGGCCCGGCCTTGATGTTCTGGTGGCGGACGGGGCAGTCGATACCGCCAGAGCTGTCGATGAAGTTCTGGATGGGAAATGGGGCGGGTTAGGCGCTGCGGCGCGCAGCACCATGTTGGCGAATTACCAGTGGTCGTCGACGCTGGCGCGTCTGGACGCGATGCTGGCAACAAATCGAGACGGCCAGGCGCCGGCTCTTGGAGCGGTCGCGTGAGTTCCGCTCAATTTGCGCCGGCATTGCCTGCCACGAGAGGTGTGACATGGCTGCGCGCAGTTTGTGCGATGTGCATGGCTTTGTTCGTTATTGGCTTTGCTTTTTTTGATGAGATCGAGGCCGCGTTGCGGACTTGGGATAGCTCTACAGCGTACAATCATTGCTGGTTAGTACTTCCGGTGGCGGGTTGGCTGGCATGGTCTCGCAGAGACCGGTTGAAGGCCATAAGGCCTGAGCCATGGCCCGCCGGCACTTTCGGTGTAGCAGCGGCCGCGATAGCGTGGGTGGCAGCCGAACGACTGGGAATTATGGAGGGGCGTCAGCTGGCCGTGATCGGGATGGTGTGGGCGCTGGTACTTTCAGTGTTCGGTTGGCCCTTCGTCAAGGCCATGGCCGCGCCGCTGTCTTACCTGGTGTTCCTTGTGCCGTTTGGTGAGTTCATGGTGCCATCCCTGCAACGGTGGACTGCATGGTTCATCGTCGGGGGCCTGAATGTTCTGGGTATCCCTAACTATCACGATGATCTTGTCATTGAGATTCCCGCTGGATCTTTTCTCGTAGCCGAAGCCTGTGCAGGTCTGCGCTTCATGGTTGCGGCTTTGGCCTTTGGCGCTTTGTATGCTTTCACGATGTTCCAAAGCCCTTGGCGCAGGGTAGCGGTCATGGCATTGGCCGTGATTGTGCCTCTCGTTGCCAATGGAGCGCGTGCGCTTGGTATCGTGCTGCTCGGGCATTATGTCGGGAATGCAGAGGCTGCTGCGGCTGATCATGTGGTCTACGGCTGGGTATTCTTTTCCGTCGTAATTCTCTTGTTAGTTCTGGTGGGGATGCCTTTCCGGGAGGACCGCGACCGCGCTCTGGTCATCTTGTCAGCTTACCCGGGAAGTCAGCGAGGCATGGCGTCGCTGGTGAGTTCCGCCCTATTATGCAGTATGCTGGCGGTAGGCGCGCCGGCCTTCGCCCATATTCTGGATAGCGGCGAACCGCCTACCACCTTGCCGTTCCAGCTGTCGCTGGCGGGGGGATGCGGGAGTGGATCGAACGAGGCAGTCGATCGGTGTGAAAATGCGGTGGTGACGGCGAGCTTGGTGGTGTTTTCGCCGAGGACGACCTGGGCGAAGGTGTCAGCCGAGCGCCGAAAACTCATGATTCAGAGCGATGAGGCCCTGACCTTTAGCATAGCCACCGACGGCGCTGTGTGGCACGCCCGGCAGGATCGCGACGGAGGAACCGTTGTTGCCCTTGCCTCCTGGTTGAACGGTCGTCCAGCTGGGGATGGCCTGCGCAGCCGGCTCGTCCAGGCGCTCAACAGCCTATTTGGGGGCAGGGGCCAGCCTGTCATTGGGGTTGTCGCGGTACAGCCTGGGGTAAGCATCACGAATGCGGCGGCCCAGCAGCGGTATCGCGCCTGGATACGGAAGCTGGTGGAAGCGGGCGCAACCTCTATGACGACGGAGGGCTTGGCCCTTTCACGCTAAGAAAAATGGAACGCCTTATTCCGCGAGGCGTCGGCCTGCGGTGGTCGAGGTTGGTGCCAAGGCGTCGGAGTAGAGCATGAAGGCTTTGACATCCTCGGGCGGCAGCCGAGGCGGCACCTTCCTCTGCCGTATCGTGCTGACGCCTTTTTGTGTGGGAGCCGTGGCAGGACATTCCTTGCCTATGCCTTAAGGCAGGCAGGGCGAGCCTGGGAGACGCCGCTGAGCCCCAGATACACAAGGCCGTGGATCGCTTGAACGCCGATAACCTTCGCCGGATTGCGGGGTTCGATTCGCATAATGTGGAGTCAGCGACATGCGAATCCTTACCCTGGCAACGGCAGCTTCCATCCTGGCCCTGATGGCTTGCGCCGATCGCAGCAGACCAGTGGGCGCCCCGGGCAATCCAAACCTAACCGCGCCGGGTGTGGCGTCGCCGCAAGGCGGGTTGCGCGGCGGCGGGGAGGGCGGATCGGGCGGCCAGTCAGGCCAGTCCGGTCAGTCCGGCCAGGGTCGATAGTATCCGGAGGCCGCACTGCTCATGGAGAAGGCCTGGGGCGAAGCGTCTGTGGGCCCAGCAGAGCGGCTTTCGCCACGCCTGGCAGGGCGCGCTGACCTTGCCTTAGGAGCGGAGCAATCCCGGCGGCAACGGCATAATCAGAGGCGGATGCCTTGGAGGGCGATCGTGTTGCCCCGCGATAAGGGAAGCCCTTCCGCAGGTACTCTCAAGGTTTCTCCTCAGGCCGTGGCGGCTTCCGGCAACGCATGCATCCGGCTGCTGTGCGCGCAGGCCTCGCCCATCAGCAGCAAGGCCGGGCCATTCCGTCACGCCACGGCACGCGCAGACGGTGCGGGAAGGCGGCGACCCATCCGGCGGGCCGCCGGCCAGCAGGGCGGCGAGCCAATCGCGCGCCGGCAGCGTGGCGGCCTCCGGCGCCGGGCTCGGCGAGCAGGTCGCGCAGCCGGCCGAAGGCGTCCTCCGGCGTGTCCTGCCCGGCCAGTTCATGCCGCCAGAAGCCGCCGGGCAGAGGTGCGCGGTTCAACAGCGCGCCGCTGCCATCCGGCAGTTCGGCGGCGGAAAGAACAAAACCGTGCCAGCGTGCGGCCCAGGGGCGGATGGCGACGGGCGCGTGCTTCAACTCAGGCTGGGCGCTGACCGGGTCGGTGGCCGCCGGCAGCAGTGGATCGGCGCGGCCGGTGGCGGCCAGGCGGTCCGTCCAGTGCATCGGCAGGAAGGCCACGCCGCGCGGCTGCCTGAATGGCAGCACCTCGCCAGCATCCGCGGCGGAGCCAACTACGCCTTTCCCGATACCGTTCAGACGGGAGTAAACATGGAGACGGCGGACCACCTCTGCGTTTCAGCCTGGATGGGGCATAGCCAACTGCAGGCGATGTTAGTGTTGACAGGTTTCCGCCCGCCCTGACGCTAGCCGCAAAAAGCGGCGCCAGTCCCCAACGGGAATCGGACACCGCCGGCTCAGCCTAGTCCGCGCCGATCCGTGCCTGGCGGATCAGCTCGCCCCACTTGCTGAAATCGGCTGCAATTCGCTGGCCAAAGTGTTCCGGCCCGCGGACGGCCGTCTCAAAGCCGAGCGTATTGAGCTTGGCGACCACCGCCGGGTCCTTCACCACTGCCTGGGTCTCTTCGGCCAGGCGCGTCAGGATAGCGTCTGGGGTGCCCATCGGCGCCATCAGGCCGAACCAGAAGCTCGTCTCGAAGCCGGGCACACCGCTTTCCGCCACAGTTGGCAGTTCCGGCATGGAAGGGGAGCGCGTCAGGCCCGTCACGGCGATGGCCTGGAGCGAGCCATCCTGTATGAAGGGCGCGGCGGAGGCAACTGAATCGACGGCGAGCTGGACATCGTTGCGAATCAGCGCGGTCAGCCCCGCAGCATTGCCGGCGAAGGGCGCAAGCACGATGTCCGTCCCCGCGCTGCGGTTAAAGAGGGCGGCGGCAAGGTGGTTAGTCGTACCCATGCCGGGGTAAGCAATGTTCAGCTTCCCCGGATTGGCCTTCGCATAATCGATCAGCCCGGACACCGAATTGAACGGAACCTGGCGGTTGGAGACAAGAATCAACGGCGCCTCAATGAACATCGTGACGGGCGCGAGGTCACGCCGCGGGTCGAAGGTCACGCTGCGGTTCAGGCTCGGTGTGATGGCGATGGAGGAAGAGGCGTAGAGCAAGGTGTAGCCATCCGGCGCCGAGCGGGCTACCGCCTCGCTGCCAATCATCGTGCCCGCGCCGGGGCGGTTCTCCGTCACGATGGTCTGGCCCAGCCGGGCGCCGAGTTCCTGCGCCAGGATGCGCGCGCTGACATCGGTGGAGCCGCCTGGCGGGAAAGGCACGACCAGGCGGATGGGCCGTTGCGGATAGGCCTGCGCATGGGCTCCGCCGGCCAGGGGAAGAAGCGCCGCAAGAGCCATGACGGCTCCGCGAAGAATAGACTTCATGAATGTTTCCTCACATCCGGCGGGGATCTTAAGTCCCTCTGCCAAGAGTTCACCCCGACCGACCGAACGGTCGGCAGAAGCTATATGGGAAGCCAGGGGCGCTTGCAATCCTTCATGGACCGCCACGGGAGGCAGGGAGGAGCCAGCCAGCGGCGCTTGACGCTGCCCCGTCTGCCCGGCGATGAAGCCGGGGCGCTGCTCGTCTTCCGGCGACCCGCTGCGCCCCCAGACAGGCGAGGTGAGAGAATGGACAATCTGGCTGAAATTCTGGAGTTGGGCGATGCCGCCAATCCGCCTCAGGAGCGGATGATCCAGATCCTCTCGGAGGCGTGCCGGCTTTTCGCCACGCGCGGCTTTGAAGGCGCCTCGATGCGCGACATCGCGGCTGAGTGCGGCATCTCCAAGGCCACGCTCTACCATTACTTTCCCGATAAGGACGCGATCGTCCGCCCGCTGGTGCTGGGCACGACCAAGGCCATTTATGGCCATGTCTCTACCCGCATCGACCCCGGATCTCCACCGGTCGAGCAGCTGCGCCAGTTCATGGTGGAGACGGCAACGTTCTTCGAGCGCTACCGCTGGGCCTGGATCGCCGCCGCCTCAGTCTTCTGGAACGACCCGCAGGCCCGCCGCCGCAAGCAGCGGCTGGAATGGCGCGACCGCTATGAGGCGCTGCTGCGCGACATCCTGCGCGACGCGATTGCCCAGGGGGAGGTGAGACAGCTCGATGTCTCGCTGGCCGGCCGCCTTGTCCTCAGCACGCTGAACTGGCTGCCGCGCTGGTACGATCCCGCCGGCCCGCTCTCCGCAGCCGAGATCGCCGAGCAGTTCCACGGCATGATTGTGCAGGGCTTCAGCCCCCCGTCATCGCCCCGGCCCGACCGCGGCTGAATCTTTCCTACATGGCGAAGCGGCGACTTGCGGCCGCGGAACAAGGCGCGTAGCTTCTCCCGAACGACCGGTCGGTCTGCTGCCCCGAAAGAGGGCGGAGAGGAGAAAACGCCATGTTCAAGTGCAATTCGGGACCGTGTTGCGCCGTGCCCTGCGCATGAGTGACGCTGCCCTGACACCGGACCCGTCCACACGGGATTTCCCGCCGCCACATATCCCTGTGCGAGAAGAATGGCTGGCGCGGCGTGTTGAGCCAGTGCTCGACCCTGACCTGCCCATCATCGACCCGCACCACCACCTGTGGCACCGCCCCGCCGAGCGCTACCTGCCCGCCGATCTGCGGGACGATCTGCAGGACGGGCACAATGTCCGCGCCACGGTTTTTGTGCAGTGCCGCTCGATGTATACACCCGAGGCGCCCGTGGCCCTGCGCCCGGTGGGCGAGACCCACTGGGTAGACAGCGTGGCGCGCGGGGCGGCTCCTGTCGGCCCGCGCATCGCCGCTGGGATTGTCTGCATGGCGGATCTCATGCTGGGCGATGCCGTGCAGCCAGTGCTGGAGGCGCATCTCGCGGCCTCCCCAACGCGGCTGCGGGGCGTGCGCAACATGTCCACCTCGCATGAGAGCATCACCTCCAGCTTCGGCCGCATCCCGCCGCATCGGCTGCTGGACCCACAGTTCCAGCAAGGCTTCTCCCACCTGGGGCGGTATGGCCTTTCCTACGATGTCTGGGCCTATCACACACAGCTGGACGATGTGCTCGCGCTGGCGCGGCGCTTCCCTGACACCACGATCATTATCGACCATTTCGGCGGCCCGCTCGGCATAGGGCCCTTCCAGGGGCGGCGCGAAGAAGTCTTCCCTATGTGGCGGGAGGGAATGCGCCTGCTGGCGGAATGCCCCAATGTCACCGTGAAGCTCGGCGGCATCGGCATGCATCTGCTCGGGCATGATTTCCACCTCGCGCCGGAGCCGCCCTCCTCTGAGACCCTGGCGGCGGCGATGCGGCCCTATGCCGAGAGCTGCATCGAGCTCTTTGGCGTGTCGCGCTGCATGTTCGAAAGCAACTTCCCAGTCGATAAGGGCATGTTCAGCTATCGCGCGCTCTGGAACGCATTCAAACGCTTGGCCGCCGGCTGTAGCGCCGATGAGCGTGCCGCACTGTTCCATGATACCGCTGCTCGCATCTATCGAATCAAAGACGGCCACCAGGAACGCTGAAATGAACGGTATGGATCTTCTACGGAATAAGGTCGTCGTGATCACCGGCGGCGGTAGTGGCATAGGGCGGGCGCTCGCCCTGTTCATAGGCACGCATGGGGGCCGCGTCGTGGTAAATGACCTCGGCACTTCCCCGTCCGGCGAGGGTGCAGATACCGGCGCCGCCGAAGCAGTGGTGAGGGAAATCCGTGCGGCGGGCGGCGAGGCTGTCGCGAGCTGTGACGACGTCTCCACCTGGCCCAGTGCACAGCGCATCATTCAGGCGGGGTTGGACTCCTTCGGCAGAGTGGATGCCGTGGTCAACAGCGCCGGCGTCATGCGCCATAGCGCCTTTGAAAACATGCCGACTGAGGACTTCGACCTCGTTCTTCGCACACATCTCAGCGGCACCTTCTATGTCAGCCGCGCCGCGGCACCGCATTTCAAGGCCCAGGGCAGCGGCTCCTATCTGCACATGACCTCGACCACGGGCCTCATCGGCTCGATGGGCTGCGCCAATTACGGCTCAGCCAAGGCTGGCATCTTCGGTCTCTCCCGCCTCATCGCGCTCGATATGAAGCGCCATGGCGTGCGCTCCAACGCGCTGGCGCCCTCCGCTCGCAGCCGTCAGTGGGAGCGCACCAACGCCTTCCGCCAGGCGGAGTTCGCCAAGCCCGGTGCCAACACCGATTTCCGCCAGTTCCGCTCTACCCAGGGCACGTCGGAACAAGTCGCGCCGGTCGCGGCCTTCCTGCTGACGGATGCGGCGAGCGAGATCACTGGCCAAATCATCGGCGTGCGCGGCACGGAGATCTATCTCTACAGCCAGCCCCGCCCAGCTCGCGCACTGCAGCGGAGCGAAGGGTGGACACTCGAGAATCTCGCTGAGCAGCTCACTCCCGCGCTGCGCAGCAGCTTCACGCCATTGGAGACCTATGGCGAGGTGTTCTCATGGCCGACACTGTGAGCGCGCCCGGTACCGGCGCTGCGCCCGGCACTGCCATCGTCACGGGCGCCGCGCGGGGCATGGGCCTCGCCATTGCCCGTCGACTGGCGCAGCAGGGCCATCATGTGGCTCTGGTCGATGTGCTGGCGGATGAAGTCAAGGCCTCTGCCGAAGCCTTGCGTGGCGAGGGGCTCAAGGCCAGCGGGTTCGCTGTCGATTTGGCAAATGAGGCAGATCTCTGCGCTCTGCCGCAGCGTCTCGGGCCGCTGTTCGAAACAGTTTCCGTCCTGGTCAACAACGCCGCCATTTCGCCCAAGCGCGATGGCCGCTGTGTTCCGGCCGCGGAAATCGAGCTGGCACAGTGGGAGGCCGTCCTGCGCGTGAATCTGACCGCGCCGTTTCGCCTGATCCAGCTCTGCCTGCCGCCCATGCGTGCGCGGCGATGGGGCAGGGTGGTGAATATCGCTTCCCGCGCGGGGCGTTCGCCGGGCGGCGTGGCGGCGGCCGATTATGTGACGACAAAGAGCGGCCTGCTTGGCCTCACCCGTGCTTTCGCCAAGGAGATCGCTGGCGATGGCGTGACGGTGAACGCTATTGCGCCGGGCCGCATCGAGACGCCGATGACGCGCGGCTCGACGCCAGAGGTGCTGGCGGGTGTTCTTTCCACCATTCCGGTGGGCCGCTTCGGTCAGCCGGAGGAAATCGCTGCTCTCGTCGCCTTCCTTGCCGGCGGGGAGTCCGGATTCATCACCGGCGCGACCTTCGACGTCAATGGCGGCGTGTTGATGATCTGATTGACGGCATAGGAGCCGATCATGGCAAGTTCCCGGCCAGCATGGGCCATTCGCACCGCTCTTCTCGCCACAGTTCTGACGCCCTTTCCGTTGGTCGCGCAGACGCTCACCATGGGACTGGGCTCGCCGGTCTCCTCGCTCGACCCGCATTATCATCAGCTCCGGTCCAACAACGAAGTCGCGACTATGCTCTTCGACGGGCTGCTTATCAGCGACAAGCAGGGGCGGTTGCAGCCGGGTCTCGCCGAAAGTTGGCGAGCCGTGGGCGAGGATATCTGGGAATTCCGCCTGCGCCCTGGCGTGCGTTTCCATAACGGTTCCGCCTTCGAGGCGGATGACGTCGCCTTCACGCTCGAGCGCATTCCGAAGATTACAGGACCAGGCGCGTCGTTCAGCACGTTGATCCGTCCAGTGAGGAATGTGGAGGTGGTGGACCCGCTGACCATCCGTATGCGAACGGACGGGCCCTTCCCGCTACTGCCGACCTATCTCAGCCAAGTGGCGATGCTGGACCGCCAGACTCATGAGAACGCCACGACGGAGGATTTCAACAGCGGTAAGGCGGCCATCGGCACGGGCGCCTTCCGCTTCACCTCCTACCAGCCGGGCGACCGCATCGTCTTTGAGCGAAACCCGGAATATTGGGGACCGCAGCAGCCCTGGGCACGCGTCAATTATCGCATGATCACCAATGCCGGCGCCCGCAGCGCCGCGCTGGTGGCTGGCGATGTAGATTTCATTGACCAGTTGCCGACCGCCGATATCGCACGCTTCCGTCAGGATCACCGCTTCCGTGTTGTGGATTCCACAAGCCTGCGCGTCATGTATGTGACGCTCGATTCCACGCGTGGCGCCGATATCCCTGGCGTCAGCGGCCCTGACGGTGAGGCGCTGGACCGGAATCCGCTGGCTGATCTTCGCGTGCGTCGCGCACTTTCCATGGCTATCGATCGCAATGGTCTCGTGGAACGGGTCATGGAAGGTTCCGCCCTGGCCACGGGGCAAATCATGCCGCCCGGCGCCGTCACCTATGTACCGGACATTCCTACCCCAATGATGGATATGGAGGGAGCCCGCCGCCTGCTCACGGAGGCGGGATTTCCGCGCGGTTTTCGCATCACCCTGGCGGGTTCCAATGATCGCTACATGAATGATGCGCGTATGGTGCAGGCCATCGGCCAGATGTGGACCCGCATGGGCGTCCGCACGACGGTAGAAGCCGCGCCCTATGCCAGTTTCATCGGCCGCGCGACGCGGCGCGAAGTGCCAACTGCGCTGCTCACCTGGGCCAATTCCACTGGCGAGGCCTCGGTCGCGCTGAATTCGGTTCTTCGCACTGTGGATCGCGATCGTGGGCGTGGCGTCGCCAACCGCACACGTTACACGAATCCGCAGTTGGATGCCTTACTTGCTCAGGCGGAGCGGGAGATGGCGGATGACCGGCGCGAGGCGCTGCTGCAAGAGGCTACCCGCCTCGCTATGGCGGATGTGCCGCTTATCCCGCTCTATATCCAGAAATCCCAGTGGGCCATGCGTGCCAATCTCACCTATGAGCCGAGGGTGGATGAGCGGAATGCACCGGGAATGGTCCGGCCCACGGATGGGCGGCCCTAACAGCCCTTGCCATCGCGCGGTTGGGGCGGGGCGCGGCTTGCGGCCTCAGACGAGATACGACTAATTTATCGACCGACCGTACGGTAGATACTCCCGAACCGGCCCGGGTGTGGAACAGGAAGAGAAGCATGGAAGCCGAAATTGTCACGCTGGAGGTCACGAGCGGAGTTGCCGTCGCCACTATGAACCGCCCGCCGGTCAATGCGCTGAACAGCGAGATGCGCGCGCGTCTGATCGAGATTTTCGACGAAGCCACCGAGCGTGAGGACATCCGCGTGGTGGTGCTGACGGCGCAGGGGAAAGTGTTTTGCGCGGGTGCCGATCTGCGTGCCCGTCCGGATGCGGCGAAGGCCGGCAGTTTTTCCGCCCATAACCGCATCACGCGCGAGACGGCGAATGCCATCCGCGAATGTGCCAAGCCTGTGATCTGTGCCGTCAATGGCGCGGCGCTGGGTGCGGGCTTTGGCCTGATGGCTGCCTGCGACATCATGCTGGCCTCTGAAGATGCCATGTTCGGCATGCCGGAGATCGATGTTGGCCTTGCCGGCGGCGCCGCGATGTTGAACCAGCTTTTCGGCAAGTCGCGCGTGCGGCGGCTTATGTTTACCGGAGACCGGCTACCCGCCGCCGAACTGTATCGCCTTGGTATTATCGAGGCCTGCCTGCCGGCCGATGAGCTGATGCCGGAGGCAATGCGCATGGCCACGCGGATCGCAGAGAAGGCGCCACTCGGTGTCAAATACGCCAAGGTGAGCTGCAATATGGTGGAGTTGATGCCGCAGCGCGACGCCTATCGTTTCGAACAGAATTTCACCTACGAATTGTCCAAGACCGACGATGCGAAGGAAGCCCGGCAGGCGCGCCTGGAGAAGCGCAAGCCGGTGTTCAAAGGACGCTGACGCCATGGCGCAAACCACACAGCCCGATTACGACGCGTTTCGCCGCGAAGTACGGGCATTCGCTGAAACCCACTGCCCATCAGAGATTCGCGCCAAGGTGGCTGCCAACGGCAAGCTCGGCCGTCGCGAATGGAGCACCTGGCAGAAAATCCTCCATGCCCATGGCTGGGGCGCGCCAAGCTGGCCTGTCGAACATGGCGGTATGGGCTGGGATCTTCGTCAGCGCCATATCTTCGATGAAGTTATGGCGGAATGCGACTGCCCGCCGCAGTATCACCATGGCCTGCGCCATCTCGGCCCGGTGCTGATCGAATTCGGCACGCCGGAGCAGAAGGCACGCTTCCTGCCGGGCATTCTGAGCGGTGAGGATTGGTGGTGCCAGGGCTATTCCGAACCCGGCGCTGGCTCCGATCTCGCTTCGCTCCGCACCGCGGCCGTGCTGGACGGCGATGCCTATGTGGTGAATGGGCAGAAGACCTGGACCTCCCACGCGCAGGAGGCGGACTGGATGTACACCCTTGTCCGCACCTCGAAGGAAGGCAAGAAGCAGGAGGGCATCACCATGCTGCTCATCCCGCTCTCCTCACCTGGCATCACCATTCGCCCTATCCGCACTATCGATGGCTGGCACCATGTGAATGAGGTGTTCCTCGACGCTGTGCGTGTGCCGGTGGAAAACCGGATCGGCGACGAGAACAAGGGCTGGACCTACGGCAAGTTCCTGCTGGAGCGGGAACGGCTGGGCGGTGCCAATATCGCCCCGGCCTTCAAGGCGTTGGAGCGCACCCGCGCCTTGGTGCTGTCAGAATTGTCAGCGCCGCAGGAGCGGATGAAGCGCGACCTGCTGCTGCACCGCCTGCTGGGCCTGGAAGCTGAGTTACTCGGCGCGCGGCAGATGGGCCAGGCTGCGATCGATGATGTGATGAGTAACCGCCCTCTCGGCCTCACATCCTCCCTGCTGAAGCTCGGAACCTCCGCGCTGATGCAGCAGATCTCGGAAGTGGCGCTGGATGCGGTGGGCGAACGCCTCGCATCCCGCTTCCGCCGCGCGGATACGGCCAATGCCACCGTGCCGGATATCGAGTGGGTACAGAACTACATGTATCAGCGTGCCCGCACCGTTTATGGTGGCAGCAGCGAAGTTCAGAAAAACGTCATCGCTCGCCAGCTCTTCGGATCCTGATATCATGTCCTATACGGCTCCGCCCCTGCTCGCAGGGGATGCCTTCGAACTCGCCCGCCGCGTCAGCCTGGCGCTGGACACCGAATTGGCCGCGACCGAGCGTCCGGAAGACCGCATGGTCTGCCTCTCCCGGCACTGGCAGGAGGTGACCGCCCTCGGCTGGGCAGCCACCCTGGTGCCGGAGGAGGCGGGCGGCGTCGGCGGCGCGCTGGCCGATCTCGCGGCGCTGGCGGATGGCGCCGGGCGCGCGGCCTTCGCCCTGCCGCTCGCCTCCAGCTTCGCCGTGGTGCCCTGCCTGCTGCGGGCCGCTGGAGCCCGCGGCGAGGCGGCGTTGGCAGCGCTGGCGGCGGGTACGATGCATATCGTGCCGCTTCTCCCGCCCGTGGCACCAGGTGCCGATGCGCCCCATCTTGAGGCCGGTCGGCTTGAGGGCAGCCTCGCCGGCATTGAGGCCCCGCCCGCGCCGACGCATCTTTTAATTCCCTGCGAGGACGCGCTGGTTCTGGTGCCGGCGGAAGCCGGGGGCATCACCCTCACGCCCTTCCAGCGCATCGACGGGCGGCTGACCTTTGACGTCTCCCTCCATCTCCCGGTGACGGAAGAGATGGTGCTGGGGCGCGGCCCGGCTGTGCCGGAGGCCGTAGCGCGGGCGCGCGATCTTGGCGCGCTGCTCACCTGCGTCGAGGCGGTTTCCGCCATGGCCGCCATTGTTGAGCAGACCATTACCTATCTGCTCGATCGAAAGCAGTTTGGCACCACTCTTTCCACCTTCCAGGCCCTGCGGCACCGCGTGGCCGAGATGTATCTCGCCACCATGAATCTGCGCGCGCTCATCACGCCGATGCTGCGGGAGGATGCTGATCCCTCCTGGCAGGATATCGCTTTCGCCAAGCTGCGGCTGGGGGAGGCGGGGCGCCTCGTCGCTCATGGCACCATTCAGCTCCATGGCGGCATGGGGCAGACAGAGGGGATGCCCGCGATCCGCCTTGCGCGCCGCGTGCTCATGGCCGAGTTCGAGTATGGCGACCGCAGCTGGCACGCCAGCCGGCTTCTTGCCGCGCGCGAGGCGGAGATGGCTCATGCATGAGCTGGAACCCCTGTTCCGCCCCACCTCCGTGGCGGTGATCGGCGCTTCCGCCGAGCCCGCCAAGCTCGGTGGGCGGGTGCTGCGCAACCTGATCAGCTATGGCTATGGCGGCCACATCTACCCCGTCCATGCGCGGGACGCGGAGGTTCAGGGGCTGCCCGCCTTCCGCAGCGTGGCCGAGATCCCGGGCGAGGTGGAACAGGCGGTCATCATCACCCCCGCCGCCGCCGTGGAGCCTGCCCTGCGGGCCTGCGCGGCCAAGGGCGTGCGCGCGGTGCAGATTCTGTCTTCCGGCTTCGGTGAGGCGGGTGCTGAGGGCGTGGCCGCCCAGGCCCGCCTCGTCGCCATCGCGCGGGAGGCGGGGATCCGGTTGATTGGCCCCAATGCCATTGGCGGTATCAGCCCGCCGGACGGCTTCTTCGCCACCTTCTCCAGCCTGATGGCCACGGCCCGCCCTGCGCCCGGCACCATCGGCGTGGCGACGCAGAGCGGTGCTTTCGGCTCCCATATCTATGCCGCCGCCACGCTGCGCGGCCTTGGCATCAGCCGCGCCATGGCCACGGGCAATGAGGCGGATGTCGATGTCGCTGCCTGCATCGATTACCTGGCCGAGGATGCGGGCACCTCAGTGATCTGCGCCGCGCTGGAAGGCTGCCGCGATGGTGCCGCGCTGCGCCGCGCGCTGCTCAAGGCCGCCGCTGCCGGCAAGCCGGTGGTGGTGATGAAGGTGGGCAGCACCGAGGTCGGCGCCGCCGCCGCCGCCACCCATACCGGCTCCCTCGCCGGTGAGGACCGCATCATCGACACCGTCTTCCGCGAATGCGGCGCCTGGCGCGCCCAGTCGATCGAGGAGATGGTGGACATCGCCTATGTCTGCTCCGTCGGCCGCATGCCGCCTTCGACGAACGTCGGCATCGTCACCATCTCGGGCGGCATCGGCGTGCTGATGGCCGATGCCTGTGTCGAGCGCGGGCTCGCCGTCCCTGCTGTCGCGCCGGAGGCGCTGGCGCGCATCGCGGAGGCCGTGCCAGCCGCCGGCGGCCATAATCCGGTGGATGTCACGACCGCCGTGGGCGGCAACCTGCCGGTGTTCCAGCCGGTGATCGAGGCTGTGCTGGACGGCGCGAGGGCGGGCACCATCCTGGTCTATCTCTCGCATATCGGCCGCAATGGCGCCCGCTTCGGGCCCCTGGCCGAGGCGCTCTCCCGCCTCCGTGCCGCGCATCCGGATCGGCTGCTGGTCTGCGTCATGACCTCCTCGCCTGAGATCCGCCTGCAGCTGGAGGGCATGGGGATTCCGGTTTTCGAGGACCCGACGCGCGCGGTCGCCGCGGTGGCCGCCGCGGCCGCTTTGCGCGGACTTCATGCGCGGGCTGAGTCGCTCCCCGCGCTGTCGCTTGCCACCCCTCTTTCCATCACCCGGGGCGACGAGGCCGAGGCAAAAGCCGTGATTGCCCAGGCCGGCATACAGATCCTGCCAGAGCGCGTCTGCACCACCGCGGAGGAAGCCATGGAGGCAGCATCGACCCTCGGCTTTCCCGCCGTCATGAAGATTCTGTCAGCCGATATCCCGCACAAGACGGATGTCGGCGGCGTCGCGCTCCATCTGGCGGATAAGCCGGCGGTCGGTACGGCCTTTGCCGTCATGATGGAGCGGGTACGCCGAGAGAAGCCGGCTGCTCGGATTGAAGGTGTCCTCATTGCTCCCATGCTGCGGGGAGGGCTGGAAGTCATCATCGGTGTGCAGCGTGACCCGGTCTTCGGGCCAATGGTCATGTTCGGCCTGGGTGGTGTCGGCGTGGAGCTGTTCCGGGACGTTGCCTTCGCCTCAGCGCCACTAAGCCGCAGGAGGGCAGAGCGGCTGATCGACATGGTGCGAGGAGCCAGGCTGCTGGATGGATGGCGCGGCTCCCCAGCTCTCGACCGGGAGGCGCTTCTTCGGGCGTTGTGTAACGCCTCGCTGCTCGGAGCGGAGCAGGACTCCCTGGCTGGGTTGGAGATCAACCCCTTGCTGGTGATGGAGCAGGGCGCTGTCGCGCTGGATGCGCTGCTCACGCCACGAGCGGTTTGATATTTCGGGGTCCGCCAGCCGTTATGAGGCAGGCGGCCCCACTGCCGTTCAGATTGCCCATAATCTCTTACTCACTTGCGAAGGTGGCGGTCGCTGGAACTCACGAGTTGTGCCTGAATGGCGCAGGCGGGGCCTTCACCGCCTGCGCCGCATCTACCCTTCAGGGCGTGGCCGGTCGCACGCCGCACTTCTCCCACGGAATGCGGCGGGACTGGTGACGTTCAACCGCGGTGGCAACGGCAGTGTGTGAGCATAGCCACACGGCAGGAACAGATTATCAGCCCCGGCCCCTCCGCCCGACCGCTTCCAATGCTGCGGCCTGAAGCTCTCCGCGCAGCCAGGCATGCCGCGGGTCCTGCTGATCGCGCTGGTGCCAGACCAGATAGAGCGGCAGGTCCACTGACACGTCCTCCAGCGGAACGGGGCGGGACGCCATCCCGCGCAAGGCGGAATGTCGCAGCAAGCTCGGCAGGGTTGCCAACATCGAACTGCCACGCAGAAACGCCGCGATACCGCTGAAGCCCGCCACCCGGATGGCGATATTCCGCGAGACGCCCTGTATCTCCAGGCGGCGGTCGAAATCCAAAGCATCGCCCTCGGCATGTGCCACCGTAATATGCCTGGCACGCAGATAGTCATCGGGCCCGTTTGGCGGCGGGCGTGCCGTGGGGTCGTAGAAGCAGGCGTAGCGGTCCGTCAGCAGGCGCTTCTGCACGATATCCATGCCTGTCGGCGGAATAGGCGTAACGAGCAGGTCGCAGCCTCGTTCCCGCAGCAGAGCAGCCGACGGGGCGCCTGAGGGCACGATGCGCAGGGCGAAGGAAGCGACAGCCTTTTGGACCCGCGCAAAGAAGCCCGGCAGCAGAAGGTCGCGCTGGAAGTCATTGGCTGCGATGGTTAAAACGATTCGCGCACTGGATGGCTCGAAGGACTGCGGCCGGGCGAGGCTGAGCAGGCCGTCCAGCAGGAGCTGAGCGGGCCCCGCCAACAGCCTGGCATGCTCCGTCGGCACGATGCCCCGGCCGGATTTTACGAAGAGCGGGTCCCCCAGCAAGTCGCGTAGGCGGTTCAACCCGTGGCTGGCCGCCGACTGGGAAAGGCCGAGGCGCTCCGCCGCCTGGGTAACGGAGCCCTCCTCCAGCACGGCCAGGAAAAGACGCAGGGCATGGCCATCAAGCGCCAACACATCGACCTCGTTCATGGATTTCATGATAACGAAGCGATGTATGCATGACACCACTTGCGTCAAAATGGTGAAAAGCGGGGCCTGCATCCCCCGCAGGAGGAACGCATCATGGCCCCCTTGGGCGATATCATCCGCCGGGACCGCTTCGGCCACCCGCCGGCCTTCACCCCTCAATATAAGACCAGCGTGCTGCGCAGCCCCCGGCGCGCCCTTGTGTCGCTGGAGCCGGGGCCCAGCGAGAATACCGGCCCCATCTTCAAGGCCAGCCTGCTCTCGCCCTTGGACAACGACCTGATCCGCAACTATGCCAAGGATGGCGAAGCGGTGGGCGAACGCATCATCGTCCATGGCAAGGTCCTGGACGAAATGGGGCGGCCTGTTCCCCACACCCTGCTGGAGGTGTGGCAGGCCAATGCCGGTGGCCGCTACCGCCACCACAACGACAGCTATCTGGCGGCGCTGGACCCGAATTTCGGCGGGGCCGGGCGCTGCATGACGGATGCCGAGGGGAACTACTTCTTCCGCACCATCCGGCCGGGACCCTATCCCTGGCGTAACAATGGTAGCGACTGGCGCCCCGCCCACATTCATTTCTCCGTCTTCGGTGACGCCTTCGCCCAGCGGCTGGTGAGCCAGCTCTATTTCGAAGGCGATCCGCTGGTGCCGCTGTGCCCCATCCTCGGCACCCTGCCAGATCCTGCCGCCCGGGAGCGGTTGATCGCGCGGCTCGACATGGCCAACTCGGTGCCATTCGACGCGCTGGCCTATCGTTTTGACATCGTCCTGCGCGGGCGTCGTCAGACCTTTTTCGAGACCCAGCCTGAGGGACTCTGAGCCATGCCGGTGGAATATCTAAAGGAAACGCCGTCTCAGACCGGCGGCCCCTATGTGCATATCGGCCTGCTGCCGGCTGCTGCCGGGCTGGCGACGCGTACCCAGGAAAACCCGCATATCCTGAGCGGGGCAGGGGAGCGTATCCGGCTGACCGGTATCGTCTATGACGGTTCCGGCCATGCCGTGCGGGATGCGCTGCTGGAAATCTGGCAAGCCGATGCCGAGGGGCGGCATAATGCCGGTGATTTCCTGGGCTGGGGCCGCGCGGCGGCCGACGCTGAAACCGGAGAATGGATGTTCGAGACTATCCGGCCGGGCGTCGTCCGCTGGCGGGATGGCCGGCCCCAGGCCCGGCATATCAGCCTGTTGATCTTTGCCCGTGGCATCAACATCCATCTCCACACGCGCATCTATTTGCCGGAGGAGAAGGAGGCGTTGGAGGCCGACCCTGTGCTGCGCAGCATCGAGCAGGTTGGCCGGCGCGCCACCCTGATCGCCGAGCGTACCGATGCGGTCGACATGCCCACCTATCGTTTCGTCGTGCAGTTGCAGGGCGACGCCGAAACCGTGTTCTTCGACATGTAAGGCGGGAAGGAGAAGCCAGCGTCCTCTAGGCGTCGCCTCGGTGCATCAGGGCCGAGAAATGCGGCGCGGCGAGTTGGTTGGCTTCTCTTTCTATGGCCCGGTAGTGCGCGATGACGGCCTCGCCCAAAGCCGTCAGCCGCGCACCGCCCCCGCCAGCGCCCCCCGTCATCGCCTCGACCACTTCTCCACCAAGGCTTCGGTTCAGGTCCTCCACCAGCTCCCACGCCCTGCGATAGGACATTTTCAGGGCGCGGCCCGCTGCCGAAATGGAGCCATGCCGGCCGATCTCCTCAAGCAATACGATTTTGCCCGGCCCGATCCGCGCGCCCCCGCCAAAGTCCAGGCGTATACTCAGCTTCGGCTGTGGCGCGCTGACGTCGGTATCAGGCTGCGAGGAGAGAGGGGACTTGGCGCGCGGCATGCGGCAAGCAATCACGCGTGCCGGCGCAGCGCAATCGGGAATGCCCAGGCGCTATTCCCGCGTCCGCGCTCCCTCATGGCATCCCGCCAGACGGGCTGAAGGCCACGGATTTCACCAGCGCCCAGACAGGCAGACCCGGTCGCAGGCCCAGGCGGTTGACGGCATCCTGTGTCACGCGGGAGAGCAGAATGCTTTGTCCTTCCACACGCAGACGCAACATCGCCTCATGAGGCTGGCCCTGTTCCACATCCTCCACCACGGCGGGGAAGATGTTCTGCACTGAAACATGCTCCGGGCGAACAAGTGCGACGGAGACGTCCCGCGCCCGCACGCGAACCCTGAGTGGCGTATCAGGTGGCGAATCCTCGAAGGGCACGATCAGTTCCCCGCCGGCGAAGTCCAGGTAGCTGAGCCCGCGCTCAGCATCATGGGCGCGCACCCGGCAGGTGAGCACGGCGCCGACATCCCGGCGCCCCGCCAAAATGGGCAGGTCGGTCCGGGCCGACAGGGCCTCGACGGAGCCATGGGCCAGAACGCGTCCCGCCTCCATCAGCACCAGGGTGTCTGCCAACCTGTCCACCTCGTCCAAGGCGTGGGTCACGTAGACGACCGGGATGCTGAGGCGCCGCCGGAGGCGCGAAAGATAGGGCAGCACCTCCGCCTTTCGCCCGCCATCGAGCGCCGCGAGCGGCTCATCCATCAACAAGAGTGCCGGGCGTGAAAGCAATGCACGGCCAAGCGCCACACGCTGCTTCTCGCCGCCGGACAAAGCGGCGGGACGCCGGCTGAGAAGGTGCTCGATGCCGAGCAGGGCGGTGACTTCCTCCATGTCCGGGCCCTTGGCATCCCTCGGGGCGCGTCGGAGGCCGTAGCGGAGATTGGTCTCCACGGAGAGATGCGGGAAGAGGCGGGCATCCTGGAACACCACGCCGCAGCGGCGACGTTCCGCCGGCACGAACTGGCGCGTGGCACTATCAAACAGCACGGACCCATTCACGACGAGCCGGCCCTCATCAGGCCGCAGCAATCCAGCTACGGCTGAAAGGAGAGTGGATTTACCGCAACCGGAGGGGCCGAAGATGGCCGTCACGCCCGGCGTCGGCGCGTCAAAGGACGCATCCAGCGAAAAGCCCGTAAAACGGTGCCGGAGAGAAATCTCGAGCATCAGTGGGGCACTCTGCCCAGCAGCACTTGCATACGCCGCCCAACGAATTCCGCCAGCATCAACCCCGCGACGGCCATGGCGAAGGAGACCGCGGCGAGCTTGGCGGCTGTGACTTCCCCGCCTGGAGTTTGGGTGGCGGTGTAGATCGCGAGGGGCAAGGTTTGCGTCTGGCCCGGGATATTGGAAGCAAAGGTGATGACAGCGCCGAACTCTCCCAGGCCCGCGGCGAAGGCTGTAATGGCGCCGGACAGGATGCCCGGCGCGATCAATGGCAATGTAACCGTGACGAAGCGGTCCACCGGGCCTGCGCCGAGCGTGCGCGCGGCGGCTTCAAGATGCGGATCGACAGTGTCCAGGCTCAGGCGAACGGCGCGGACGATGAGCGGAAAGGACATGACCGCCGTGGCAAGGGCGGCGCCACCTGTGGTGAACACGAGGCGGATGCCGAACCACTCATTCAGAAGCGAGCCAAGCGGCCCCTGGATGCCGAAGGTGACGAGCAACAGCCACCCCACAACCACGGGCGGCATGACCAGAGGCAGGTGGATGATGGCGTCCAGCACGGAACGTCCGGGGAACCGGCCGCGCGCCAGCAGCCACGCCGCCAGCACGGCGGGAGGTAATCCAAAGGCCACGGAGCGCAAGGCCACGGCGAGGCTCAGCTGGATCGCCTGCCATTCGTCTGGGGTAAACCAGCCCATCGGCCCGCCGATCAGGGCGTACGCAGGGAGAAGCCGAAGCGACGATAGGTCTCGGCTGCGGCGGGGCTGGTGATGAAGGCGAAGAATGCCCGCGTCGCCTCGTCCTCGGCGCCACGGCGCGTCAGGGCGAACGGGTAGGTTACCGGCGGATGGCTTTCGGCCGGGAAGGCCGCCACAATCCGGACGCCGGAAGAGGCGGCGGCGTCGGTCGCGTAGACAATACCCAGCGGCGCCTCTCCCCGCTCGACCAGCAAAAGCGCCGACCGGACATTGTCCGCCCGGGCCAGCCTGGGAGAGAGCGCCTCCCACTGGCCCATCCAGGTGAGCGCGGCCTGCGCGTATTTGCCAACGGGGACGTGGGCGGGGTCGCCCGTGGCGATGCGGTCGCCGGCCGAGAGCAGGGCTGCCAGATCAGTCTGGCGCGTGAGCGTGAGGTTGGGCTGCGGACGACCGGCGGGGGCAATCAGAACCAGGCTGTTGGCCAGCGGGCTGATACGGCTGCTTTCGACGATCAATGCCCGTTGCTGGACATAGTCCATCCAGGGCTCATCGGCCGACGCGAAGATATCCGCCGGTGCCCCCTGTTCGATCTGGCGCGCCAGCGCGGAGGAGGCCGCGAAGGAAAAGCGCGGCAGCTTGTGGCCCTGGCTACGCCACTGCTCGCCCAGGGCCTTCATGGCATCTGTCAGGCTGGCGGCGGCAAAGACCGTGGGCCCATCGTTGCCCTGCGCGCGCACGGGCGCGGCAACAAGCAGGGCAAAAGAGGCAGCGAGGGCAGCAAGATATGGGCGACGACGCATGGCGATGGGCTCCGATCGCTATTCCCATTCGGCTATATCGGTCTTCACCCAGGGCCACAATGGCCAGGACAACGTCCGGGGCAATGGGCTGGCGCGACCCGGCCAGCTGGGTATGATCGCTCTGCCAGGGCTCGCCATCGGGAGGGCGGAGATCGTCCGGCACTACCGGAGCACCTCGCCATGCTACCGAAACTGCCGCCCTTGGTTGCTTTGCGTGCCTTTCATGCGCTGGCCTTGACCGGCAGTGTGCGCGCAGCCGGAGAGGCCCTGGGTGTCAGCCACACGGTGGTCTCCAGGCACGTGCATAATCTGGAGCAGGCGCTTGGCGTGACGCTGGTTGCGCCAGCGGGGCGCGGCCTGCAGCTGACGACCGAAGGGCTGCGCTTCCAGCAGCGGATCGCGCCGCATTTCGCCGGTCTGGCGGAGGCGGCAGCGGACCTCCGGCGCCGCGGCCGGCGGCTGACCATCCGCTGCGTGCCCGGCTTCGCCAATGTCCGTGTCCTGCCGCGCCTGTTGGAACTGCAACGCCGCCTGCCGGAATGCGAGGTGGTGCTGGAGCCGCGCCTGTCCCGCTCGCGCCCTATGGGTGTCGAGGTGGATGTGGAGATCGTCTATCTCGAACATCTGGCCGTTGTACCGCCCCTGCGCCAGGAACGGCTCGCGCTTCCTCGCGTATTCCCCGTCATGACGCCCGAACTGCGCGACAGGCAACGCATCCGCGATGTGGAGGATTTGCTGCGCCTGCCCATGCTGCACGAGGAATCGATGGATATGTGGCGCCATTGGTTGCGGGCCATGCGCTCCTCGAGCCAGCCGCATGGATCATGTCTCGGCACGGCGCAACTGGCGCTCGACGCCGCCAGGCTTGGCCAGGGCGTTGCACTGGGGAACGATCTGCTGGTGGAGGAAGATCTGCGGTGCGGCCGGCTGGTGGAGCCGTTTCCCTCCGAGGTGAGACCAAAGGCTTACCATTTCCTGGCTGAGGCAGGGCGCTGGGATGACCCTGACATTAGCGCCGTGCGCACATGGTTCCATGCATGTGCGGGGCCCTCTGGTGCCTTTCATGCACCAATCGGCGGGAAATAGCTGATTGTCTCACGCCACGGCTGCCCGATCATCCAGACAACATCACCTGCCCGGAGGCCGAATCGCATGATCGATCCTGCAATTGCCAAACGCATCGCCGAAGCGGTGGACAGCAAGTTCGACGAGCAGATCGACACCACGCTGCGGTTCTCCGCGATCCCCAGCACGCGCGGCGCCGAAGGGCCCACGCAGGACATGATGGCTGACCTCATGCGGGAGCGCGGCTATTCGGTCGATGACTGGGCGCTGAAGGTGGAGGATATCCAGTCCCTGCCGGATTTCGGCCCGATCGAGCATGACTTCTCCCGCGCCCGCACCGTCGTCGGGACGCTGCGGCCGGAGAAGGAAACCGGCCGCTCCCTGATCTTGCAAGGTCACTGCGACGTCGTGCCGGCTGGCCCCCTGGATATGTGGAAGACGCCGCCCTTCAGCCCGGTGGTGAAGGACGGCTGGATGTACGGCCGTGGCGCCGGTGACATGAAATCCGGCACCATCGCCGCGCTTTATGCCGTGGATGCGCTGCACGCGGCCGGGCTGAAGTTGAAGGGCCGGCTGCATTTCCAGTCCGTGATCGAGGAGGAGAGCACCGGCGCCGGGGCGCTCTCGACACTCCAGCGTGGCTACCGGGCCGACTGCGCCCTGCTGCCCGAGCCGACCGGTGGCGGCATTACCGATATTTGCGTCGGCGTCATCTGGTTCCGCCTGCGGGTGCGGGGCGAACCGGCCCATGTGGCCTATGCCAGCGAAGGCTCCAACGCGATCAAGGCCGCCTATCGCCTGATCCAGGGCCTGGAGAAGCTGGAGGCTGAGTGGAACCGCCGCTCCGAAAGCCACCCGCGCTACGGCCAGATGAAGCACCCGCTGAACTTCAACCCGGGCATCATCCGGGGCGGCGAGTGGGCCTCTTCCGTTCCGGCGTGGTGCGACGTGGATTGCCGCATTGGCATCCTGCCGGGCTGGGACGTGGATGCCTGCCGCAAGGAAATCACGGATTGCGTGGCTGCCGCCGCCAAGGACGACCCCTTCATGGCCAACAGCCCGCCGGAAGTGGTGTGGTCCGGCTACCTGTCCCATGGCTACGAGCTGAAGGATGCCGATGAGCCGGTGGCGGTGATGCGGGACGCCCATGCCGCCGTGAGCGGGGGCGGAGAGCTGGTGCCGCGCGCCGGCACGGGGCTGAACGACGCCCGCTTCTACAGCCTGTATTACGGCATCCCCGCCTTCTGCTACGGTCCCAAGGCCGAGAAGATCCATGGCTTCAACGAGCGGGTGGAAATCGAATCCATTCGCCAGACAACCAAGGCCATCGCCCTCTTCGTGGCGGAGTGGTGCGGCGTCGAGCCCACCTAAAAGGCCTGCCGGGAGAAGCCAGGGAGATACGACACGGCAAACCGCGTCGGCCGCGGGGAGTGCCCCCGCGGCCAGGGATGTGCTGACAGCCATCCCGATCCAGAAGGACGACAGGTATGCAACGACGGACTGTGCTCAAGGCAACGGGCGCCGCGCTGGCAACACTCGCGGCGCCGCCGAAATTGCGGGCGGCTGCGCAGACCACGCTGCGCTTCATCCCGCAAATCGACCTCGTCTATCTCGATCCCGTCTACACCACGCCGTATGTGACGCGGAACCACGGTTACCTGGTCTTCGACACCCTCTATGGCATGGACAGCAATTTCCAGATCCAGCCGCAGATGGTCGAAGGCCACCGTGTCGGGAATGACGGCAGGCAATGGGACCTGACGCTTCGCCCGGGCCTGCTCTGGCATGATGGTGAGAAGGTCCTGGCGCGGGACTGCGTGGCTTCCATTCAGCGTTGGGCGAAGCGTGACCCCTTTGGCGCCACGCTCATGGCGGCAACGGACGAATTGTCCGCACCCGACGACCGTACGATTCGCTTCCGGCTGAAACATCCTTTCCCGCTTCTGCCGGCAGCGCTGGGCAAGACGCCTTCGCTGATGTGCGCGATGATGCCCGAGCGGTTGGCAAAGACCGATGCCTTCCAGCAGATATCAGAGGTGATTGGCAGCGGTCCGTTCCGCTTCAAGGCGGATGAACGCATCCCGGGCGCGCGCAACGTTTATGAGAAGTTCGCCGGTTATAAGCCGCGCGAAAGCGGATCGCCGGATGGAACGACAGGGCCAAAGATCGTGCATTACGACCGGGTGGTGTGGAACACCATGCCCGATGTCGGCACGGCCACTGCTGCCTTGCAGTCCGGCGAGCAGGACTGGATGGAATACGCCTATCACGACATGCTCCCGCTACTGCGCGGCGCCCGTGGCGTGCAGGTGAAGGTGCTGGACCCAACCGGCATGGTCACCATGCTACGCGTCAATCATCTGCAGCCGCCTTTCAACAACCCGGAGATCCGCCGCATCCTGCTGCGCGCGATCGACCAGACTTCCTACATGCAGGCACTGACGGGCGGCGATCCCGCCCTCTACCATGTGCCGCTCGGCTTCTTCTGTCCGGGCACCCCGATGGCGAGTGAAGTCGGGCTTGATGTGTTCAAGCCGCCGCATGACTATGAGAAAGTCAAGAACGACCTGATCGCTGCGGGCTACAAGGGTGAGAAGGTGGTGCTGATGGTGCCAGCCGACAGTGCCTCGCTGAAATCCCAGGGCGATGTGGCGGCGGATATGCTGAAGCGGGTGGGCATCAATGTCGACTATATGGCGCTCGACTGGGGCACCATGCTGACCCGCCGCAACCGCAAGGACAGTGCCGAACAAGGCGGCTGGAATGCCTTCGTGACGAGCTGGGCAGGAACGGATTGGCTGAACCCGGCAGGACATATCGCGCTGCGCGGCAATGGCGAGGCGGGCTATGCCGGCTGGTCCACCAGCCAGCGCACCGAAGAATTGCGCGACGCCTGGTTCAAGGCGCCCGATGAAGCGGCGCAAAAAGCGATCTGCGAAGAGATCCAGAAGCAGAGTCTGGTAGACGTGCCGTTCTATCCGCTGGGTCAGTACATCCAGCCAACAGCCTTCCGGAACAACATCACCGGTATTCTGGATGGCATTCCGGTCTTCTGGAATGTCCGCCCAGCCTGAATAACAACAATGGGAAACCTCCATGACCGAACACGACAGCCTGCGGCAACACGCGCTTGATTGGATCGCCGCCAACCAGCAGCGGATGTCCGATTTCAACGCGCAGATCTGGGGCTTCGCTGAGCCGGCATGGAGGGAGTATCGCTCGGCACGGGCTTATATCGACCTGCTCCGTGCTGAAGGCTTCGAGGTTGAAGAAGGCTCCGGCGGTATGCCAACGGCATTCGCGGCCCGCTGGAGCCAGGGCGAGGGGCCGGTTCTCGCCAGCTTTTCCGAATACGATGCTGTGCCAGGCAACTCGCAGCAGGTGGTGCCCTACAAGGCGCCGCGCGAGGGTCTGCACCCTTATGCCGCCGGCCATACCGATCCGCACTCGATGCTGGGCACCGCGGCGCTGACAGCGGTGCTGGCCGCCAAGGCAGCCATGCAGGCCAAGGGCACCGCCGGTACTTTGAAACTGTTCGGCGAGCCCGCGGAAAAGGTATGCGGCTCGAAGCCCTTCCACGCCGCGCGCGGCTACTTCCACGGTCTCGATGCCGCCGTCGTCTGGCATCCCTGGCCGTCGAATACGGTAACGGGGGAGACGCATTTCGGGGCGTATTGGAGCGCGATCATCAGCTTCGAGGCTGAGGCGCCGGAGCGGTGGGTCGACCCCCAGCTCATGCCGATCGACGCATCCCACGCCATCGCCCGCTGTCCGGGGGCGCTGGATGCGATGTGCCTGATGTACACGATGACCAAATACACCAAGGAGGCGATGTTCCCCCATGCCGGCTCCTGGACACTCAACGAATTCGTCCTGGGCGATGCCGGCGCGACCTCGGACAATCTGACGCCGCGTTTCTCTCAGATCCAATATTCCTGGCGGTCCTCCTCGCTGGAAATCCAGGAGCAGATCTGGCGCGTCCTGGCCAACAATGCCCGGCAGGCAGCGGCCACTACGGGGTGCCGGGCCTTTGTCCGCTGGGTGACCAAGACACGGGTGGGTCTGCCCAACACGGTGATGACCGACCTGACCTGGGCCAACCTCCAGGCGGTCGGCGCCCCCAGCTATAGCGAGGAGGCGCTGGAGTTCGGCCGTGCCATCCAGCGCAATCTGGGGGTCGAGCCGATGGAGAATCCCTTCATCGATGGCGTGACGAAGCTGACCAGCCCGGCGGAGAACGAGGCCGCGCTGCGCTCAGGCCTGCCGCCCTGGCAGAAGCACCTGAGCGCCGATGACTATGTGGAATATTCCTGGCACGCGCCGACAGTGCGTCTGCTGGCGGCACGGCCCCGCCTGCGGCCGCCCTCTCGTGGCTATGCCTATCCGGCCTGGGCGTACAACGCGTTGGGCGGCCTTCCCGCGGCGGTCGATCCCGGCATGTTCACGGCGGCGCAGACCATGGCGCTGACCCTCCTCGACCTTGCCGGCAACCCGGATGTGCTGGCGGCCGCGCAGGCCGAGTTCCGCGAGCGGACGGGGGGCGGGGTCGGAGGCTCTCGCTGGGTCGGGCCTTTGCTGCCAGCGGATCTCGACCCGCCCGTGGATCTACGCTGGCCGGAATATGTCCGCACGGAGCGCGGCGAGGAATGGTGCTTCCCCACCCCGCACCAGGGCACGGGAGCCGGCGAACCGCTGTGACCACCAGCCGTCACCGCGACTCTCGGCCAATTCCAACGGCATAACCGACTTAGCCACAGACCTATCCCCCGAAACTGTGGAAAACTCGGCCCGGGGCGGCAGTGTTGACGCACCGCCACCCGGGCCGCAGCATCACCCGGATAAGCATCGCGGGCGCGCCTTTTGAGCGCGCCCCCTTTCGGGTGAGCGAGACGTGACACTACCTTCCGATACCCTGGAACAGCTTTTGGACACCGTCTCCCGCTTCGTGCGGGAGCAGTTGGTGCCCATGGAGCACCAGGTCGCAGATGATGATGCGATCCCCGACACCATCGTGGAAGCGATGCGGGAGATGGGCCTCTTCGGCCTTTCCATCCCGGAGGCATATGGTGGGCTGGGGCTGACCATGGAGGAAGAGGTGCTGGTGGCCTTCGAGCTCGGCCAGACCTCTCCGGCGTTCCGGTCTCTCGTCGGCACCAATAACGGCATCGGCTCCCAGGGCATCATCATCGACGGCACTGAGGAACAGAAGCAGCGCTACCTGCCGCGCATGGCCTCCGGCGAGATCATCGGCTCCTTTGCGCTGACGGAGGCAGAGGCGGGCTCCGATGCCGGGTCGCTGCGGACGTCCGCGCGGCGCGAGGGCGATGAATATGTGCTGAACGGCACCAAACGCTTCATCACCAATGCTCCACGTGCCGGCTTGTTCACCGTCTTTGCGCGCACGGACCCGCAGCAGCCGGGGGCACGCGGCGTCAGCGCCTTTCTGGTGGATGCCGATACGCCAGGCATCACCCTGGGCCCGCCGGATAAGAAGATGGGGCAAAAGGGCGCCCATACCTGCGACGTCATCTTCGACGAGTGCCGCGTGCCGGCCTCCGCGCTGCTGGGCGGCAAGGAAGGCCAGGGCTTCCGCACGGCGATGAAGGTGCTGGATCGCGGCCGGCTGCATATCAGCGCTGTCTGCGTCGGCGTGGCCGAGCGTCTGATCAGGGACAGCCTGCGCTATGCGATGGAACGCAAGCAGTTCGGCCAACCACTGGCCGAGTTCCAACTCATCCAGGCCATGTTGGCCGATAGCCGCACGGAGGCCTATGCGGCCCGTTGCATGGTGATGGAAACCGCGCGCCGCAAGGATGCGGGGCTGGATGTCAGCACGGACGCCGCCTGCAGCAAGATGTTCGCCTCCGAGATGGTAGGAAGGGTGGCGGACCGGGCCGTCCAGATTCATGGCGGTGCCGGATACATTGCCGATTACGGCATCGAACGGTTCTACCGCGACGTCCGGCTCTTCCGGATTTATGAAGGGACGACGCAAATCCAGCAGCTCGTCATCGCCCGGAACATGATCCGGGAGGTCGGCTGACAGAGAAGGGCAGGCACCATGCTCCGGCGTAGTCTTCTGACCATACCAGCCCTGGGCTGGGCCGCAGGAATGGCGCCGATGGCATGGGCAGCCGGCGACGACCTGCCACCCCCGCGGACGCCCGGCATTCCGGTCCCCGCCGGGCAGATCGAAAAGGCGCTGGCCGGGCTGGACGGGCTGGCGCAGGCCATCATGGGCCGCAGTGGCATACCCGGTCTTGCCGTGGCCGTCGTATATGAGGGGCGCACCGTCTACGCCAAAGGCTTCGGCCTGCGGCAATCCGGGGAAAGCGCGCCCGTCAATGCCGAGACGGTTTTTCCCCTCGCCTCGGTCTCCAAGCCTATCGGCGCTACGGTCGTGGCGGCCCAGGTGGGGAAGGGGGTGGTCGGTTGGGACACGCCAGTGGCGCGTTTCCTGCCGGACTTCGCGCTTTCCAACCCTGAAGTCAGCGCGCAGGTGACCATCGGCGATCTCTATGCCCATCGCTCCGGCCTGCCGGACCATGCCGGGGACGATCTGGAGGATATCGGCTTCGGGCGTGAAGAGGTGCTGCGGCGGCTGCGCTTCCTGCCCCTGGAGGCTTTCCGGTCGGGATACGCCTACACCAATTTCGGCCTGACGGCTGCGGCCGAGGCTGTCGCCAGGGCCAGCGGCCAGGATTGGGCCGGCCTTTCGGCAGACCTCATCTACCATCCGCTTGGCATGAGCACCGCCAGTTCGCGCTACGCCGATTTCGCCGCCAGACCTAATCGGGTGACGGGGCATGTGCGCCAAAATGGCCGTTTCGTGCCGGGCCCTCCGCGCACGCCCGATGCACAATCCCCGGCGGGGGGCGTCAGCGCCTCAGTGCTGGATGTGGCACGGTGGATGGCCATGGTGCTGGAGGGTGGCAAGGCCGACGGCCGTAGTGTCGTAGATGCCGAGGCGCTGCTGGCGGCGTTGACGCCGCGCAGCGTCAGCGGCCCGCCCGCCACGCCAGACAGCAGGACGGATTTCTATGGCTATGGCTTCGGTATCAGCGTTCAGCCCTCCGGTCGCGTCGCTCTGAGCCATTCCGGAGCATTTGAAGCCGGGGCGGCAACGGCATTGCTGATGCTGCCTTCCTTGCGGCTTGGTATTATTTCACTGAGCAATGCTATCCCTGTGGGCGCGGTGGAAGCCCTGAACATGGGCTTTGCCGATCTTGCTCAGTATGGCGAGAGCCGCCGCGATTGGTACGCCGCTTACAGCGCTGCCATGAGCAGCCTGATGGCTCCATTCGGTGAGCTTGCTCGGCAGCCACCTCCCGCAACGCCGGTCCCGCCGGGGCCTTTGGAACGGTATGCCGGGCGGTATGAAAGCGAATATGCAGGCTCCGCCGTCGTCAGTGTCACCCAAGGCCATCTGGAGCTGAAGCTGGGACCAGGCGATTGGCGCGTGACGTTGCGGCATTGGGACGGCAACCGGTTTTGCTTCCCGGTCCCGCTGACGAACGCGGCGGAAGGCTCGATCTCCGTCGTGGACTTTACCGCGGATGGAAATGAGCTGAGGGTCGAGTTGCTGGATACGGCTGGGCTGGGCCATTTCCGGCGCATTTGACCCTTGTGCATCCCTTCAGCTCAAATCTCGCCCGGAAATCCTCTCATGAATGACAGCTTTGCCCTCGCTATTCATGGCGGCGCCGGCACCATGCGCCCTGAGGCTATGACCCCGGCCGCCGAGGCCGACTACCATGCCGGGCTGCGGGACAGCCTCAGGGCGGGCCATGCCGTACTGCGCGCAGGCGGCACGGCGCTGGACGCGGTGACCGCGGCGGTCATGTCGCTCGAGGACAATCCGCTGTTCAATGCCGGCCGGGGCGCTGTCTTTACCCACGCCGGCCTCCAGGAGATGGACGCCGCGGTGATGACCGGGCAGGACCGCGCCGCCGGCGCAGTCGCCGGTATCTTTGGCCCCCGGAACCCGGTGCAGGCAGCGCGCGCCGTCATGGAGCATTCGGAGCACGTCTTCCTTATTGGGCAGGGAGCTCTGGATTTCTGCCGCAACCAGGGGCTGCCTTTCGCGCCTCCAGACTATTTCTACACCGAACGGCGATGGGAGGCATTGCAGGCCGAACTTGCCCGGCAGGCCGTCTCCGGTGCCGACACACGCGATGACGCGGCAAAACACGGCACTGTCGGTGCCGTGGCACGCGACTGCCTCGGCAATCTCGCCGCCGCCACCTCGACCGGCGGCATGACCGCGAAGCTGCCTGGCCGGGTTGGAGACAGCCCTGTCTTCGGCGCCGGCACCTGGGCGGATAATGCGAGCTGCGCCATCTCCGCGACGGGTCACGGCGAATTCTTTATCCGTTGGGCTGCAGCGCATGAGGTTGCCGCCCGTATGCGCCTGCGGGGTGACACACTGGAGGCAGCGGCCGAAGAGGTGGTGGCGGAGCTGGGGCGGGTCGGTGGTTCAGGCGGGCTCATCGCCATTGATGCCGCAGGCCGGATCGCCCTGCCGTTCAACAGCCAGGGCATGTATCGCGGGAGGATCGGGACGGACGGCATCCCACACACAGGCATTTATCGGGAGGCCCTGCAGGTGGAATAGCCTGCGACACCCATATCTGGATTTGAAAGCAAGCACCGGAGTGTGCCCTCGGTCGTCCCTCCGTACATATCGGGTCATCAAGACGATCAGAGGATCGAGAGGACCTTCGCCATGGTGAAGACCGACCACACCCTGGATATGGACATGACCGTAACCGACCGGGACCCTCGCTGGGCAGCGGTGATGCGGCGGGACCGGGAAGCGGATGGCAGCTTCGTCTATGCCGTCCGCACAACCGGCGTGTACTGCCGCCCCTCCTGCCCCTCGCGGCTGGCGAAGCCGCAGAATGTCGAACTTTTCGCCGATGGCGCGACCGCCCGGCAAGCCGGCTACCGCCCCTGCATGCGCTGCAGGCCAGAGCAGGAAGCGCTACCGGCCCAGCACGCCGCGCTTGTCGCCGAGGCTTGCCGTGTCATCGAAGCGGCCGAGGTTGCGCCCTCGCTGGAGGCGCTGGCGGAACAGGCCGGGCTCAGCCCGTCCCACTTCCACCGGATATTCAAGCTCGTCACCGGGCTGACGCCCAAGGCCTATAGCCATGCCCATCGGGCACAGCGCGTGCGGCAGGAACTGGACGACCCACAGACCAGCGTAACCTCGGCCATCTATGGCGCGGGCTTCAACTCCAACGGCCGCTTCTATGAAGCGGTAGGTGAAGTGCTGGGCATGACGCCCACCGCCTATCGTAATGGCGGCGCCAATGCCGAGATCCGTTTCGCGGTGGGGGAATGTTCGCTGGGCTCCATTCTCGTGGCCCGTAGCGAGAGGGGCATTTGTGCCATTCTGCTCGGAGATGACCCGGACATTCTGATCCGCGATTTGCAGGACCGGTTCCCCAAAGCCCATCTCATCGGCGGCGACCCAGCCTTCGAAATGCTGGTGGCAAAGGTGGTGGGCTTCGTGGAAGCGCCTGGCCTTGGCCTGGATCTGCCGCTTGACGTGCGAGGCACAGCCTTCCAGCAGAGGGTGTGGCAGGCGTTGCGGCAGGTGCCGGCGGGCACGACCGTCAGCTATGCTGATATCGCCCAGAGGATTGGCATGCCCAAGGCCGTCCGGGCGGTGGCGCAAGCCTGTGGCGCGAACGCGCTGGCGGTTGCCATTCCCTGCCACCGGGTTGTGCGGCATGACGGTGCTTTGTCCGGCTATCGATGGGGCGTTGAACGGAAGCAGGCGCTGCTTCGGAAGGAAGGCGCCCGATGAGCGTCGCCCTCACGCCGCCGATCGAAGGGCTGGACTGGGCGGAAGCGACCCGGCAACTGGAGCAGGAGGGGGCCGCCCTGCTGCCCGGGCTACTGGACGCACCCCAATGCCGCGCCATGTCCGCGCTCTACGAGGACGAACAGCATTTCCGCAGCCATATCATCATGGCGCGGCATGGTTTCGGGCGGGGGGAGTACCGGTATTTTCGCTACCCCCTGCCGCCGCTGATCGCGACGTGGCGCACCGAGCTTTATGCGCGGCTCGCGCCTGTGGCCAACCGCTGGAACGAGCGGATGGGAATTGAGACACGTTACCCGGCGAGTCACGCGGAGTTCCTGGCGCAGTGCCATGCAGCAGGGCAGGGCAGGCCGACGCCGTTGCTGCTTCAGTATGGCCCTGGTGATTATAATTGCCTGCACCAGGACCTCTACGGGGACCTCGCCTTTCCCATACAGGTCGCCATCCTGCTGTCCGAACCCGGTGAGGATTTCACCGGTGGCGAGTTCGTGCTGACGGAGCAAAGGCCCCGCATGCAGTCCAGGGTCGAGGTCATACCACTAAGACGCGGCGACGCCGTGGCCTTCGCCGTGCATCATCGCCCTGTGCAGGGGCAGCGCGGCAGCTATCGGGTGCAGATGCGGCACGGGGTGAGCCGGCTGCGCTCCGGCCAGCGGCACACATTGGGAATCATCTTCCATGACGCGCGTTAGGCGGCAGACGGGGCCAGGCCCACTTTTCGGCACCCCGCCGGGGCTGACATTGCTGCAAGGCTTCGCACTGCCGGCGGAGGACGCGTTGCTCGCCGGTATCGAGCAGGTCGTGCAGGCGGCACCCTTCCGCCACATGATCACCCCGGGTGGCTTCGCCATGTCCGTCGCGTTGACGAATTGCGGCGCTCTGGGCTGGGTCAGCGACCGGCGTGGCTATCGCTATCAGCCGAACGACCCGGAAACCGGGCGGTTGTGGCCTGCCATGCCGGCCGCTTTCCTCGATCTGGCGCAGCGCGCGGCGGCGGCCGGAGGTTTTCCTGGCTTCACGCCCGATGCGTGTCTGATCAACAGATACACGCCCGGCGCGCGTCTCACCCTCCACCAGGACAAGAACGAGCGCGATTTCTCGGCGCCGATCGTGTCCGTGTCCCTGGGCTTGCCCGCAACCTTCCTGTTCGGGGGGCTGGAGCGGACCGACCCGCAGGATCGCGTCGCGCTGCATCACGGCGATGTCGTCGTCTGGGGCGGCCCGACGCGCCTTGCCTATCATGGCATCCTGCCGCTGAAGGAAGGGGACCACCCGCGACTGGGCCCCTGTCGCATCAATATGACTTTCCGGCTGGCCTCATGACGCTTTCCCTGACCGAGGAAGAGGTGCCGACCCCGCTCGGCGGCCTGATCCTGGTGACGGATGGCGAGGGCGCACTGCGCGCTGCGGAATGGGCGGATGGTCGGGAACGCCTGTCACGTCTCCTCGCACGGCAGTACGCCACAGAGAGCTACACCCTCTCGGCCCGGCGCGTCGCCGCACCGGTACGAAAAGCGCTGGCATCCTATTTCGAGGGCGATACGGCCGCTTTAAGAGACGTAAAGCTCAGCACGGGCGGCACCCCGTTCCAGCGGAGGGTATGGGACGCGCTGCGGGACATTCCCGCCGGCGAGACGCTGAGCTACGGGGCGCTTGGGCTGCGCATCGGGCTGGCAGGGCATGCTCGCGCCATCGGCCACGCGAACGCCGCCAACCCTATCAATATCGTCGTACCCTGCCATCGCCTGGTGGGCTCAGCCGGGCATTTGACAGGCTATGCCGGAGGAATAGAGCGCAAGCGCTGGCTGTTAGCCCATGAAGGGGCCGCCATACGGCGTTAGGGTCCTGCCGTCGTGTTCACGGTTTCCGCAGGCGGAAACCGTAACCTGTCCCAGGCTGTTTCAGAAGGAGGAGGAGGATCCTCCACCTCTGTGCCGAGGACCATCGCCATGCCTGCCAGGACCCATGAGGATCCGCTCAGCCGGTATCGCGCGCGCCGCGACTTTACGCGAACCGCCGAGCCATCCGGTTCCAAATCCGCGCGCACACGGCGGCAAGCTTTGAGCTTTGTCGTCCAGAAGCATGATGCGACCCGCCTGCACTTCGATTTCCGCCTGGAACTGGATGGCACGCTGAAAAGTTGGGCGGTGACGCGCGGCCCGAGCCTGGACCCGGCGGACAAGCGTCTGGCTGTGCAGGTGGAAGATCACCCCCTGGACTATGGGAGCTTCGAAGGAACCATCCCCAAGGGGGAATATGGTGGCGGCACTGTGATGCTGTGGGACCGCGGCACCTGGCGGAGCGAGGACCCCGATCCACAGGCTGCCCTTGAGAGCGGCAAGCTCAAATTCCACCTTGACGGCGAGCGTATGCGCGGCGGCTGGACGCTGGTACGGATGCGCGCCCGGAAGGGCGAGAAGAGCCCGCAATGGCTGCTCATCAAGGAGAATGACGAGGAAGCACGCCCGGGCGAAGGCGAGAGCCTGACCGAAAGCGAAACCCAGTCCGTCGCCTCCGGCCGTAGCATGGAAGAAATCGCCGGATCCTCTGCAGGCAAGGGGCCCCGCAAAACAAAGGGAAAGCCGACATCCGGCTTCATTCCGCCGCAGCTCTGCGCCAGTGCGGCCGCCGCGCCGCAGGGGGCGGAATGGGTCCATGAGGTGAAGCTCGACGGCTACCGCCTGCAAGCCCACATCCTCAATGGGGAAGCCCGGTTGTTAACCCGCAACGGGCTGGACTGGACGCACCGTTTTCCGGAAACGGCCGCAGCACTGGCCGAGCTTCCCGATGCTGTCCTGGATGGAGAATTGATCGCGACTGATAAGGAGGGGCACCCCGACTTCGCCGCATTGCTGGCTGAGATGGAGTCCGGTCATACGGAGACGCTACGCTTCATGGCGTTCGATCTCCTGACGTCTGGTGGCGAGGATCTTAGATCAGCCCCGCTGTCGGAGCGCAAAGCGGCTCTCCAGCGCCTGCTTCAGGGAGCGCCCGAAAGCATCAGTTATGTCGAGCATTTCACGGCACCGGGTGAAGCCATTCTGCAATCCGCCTGCCGCATGGGACTGGAAGGCGTGGTCTCCAAGCGCGCGAAGGCACCCTATATTTCTGGCCGCAGCGATGCCTGGGTGAAGACGAAGTGCCGGGGTAACGACGAGTTCGTCATAGGCGGCCACGCGACGGGCCCCAAGGGAAACATGACGCTGCTGCTAGGCGCATGGAGGGATGGTGCACTGGTCTATCTTGGCCGCGTGGGGTCCGGGATATCCGGAACACGCGCCAAGGCTCTTACACAACAGCTGAAACCGCTGAAGCGAAATTCGTCACCGTTCCAGACGGCGCTCAACGCTGCCGACAAGCGCCGTGCGCACTGGGTCGAGCCTCGGCTTGTGGCGGAGGTGGACTATGCCGGGTGGACCGGCGACGGCCGCATCCGCCAGGCATCCTTCAAGGGCGTGCGAGAGGACAAACCCGCGGAGAGCGTGACACCTCCGGGCCCGATTGCCGGGCAGGAACCGCCTCCTCTGCCAAAGCCGTCAAACGGCAACAGTATCGGTAGTATCCGGCTATCTCATCCGGAGAAATTGCTGTGGCCAGAAGAGGGTATCACCAAGCGCGATCTTGCCCAGTATTACGCCGATGTTGCGCCGCAGCTGCTGGCCTATGCTGGCGGGCGGATGGTTGCCCTGCTGCGGGCGCCGGACGGCATTAAGGGCCAGCGGTTTTTGCAAAGGCATCCAGGGGCCGGAACCTCCGCACTGGTGGGCAGGACCATGCTAGCCGGAGAGGACGACCCGTACCTGACTGTGGACACGCCTGAAGCTTTGGTGGCGCTGGCGCAGGCTGGCGTGTTGGAGATCCATCCCGGCGGTGCGATGGCGAAGGATGCGGAACGGCCGGACCGGCTTGTCTTCGATATCGACCCCGATGAAGGCTTGCAATTCGAGGCCGTGATCGAGGCAGCGCTGGCGTTGAGGAAGCGGCTGGAGGCGCTGAGCCTGTCAGCCTTCGTCAAGACCACAGGAGGGAAGGGGCTGCATGTGGTGGTACCCCTGAAAGCTCGGGCTGCCTGGCCGGAAGCCAAAGACTTCTGCCACGCCCTGTGTGCGCTCATGGCTGAAGAAGAACCTTCCCGCTACACGACGGCCCTGGCCAAGAAGGCGCGTAAGGGCCGCATTTTTCTCGATTATCTGCGGAATGATCGTACGGCGACGGCTGTTGCCGCTTGGTCTCCTCGGGCGCGGCCCGGCGCCACGGTTTCCATGCCCCTCGCATGGGAGGAAGTCAGAAAAGGGCTCAATCCGAAGTCCTTCACCATTCGGACGGCTTTGTCTCGTCTCGCAGATTCCGATCCGTGGTCCGGCTATCAGGCTGGCGCAAGACCGCTGCCCCAATTGCGAGGTAACCCGAGCTCGAAGAAGAGGAAGCAGGCATGAGCGACCGCCCAATCTGGCGTGGCACATTGCGCCTCGCCCTCGTCTCGTGCCGCATCGCCCTGCTGCCGGCGCGGCAGGAGCGGAATAATCTGCACTTCCATCTTATCAACCCCAAGACAGGAAACCGTATCCGCACCCGCACGGTAGATGCCGAGACGGGGCGCGAAGTGGAGCGGAGCGCGCTCGTACGCGGCTTTGAGTTTGAGAAGGGACAATATGTCCTCCTCACGGATGAGGATTTCGAGAGCGCCCGGGTAGAGAGCAGCAACACGCTTGCGATCGCGAAATTCGTCAAGGCCGGTAGCATCTCGCCTCTTTACTTTGAAAACTCGTATTATCTTGTTCCGCAGGAGGACGAGGCTCTTGATGTCTATGCTGTGCTCCGCGACGCACTCCGTAAGAGCGGCATGATGGCACTGTCACGGCTGGTGCTGTTCCGGCGCGAACGGCCCGTGGCGATCCTGCCCCTCGAACAGGGAATGGTCCTGCACACGCTCCAGGAGGAAGGAGACCTTCGGGATGCTCAGGAAGCATTCGCGGATGTCCCTAAAGCGTCTCCCGACGCGGAGATGGTAAAACTCGCGCAACAACTCATTGCGCGTCAGGCTGGGACATACGATCCTGCCGATACCGAGGACAGATACGAAGCCCGGCTGCGCGAAGTTATTGAGGACCGGCGGCAGGGTAAGACCATCACGGTTGAGCCGGAGGAAGAACCTTCAGAGCGCGGAAACGTCGTTGATCTGATGGCGGCGCTCCGGGCCAGCCTGAAGAAGAGCAGCGGGGCCTCAAGCAGCAAGCACGAGAGCAAGGTTGCAAAAAAGCCATCCGCAAAGCGTACACCAGCTAAACGGAAGCGCGCCTGAAGAGCGGATGCTGAGGCGCACCTCCCTGGATCGTCCTAGGAGGGCTCTGGCCGCGGCGGGCACCCGTGTGGAATGTCAGGCGCGCAGCGCCATTCCATCCCGCTGCGGGTCAGCGCCGCCATGCCAGGCGCCGTCCCGTAGCGCGAGGCCGTGCGGCGCGCCAAACGCGAAGCTCTGGTAAGACCGCTGGACCGGATAGCCCATGGCACCCAGCGCGTCCGTGACGCGGTAGGGAATGCGGTTGGAAACATCAATGGTATTGCTCAGTGCCACAATGCGTGGCGCCGCCACCGCCTCCGCCATGCTCATCCCGAAATCGACAACATTGCTGATCGCCTGCGCCAGCGCTGGCACGATATAGGTGCCGCCCGGCGCGGCGAGGACCATGCATGGCTGCTCTCCGTCAAAAAGAAGAGTCGGCGCCATGGCGCTCCCTCGGCTCTTGCCCGGCGCGATGGAGGCCGCTCGGCCCGGGCGCGGATCGAAGCCGCTCATGCAGCCATTATACATGAAGCCGAGCCCGGGCGTGATGACGCCAGAGGGAATGCCGAGCGTATGTGTCATGGAGACGGCATTGCCCTCGCCATCCACCACGCAGACGACGGTGGTATCGGGCGGATCAGCCGGTTCCTCCGCACGGGGCACGTCGGCCTTCTCACCAGCGCGGATGCGGGCGGCGAGCGCGGCGGCGTGCTCCGGCGAAAGAAGGCGCTCCAGCGGCACATCGACGAAATCGGGGTCGCCCATATGGGCGTCCTTGTCGATGGTCATCCACTTCATCGCCTCCGCCAGAATCCGCAGATGCTCGACGCTACCATGCTCCAGCCTGCCGAGATCGAATTGCCCGAGGATGTTCAGCAGTTCGATGAGTGAGCCGCCCCCCGCCGGCGGCGGGTTGGAGGCAATGCGCAGACCGCGATACTCGCCCCAGCACGGCGCCTTTTCTCGCACGCGATAGGCGGCGAGATCCTCCATCGTGATGCCGCCGCCCCGCGCCGCCATATCGGCGGCAATCTCCCGCGCCATGTCGCCGCGATAGAAGACCTCTGCGCCACCTTCGGCGATGCGCTCCAGGCTGCGGGTCATCTCCAGGTTGTGCAGGATGTCGCCCGGGCGCTTCAGCCGGCCATCGGGGCGCAGATAGACCTGGCGGCCGGTTTCGCTGAAACGCAGCTTGTCTTCCACATTCACCTGCCCATCGCCGCCATGGTCGATGGTCCAATAGTAGTGGACATAGGGCCGCACCATGACGCCGCGCCGGGACTGCTCGATGGCGGGCGCCATGACATGACGCAGCGGCATGCTGCCGAAGCGGGAAAGCGCCTCGGTATAGCCTGCAACATTGCCTGGCGTGCCGACCGAGCCATAGCCGACGTCGTTGCTCTGGTCGTTCAGCAGGAAGACGAACCCGTCGCGGGACTGCCCGATGAACTTGTCCGCCCACATGTCCGGCGTCGCGGAAAGTGGCGCCCGGGCGAAGAACTCCAGAACCGTGTGGATACCACGGTTGGGCATGCAGATCTGCATCGCGCCGAAGCCGCCGATGCCGCACATCTGCGGATCGACGACGCCCTGGCTAAAGGCGCAGGCGATCGCGGCATCCACCGCGTTGCCTCCCTGCCTCAGGATCTCGACGCCCGCCTCAGCCGCCTCCGGCTGAGCTGCCACCACGATACCGCGCATACGCTCTCCCCTCGTTTCCCCGTCAGTCCGGCGTGATGCCGGAGGCGCGGATCACCGGCGCCCAGGCCGCCACTTCCTGTCTTACAAATTCCTGTGCCTCGTCCAGGTAATATCGGCCTGGCGTGGTGGAGGTCTCAGCGAAGCGGCGCTGCACGTTGGGGCTGGCCTGGGCCTTGCGCACCGCGTCCGCCAGCCGTTCCAGAATCGGCCGTGGAGTTCCCGCAGGGGCGGCAAGGCCGGCCCAGCCATCGGCCACCACATCGGGATAACCCAGCTCCCGGAAGGTGGGCACATCCGGAAAGTCGGGGGATCGCTCGGGCGCGGAGGTGGCCAGGGGCCGCAGGGCGCCGGTGCGGATATGCGCGCTGGTGGCGGTCAGGCTGTCCAGCACACTCGGCACCACGCCGGCCAGGACATCGGTGATGGCCTGGGTGGAGCCGCGATAGGGCACGTGTTCCAACCGCGCGCCGGTGGCCAGCGCCAGCCGCAGCCCCAGCAGATGCGCGACACCACCCACGCCCGAGGTGCTGTAGTCCATAGGCTTGGTGCGTGCTGCCTCCAGATATCCCGCCAGGTCGCGGATCGGCAGCTTGGGGTCGACGCAGAGCAGGTAGGGCGTGCCCATCATGATGGCGATATGGGCGAAGGACTTGTCAGCATCGTACTGAATGCGGTCCCGGTACAGCGTCTGCCCGATGGCGAGGCCACTGATGGTGGTGATCAGCAGCCCATATCCATCCGGCGGCAGCCGAGCGACGAAGCCGGTGCCCAGCGTCGAGCCCGCGCCGCCACGGTTTTCCATGACCATGCTCTGCCCGAGGCTGGCCTGCATTTCCTGGGCAATGACACGTGCCGCGATATCCGTGGCGCCACCGGCCCCGAACGGCACCACCACGCGGATCGGCTGCGCTTGTGGCCAAGGCACGCCTTGCGCCATCGCCCCGCGCCCAGGCAAGGCAGTAGCTGACAGGGCAGTGGCTGACAGGGCGGCCGCGCCCTGCAGCACATGGCGGCGGTTTACTCCAGCGGTCATGGTCATGCTCCTCTGGCATGGAAGCGCCGGGATGAAAAAGCCTGGAGCTCAGGGCTCCCCAAGCAGCAACAAAAAGGCGGGCACCGCCAACTGAGCGAAACGCCGTACCAGCGGCAGATCCTCTTCCGTATACCAGCCTGCCTGATGCATCAGGTTGATCTGACCGAGGGTGCGGCCGCGCCAGCGCACCGGCGTGTTCATGGCGCTGCCACAGCCCAGCGCGGTGGCGCCGGCATGGTCGGGGTAGCTGGCGCGAAGTTCCGCCTCGTGGCGGATCAGGATGGGCTGGCCATGCAGCATCAGCTCCCGCATGCGCGGGGCGTTGGAGGCCAGCTTCCGCCCGCCGACCGGATAGGCGTCCGGCAGGTTGGAATATACGCGTTCGGCCTCGCCACCGGCGTAGTGCACCTGCATGGTGCACAGCCGGTAGCCAACACTGGCGGCCAGTGCCGCATCCAGCGCACGCAGCGTGGCCGCCGGCTGGTCCGGCTCCGCATGGGCCAGCGCCAGCCGAGCGAGATGCGGCATCGGGTCGGGGCGTGCGGGCATCGTCATCCCTGGGACCGCGCGTCCATGGCAAGGGTCCGCTCATCGGAGCGGGGCGAGAGGGTGATGCCCTTCCGCACGGCCCACAGATTCTGCAGCATGAGCAGCGGCAGGATGGGTAGGTCCGCCATGGCCTTTTCCGTGGCCTCGATCAGCAGCGCCTCGCGAGCCGCGTCATCGACGGTGGAGGTGGCGCGTGCGGCGAGCTGATCCAGCTCCGCATTGCTGTAGCGGCCATAATTGTACAGGCCGAGGCTGCGTTCCTTGCTGTAGGTGGCGAAGCACTGGCTCAGCATGTAGCCGCCCTCGAAGGTGGCGCTGCCCCAGCCCCACAGCCCCATGGAGAATTCCTGCCGGCCGCCGCGGGCCGCATAGGTGCTCCAGGGCATGGCCTCCACCGTGGTCTGCACGCCGATGCGCGTCCACATCTGCGCAATGGCCTGGGCCAGCCGCGCATCATTGGGGTAGCGGTCGTTGGGCGTGTGCAGGGTGAGGCGGAAGCCCTCCGGCAGGCCAGCCTCCGCCAGAAGGCGGCGCGCGCGCTCCGGGTCCGGCTGCGGCGGCACTACCTTGGGCGCGTAGGAGTAGCTGCCCGGCGGCATCCATTGCCCGGTGGCCTGGCCGGTGCCCAGCATCACGCGGTCCGCCAGCGCCTCGCGCTGCAGCGCCAGCGAGAGCGCCTGCCGTACCCGCAGGTCACGGAACGGGTTGCGCGCCAGCGGCTTGCCGCTGTTGTCAGTGACGAAGGGGCTTTCCCCTTCCCGCGACATGTCCGGCACCAGGTAGATGAGGCGGATGCCAGGAATGGCGGCCACCTCGACGCGGTTATCCTCGCGCAGCCGCGGCAGGTCGCTGACGGAGGGGGTGTCGATCAGGTCCACATCGCCGGAGAGCAGCGCGGCGGTGCGCCCGGCGGGATTGGTGATCAGGCGCAGCGAAACGGTCTCCCAGCCCTGCTTCGGGCCCCACCATAGGTCGTTGCGCGCCAGCTCCACCCGGTTGCCTGGGGTGTAGGAGACGAAGCGGTACGGCCCGGTGCCGATGGCCGCCTTGCCGGAATTGTAGTCGGCCGTGGTGGCGCCTTCGCCCACGCGGCGGGAGACGATGCCAACATAGGTGAGGTTCGGCCCGAGATCTGGCGCCGGAACCGGCGTGTGCAGGCGAATGGTCAGCGGGTCGATCACCTCCACCCGCTCCACGGCGCGAAGGAAGCCACCGAAGCCGCCTGGGCTGTTGGGCACGTCCCGCGCGCGCTCGAAGGTGAAGACGACGTCGTCGGCCGTGAAGTCCCCACCATCATGGAACTTCACGCCCGGGCGCAGCTTGAATTCCCACAGCGTGTCGGAAAGCGGCTTCCACTCTGTCGCCAGGCCGGGGATCAGCCGGCCATCGGGCGCGCGGTTGATCAGCCGCTCGAACATGTGCATCGCCACAGTGTGGTTGGGCACCGCGTGATAGAAATGCGGGTCCACAGTGGTGAAAGCGCCGCCCAGCCCGATTTGCAGGGTCTTGCCGGCGGCGTGGGCGGGGCGGGGCGCCAGCGCGCCCCAGCCGGTGGTTGCGAGGGCGCCAAGGCCCGTCAGGGCACCGGAAGCGGCGAGAAAATTACGGCGTCGCATGGGCAACTCCTGATCGGTCTGGGGTCAGTGGCGCGGCCGCAGCGGCAGTTCCAGGGCCGAGGCCTGGTCACCACCGCGCAGCAGGGTCAGTTCCGGCGGTCGGCCATGCGGCACCTGTACGCAATGATCGGCATCCATCCCGGAGATGGAAAGCCTGATGCGGCTGCCGGCGCGGAATACCCAGGATATGGGCAGCAGCGGAATGCGGATGCGTTCGGCCTGCCCCGGCACCAGGGGCGCCGCATCCTCCCGCCGGAAGGAACGGAAGGGCCAGCTGGTGCGATAGGTGGCGGGGGCCGCGCTCTCCTTGCGGTGCAGGGCACGTAGAAGCCCCTCCGTCACGTAGCGGACCGTGCCATCGGCCTCCACCTCGGAGACGTAGGCAAAGATGGCGGCATCCGGCTCGCTGCTGCGCAACCAGAGGTCCGCCAGGCCATGGCCGGTCAGCTCCATATCCTGCTCCAGCGGTGCCGAGGTCCAGCTCGGCAATGCGGCTTCGCGCTTCTGCCAATCCGCGTAGTAGGTGGTGCTGTTGATGCCGGCAATGCGCTCATACCGCGTGCCATTGCCGCTGCCCCAGGCGAAGTCGGCGCGCATGCTCTCCGCGCCTGCCTCTCCCGGTGTGGTCGCCAGTGTAGCGCCGGGGGCGAGGCTCAGGCGCGTGGAGGACTCCACCGGCGGCCAACTGGGAGCCGAGCGCCAAGCCTCTTCATGCAGGCTGAAGTAATGGACAGGCTGTTCTGCCTCCAACCTCGTGTCCCGGCGCAGCAGGTAATGGTCGAAAAAGCGCAGCAGCGCGCCGAGCAACGCGAAATCCGATGTCTGCTCCCGCCGCCAGGGAGAAACATTGCAGCGCGCGCCATGGTCCCAGGGGCCGAGCATCAGATGCACCTTGTTCTCACGCAGCGTCAGGAAGCGGGAGATGGCACCGTTGGCATAGCCCGCGCCATCCATCCAGCCGGAGACGGCCAGCACCGCCACATCCTTCCGGATGCCTTCACTGACGGAATAGGGGCTGAAGGAGGCGGAGCTGAAGCTGGGATCATAAGGAAGCGCTTCCTCGCGGAAGCGGAATTCGCCCATGAAATCCGGCTGGCGGAAATTGCCGAGATGCTCGCGCAGCGCGGCGGCGAGCAGCGTGCCATCGGCATCCTCATCCACCGGATGCGGCCCGGCGAGGTCCGGGTTCGCGTAGTAGACGTAGTTGCGCAGCAGGTCCCGCCGGTCATGGTCCATGGCGACCATGAGGTCGTCATAGCTCTTGGCCAGTTGCTTCAGCAGGATGCCGCCGGGGTAGTAGTTATCCGCATAGGTGTCCCACACGGCGAAGAGCGGCGCGATGGCCTTCACGGCCGGGTGGCCGGTGCTGGCCAGGAAGTCCGACGCCGCGCCGGGATAGGAAATGCCCGTTGCGCCCACTTGCCCGTCGGACCAGGGCTGGGCCACCACCCAATCGGTGATCTCTCGCGAATCCTCGCGTTCCTTTGGCGAGCGGAATGCGTCCCGCGTGCCGAAGGAGGCGCCGGTGCCGCGCACATCCACCACAACCACGGCATAGCCGCGTGGCACGAGGTAGCGCACGAACTTTCCGGCGTTGGGAATGGCATCGGCATCGCTGCCTGGCACCACGGCGAAGCGCCGGTAGTAGGGCGTCAGCACGAGGATGGCGGGGACCGCGCCCGCCGCGCCCTCCGGCCGCCACACATCGATAGCGATGCGGCAGCCATCCCGCATGGTCAGGTAACGCGATTCCGGGCTGGCGGGCATGGCGTAATGCGCCTCGCGCTCCGCTGCGTATTGGGAAGGGGTCACCTGCCAGGCGGTGCTGCCGTAATCGCTATCGGACATCCTCGGAGCCTTTTTGCCGGCGTGGCCGCCGGCGGTGTCATGAGGTGGTCACGGTTGCCCGCGCTACACGATTGCGTCAAATGCATTATAGTAACCAAATCATGCGGTTTCCGCACATAGTCCAGGGGGAAGCGTGCACAATCTGCGGTCTCTGGAAGCGCTCAGGGCTTTCGTTGAAGGCGGTTCCGTCTCCCAGGCGGCGGTGCGGCTGGGCCGAACCCAGCCGCAAGTCGGCCGGTTACTGTCAGCGCTGGAGCGGGAGCTGGGCTTCGACCTCTTCACCCGCGAGAACCGCCGCCTCTCCCTGACGACGGAGGGGCTGCGCTTCTACCAGCATGCCGAGCGCGTCCTCGCTGGGCATGACGGGCTGGCGAGGCTGGCCAATGGCATCCGCCAGGGGCAGAAGGATAATCATCTGCGCCTGCTCACTGCCCCTCAGGTGGCCAGCCTCGTGCTGGGTGAGGCGCTGCGGGTGATGGCGGCCCGGGTGCCGGATTTCACCGCCGCGGTGGACACCCGCATCCGGCTGGATGCCGAGACCGTCGTCGAGCAGGAGCATTTCGACCTCGGCGTCACTGTGCTGCCACTGGCCCATTCCGGGCTGAAGGTCGAGCCGCTCTGCGAGGTGGAGGCGGTGGCCGTGATGCGGCACGATCACCCGCTGGCGCAGTTGCCACAGGTGACGGTGGTGGATCTATCCGGGCATGACATGGTGGTCACGCATCCACGCTCCCTGCTGCGGCAGGGGCTGGAGCAGCATTGCCGCGAGGCCGGCGCGACGCCCCGCTATCGCTTCGAGGCCTCCAACGGCGTGGTGGTCTGCCAGATGGCGGCATCCGGCCTGGGCGTGGCGCTGGCGGACCCATTCGTCGCCCGCTCATCCCCCGCACCGGAGATGGTAATCCGCGCCTTCGCCCCGTCCATCCCGCTGCCTTACGGGCTGTTCTTCCCGACCTGGCAGCCTCGCTCATCCATCGTCAACGAGTTCGCCGCGCTCGTCGCCCAGACCGCGCGACAGGAAGGAGAGGCCATGATGCGCCGGTTGCGGCGTCGGCCGGGCGGCGCCTCCTGACAGCCGCCGCCACCCGCTTGCCGCTCAGTGCCCGGCCGGCCGCGCGGGAGCGCCGGCCCAGTGCGTGTGGGCAGGGATGGCCTCGCCCTTCATGACGATAGGGAGCAGACCCGGCAGGGGCCTGTCCAGCTTTTCGCTGGTGATGGCATCGATGATGACGAGGCGCGCCTCGCAATCGGTGAGACACTCGCCAATGCGCTCCGGCGGCGCGTCGGCATCGAAGGGAATATAGACCGCGCCGCTCTTGAGGATGCCAAGCAGCACCACATGCAGGTCCAGCGATCCGTCATCCACAGCCCGACGAACTGGCCCGGCCCAGCGCCGCGCGCCCGGAGGGCATGCGCCACGCGGTTGGCCCGCGCATCCAACTCCGCATAGGTGAGGCGTTCGGCGCCAGCGACGAGTGCGGTGCTCTCTGGCGCGCGAGCCAGGGAGGCGGCAAAGATTTCTGACAGCAACTCATTCCGGATCAGGGAACTGTCCCGGGGCCCCTGGAGCGCCGCTTTCCGGGCATGATGGCTGTAACGTTCATGAAATCCTACCCGTGGTCGCGAAGAAGCCGGCCTTCGCCATTTTCTTCCGAGAGAGCAACGACAAGCGGCGGAGGGTGCCGGCGAGGGCTCGCGCCGAGGGGCGCGGCCAGCATGCCGGCGGTCAGTCTGCTACGGAGATCGTGGTCGTGCGTGAGACGAGCCGGTTGAGATCCCGCCGGCGTTTTCAGGCGGCCTTGCCGAACAGGCTGATATTGGCGTCCCCCCATTGCTTCAGCGCGCCCAGGATCGGCTCCAGCGAATGGCCGAGAGGGGAGAGGTTGTATTCCACCTTGGGCGGCACCTGGGCGTAGACGGTGCGGATGATCAACCCATCCTGCTCCAGCTCCCGCAATTGATTGGTCAGCATGCGCTGCGTGACGCCCGGCAGACGGCGGCGCATTTCATTGAAGCGCATCGTTCCCTCCAGCAGGTGGAACAGGATGACGCATTTCCATTTGCCGTCGATCAGGCTGACAGCCGCCTCCACCGAGCAACCCGGATTGCAATCCAGCCTGGAGTGGCGGGCCTTGGCCATGGGGTAGTATCCTTTTCGACACTATGGGCATTATTTGTGCGTATAGACGCTTGGCGCAGGAACCTTAACTCTCGGCCCAGAGCATTGCGAGGACCAAGCCATGAAGGCCATTGCATACCAGACCGCCGGCGACATCTCGCGCCAGGATGCGCTGGTGGATATCGAGTTGCCGCGCCCTGAACCTTCCGGGCGAGACCTGCTGGTGCAGGTGCAGGCCGTCTCCGTGAACCCGGTGGATACCAAGGTCCGCCGAGGCGTTTCCGCCGAACCCGGCCAGTGGAAGGTGCTGGGATGGGACGCGGTGGGTACCGTGGTCGCCACAGGGCCGGATGCCAGCCTTTTCAAAGCGGGGGACCTGGTGGCCTATGCCGGCTCGCTGACCCGGCCTGGCACGAACAGCGAATTCCATCTGGTGGATGAGCGCATCGTGGGCCGCAAACCTGCCTCCCTGTCCGTCGCCGAGGCCGCCGCCCTGCCGCTAACCGCTATCACCGCCTGGGAAGCGCTGTTTCACCGCCTGGAAGTGGAGCGGCAGGTTCCCGGCGCCAGCCGTGCCATTCTGATCATCGGCGGCGCGGGTGGGGTGGGCTCCATCGCCGTGCAGCTGGCACGCAGGCTGACGGACCTGACCGTCATTGCTACGGCGTCGCGCCCGGAAACGCAGGCCTGGGTGAAAGAGATGGGCGCCCACCACGTAGTGGATCACCGTCAGCCGCTGGCGGCGCAGGTAGCGGCGCTGGATATCGGCGCGCCGTCCTTCGTCTTCTCCACCACGGAAACGGGTCAGCACCTCGCAGAGATTGCCGAGTTGATCGCGCCGCAGGGCCGCTTTGCCCTGATCGACGATCCGGAGACGCTGGACGTAACCCGCTTCAAGCGGAAATCCGTCTCCGTGCATTGGGAGCTGATGTTCACCCGCCCCATCTTCCAGACCGTCGACATGGACAAACAGGGCAAGCTGCTGAACGAGGTGGCCCGGCTGGTGGACGATGGCACGCTGCGGACCACCTTGGCCGAGAATATGGGCCGTATCAACGCGGCTAACCTGAAGCGGGCGCACGCGCTGATCGAAAGCGGCAAATCTCGCGGCAAGATCGTATTGGAGGGGTTTGGCGTCTGATGCGGATGCTTGTTGCGGGGCGTCTGTGCCCCGCGACAGTCGCAGCACCCCCCCCTCGTGCCACTAAGAGGCGGCAGTGGAAAGCCACCAGCCACCGCCATCGAACCAACAGCTGCTATCGGCCTTACTGTCGAAATGGATGGAGCGGACGCTATCCCATCCGCCTTCGGTAAAGGCTGCGGCCAAGCGGAGGCCGGTCTCGGTGTCCTGCGGTGCCTCGCAGGGAATGAAGCTGACCCGGGCGACAAAACGCGCCGGCCATACCGGGCCGTTCTCAGCGGGCTTTCGCACCCAGAGCATGCCACCAGAACCGCCCTGCGGCTGGAGGGGAAACAGCAACCGGCCACCGGGCGCCAACGCGGCCAGCCAGCCCGGGTCCGGCTGAGTGATGCCTGCGTTTACATAGACGACGTCCGCCCGCGGCAGGGCTTGGCCGATACCTGAGCGTGCCTCCACTTCCACCCACGGCCAGGCAGCCAGGTTATGGCGGGCGCGCGCCGCCAGATCCGGATCAATCTCAAAGGCATGGATATGCCCGTCTGGCCCGACAAGATGGGCAAGGATGGCGGAGTAGTATCCACTGCCGGCACCAATCTGAAGGACGACCTCGCCCGGCCGGATAGCCAAGGCGTCCAGGCAGCAGGCATGCAGGCTGGGTTCACCCATGTTGATGCCGCGGGCACGATCGAGGGCGATCAAAACGTCTTGGTAGAGGAAGGCGGGATCGTCGTCGGGCGTCTGAACATAGCGCCGTCCGCGTGCCGGCCAAGACCTCATCGAGGGGATAAACCAGGGCCCGGGTCCGGCGAAGGGCTCGCGTGGCACCGCAGCGAAAGCCTCCTCGATGCGGGGATCCGCCACGCCGGCCTTGGCAGTGACGTCGCTGGCATAGAGGGCGCGAAGTCGGGCGGAGCGGAGAGCATCCAGGCGACCGGCGCCGTCCTTATTCCCGGGAATCTGAGCCATGTGCGCCGTTCCTTCCGAGCGCGAGCCTTGCGGCTAAGCTGTCACAGACATTCTAACGTCATTACGGCTTCAAAGGGACCTTCCGGCTGCCGCCATCAGCGATCCTGGCCTGGCATAGGGCAAAGATTTCCTGGGCGCCTGGAAATGCTCATTCCCATTGGCCGCTACTCCTTGGGTGGGGAGGGCGCTCCAAGCCGTCTCCTCGGCGAGCAGGTCCCGATATCGCCCTGCAACCCCGACCAGCCCCGGCCACATTGTCATAAGCGCGGCCATAAACCACACTGCCCGCCACAGACCGACCGTAGATCGGCAAATCCGACCGCGGCTGAATTGGAAGCGAATCTTAACAGTTCACAGCAACGAGGAGAGTACGATTTCAGTGCAGGAGGTAACGGGGCTCGCATGTTGGTCGGTATGGTGCCGATTACCTTCCTGCCTGAAACTCCCTGGGGTGCTGCGACGAATGAGGCACTTCCGCGATAAGGCAGAGGAATTACGCAAGCGCCCTGGAAGCTTGTGCCCCACCGCGCTTATGCCTGATCTATCAATGGCAGTTTCTGCACAAACTGGAGAGTTCTTATGGTGAAGCCTGTCGAAGAACAGCTGGTCGAGCGCTTCTTCCGCTATTTGGCGGTTGCGAGCCAAAGTGACGTGCGGGCAACGTCGCTGCCAAGCACGCCGGGGCAGCTCCGCCTGGCCAGGCTCCTGAGCGAAGAGCTGGAGTTCCTTAAAGCCTCAGATATCCATCTGGATGAAAACGGCATTCTGACGGCCCGCATCCCCGGCACAGTGCCGGATGCACCTTGCATCGGCTTCGTAGCCCATCTTGATACGGTGGATGTCGGACTCTCACCGGCGATACGGCCGCAGCGCTTGCGTTTTCAAGGTGATGATCTCCTCCTGAACAAGGAAGCAGGGATCTGGCTTCGTGTCGACGACCATCCCGAGATCCTGCCCTATAAAGGTGAGGAAATCCTATTCGGCGATGGCACAAGCGTATTAGGTGCGGATAACAAGGCGGCCATCGCCGTCGTAATGACTTTGGTGGAGGAGTTTCTGCGGAAGCGACCGCGCCACGGGGACATCGTCGTGGCCTTCGTGCCGGATGAGGAAATCGGGCTACGTGGGGCGAAGGCACTGGACCTAGCGCGCTTCCCGGCGGCCTTTGCCTATACCATCGACTGCTGCGAGCGCGGTGAGGTGGTATATGAGACCTTCAATGCCGCCAGCGTGGAGATTAATATCACCGGAGTTCCGGCTCACCCCATGTCCGCCAAGGGTGTACTGGTCAATCCTATTCTCGTCGCCGCCGACCTCATGAGCCTCTTCGACAGGAAGCAGACGCCCGAGCACACTGCCGGGCGTGAGGGGTATTGGTGGTTCAATGGCATCACAGGCGATCAGAGCGCCGCTCAGATCAAAATGGCCATACGGGACTTCGATGCAGAAATCTTTGAAGAACGAAAATCTTTTGTCCTCGAATCTGTAGAGAAAATCCAAGAGCGCTTCCCTCGGGCGAAAATCGAATGCCGAATCGAGGACAGTTATCGCAACATCGCCGCCGCACTAGGAGGAAAGCGAGACTCGGTGGACTTGGTGCTTCGAGCGATGGCCGAACTGGGAATTACCAGTAAGGTGGTTGCCATGAGGGGTGGAACTGATGGATCAGCGCTATCTGCGCGTGGTCTCCCTACACCAAACTATTTTACGGGCGCCTTGAACTTCCATTCGCGCTTCGAGTTCCTGCCGATCAGTTCCTTTTGCGATTCATTCCGCGTCACGCAGCGGATCTGCGAGCTGGCAGCGGAACGAGGAGCATCGGTTTTACGTCCGAATGCGAGAAGCGATAGCAGCATGGGGTGAAAGGGAGCGCTCCAACCGCTCCGTAGCTTAGGCAAGCGCGACAAAGCTGCCGGGCATGAGACTGGCCGGAACACCTTATCCCTGTGGCCGTCGCAAGAAGCTGTTTGAGGCGTGAGTGTGGTCTGGGAGGAAGGTGCAGGGCGACGGGTGGAAACACCGGATTCGCCATGACAAATGTCTTGTCCTTCCTCTCACTTGCTCCCTCAAACTTTGGCAAAGGAGCGGAGCACATTCTCCAGCATCCGCGAGACCGGCCCCTCAAAGCCTTTGCCATTCCAAAGGCTGCCGCAGAAAGTAATGGAACCGACGGCGAAGACTGCGCCCCCACCCGGGACTTCGAAGAAAATGATCTCTGCACGCTTCAGTGCTTCCGGGCTCTCGCCGGTAACGGTTGCGATATGCGAGAGCAGTTCCTCCGGAACCGTGACAAAGGATGGAGGCGGCTGTTCCGATCGCGCCAGGATTACGGTATCCGGAGGCGTGCCGAGGCGCATATCCGCGCGGTCCAGCTCGAATCCTGCCGCGCCACCGCCGGACAGCCCGTAATCACCGATAATTTCGGGCACGCCCTCGAAGATCCAAGCATATCGAGGGTCCGAGGACGCTGGCAAGCGGCGGTAATGCGTGCCTTCGAACAGGCCCTGCGCGCTGAAGCCGAGGCCTACAAGGGCTTGAGGCGGGCGGCGATTGCGCCGCCACAACCCGCCCAAAGCGCCGTCGAGCTGATGGTAGTATTCCCCCGCCTCGGCCGCCCAGGCCCGGATACCTCCTTCGGCCCGGCGGATCTCGATTAAGTGTGGACGTGCGGGATCACGCGCGATGCGCCAGTAGAAGCCGTTGCCGCCGAGATAGCAAAGCCGCCCGCCACTATCGCGATAGGCAAGAAGTGCGTCCAGCATGCGTTCGGTATGATACTCGGGATGGGAGCCCGTCAGGACAACGCGATAAGGAGACAGCAGCGAGACGCCCTCGTCATCAAGATCCTCATCAGTAACGACGTCGAACTCGATGCCGCGCGCTTCCAGCCAAGCCAGGAGATGCGTATCCGCCGGATAGTGCCGCAGGCCGGAGCCTCTAGCGTCGTTAAACGTCAAGAAGCCTGGTCGCATTGTCAGGATTGGCCTTAGCCGTGAGGAGAGTGAGATGCCGCTGCCATCAGGATGGCGGTTATAGGTGGAGTGGCCGAAGGCGCTGACGTCGTCGGGATTGTAGGGATAGGCACCCCAGGCGGCGACCCGGTCCTTGTAAGCGGCATCGGCATTGCCGCGCGCATGATTGGCATAGGCCTGGTAGGTGAAGGTGGATGCCAGGAAGGCAACCGGCGCACGGTGATAGCCGCGCCGGGGCAGGATGTAGAAGGGTAGCCAGTCCTCGCCGTCCTTGCAGGACAGATGAAAGGCGTAGGCGCCACTCCGCATCTCGTCCGGCACATCGAAGGTGAAGGATGGTGTCCAGCCGCAATCATCCAGATCATCGGCATGGAAATGAATTGCGGCGTATTCGGAAGGGGCGTGACGCCAGCAGGTTTCCCGCCCGCTCCAGGCCGCGCCGACCACGCCGCGCGCGGGCATGTTGAACAGTTTACCATGCAAGCCGTCCGGTCCGACATCGGCGATGTCATCAGTCATGATACCGGCCGAGAAGTCCCACCGCGCCCTTAGCTTTTCGTCAGCGAAAGGGGCGAGCAGCGGATCGGTCCACGCTTCGACAAAGGCAGCTGCTACCAGCGGATCCTCGATTTTGCCCGTGAAATGGTCCCGCGCCTCCGCCGCATCTCGCGCGGCGAAGGTCACGGCGGCCACTGGCGCCATCTCGCTCACCGCGGTCTGCGCCTGGACGGTTGTGCCGCTCGCGTTTCCAAGCGCCGTCTGGCCCAGTACCGCTTGTCCCGTCCTAGGGTCATGGGAGAGCCAGAGGCGATACCATATAGCCGCTTGAAGGGGTGCCTCTGTCCTCAGCCGAGTAACCGCGCCGCCCACGGTGATTTCGGCCTCGGCACCCGCGGTTCCGGCGCGGATCACCACGCCGTCCGCGCCGCCCTCGGTTGCCAGCACCGTGGCAGCAGGCAGGTCAGATAGCAGTTGCACCAGCACTGCCCAGCAGCGCGGTTCGCGCGCATCCAGGCGCGGGCGGCCCCTGACCAAGCCCCAGGAACCGAGACGGACCGGTTGATGCTCACCCTCAAAGGTCTGGTCGAAGGGCAGGGGACGCAGGTCGAGACCAGGCCCGGCCGGGTTCGGATCTGCCGAGACGACGCGCACCAGTTTGGCGCGGCATGGGCCCGGATTGCGCAGGCTGACATATGCGGTGATCCGCTCGCCAGGACGCCGGGACAGTCGATCGAGATAACCTGTGACAGGCGGCAGCATCTCCGTCACGCCCTGCGCAGATTCCAGGGCACGGGGCGAGGTCCTTCCAACATACCGGTCAGTGATTTGCGGTAGGCGGTGCGGATAAAGAACTGCCCCAGCGGCACACTGGGTACGTCGCGGAAGGCCAGATCCTGCATCTGCGCGCCAATCTGCATGCGTTCCTCCTCGGTTATGGCGGAGAGCCAGCGGTCGTTCATGGCTTCCATCTCCCTGCTTTCATACCAGCCGGTCCAGCCGCCATCGCCCTGGCCGCGGATAAGAGCGTTTTGGCTGGGGGCCACAATGCCCATCCCGCTCCACCAGACAGGGTAAAGGCTCCAGCCCCCCTCGGCGGGCGGCTTGCGTTGCACAGTCCGGCTGAGGACGCTGCCCCAATCCGTCGCCACGAATTCCACATTGAAGCCGATGCGGGCCAGTAGGTCGTGAGCGAGCAGACCGAACGGTGCAATGGAGGCGAAGTCGGAGGGGTTCAGAAGAACCACCTTTTCTCCTGTGTATCCGCTCTCCTTCAACAGGGAACGGGCGCGGTCCAGACTCGGCGTAGCCATCGGATCAGGCACCGAGACACGGCCATAAGGCGTGGTGCATGGGAAGAAGGAGTGACAGACATTGTAGGCTGTCTCATCACTATTGGTCACGGCCGCCATGAAGTCAGGCTGCTGGATGGCGGCGAGAACGGCCTGGCGCGCCTTGGCATTATTGAAGGGAGGATGCAAATGGTTGAACCGCAGGACTCCCATATATCCGGCCGGATCACCATTCGCGATGACGATATCACGGTTGTTCCGCAACAGCGGGATCAGGTCAGCTCCCACTTGCTCCCACCAATCCACTTCGCCGGCCTGCAATGCAGCGGCGGCAGTGGCTTGGTCGGGCATCATCACCCATTCTATCCGCTCGAAATGCGCGACTTTGCCGCCTGAGGTCCATTCGGGCGCTTCCTGCCGCGGAACATAGCGGTCGAACTTGCGGTAAGCAGCGCGGCTGCCCGGATTGAATTCATCCGCGATAAAGCGATAGGGACCTGACCCGATGACCTCAGTGAAAGGCTTTGTCGCTTCCATATTGCCGATGCGCTCTGGCATGATGAAAGCTGGGCTGGTGCCAGGTTTGGCCAAGGCGTCCAGCAGCAGCGGGAAGGGACGGGAGAGCTGGATGACCAAGGTGCGGTCATCCGGCGTCTTCCATTCAGCGATGGCGCTGCCTAGCGTGCGGCCGAACGTATCTCGGCTGCACCAGCGGCGCAGGCTGGCGGCACAGTCTCGTGAACGCACCGGTTCACCGTCGTGGAAGAACAAGCCCTCGCGCAGGCGAATGGTCCAGCTCAATCCGTCATCGGAAGTGGTGTGGCCCTCGGCCATCTGCGGCTTGACGCGCATCTGCGCGTCCAGGCCATAGAGTGTATCGTAGACATAATAGCTGTGATTCACCGCAACCCCGGCGAGCGATGCAATAGGGTCGGTGATGGACAGTGCCGCCTGTGGTACGAAGCGTAGCACGCGCGGGTCCGCGCGCTGTGCCTGGGAGAGGGATGGCGCAGCAAGCATTGCGCCACCGAGCAGGAATGCACCGCGGCGCGTGATCATCTGACGCATAGCCTGTTCCCCTGTCTGCCTTGGGTTAGTGGAGGATGCCCTCCATCCGTAGCTCGGTGGCGTAGTCATTCAGCGTGAGGCGAAGCCGCTCGACGAGGATCTCGACCTCGTCCGCTGTGATCGTCAAAGGTGGAGACAGCATCAGCCAGTCGCCATAGACGCCCCGGGAGGTTCGGCGGCAATAGAGGGCCAGGCCGTGTTGCAGGGCCAGTTGTTGTACCCGCGCCGGTGCGACCTTCTCCAGCGGGATCATCCGCTTCGTCTGCTGATCGGCAACAAGTTCGACGGCCATCAGCAAACCCAAGCCTCGGATATCGCCGATGAGGGGATTCTCCTCCGCCAGCGCTTCCAGATGCTGCCGCAGCAAGGCGCCCATGCAGGCGGCGTTCCCGGCTAAGTCAGCTTCCTCGACCTCCTGCAGCACGGCCACGCCCACGGCACAGCTCATCACATGCGCGTTGTAGGTGAAGCCATGCATGAAGCCGCCGGCTTCAGCCACGGTTCGAACCATTTCGGCCGATACGAGGGCGGCTCCCAGGGGCGCGTAGCCAGCGGACAATCCCTTTGCCAGAACAGCGATGTCGGGCCGAGCGGAAGGCCAGTGGTCAGCGGCAAGGAAGCGGCCCGTACGCCCGGCGCCGCTCATGACTTCGTCGAAGATGAGCTTCACACCGTGACGCGTGCAGATCTGTCGCACTGCTTCGTAGTAGAGATCCGTTGCCACCAGCGCGCCAGTCGCGAGGCCACCCACCGGTTCCATGATGAAGGCCAGCACTGTCTCCGGGCCTTCCCGGAGGATCGCTTCCTCCAGTGCGTTGGCGCAGGCGCGTGCGTAGCTTTCGACCGTGTGGTTTGGTGGCAGGCGATAGCTCAGCGGAGCCGGTACGCGCTGTGTGGCTCGCAACAAAGGACCGAAGATTTCATGTGCATGCTCGTCGCCGGAGACGGCCAGGGCACCGAGCGTATTCCCGTGATAACCGGGTTGCCGCCCGATCACCTTCCAGCGTGACGCCTCACCGGTGGCGACGGCGTGCTGCCGGGCAAATTTGATAGCGCTTTCCACCGCCTCGGACCCGCCGGATACAATGAAGGCGCGATCGAGGCCGGGGCCGGCGAGGCGGCCCAGGCGCTCGGCGAATTCAAGGTTGGCGCTGCTTTCGAACTGGCTGGGATAGGCGAAAACCGCTTGGCGCGCCTGGGCCTCCATCGCCGCAAGAATGCGCGGATGGCCGTGGCCAAGATTGCTGGCAACCGGCCCGGAGGAGGCGTCGAGATAGCGGTTGCCCCCGGTATCGATCAGCCAGATACCTTCTCCGCGCGCGATACGGGGCAGGCGGGGCGCGCCGGGCGGACGCGTAAACGCCTGGATGCCCAGGCCGATCTCAGGAGAAGTCCGTGCGTCATCCATGAGAGCCTCGCATGCGAGTTGGGGTTTGTCGCCGGAACTCGTTTCGCTTCAGGTCCGCATGAGTTGATCGCAGTCTTGAACGCTGCGCAAGAGGCTTTCGCCGGTACCCCGCACTTGTTATGAGTGGCGACGGAAAAGGGGCGGGGAGAGCAGAGACAGCGTGCCACGGACCTCTAAATCGCTTCGGACCCAGGCCTCTGCCGGCTCCCGTGCCGCACCGGTCGCCGTCGGTCTGAGCCGCGAGGTGATCGTCGAGGCGGCACTTGCGGAGATCGACGGCAAAGGCCTGGCCGCCTTCAGCCTGCGCGGCCTGGCGCGGTCACTCGGTGTCAATGCGAGCGTGGTCGTGTGGCATGTCGGAAACCGCGACGCCGTTGTGGCGGAGGTTCTCCGGCTGGTACTGCAGGACACGTTGCCGCCGCGCCTTCCCGGCCAACCCTGGCAGGCGTGGTTGCGAAGCCTGTTCATGCGTTTCCGCGCCGCAATACAGCGGCATCCCAACACGGCACCGCTGATCGGCGCCGATACTGTTTCTAATCTCCGTCCCGATTTCGCACTGGTGGAAGCCATCCTGTCCGTGCTGGCGGAGGCAGGTGTGCCGGAAGATCGGCTTTGTAGTACCTACAATGCTGTCCAGGCCGCGCTCGTCGGTTTCGTAACGCAGGAACTGGCCCATATGCCAACTGAGGATTTGCAATCCTGGCAGGCCGGCATCCAGGCTAATCTGGAGGATGTTGATGCGGAGCGGTATCCGCATCTGGTCCGGCTTCTTCCCAGCCTGACGAACCGTGCCTTTATCCTGCGCTGGCAAAACGGTGCGGTGGTGCCGATGGACAGCAGCTTCGAGATTTTTGTGAACCACGTCATTGCAGGGCTGGAGGCCTCGCTTCCGAAGCCGGCACAGCCTTAGTGGGATCGTGACAGGGGCGGCTTAGTTCCTGGAGGGGAAGGAGCTGGCCCCCGCTACCTCGTCGCAGATTCCATAGGAAACGGAATCCGCGGTAAACCCTCAATGGCCCGGCAAGCGTCCGACACGCACGCCATTCCCATGCATGATAAGGGATTTCGATCCAATCCCCAGCATTTTTCGCTGGCTGCCGCCCGGAGCGCGGGACAGAAATCGCAAGGTTCGCGCCACTCCTTGTGGCGGTTCAGCATCACTGGGGCGTGGGTGTATTGATGAGAACACAGGTCGGCATTATCGGGGCGGGGCCTGCAGGGCTGTTCCTCGCGCATTTGTTGAAGGCGCAAGGGATTGAGTCCGTGATCCTCGAGGCGCGAAGCCGCCCCTATGTCGAGGGTCGCGTGCGCGCTGGCGTGCTGGAGCCGGGAACGGTGGAGACCATGGCGCGCCTCGGCCTCGATGCGCGGCTGCGGCGCGAGGGGCTGGTGGATGAAGGCCTGGACATGCGCTTCCGCGGCCGCACCATCCATCTCGACCTGCCCGGCCTGACCGGCAAGTCGGTAATGATCTATGGGCAGCAGGAAGTGGTGAAGGACCTGATCGCCGCGCGCCTGGAGGCCGGCGATCCACTCCTCTTCGAGGCGAAGGTAACGGGGATCGAGGGTATCGAGACGGACCGTCCGCGCATCCGCTATACGCAGGATGGCGAGGAGCATGTTCTGGACTGCGACTTCGTGGCGGGCTGCGACGGCTATCACGGTGCCGGCCGCGCGGCGATGCCGCGGGACCGGATGACGTTGTTCGAGCAGGCCTATGACTTCGCCTGGCTCGGCGTGCTCGCCCGCGCGCGGCCGATGGCCGACATGACCTACAGCAACAGCAACCGTGGCTTCGCCCTGTGCAGCCGCCGCTCCATGCAGGTGTCCCGGCTCTATCTTCAGGTGCCCGCCGAGACGCGACCCGAGGACTGGTCCGATGACCGCTTCTGGGAGGAGCTGCATGCCCGCATGTTTGATGAAGGCCGCAGCGAGATCGCGGAGGGCGAGATTTTCCAGCGCGATCTGGCGAAGCTGCGCGCCTTCGTCGCCGCCCCCATGCAGCATGGCCGCCTGTTCCTGGCGGGCGATGCCGTGCACATCGTGCCGCCCGCCGGCGCGAAGGGGCTGAATATGGCCGTGGCCGATGTGCGGGTGCTCAGCCGCGCGCTGACCACTTTCTACCGCGACGGCTCGTGCGCGGAGCTGGACGGCTATTCGGCTACCTGCCTCGACCGCATCTGGAAGGCCGTTCGCTTCTCCAGCGCCCTCACCGGACTGCTGCACCGGTTCGATGAGCACACGCCCATCCAGCGCGGCCTGCAGCTGGCCGAGTTGGAATACATTTCGGGCTCGCGCAACGCCCAGGCCAGCATCGCCGAGCAATATGTCCTGCTGAACTATCTGCCCGGCCACGATTAGAAGCCCGTTCAGGCAGCCGGGGCGGCGCGCTACAGCCGCCCGATCGCCCGGATGCAGTCCATCAGCAGCCGGGCGGCGAGCGAGGGGCTGCTGCCGGAGCGTTGCAGCAACCCGATGCTGCGGCGTGTCTCCGGCATCTCCAGCGGCAGGACGGCCAGCGATCCCGCCTCGATCTCGGGCTGATAGAGATGAGGCGAGATTGCGGTGAGCAGATCGCTCTCCAGCAGCAGCCCGCGCGTGATGGTCAGGTCCGTCGTCTCGACCACCACCTGCGCGGCTGGCAGGCCACGGCCGAGCAGCGCGGCTTCCAGCATCTCGCGGGTCGGCGTGCCACGCTGGGGCAGCACCCAGCGCGCGCTGGGCAGGTCCTGAAAGGTCAAGCCGGGCTTGCGGGCGAGGGGATGCCCCGCCCGGGCCACCAGCGCGACGTCATCCTCCGTGATGGCCTCCCGGATCAGCCCGATCGTATGCTCCGGCGGGCGCAGGGCACCCATGATAAAGTCGATATCGCCTGCCCGCAGGCGCATGGCCAGATGCTCGAAGCTGCCCTCCAGCGTGCTCACGGTCAGGTTGGGGTGGCTTTCCTGCAGGCGGATAATGGCCCGTGGCAGCAGGCGGGTCCGGCCCAGGGACAGCGTGCCGACCGTGACCCGCCCGGCCATGGCGCCTTGGAGCAGGCCGATCTCGGCCTCCGCGGCCCGGATCTCGGCCAGGGCTCGCCGCACATGCAGCGCCAGCAGCGCCCCCAGCGGCGTGGGCTGGAGACCCGCCGGAGAACGAATGAACACCTCGATTCCCAGTCCCAGTTCCACTTCCCGCAGGGCCTGGCTGACGGCGGGCTGAGAGATAAGCAGGCTGTCCGCGACCGCGCCCATATGGCGCTGCTCAACCAACTCGGTGAAAGCAAGCAGGCGCTGCCGGCCAAGGGAGAGGGAGAGGATGGGTGCCTGCTCATTCCACGCCGGGGGTGGGCCTGCCGCGGCAATGCCCTGGCGCGCGCTGTCCATCTCGGCGAAGGCGCGCTCGACCCGGTGCAGCAGGATCTGGCCGAGGCCGGTCAGCAGCATCCCCTTCGGACGGCGCTCGAAGAGTGTCACGCCGAGTTCCCGTTCCAGCTCCTGCACCGAACGGGTAACGGCCGATTGCACCCGTCGCACCATCCGGCTGGAACGCACGACGCTGCCGGTGCGGGCGACGGCGAGAAACGCCCGGAGATGCTTGGGGTTGATGGCGCGCAGGGCCGGCGTGATCTTGGTATCTCCCGTGGATAAGGCTTTTCGATAGACGGGCAATCAGTTTCGGATGGGCGCGCCCCGTCGGCAAGTGGTCTGTCTGTGCGCCAACCCGCAGCACCTAGTTTTGACGGACGAGACCCATGACCGCACCCGCACCTTTCGAGATGCCCCCTTATGTCATCGACCGTGTGATGAAGAAGCGCGGGCGCCTGCGTGTCTTCGAACGCTTCGAGCCGGCGCGGACGGCGCTGGTCGTGATCGACATGCAGGCCTTCTATGTGACGGACGTGCCGCCGGCCGTAGCCATCATTCCCAATATCAACCGCATGGCCCGCAGCTTCCGCGAGCGCGGGGCGAGCGTGGCCTGGGTGAAGATGACCGCCGGCCAGGATGGGCGCAGTCTCTGGCCGCTCTATCATGAACGTTTCTTCACCCCGGCCAATGCCGCGCGCCACCGGGACAACCTCACTCCGGGCACGCCGGGCCACGAATTGCACCCGGATCTGGAGCCGATGCCCGGAGACATCCATGCAGAGAAGTCCCGCTTCAGCGCCTTCCTGCCGGGCAAGTCCGATCTGATGGAGAAGCTGGCTGAACGCGGCATCACCAACGTGGCCATCACTGGCATGCTGACCAATTTCTGCTGCGAGACCTCGGCGCGGGACGCGATGATGCTCGATTACAACGTGGTCATGGTCTCCGACGCGAATGCCGCGCGCTATGAGGAAGATCACAACATCGGCTTCAGCACGGTGTTCCAGAGCTTTGGCGACGTGCTGACGGCCGACGAGGCCATCACCCTGCTGGATTAACCTCACCCTATAAGCGTTTTCGATTACAACTTCATGCTTTGAGGCTATCCGCCTCAGTTTGATGAACCAAGAATGACAAGGCCGCGACAGGCCACCGGGTGCGCTCGACGCATGGCGGCCTGTCGCAGCAAGAGTGAGGAGAGGTGCTTCATGGCCAGGATCATCGGTGGAATCGGCACGTCGCATGTACCGACGATCGGCGTCGCCTATGACAAGGGAAAGCAGGACCTTCCGGACTGGTCGCCCCTCTTCAAAGGCTATGAGCCAGCGCAGCAATGGCTGCGGGAGAAGAAGCCGGATGTCCTGGTCTTCTTCTACAACGACCACCTGAACGCCTTCTTCTATGATCTCTACCCCACCTTCGCCGTCGGCGTGGCGGACAGCTACGATGTGGCCGACGAAGGTGCCGGGCGCCGCCCGCTGCCCATGCTGCCGGGCCATCCAGGCCTCGCCGCGCATATCGCGGAAAGCCTGGTGAACGAGGAATTCGACCCAGCGGTCTTCCAGGACCGGCCGCTCGACCACGGCGTCTTCTCGCCCCTGCCGCTGCTCTGGCCGCACAAGGAAGGCTGGCCGGGCGCGGTGATTCCCATCGAGGTCAACGTCGTCCAATATCCGCTGCCCACGGCCATGCGCTGCTACAAGCTGGGCAAGGCGCTGCGCCGGGCCATCGAATCCTACCCCGAGGACCTCTCGGTGGTGGTGGTCGGCACCGGTGGCCTGTCGCACCAGATCCATGGCGAGCGCACGGGCTACAACGACACCGACTGGGACATGCGCTTCATCGAACTCATCGAGAAGGACCCGATGGAGCTCGCGCGGATGAAGCATGTGGACTACATCCGCCTGGGCGGCGCGGAGAGCGTCGAGGTCATCATGTGGCTCGCCATGCGCGGCGCGCTGAGCGACGAGGTGACCAAGGTCCACCAGAACTACTATCTGGCCACCACCACGGCCATGACCGTGCTGGTCTTCGAGGACCAGGGCGAGGCGAAGCCCGCCGCGCCCCATGCCGGCAACCCGCAGCTCGAGGGCGTGAAGGACATCGAGGGCACCTATGCCTTCGACATCCCGACGGGGCGGGAACGGCTGCGGTTGAACCGCTTCTTCTGGAACATGAAGGAAGCGGGCTTCCGTGAGGCCTTCGCGGCGGATGAGCGTGGCGCCTGCGAGCGCGCCGGCCTCACCGCCGAGGAAACGCGGCTGGTGCTGGAACGCGACTGGCTCGGCCTGGTCCGCTATGGCGCCAACTTCTTCGTGCTGGAAAAATTCGCCCGGCTCGTGGGCCGGACCAACCTTGAGGTCTATGCCGATATGCGCGGCGAGACCTTCGAGGAATTCCTGGCGACCCGGCAGGTGCCCGGCGCCCGCTGATCTGAAAACCCTTCGAAGGAGCAAGTGGCATGGCGCGCACTGAATGGCATCCTGGCCGGGTCGGGCGGCGAACGGTCCTTCTCGGCGCCTCGGCGGCGGCGGGGCTGCCCCTGGCGCGCCCGGCCATCGCGCAGGAGCGCAAGCTGGTCGTTGGCGTGGTCCTGCCGCTGTCCGGCACCTTCGCGGACCAGGGCAAGAACTACGAAGACGGAATCAAAGCCTTTCAAAAGGTGAACGGCACCAAGGTCGGCAACATCACCGTGGAGACGGTGATGCGCGACGACCAGGGCCCGGCCTCGGGCGACCTGTCCCGACGCATGACGCAGGAGCTCATCCAGCGCAGCCGGGCCGAGATCATCCTGGGCTACAGCTTCACGCCCAACGCCATGTCCGCCGCCTCCCTGCTGACCGAGGCGAAGCGGCCGGCGATCATCATTAATGCGGCGACCTCCGTCATCACGGAGCGCTCGCCCTATTTCACCCGCATCTCCATGACGCTGCCACAGCTCTCCGCCTCGCTGGGCCAATGGGCGGCCAAGAGCGGGATCAAGACGGTCTATACCATCGTTTCCGACTACGCCCCCGGGCTGGATGCCGAGACCTGGTTCACCAAGGCCTTCGAGGCCGGCGGTGGCAAGGTGATCGGCGGCGCGCGCACGCCCGTCTCGGCGATGGAATATTCGCCCTTCCTTCAGCGCGCCATCGAGGCGAAGCCGGACGCGGTGTTCGGCTTCAACCCGGGCGGCGACGTCTCGGTCGCGTTCATGAAGCAGACCAAGGAGCGTGGCCTGACCGAGGCCGGCATCAAGCTGCTGGTGACGGGCGACGTGGTGGATGACAATCTGGTCCCCGCCATGGGCGATGCGCTGGATGGCGTCATCTCCGCCCTGCATTATCAGGTGGAGTTGCAAAATCCGGCGAACCAGCGCTTCCTTTCGGCTTTCCGGGAGGTGGCGGGCGCGAATGCCGTCCCGAGCTACCGCACGGTGCAGGGCTATGACGGTATGGCGCTGATCTATCACGCGCTGCAGGCTTCCGGTGGGAAGACCGACGCGGAGTCGATCATGAACGCCATCAAGGGCGCGCGGCTCGACAGCCCGCGCGGCCCCATCACCATCGACCCGGCAACTCGCGACATCGTGCAGAACATCTATATCCGGCGCGGGCAGCGGCTGGGCAGCGGCTGGGCCAATATCGCCTTCGAGACGATCGAGGGCGTGAAGGACCCGGCCAAGTAGCGCATGTCCGGGCTGGTCAGCATCCTCGCGGACGGCATCGCCTATGGCATGCTGCTCTTCCTGTTCTCGATCGGCCTGTCGATCACGCTTGGCCTGATGCGGTTCATCAACCTTGCGCATGGCGCCTTCGCCATGTGCGGGGGCTATGTCGCGGCCACGCTGCTCAACCTCTACGGCGTGCCCTTCCTGCTCACCCTGCCGGCCGCCGCCATCTTCACCGCCCTGGTCGGTATGGCAGCGGAGCGCTCGGTCATCCGCCATGTCTATGGCATGCCTGAGCTACAGCAGGTGCTCTTCTCCATCGGCCTCGCTTTCGCGGCGGGGGCCGTGGCGAACATCATCTTCGGCCCGCAGCAACAGCCCATGATCCTGCCGGACTGGCTCACCAGCCGCGTGGATATCCTGGGTGTCGAGATCACCGGCTACCGGCTCTTCCTCATGGGCTTCGGGCTGGTGGCGGCCGGGCTGCTGGCCGCGCTGTTCAATTTCACCCTGTTCGGCGCGCGGGTGCGGGCAGCGGTGGACAACCGCCGCGCGGCGGAGGGCATCGGCATCAATGTCGGCCGCCTCTTCGCCATCACCTTCGCGCTGGGCGCGGGCTTCGCCGGGCTGGGCGGCGCGCTGGCCGTGGGTTTCCTCGGCCTCGACCCGACTTTCCCGCTCAAATACCTCGTCCTCGTGCTGATGGTGGTGGCGATCGGCGGGCCGGGCTCCATCGGCGGCTCCTTCGCCGCGGCCATCGCGCTGGGCGCCATCGACGCGGTGTTCAAGTATTTCGTTCCGCAGGTCGGCGGCTTCGTGATCTATGGCCTGCTCGTGCTCATGATGCTGTTCTTTCCACGCGGCCTGGCCGGGAGGACCGCGTGAGGCTCACCCGTCTCGGGGCGGGCCTGCCGCTCCTCCTCGCCGCGCTGGCGGGCTATTTTCTCTTTCCGGATTATCTCACCCTCTTCACCAGCCTCTTCATCCTCGCGGCCTTTGCCCTGTCCTACGATCTTCTCCAGGGCCATGCGGGGGTGGTGTCGCTCGGGCATGCCGTGTTCTTCGGCACGGGCGCCTATACCGCGGCGCTCCTGGCGGCGCATGGGGTGCAGGAGCCGGTGACCGGGCTGGTGGTCGCGCTGCTGGTAAGCGGCCTCCTCGCCCTGCTCCTCACCCGCCTCGTGGTGGTCGGCAACGACCTCACCCGGCTGCTGATCACCCTCGGCATCGGCTTCCTGATGCTGGAGGCGGCGAACCAGGCACGCTGGCTGACCGGCGGCGCGGACGGCATGTCCGACTTCACCATGGGCCCCGTGCTCGGCCTGTTCCGCTTCGACTTCGCCGGGGAGACAGCTTTCTTCTACAGCCTGGCGGTGCTGGTGCTGGTCTATGCCTTCCTCTGGCGCCTCACCACCTCGCCCTTCGGCCTGGCGCTGCGCGGCATCCGGGAGAATGTGCGCCGCATGCCGGCGATCGGCGCGCCGGTGTCGCGGCACCTCGCCACGGCCTACACCATCTCCGGCGGCATCGCGGGCGTGGCGGGCGCCGTGCTGGCCCAGACCAGCAACTTCGCCTCGCTCGACATGCTGGGCTTCGAGCGCTCGGCCGAGGTGATGATGATGGCCACGCTGGGCGGCACGGGCAGCATTCCCGGCGTGGTGCTGGGGGCGGCGGGGTTCAGCTACCTGAAGGACGCGCTTTCCGCTGTCAGCCCGAAATACTGGCATCTCGGGATAGGGCTGGTGCTGATGGCCTCGGTCTTCGTGTTGCGCGGGGGCATCGCGGGTGGCTTCACCGCCCTGCTGCGGCGGCTGCGGGGGCGGGCATGACGCCGGCGATCGAGACCAGCGACCTCACGCTGCGCTATGGCAATTTCACCGCCGTGGGCGATGTCTCGCTGCGGGTGCCGACCGGGTCGCGGCATGCCCTGATCGGGCCGAACGGGGCGGGCAAGACCTCCCTCGTCCATGCGCTGACGGGCAACGTGGCCACCACCGCCGGCACGATCCGCATCGGCGGAGAGGATGTGACCACCCTGTCCCAGGCCGCGCGGGTCCGGCGCGGGCTGACGCGCACCTTCCAGATCAACCAGCTCTTCCGTGGCTTGACCGTACTGGAGAACGTCTCCCTCGCGATCCTGGAGCGGGAGCGGAAGACGCGGATCTTCTGGCGCTCCGCCGCCGCGGACCGGGCGGTGGCCGAGGAGGCGCGCGAGCACCTGGCCTTCGTGCATCTGGCCGCGCTGGCGGACCGGCCCGTCCATTCGCTGCCCTATGGTTCGCAGCGGCTGGTGGAGATCGCCATCGCGCTGGCGACGAAGCCACGGGTGCTGGTGCTGGACGAACCGGCGGCGGGCGTGCCGGCGGCGCAGAGCGAATCCATCTTCGAGCGCATCCACGCCCTGCCGCGTGACCTGACCCTCCTCTTCGTCGAGCATGACATGGGCCTCGTCTTCCGCTTCGCCGAGCGCATCACCGTGCTGGTGGGCGGCCGCATCATGACCGAGGGAACGCCGGCAGAGATCCAGGCCGATGAGCGTGTGCGCGAGGTCTATCTCGGCCGCCGGAGGCAGCATGGCGCTGCTTGAGATCGAGGGGCTGACCGCCGGCTATGGCGAGGCCGTGGTCATCGAGGAGATGAACCTCACCATCGAGGATGGCGAGGGCCTGGCCGTGCTGGGCCGCAACGGGGTGGGCAAGACGACGCTCATGCTGGCCATCATGGGCCATGCCCGCCGCTTCGCCGGCAGCCTGCGCTGGCAGGGCCGGGAGATCGGCGCCATGCCGCCCCATGAGCGCGCGCGGATGGGCCTGGGCTGGGTGCCGCAGGAGCGCGACATCTTCCCCTCCCTGACCGTGGAGGAGAACCTGCTGGTCGCCAGCCGCCCCGGCCCCTTCGGGCTGGAGGATGCCTATTCGCTGTTCCCCCGCCTGCGGGAGCGGCGCCGGAACATGGGCGACAAGCTCTCGGGCGGCGAGCAGCAGATGCTGGCCGTGGGGCGCACGCTGATGACCAACCCGCACCTGCTGCTGCTTGACGAGCCCTTCGAGGGGCTGGCGCCGGTGATCGTGCAGGAGATGGAAGCGACCATCCGGCGCCTGCGCGCCGAGAAGGGCTTCGCCACCGTCATCGTCGAGCAGCATGCCGAGGACGCGCTGGAACTGAGCGACCGGGCGATCGTGCTCGATCGTGGGCGGATCGTCTTGCAGGGCCGCTCCTCCGATCTTCTGGCGGATTTCGGGCAGGTGCGGCGCTGGATCGCGGTTTAGAGAGGGGGGCGGCGATGCCGAGGGACGGGCTGATGGCGGATACCATGGCGGAAATGACGGCCCCCGCCATCCAGGCCGCGGCCGCGCGCGGGGCCGTGGCACTGCTGCCGGTGGGCGTGATCGAATGCCACGGCCCGCACCTGCCGGTCGGCACGGATGCCTTCATCGCGCTGGAACTGTGCCGCGCCACCCGCCGCTACATGGCCGGCGCCGGGCGGGAGGCGGTGATCGCGCCGCCTTACACCTGGGGCATCAACAGCATCCTCGCCGACTTCCCTGGCAGCTTCCGCATCAGGCCGGAGACGGCCGCCGCGCTGCTGCGCGATGTCATCGAATCCCTGCTCGGGAACGGCTTCGGCGAGGTGCTGGTCGTCAGCCATCACGGCGACCGGCTGCATAATGAGATGATCCGCGACGTACTGACCGCGCTGCACGCGGCGGGGCAGGGCGGCGCGCGCTGGCTCTATGCCCCGTTCCGCTGGCGCATGTTCGAACGCATCGGCCAGACCGGGCGCGAGCCGATCTGGCTGCCCTGGGAGCCAACCCCCGCGCTGGAGGCCTTCCGCACCACTGGCATCCTGGGCGTCCATGCCGATGAGTATGAGACGGCGGCCATCATGCGCTACCGCCCGGAAACGGTGGATCACGACGCCCTGCGCGGCCTTGAGCCGACGCGGCTGGAGCTTGCCGATCTCCAGGAATGGCGGAAGGGGGGCGAGGCGGCGCGGCGGCTGACGCCGGACGGCTATTTCGGCGCCCCCAACCCGGTCGATCCCGATCTCTGGCGGCATTACGACGAGACGGCACGGCTGATGGCGGCGGCCATCAGCGCGGAGCGGGCAATGCCCCCGCATGTCTCCCAGCGCGAGTTCTGACAGGGTTCTCCGCTACAGGTGCATTGCGATTCCTATTCCGCCTTGATCCCGGCGGTGCGGATCACATCGCCCCATTTCGCGACCTCCGCGCGCTGGAAGGCGGCGAAATCCTCAGGCGTGCTGCCGACCAGATCGAGCCCCAGGGAAGTGGCACGCTCGGCAACATCAGGCTGCCGCAGCGCGTCCGCCACTTCCTGCTGCAAGCGGCGGATCGCGGCGGCGGGTGTCCCGGCACGCATCACCATGCCGTACCAGTTCACCACCTCGAAATCCGGCAACACCTCATTGGCCGCCGGCAGGTCCGGCATGCTGGCCATGCGGCCGGCCCCGGTGGTCGCCAACGGCCGCACGCGGCCAGCCTGGATATGCGGTTGGCTGATCGCCAGGGCATCGAACATGAACTGCACGCGGCCACCGATCAGGTCCGCATAGGCGGGGGAACTGCCGCGATAAGGCACATGCACCGTGCGGATGCCTGCCTGCGCATTCAGCAACTCCCCCGCCAGATGCGGCAGGCCGCCACTGCCAGAGGAGCCGTAGTTCAGCTCGCCGGGCCTGGCGCGTGCCAGCGCGATCAGCTCGGCCAGGTTCTTCGCCGGCACATCGGGATGCACGGAGAGCACAAAGGGCAGCGAAGCCGCCAGCGATAGCGGCGTGAAATCGCGCAGCAGGTCGAGGCCAGTATGGGCATAAAGCGCCTGATTGACCGCCAGGTTACCTGTGGTGCCGAAGAAGATGGTCAGCCCGTCGGCTTCGGATTGCAGCACGCTCTGGGTCGCCGTCAGGCCATTGGCGCCGGGCCTGTTCTCCACCAGCACGGTCTGACCCAGCTTCTCCGCCATCTTCGGCGCCATCAGGCGCGCGAGCACATCGATGCCGCCGCCGGGCGGGAAGCCTATCACGATGCGCACGGGGCGTTGCGGCGCCCAGGCCTGCGCAGCCGCGCGCCGTGTCAGGAAGGGCAGCGCCGCGGCTCCCCATACCGATCTGCGGCCAATGGTGAGGCTTGGCATGACATTCCTCCCGCTGCGGGCATTGCCGCGATGTTTATTGATTTCTCCCGAATGATGAGATTATTTGACGGCCATAGCAAGCACAGACGCTCAGCGCGGCCGGACAGGCGGCGAAGGAGGAAGGCGTGACAGAAAGCGAACAAGCGGCGGGGGAAGTGCATGTCTACGCCGGCACGGCAGGCCATTCGGCCTGGTTCAGCGATGATCTGGGCGAGAGCTGGGTGCATCCGAACAGCCACTCAGGCATGTATCTCGAGGCGCGCGTCTGGTCGCTGGCGAGCATCCCGGCGCGGCCGGAGCGGCTTTTCGCCGGCACTGACATGGGCATTTTCCGCTGGGACGAGCCCACGGCGCGCTGGGTGCGCCTGCCTTCGCCGATGGAAGATGTCTGGGCGGTGGCGATCGACCCCGCGAATCCCGACCGGCTGATCGCCGGCACGCGGCCGGCGGGCTTCTGGCAGTCCCGCGATGCCGGCGAGAACTGGGAAGCGATGTCCGCACCGGGCATCAGCCAGTTCTCCGAGGTCAATATGGGCCCGACCCGGGTAACGCAGATCCTCTTCGACCCGGTGGACGCCGGCACGGTCTGGGCCGGTGTCGAGATCGGCAGCGTCTACCGTAGCCGCGACAACGGCCAGACCTGGGAGCGCAAGGACCAGGGTCTGGTCTCCGGCGACGTGCACGGGCTGGCCGTCATCCCGTTGCCTGGCGGTGGCAAGGCGGTGCTCGCCACTACCAACCGCGGCCTGCACCGCAGCGAAAACGATGGCGAGAGCTGGGAACTGCAGAGCCTGCCTTCCCCCTGGCCCTATACGCGCGGCGTGGTGCCGCGCGCCGACAATTCCGGCGTGGTCTTCCTGGCCAATGGCAATGGCCCGCCGGGCAATGACGGATTCCTGCTGCGCTCCCGCGACCACGGGCGCAGCTGGGAGGATGCGCGCCTGCCCGGGCCGCTGGACAGCACGGTCTGGTGCATCGCCACCGATGCCTCGGACCCCATGCTGGTCTTCGTCTGCACCAATCTGGGCGAATTGTTCCGCAGCACCGATGGCGGCGAGAGCTGGCAGCGGTTGCCGCATGTTTTCGGTGAATTGCGCGCGCTGCACTGGCGCCGGCTACCGGCCGGCACACGCCGCGCCGCGCATTCCGTCACCCGTCCGACACTCAAGGCAGCGCAGATGGGCTGGGCGCCGGCATGAGCGCCGACCGCTTCCCCGTCATCGCCGCCGAGGCGATGACGGAGGCGCAGCGCGCCCTGGTCGCGGAGATCGCCGGCGGGCCGCGCGGCGGCGTGCGGGGGCCTTTCCTGGCGCTGCTGCACAACCCGCCGCTGGCCCACCGCGTGCAGGCGCTGGGCGAGCATCTGCGCTTCGGCACCGGGCTACCGCCGGTGCTGGTGGAACTTGCCGTGTTGGTCACCGCCCGGCGCTGGAGCTGCCAATTCGAATGGGTCGCCCATGCCCGCATCGCGCGCAAGGAAGGCCTGCCGGAGCCGGTCATCGCCGCCATCGCCGCCGGCCAGCGCCCCACGTCGATGACGGAAGATGAAGCCTTAATCTATGATGTCGCCATGGCGGCGCATGCCACCGGTAACTTGCCGGACCCGCTCTTCGGGGCGGCGGAAGCGCGTTTCGGCCGTGCCGGCATCCTCGATCTGCTGGCGCTCTGCGGCTATTATTCGCTGCTCGCCATGGTGCTGAACACGGCGCGGCCGGCACTGCCAGATGGCACACCGCCGCCGCTCGCGCCCCTGCCCGGAGACCGCCCATGACCACGCCGCTGAAGATTGGCATGATGGTGCCGGCCAATAACACGACCATGGAAGGCGAGCTGACCGCATGGCTGCCGCCGGGCTCGGTGGTGCGCCGCGTCGGCATACCGCGCGGCCCCGGACTGCTGACGGCGGAAACCATGCCCGCCTATCGCGACAGCGCCATTGCCCTGGCGCGGCAGGAATTCGCCGGGGGCGGGCTGGATGCCATCGCCTATGGCTGCACCGCCGCCGGTTTCATCGCTGGCCCGCGCGGCGACGCGGAACTGGCTGCCATGCTGACCGAGGCGACCGGCCTGCCGGTGGTCACCACCGCCCGGGCCATGGTGAATGCGCTGCGGCACGACAAGGCGCGGCACATCGCACTCGTCACGCCCTATGAGGATCGGGTGAACACGCAACTGGCCGCCTTCCTGGACGATAGCGGTATCGCTGTCGCACGGATGGCGAGCTTCCGGGCGCCGGATGTCACCGCTCTCGGCCGCATTACCGCCGAGGAAGTGAGGGAGTTGGCGCGGGCGACCATGGGCGCGGATTGCGACGCGCTCTTCATCGGCTGCTCCCAGCTCCCGACCCACGCCATTCTGGACGGGCTGGCGGCCGAGTTCGGCCGTCCGGCCTGGTCTTCCATCAAGGCGACAGCCTGGGACCTGATGCGTCTGCGTGTGGCGGCCTGACCAGCGGCGCCAGAGCATCCTCGCTCGGTCAGGTGACTCCACCTGACCGGGCCCTGCTCTAGAGCAATGGCGAGTGGGGGGCAGCCAGCGCCAGGCTGCTCTCCACCTCCTCGATCCGCGCCGCCTCGCGCGCCAGAACGCCATCCGGCTCGTGCAGGCTGCGGGAGAAGCGCCCGACGGCATCGGCATGGCCGAGCAGTTGCACCACTTCGTTGATCGGCCCGGCACTGGTGGTCCAGACACCCAGCGTGCCCGGCTCCGGCCGCTCCGCGATGGCCTGCGCCAGGATGTTCGCTTCCCCCGCGCGGGTCCGCAGCATGCGAAACTCGTAGAGCCCGACAGGGTAAGCTGGCGCCGAGAGTGGCAGCACGGCATCCATGAAGCGCACCATCTGGCGCAGCATCAGCGGCCGGACTTCGGCCAGATACTGCTCCCGCCAGGCTGGCAGGGCTCCCAGTTCCAGGCGCAGCCGACGGCGTGTTTCCAGGTCCTCGTGCCGCCAGAGGTTGAACACGCAGTTGGCTCCACCGACCTCGCCGGCCCAGAAGCCCAGCAGCACCCCGTAACGATCGCCCCGCACGGGCACCGCCACTGTCTCGGCAAGTTTCAGATAGCGCGCCATCGCGCCGGGCCGCAGCGTGTAGATGCGCAGTTCATCCACCATCTGGCTCATCTTCTCTTGATTAATTTCCGTATCGTGAGACATGTTGACAGACATGGCAATCACCGCCGCAGGAAGCGGCGGGGCGGGGAGGAAGATGATGCGAAGGCTGCTGCTGGCGGCACTGGCTGCCGCTGCTTTCTTGTCTGGCGCCGGGCCGGCCAGGGCGGATTTCCCGGACCGACCGATCCGCTTGATCGTGCCCTATGGCCCCGGCGGCATCACCGACATCGCCGCGCGCATCCTGGCTCCGCGGCTCGGCGAGGAACTCGGGCAGCAGGTGGTGGTGGACAACCGCCCTGGCGGCGCGGCGATGATCGGCTTCAACATGGCCGCGCGCGCGCCGGCCGATGGCTATACCCTGGTGCTGGCCACCACCGCGCTGGCCGCCAATCCGGTGCTTTTCCGCACCGTCCCCTATGATGCGCGCCGGGATTTCACGCCCGTCAGCCTGGCGGGACTGGTGCCCATGGTGCTGGTGGTGCCAAAGGCTGCGCCGACCACCACAGTCAGGGATTTCATCGCGCAGGCCCGGGAGCGCGGGGGGCAGATGAGCTTCGGCTCCGCCGGCAATGGCAGCGGCAATCATCTGGCCACCGAGATGTTCAGCCATGCCGCTGGCATCCGCGCGCTGCACGTGCCCTATCGCGGCGGCGGGCAGGTGATGACCGACCTGGTGGCCGGGCGCGTCAATTTCGTCTTCGCCGTGCTGCCGACGGCGCTGCCCTTCATTCGTGATGGCCAGTTGCGCGCCCTGGCCACCACGGGGCGGGAGCGCAGCGGCGCCCTCCCGCAGGTGCCCACTGTGGCCGAGGCGGCGCTGCCGGATTTCTCACTTTACGAATGGCTTGGCCTCTTCGGCCCTGCCAACCTGCCGCCAGCGGTGCTGGCGCGGCTGAACGAGGCGACCATCGCCGCGCTGCGCCACCCGGAGACCGCCGGGCGGCTGCGCGAGATTGGCGTGGAGGCGCAAGGTACCTCGCCCGGGGAACTTGCCACTTTCCTTGACCAGGAACTGGGCCGCTGGGGGGAACTGGCCCGCCATGTCCATCTCGAGGTGGTCGACTGATGCCCACCAACGAAGCGCTGCTGCGTAACCAGGCCGAGCTGCCCTGGATCGAGGGCCCTGGCCACCATGGTGGCGCGCTATCGAAGGTGCTGGTGGCTGCTGGCCCCGATGGCGCGCATCTGGTGGACTACCGCATCTCCTCCTACGCCCCCGCCGCCCATGTGGCACGCCATGTCCATGAGGCGAAGGAGCAGATCTACCATGTGCTGGGAGGCGAAGGGCTGCTGGAACTGGGCGAGGCGACGCGCCTCGTCCGCGCCGGCGACGTCGCCTATATCCCGCCGCATGTGCCCCATGCCTTGCAGAATACCGGGCTCGGCCGGCTGGTCTTCATCGTGGTGACCATCCCGCTCTGACGGCGGGCGCCCTGCTTTAGCGCAGGGCGCGGG
>JH600053.1:150471-193591 GCA_000245075.1 Acetobacteraceae bacterium AT-5844
CTGCTTTAGCGCAGGGCGCGGGCCGGGCGGGCGCCGCTTGGCTGTTCCTCGGCGATGCGGGAACAGGCATTCTGCGCCGCCGCCATCACCTTGGCCGCCAGCTCCGCCCGCGCGGCAGGCAGCACGCGCTTCGCCTCGGTGGCGATGCCGAGGCTGCCGAGCACATCGCCCTCAGGCCCGAAGAGAGGCGCCGCGATGCCCAGCACGCCGGGATGGAACTCGCCTACCGTGATGCAATGACCGGCATCGCGGATGGCGCGCAGCGCGGCGCGAAAGGCGTCCCAGTCGGCGCCCAGCCCGGCGGCGGCAATGGTGGTGCGATGCCGCGCGAACAGCGAGCGCAGCCGGTGCGGCGGCAGATGCGCCAGGATCACCTTGGACACCGCGCCGGCGAAGAGCGGCCGGCGCTGGCCGCGGCTGAAGATGCCTTCCGGCGCGTGGCTGGCCGGCACGTCATCCACGCACATCACCGTGCCGCTGAAGAGCAGGCAGAGCAGCCCACTGAAGCCGGTTTCCTCCGCCAACCGCCGCATCGGCGGGCCGCCGGCATTCATCACCGGGTCGCAGAGCCGCATGGTGCGGTCCAGCTCGATGATCCGCGGGCCGAGCATCCAGGCACCACCGGCCACCGGTGTCAGCAGTCCCGCCGCCTGCAGCGCCTTGATGTAGCGGTAGCAGGTGGAACGGGAGGCGCCGGAAAAGCGGATCAGATCCTCCGTGGACCAGGCCGGCGCCGCCGTCGTGAAGACCTCGAGCAATGCGAGCATCCGGTCCAGGCTGCTGCCACCACGCATCTCCATTGAAGAAAATCCCATTATGCTGGACAACTCGACGTAACGTTTCTAGCCTCGGAGCCGTCACGACCGGGAGCCCAAAGCAGGCACCGGCATGGAGGAGGAAGCGGCCATCACGACCCAGGATATAGCCGCAAATCCGGCGCAGCGCAGGCTGGCCGATGGCGGCGTTGTTCTTTGCATGGGCATCCGTCAGGGACGGACCGTGGACATTGCCCAGATGGCCGCCGCCTGCGGCTTCGACTCCCTGTATCTCGACATGGAACACAGCCCGCTGGGCCTGGAGGCCGTCTCGGCGATCTGCACGGCGGCCACGGGTTTTGGCATCACGCCGCTGGTGCGCCCGCCGGGCCATGGCGCCGATTGGATCGGTCGCATCCTCGATGGTGGGGCGCAGGGGCTGATCGTGCCGCATGTGAACTCGGCCGCCGAGGCGGAAGGCATCATGCGCGCCGCGCGCTTCCCGCCGCTCGGCCGGCGTTCCGTGATGGGAGCGGGGCCGGCCACCGGCTACCGCGCCATGCCGCTGGGCGAGGTCAACGCGCAGCTCAATGCCAGCACGCTGCTGGTTTGCATGATCGAGACGCCGGAAGGTGTCGCGAACGCGGATGCCATCGCCGCGGTGCCAGGCGTCGACGTGCTGCTGATCGGCTCCAACGATCTTTGCACCGAGATGGGCATTCCGGGCGAGTTGCGCCACCCGCGCCTGCGCGAGGCCTATGAGACGGTGGCTGCCGCCTGCGCGCGGCACGGCAAGGTGCTCGGCGTCGGCGGCATTCGTGGCGACGCGGAATTGCAGCGCGACCTGCTTGGCCTGGGTGCGCGCTTTCTCATCGCCGGCAATGATGTCGGCTATCTGATGGCGGCGGCGCGGGCGGATGTCACGACGCTGCGCAAACTGGTGGGAGGCTGAGGTGGCGCGTGGCCGCCTGACGCTGCTCTCGGCCGCCGAGGAGCGCTATTGCGCGCCGCTGCTGGCGGGCTTCGCCGCCGCGCAGCCGGATGTCCAGGTGGATTTCGTCTTCGGCATCAGCACCACGCTGCATCAACGTTATCTGCAAGAGCACGCAGTGGGCGGCCCAACCGCCGACCTGATTTGGAGCAGCGCCATGGACCTGCAGATGGCGCTGGTGCTGGAAGGCCATGCGCAGCCGCATGGCGTGGCGCATGACCTGCCCGCCGGCGCCGCCTACCGCGATCTCGCCCTGGCCACGACGAGTGAGCCGCTGGTGACGCTGATGCGTGCCCCGGCAGCACCAGCCGGCACACCCGCCGAACTCGCGGCGCTGCTGCGGGGCAACGCGGCGCGCTTCGGAGAGCGCGTGGCCGTGCCGGATATCGAAGCCAATGGCCTTGGCTTCCTCGCCATGCTGCGCTGGAGCCTGGAGGAGCCGGACTTCGGCCTTTTCCTGCATGCGATGGCCCGTTGCGCGCCGCGTGCGGTGGATTCCGCCGTGGCGCTGCTGAATGCCATGGAGGAGGGTGCGGAACTCGCGCTGCATGTGCTCGGCGCCTATGCAGCGCGTGCTGTGGCGCGGGATGCGCGCCTCTGCATCGCGCCCTCGGCCGCGCCGGCGCCCGCCGTGGCGCGCGTCGCCTTCATTCCACGCCGGGCTGCCAACCCTGAAGCCGCCGCCGCCTTCCTGGCCTTCCTGGTCTCCCCCGCCGGCCAGACGGCCCTGGGCGAGGCCGGCCTCTTTCCCGTGACGGCCGCCCCGGCACTGCCGCTCTCGCCGGTCCCGATCGATCAGGGCTTCGAGCGATTGCTCGACCCGCAGGCGCGTGCCGCCCTCCTGGACCGCTGGCGCCAGGTGCTGGGCCGCACCGCGACAGCCAATGGAAGAACCGCATCATGAACCGCCGCATGCTGCTGAGCGCGCTCGCACTCGCGCCCCTTGCCGCGCCCGCCCTGGCGCAACCCTGGCCACCACGGCCGGTGCGCATCGTGGTGCCTTTCGCCCCCGGCTCCTTCACGGATGCCGCCGCGCGGCTCGTCGCGGTGGAGCTGACGGGGCAGCTGGGCCAGCAGGTCGTGGTCGAGAACCTGACCGGTGCGGGCGGCACGCTGGGTGTCAGCACGGTGGTCCGCGCCGATCCCGACGGCACGACGCTGTTGCTGACGGATAATTCCCTCGCCATCTCCCCAGGCCTTTACCGCAAGCTTCCCTACGACCCGCTGAAGGATCTGGCGCAGATCAGCCGCGTCGCCGATTCGCCTTCCATCCTGCTGGTCCGCCCTGGCCTGGGCGTAAAGACGTTGGAAGAGTTGCTGGACCTCCTGAAGCGCAGACCGGGGGAAATCACTTTCGGTTCGGGCGGGCAGGGGTCCTCCGCGCATCTCGCGATGGAGCTGATGCTGAATGTCGCGGGCCGCCGAGCCTTGCACGTGCCCTTCCGGGGCGTCGCCGCCGCTATCGTGGAGGTGATCTCCGGCCGGGTGGACATGGCGATCGCAAGTCTCGCCTCCGGCGTGGCGAATGTGCGCAACGGCGCGCTGGTCGGGCTCGGCGTCACCGGGGCGCAGCGCAGCTCCCTGCTGCCTGAGGTTCCCACCTTCGCCGAGGCAGGGCTGCCGCGCTACGACATGTCCTATTGGTGGGGCCTTGCCGCCCCGGCCGCCACGCCGCGCCCCGTCATCGAGCGGCTCAACCAGGAAGTGGTCCGGGCCTGCGGGCAGCGGCGCCTGCAGGATGCCTTCCTGCAACAGGCCGCCACCGCCGCCACCTCGACGCCAGAGGAGATAACGCGCTTCCTGGACCATGAGATCGGTGTTTGGCGCGAGGTCATCGCGCGCGCCGGCGTCAGCCTCGAATAGAAAGGCGGGCCCTTTGCACTACGCCCAGGAACCGGTCCCGGCCTTCCGTGCACCGCCGCTGTCCTGCGACGCGCATTTCCACGTCTTCGGGCCGGCGGAACGCTACCCTCATGCCGCCACCGAGCCACTGCGTTACGCGCCGCCGCTGGCGCCGCTGGCGGACTACATGGCGCTGGCCGCACATCTTGGTATCGAACGCTTCGTCTTCGTCCAGCCTAGCGCCTATGGCCGTGACAATCGCTGCATGCTGGACGCCATGCGCGAGACCGGTATCGCGCGCTGCCGTGGCATCGTCGATATCGATGACGATGTACCGGAGACGCTGCTGGCGGAGATGCACAGCAGCGGCGTTCGCGGCGTGCGCATCAATGTTTCCCCGGTGAAGCCGCTGACGCCGGGTTTTTCAGAAACCATGCTACCGCGCATCCGCCGCATGGATGCGCGTTGCGCAGAGCTGGGCTGGCATCTCGACTTCCTGACGCCGGGCTGGCTGACGGAGGAATTGCTGCCGGCCCTCGCCGGCCTGCGCTGCTCCTTCAGTCTGGCCCATATGGGCATGTTCCCCGCAGCGCGGGGGCCGCGCCAGCCTGGCTTCGTCAAGCTTCTGGATTTGCTGCGGCATGGCGATGGGCGGGCCTGGGTGAAGTTCACGGGCACCTATCGCATGGCAACGCCCCCTGACTTCGCCGATGCCGCGCCGATGGCCCATGCGCTGCTGGAGGCAGCGCCTAGCCAGATCATCTGGGGCAGCGACTATCCGCACCTTTCCTTCGCCGACAAGGTGGGCTCTGTGCGGCTCTTCAATCTGCTGGCTGACTGGGCATCAGACGAGACGCTACGGCACAAGATCCTGGTGGATAATCCTGCAACCCTGTTCATGTTCTAAGCTCAGGAGGCTTTTGGCATGCCGTCCTATCTCTGGCGCGGGGGTGGGCCAGTACGGAGCGGTTTGAGCGCAGGAGCGGTGGAGGGCCACCGGATATGCGGCGCCGCACCGGCCGATACCTGAACAACAGAGCCAGAAACTCTCACCGGCCGAGTGGCGGCAGGAGGTTTTCGTTCAGCCGGCTATTCCTTTCTCCTGCCTTCAATCATCAGCCTTTCGCCGTGTACTTCCCCGTTCCATGATCTCGAAGCCAAGGTCGATATGCTTCGTGGGAAGAACCTCCTGGTTCAACAGTCGTAACAGCACTTCGCCCGCCTTTCGCCCCATGCCAGCGCGGTCGACACGCACCGTGGTCAAGGGCGGGTTGACGGCGGAGGCGATCGGAAGATCGTCGAAGCCGGCAATACCCAGCTGTTGCGGAACAATGATGTTGCGGCGCTGGCATTCCAATATGGCGCCCACCGCCATGACATCTGTTGAGGCGAGAACGAGGTCGATAGGGCGGCCGATCTGCAACATGCGCGTGATGGCATCAGCACCCCCCATGAAGCTGTTCTGGCAGTGAAGAACTGCATCTTGAGTGTCCAGACCAAGCTCCGCGCAGCCTGCCAGGTAGCCTTGTAGCCGGCCTTCCATGCGGTCGTTCGGTTCCCCGGCGCTGGTCACGACCACGACATGCCGATGCCCACGCGCATGGAGCAGGTGCGTGAGCTGGCGGGCGGCCTCAAAATTGTCGTATCCGACCGTATAGTCGATGGGGTCGTCCGTCAGATTGGCGCCTTCAACGACCGGAATGCCACTGCGCGCCAGCAACCGCCTGGTCTCGGGGGAGTGCCAGGTCCCGGTAACGTAGAAGGCATCCGGGCGGCGTGCCAGGAAGGCCTGCACGATCTGCTCCTCGCGTTCCATCGAGTAGCCGCAATGGCCGATCATCAGCCTGATGCCGTTCTCGTGCAGAATATCGCTGAGGCCTTGCACGACCTCGGCATGCAAGGTGTAGCCCGCGGCCGGGATCACGGCGCCGATCATGCCAGTCCTGTTCGCGGCCAGTCCGCGCGCTACCAGGTTGGGCATGTAGCCCAGCTCCTTGATGCAGGCGAGCACCCGCTTCCGCGTTTCGGGAGAGACGTTGCTCGACCCGTTCAGCACACGGGATACGGTTCCCGCACCGACATTGGCGAGCTTCGCCACATCGGCGATTTTGACGTTCATCGGCCCTCTCTGCGGTGGCAGCCCACCCTTATCCCTTATGTCAGCCCGGGCCCTCAGCCAAGGGCAGGGGGCAGATATATTGCCTTGACAGCCCCGGGAGACCGAATCTAGACAATATGGAAGCGCTTCCAAATAGTAATGCGATGGCGCGGGAGACGTTCCCAGAGACGAGCAAGTTGCGCGCAACTGCCGGTCGATGCTCCATGCCTGAAACCAGGCTTTGGCGGGGCCGGCAGCGCTGACTCCAGCCTCTCTTGCACTCTCCCGTTTGCTGCATCGCCTGAGCAGGGTCGGAGAGTCTCTTTCCATGTCGCATATCGCTTCCGCACAGCCGCTGGCCGGCCAGACCGCAATCGTGACGGGCGGTGCCAAGGGCTTCGGCCTGGGCATCGCGCGCCGCCTCGCCGAGGCGGGCTGCCGGATTGTGCTTTGGGACCTGGGCTTCCAGGGCTTCGATCCCGCTGAGGCAGGCTTCACGCCGCTATTGCAGCAGGTTGTGGATGTCTCGGACGCGGAGGCCGTGGAGCTCAGCTTCGCGGAGGCCCTGCGGGCAGCGGGTCAGATTGAGATCCTGGTCAACAACGCCGGCATCAATGGCCCCATCAGCTCCACATGGGAGTATCCCCTGGAATCCTGGCGCCAGGTGCTGTCTATCGATCTGGACGGCGTCTTCCATGGCTGCCGTGCCGTGCTGCCGCATATGCGTGAACGTGGCTATGGGCGCATCGTCAACATCGCCTCCATCGCCGGCAAGGAAGGAAACGCGGGCGGCAGCGCCTATGCGGCGGCCAAAGGCGGTGTCATCGCCTACAGCAAATCCATCGCGAAGGAGCTGGCTGGCTCTGGCGTGTTGGTGAATTGCGTCGCGCCCGCCATGGCCGAGACCGACCTGCTGCGTGAGATGACGCCGGAATTCATCGCCACCACCAAGGCGAAGATTCCGATGGGACGCTTCCTGCGCGTCGAGGAAGTCGGGGAGATGGTCGCCTGGATCGCCAGCCCGGCTTGCAGCTTTACCACCGGCTTCACCTTCGACCTGACCGGCGGCCGGGCAACCTACTGACGAACTGACTGCACAGGCGGCGCCGAACAATGGGGGAGAACCCCGCGCGAACCAAGGGGGAGAGGCGTATCCATGAATCCGATGGCATTGAATCAGGTACGTACGGGGTGGCCGTGCATATCGCTTCTCTCGATCCCGTCGCGTGTCCTGGCGCAGACGGGGTGGCTGGGGTTGTTCTGCATCGTGCTGGTGGCGCTGGTGGCCATGCCGCTCATGGCACTGATGTTGCGGGGCTTCCTTGGCACGGACTCCGATGGCCGCCTCATGCTCACGCTGGAGGCTTTCCGCATCGTTCTGGCCGAGGGCGGCTATTGGATGGCGATGTGGAACACTTTCGTTGTCTCCATCGGCACCATGCTGGTCGCCACGCTGATGGGTGTCATGCTGGCCTGGTGCCTGGTCCGAACCAATGTGCCGTGGGCCGGATTACTGGAACAACTTGCGGCGATGCCGATTTTCATCCCGCCTTTCATCGGCGCCTTCGCCTGGGTTCTGATCGGCGCGCCGCGTATCGGCCTTGCCAACCTCCCTTTCACCCAGGCCGGCCTCGCGCAGCCCTTCGATATCTACACTTATGCCGGCATCACCTGGACCATGGGCATCTACATCGCGCCCTATGTGATGATGATCGTTGCCGCGGCACTGCGGAACATGGACCCTAGCCTGGAGGAGGCGGCGCAGGTCAGTGGCCTCAGCCGCCTGCGCACCATGCTGACCGTCACCCTGCCCGTTGTCGCGCCCTCCATCCTGTCGGGTGCTGTGCTGGCCTTCGTCATCGGCATCGGGTTGTTCGGCACGCCTGTCCTTCTCGGCATGACCAAGGAAATCTATTTGGTCACCACGCGCATCTATCTGGAGTTGCAGCAATATCCACCCAGCTACGGCATCGTCGCCGTTCTGGCCCTCTACCTGATGTTGCTGTCCGTGGTGGCGAACCTGCTTCAGCGCTGGGTACTCCGTGGCCGCTCCTTCGTCACGGTCACGGGAAAGGGCTTCCGCCCGCGCGTCATCAAGCTTGGCTTTTCGCGCTTTGCCGTGGCGGGCGGCATCTGGCTTTACCTGGTGCTCACTGTCATTGCGCCGGTCGCGGTCATCACGGTCGCCGCTGTTTCGACTTATACGTGGTCCGGCGTCTTTACCTGGGCCCATCTGGCCTTCCTGTGGGAGTCGCCGGATGTTGCTGCCACGCTCTGGAACAGCGTGCTGATCACCATCATCGCCGCCACGGCGACGACGGTGCTGGGCCTTGCCGTTTCCTGGGTTACAACGCGTACGCGCATGATGGGCCGTGGGCTGGTCGAAGACCTTGTGCTGCTGCCGATGTCGGTGCCCAGCCTGGCCTTCGCGCTCGGCGTCAGCTTCTTCTGGCTGTGGATGCCATGGAGCGTCTACGGCACGGTTTGGATCATCATCATCGGCCTGGTGGGGCGCTACGTCAGCTATTCCGTGCGCGCCATCACCAGCAGCCTCGTGCAGCTGCATCCGGAGCTGGAGGAAAGTGCGCGGGTCTGCGGCTATGGCTGGTTGCAGACGATGCGGCGGATCACGCTGCCGCTCGCCATGCCCGCGATCATCTCAAGCTGGGTCATGGTCTACAGCATCTTCATCTCTGAGCTCTCCATGGTCCTGCCGCTTTACACGGCGGATACGCGGACGATCTCGATCCTCAGCTTTGACACCTGGGCCGTGGGCCAGTTCCCGCAGGTTGCTTCGCTCTCGCTGCTGCAGCTCGTCCTGGGTGTGGGCGTCATGTACGCCGTCACGGGCCTGACGCGCCGCCGCAGCCTGGCCGCGGCCTGACGCAACGTACCGGACGGAAAAGGAGAATATCATGGGCGTCCGCATCCAGTCGTTGACCAAGGCTTTCGGCGAACTCAGGGCGATTGACGACCTGAGCACCGGATTCCAGACCGGCAAGATCTCCGTCCTGCTGGGCGCCAGCGGCTGTGGCAAGACCACGACGCTGCGCTGCATCGCGGGGCTGGAGCAGCCGGATAGCGGCGAGATCCTCATCGATGACGAGCCGGTCTATGCTTCCGCCCGGCGTATCGATCTGGCGCCGGAGCAGCGCCGCCTGGGCATGGTGTTTCAGTCCTACGCCATCTGGCCGCATTTGACGGTGGCCGAGAATGTCGGCCTGCCGCTCAAGGCCCAGAAGGTGGCCAAGGCGGAGATTGAGCGTCGGGTGAAGGACACGCTCGCCATCGTCGGCCTCGCGCAGCATGCGGATAAGAGCGCGACGAAGCTGTCCGGCGGGCAGCAACAGCGTGTCTCCATCGCGCGTTGCCTCGTCGGCGATCCACGCCTGATCCTGATGGATGAGCCGCTCAGCAATCTCGATGCCCGCCTGCGGGTGGAGATGCGGCATGAGATCCGGCAGATCCAGCGGCGCACCGGCGCCACCATCCTGTTCGTCACGCACGATCAGGAGGAGGCCATGTCGCTGGGGGACGAAATCTTCCTCTTCAACAAGGGGAAGGTGGTGCAGAACGGCGCGCCGGAGGAGCTCTATTTCCGGCCCTCCGTCCGCTACGTCGCCGAGTTCCTTGGCAAGGCCAATCTCTTTCCCGTTTCGGTGCGGGGGGGCGCGGAGTCCGGGCTGGTCACCGCCCGGCCATCCGGCCAGGTCATCGCCCAACTTCCGGGTTCCTCGCAGGCTGCGGGCGAAATGCTCTGCATGGTCCGTCCGGAATCCTGGCGCGTCTCACCGGCTGGCGGCCCCGGGCTGCCCGGACGCGTGCAGGAGACAACCTTCGTGGGCGACCGGCGCGAGTTGCGCGTGGAAACCCCGATCGGCGAGCAGACGGTGGTGACCGCCGGCTTCGAACGCTTCGAGGTCGGCGAGGGTCTCTCGCTGACCGTGGCACCCGAACATGCCCACCTGCTCCGGGATGCCGCCTGAGCCTGACGATACATCTGCAATCAACATGACAGGGAAGACGCTCATGAATCACAAGACGACACGCCGCCGGGCACTGCTTGGCCTCGCCATGGCCGGTGCCACCGTCGCCATGCCCGCCCGGCTGCGCGCCCAGGCCACCGGTCAGGATCTGGTCGCCGCCGCCGAGAAGGAAGGCCAGTTGGTGGTCTATGGCGACCCCTTCACCGTACCGCTGCTGGTGAAGGCCTTTGGCGCCCGGTACCCGCGTATTCGCGTGACGTCCGCGACGGGCGATGGCTGGCAGATGTACAACCGCTTCGTCTCCGAGACGCGGTCCGGCCGGCCGTTGATGGATGTGATGTACCAGGCCGAGGACACGGTCATCACCGCGCGTAACGCAGGAAGCCTCGCCGATTTCGACATGGCGCGCTCCAGCGACTTCCTGCCGGCCGCCATCCCGGCGAGCGGTGGCTATGTGCGCGGCAATGCCAACCTCATTCTGTTCGCCTGGAACAAGACCGCCATGGCGAATATTCCTACGCCGAAGGATTGGACGGACTTCGCCACCCCGCCCTCTGCCTGGACGGGGCTGATCGCTACCACCAACCCGGCCTCTTCCTCCTCAACTTTCGCCACCATCGCCAGCCTCTATCAGAAGTTCGGCGTGGAGAAGGGGGGCGAGATCCTGCGCGGCCTGCGTCAGGCGAAGGCGGAGCTGAACCCCGCCATGGGCGTGATGACGACGAAGTTGCAGACCGGCGAACGGCCGATCAGCTTCTTCAACATCACCACGGCGGTCTCCGGTATCCTGCGGCAGGGCGCGCCGGTCACGCTGACGGTGCCGGAGAGCGGCGGCGTCGCGCAGTTCAACGCCCTGGGCATCAGCCGCACGGCGCCGCACCCGAATGCCGCGCACCTGTTCACCGAATTCGCCCTCAGCGCGGAGATGCAATCGGCCTTCGTCGCCGCTGGCGTGCACGGGCTGCGGAAGGACTCCGCGACGCCGGAAGGGATGCCCGCCCTGGCCGGCATGAAGCTGATCGACCTGGACCTGCCGCAGGCTCTCAAGGACCGCGATGCGATCCTCGCCTGGTGGTCCAGCAACACCGGCTTCAGCTTCCGCTGATGTGCCGGTCGGACAGAGCCTGGCGGGAACTGACATGATCTGTCCCCCCGAACTGCGGCAGGTTTCAGTGGCCAACCTCACGGTTGGCCGGCTGGAGCCGGTGCGCTTCATCGAGGAGGGCGCGGCGGCCGGGTTCGGCGCCGTGGGCCTCCTGCTGGCCAGCGCGACGCCACAACCGCTGGAGCACGAGATCGCCGGGCGGCCTGACGTCATGCGCGCCGTCAAGGCGGCCCTGCGCGAAACCGGCCTGCGCGTCTTCGATGTTGAGGCCTTCGTCCTTTCCCCGGACGCAAGCATCGAAGCCTACCGCCCCTATCTGGAAGCGGGGGCTGAGCTGGGCGCGACGCATCTTTCCAGCGTCGGCACGCAATGGTTGGGCAATAGCCGCTTCCTCGAACCGAGCGAGCGGATCGATCTGTTCGCGCGGCTGTGCGAGGAGGCGGAGCGCTTCGGCCTGCATGTCGGGGTGGAGTTCATGCTCTATCGCGACATCCGCACCTGGCGCGATGCGCTGGATCTGGTCGAGGCCGCCGGCCGTCCGAATGCCGGGCTGATCCTCGACATGCTGCACCTGCATCGCGCGGGCACGCTGCCGGCGGAACTTGCCGCCGTGCCCGCCAACCGCATCGCCTATGCGCAGATTTGCGATGTGGCCGGGCCGTCGCCGGCGCTCGACGACCTGCCGGTGGAGGCGCGCACCGCGCGCCTGCACCCGGGCGATGGCGATATCCCGCTGCGTGGCTTCCTGAAGCTTTTGCCAGAGACCACGCCCCTGGTGATCGAGACGCCGGTTCCCGCTGAGGCCGGTCTGCCCACGGCGGAGCGTCTGCTATCGGCCGCCAGCCATGCGCGCGCTTTTCTTGGTGCCCATCGTGCCACGCCTTCCCTGGAGACTCCGGCATGAGCAAGCCGATCTACGTTCTGAATGGCCCCAACCTGAACCTGCTCGGCGAGCGGGAGCCGGAGATCTACGGCTACGATACCCTGGCCGATATCGAGGTACGTTGCGCCGCCCGCGCCGCGCAGGCGGGCATGACCATCGATTTTCGTCAGACCAATTTCGAAGGCGAGATTGTCGAGGCCGTGCATGAGGCGCGCCGCAAGGCCTGTGGCATCGTCATCAATCCCGCCGGCCTCAGCTTCTTCTCGGTGTCGCTGCTCGACGCCCTCAAATCCTTCGCGGGCCCAAAGGTGGAAGTGCATCTGACGAACATTCACCAGCGGGAACCGCTTTATCACCACTCCCTGATCTCCAAGACGGCGCATGCGGTGATCGCGGGGGCCGGTGCCTTCGGCTATGAGATCGCCATCGATGCCCTGGTCCACCGGCTCGTGGCCAAGGCCGCCTGAGCGAGGAGTGCAGCCGGTGTCCGAGGCTTGGGATGATGAGGTCGATCTTCTGGTGATTGGCGCGGGCGTGGCGGGCATGACCGCCGCACTGGTGGGCGCGCTGGAAGGGTTGCGTGTCCTGCTCTGCGAGAAGACCGATATGGTCGGCGGCATCACCGCCACCTCCGGCGGCACCATCTGGGTGCCGGGCAGTTCGCAGAGCGTGCGGGCCGACGTGCCCGATTCCAGCGCCGACGCCGCGCGCTACCTGGCCTCCGTCATCGGCGCGCGCGGCGGCGAGGCGCAGCGCGCCGCCTTCCTGGAAGCCGGTCCCCTCGCGCTCGATGATCTGGAAGCGCGCACCGATGTCCGCTTCGTGGCGGCGCAGGCGCATCCGGATTACCTGGGCAATCACCCTGGCGCGGCTTTCGGTGGCCGCGCGCTGGGCCCGGAACCGTTCGATGGGCGCCTGCTGGGGGCCGATTTCGACCGGGTGCGCCCGCCGCGCCCGGAATTCCTGGTTCTGGGCGGCATGATGGTGGCGCGCACGGATATCGCCCCGCTGCTGAAGCCCTTTGCCTCCCGCGCCAATCTGTCGCAGGTCGTGCGGCTGCTGACACGGCAGGCGCGGGATCGTCTGCGCTATCGGCGTGGCACCCGGCTGGTGATGGGCAATGCGCTGGTGGCGCGGCTGCTGCACAGCCTTCGCCGGCAGGGCGTACCTATCAGGTTCGGCACCGGCCTCGCCGAGCTGGTGCGGCAGGGCGGGCGCGTGGTTGGCGCCGTGCTGGAAGGCCCGGCCGGCCGTCGGCGCATCCGTGCCCTGCGTGGCGTGATGCTGGCAACGGGTGGTATCGCGTGGAACCCGGTGTTGCGTGAGCAACTCTTCCCCGAGGCGGCGCGCCCGCTCAGCCTGGCGCCGGAGACGCATACCGGGGATGGTATCGCCACAGGTCTGCGCAGCGGTGCCGCGCTGGACGCGGAGATGGACAGCCCTGGGCTGTGGATGCCGTGCTCGGTGCTGGAAAGGCCGAACGGCACACGCGCCGTCTGGCCGCATATCCTGCTGGACCGTGCCAAGCCCGGCCTGATCGCGGTGAACAGCACCGGCCGCCGCTTCGTGAATGAGTCGGATTCCTACCACGATTTCTGCATGGGCATGCTGCGGGCCCAGGAAACCGCGCCGAGCATCCCGGCCCACCTGATCTGCGACCGCAGTTTCATCCGCGACTACGGCATCGGGCTGGTGCACCAGGGAACCCGGCGGCTGGCGCCCTTCATCGACGCCGGCTACCTGATCGAGGCCCCCACGCTGCGGGAGCTGGCCGGCCGCATCGGCGTCCCGCCGGAGGCGCTGGAACAGACCGTCGCCGAGCACAACCGCTTTGCCGAGACCGGGGTGGACGAGGCCTTCGGCAAGGGCAGCAGCCCGATGAACCGCTTCAATGGCGACGCCGGGCACGGCCCCAATCCCTGCCTCAGGCCGATCGGGCCGGGGCCCTTCTATGCCGTGGCCGTCCGACCCGCCGAACTGGCAGGCAGCGCCGGGCTGCGCGCTGATGGGGATGGCCGCGTGCTGGATACCGCGGGGCAGCCCATCGAGGGGCTCTATGTCGGCGGTAACGATATGGGCTCGATTTTCCGTGGCACTTATCCCGGGCCGGGAACGACGATCGGCCCCGCCATTGTCTTCGCCTGGCGCACCGCGCGCCACGCCGCCGGCATGACGCCCGCGCTGTGACGAAGGAGGACGACATCATGCGGCGACGTGTCGAATGCGACCTGCTTGTGGTCGGCTCTGGCGCGGGCGGGCTATCGGCGGCGGTCACCGCTGCCGCACAAGGCCTGAAGGTGGTGGTGGCGGAGAAGGAGCCGGTGTTCGGCGGCACCACCGCCTGGTCGGGCGGCTGGATGTGGCTGCCGCGCAACCCGCTGGCGCGCGCCGCTGGCATTCTCGAGGAGATCGACGCGCCGCGCGACTATCTCCGCCACGTTCTCGGCAATAATTTCAACGCGGCGAAAGTGGAGGCCTTCCTGGAAGCCGCGCCACGCATGGTCGCATTCTTCGAGGACAGGACCGCGCTGCGCTTCGAGGCCAACAACCGCATCAGCGACACCTATGGCAACATGCCAGGGGCCGGGACCGGCGGCCGCTCGCTGATCGCCGCGCCATACGACGCGCGTGGGCTCGGGCCCTTGGTCCGCCAGTTGCGGCGGCCCATGCGGGAGACGACCTTCCTGGGCATGACCATCCAGGCCGGGCCGGACCTGGGTGCCTTCATGAACGTCACCCGCTCACCGCGCGCCTTCGCCCATGTGGCGCGGCGCTTCGGGCGCCATCTGGTGGACCTGGCCCGGCATGGAAGGGGGATGCAACTGCGCAACGGCATCGCCCTGGTCGGGCGGTTGCTGCGCTCCGCGGCCGATCTCGGCGTCGATCTGCGGACTGGGGCGCCGGCCTTGCGGCTGCTGAATGCCAGTGGCGCCGTCCAGGGCGCGGTGCTGGGCACGCCGGAGGGGGAGGTGGAGGTGCATGCCCGGCGGGGCGTGGTGCTGGCCGCCGGTGGCTACCCACATGATCTCGCGCGGCGGCGGGACACCTTCCCGGCGGGCGGCGAGAACTGGACGGTCGCCGTCCCTTCCGCCACAGGCGACGGCCTGCGCCTGGGCGAGGCCGCCGGTGGCACGGTGGATGCCACGCTGGCCGCGCCGGGCGCCTGGTGCCCCGTCTCGCTGGTGCCCTTCCCGGATGGCACGACCGGCCGCTTTCCGCACATCATCGAGCGCGGCAAGCCCGGCATCATCGGCGTGCTGGCGGATGGGCGGCGCTTCTGCAACGAGGGCGACGGCTACCACGACTACGTCGCGGCCATGCTGCGCGCCGTGCCGCCGGGGCAGGAGGTCGCGTCCTGGCTGGTCTGCACCCGCGCCTTCCAGCGCCGCTACGGGCTGGGAATCGCGCGGCCGGTGCCGCTGCCCGTCGGGCCCTATATCCGCTCCGGCTACATCAAGACGGGCCGCACCATTGCCGAGCTGGCCCGGAACTGCGGCATCGACCCCGCCGGGCTGGAGCAGACCCTGGCCACCTACAACGCCCATGCCCGCAAGGGGGAGGACCCTGCCTTTGGCCGTGGCGGCACCCCTTACAACCGCTTGCAGGGCGACCCCACCCATGGTGGCCCCAACCCCTGCGTGGCGCCGATCGAGCACGGCCCCTTCTACGCGGTGAAGGTGGTGCCCGGCAGTTTCGGCACCTTCGCCGGGCTGAAGACCGATGCTCAGGCCCGCGTGCTGGATGCGGCTGGCGCGCCTATCCCCGGCCTCTATGCTGCCGGCACCGACATGGCGAGTGTCATGGGCGGCCATTACCCGGCCGGTGGCATCAATCTTGGCCCCGCCATGACCTTCGGCTTCATCGCCGGCCTGCATGCCGCAGGAGCAGGAGAGATTTCCCCATGACAGCGCTGTCGCTCGCCCATCTCACCGTGTTGTCCCTGCCGCCGCCGGAGATGATCCGGCTGGCCGCCCGTGTGGGCTACTCCCATGTCGGCCTGCGCCTGATTGCCGTGACGGAGACCAGCCCCGGCTATCCGCTGATGGATGACCCGGCGATGCTGCGCGAGACGAAGGCGGCGCTGCGCGACACCGGCATCGGCGTGCTGGATATCGAGTTCGTCCGGATTACCCCGGAGACGGATGTGGCGGCGCTGGAGCGGGTGGTCGCGGCGGGGGCAGAACTGGGGGCTCGTCATCTGGTCACCGCCCCCTACGACCCTGACCTGGCGCGGCTGGCGGACCGCTTTGGCGGTATCTGCGACCTCGCTGGGCGGTACGGCCTGTCACCCGTGCTGGAATTCTTCCCCTGGACCGTGGTGCCCGGGCTGGCGGATGCGGCGAAGCTTCTGGATGCCGCCGGCCGGGAGAATGCGGGCATCCTGGTCGATGCCCTGCATTTCGATCGTTCGGCCAGCAGCCTCGCGGATCTCAGCCGCCTGCCAGAGCGCTGGCTGCCCTTTCTGCATCTCTGCGACGCCCCGGCGGCACGGCCGGACACGACGGAGATGTTGTTGCACCAGGCCCGCGCCGAGCGTCTGCCACCGGGCGAGGGTGGCCTCGACCTGCCAGCCCTGGTCGCGCATATGCCGGCCGGCATTCCCATGGTGCTGGAAGTTCCGATGACGGCGCTGAGCCAGGAGGCCGGCCCTGAAGAGGTTGCCCGCCGCGCCCTCGCGGGTGCGCAGCGGCTGCTGGAGAGATATCCGGCCGGAGAGAGCCGCAACAGACAAGTAGGGTAGCGGCTGTCCTGCTGGGCTGGCGCCCTCCTTGGCCTGGCTGCGGGGCAGCCGGACGGTTACTCTGCTGATGGACGGGCTGCGAACATGCCGCCGAGAAACGGTGCCAGCGTGCCCGCCTGACAGCGCGACGGGCGACTGAATAGGGCTGGTCCCCTCATCCAGCTTTTGGATGCGTCAGCGCTCGCCGTAGCGCGTCCCGCCAGCCGGCCAGAAGCCGTGTGCGACGCTCCCTGTCATGCCGGGGCTCAAATCGTCGCAGCGCGCCGCCTGTGGCAGCGGCGGCGTCAAGGTTTGGGTACAGGCCACTGCCCAGCCCTGCCAGCACCGCGGCGCCCAATGCCGTGGTTTCCAGATAGGCTGGCCGCTCCACCACGGTTTCCAACATATCGGCCAGGAATTGGCAGAACCAGTCATTCGCCGCCATGCCGCCATCGACGCGGACTGCCATGGGGGCGCCCCCGCCGTCGCTGGTCATGGCCTCGATGAGGTCATGCGTCTGATAGGCAACCGATTCCAGCGCCGCACGGGCGATGTGCGCCGCCGTGGCATCCAAGGTCAGGCCGCAGATGAGCCCTCGTGCCTCCGGGTCCCAGTGGGGTGCGCCCAGGCCGACGAAGCCCGGCACCATGTAGACGCCGTGATGGTCTGGCACGCGCGTTGCCATATCATTCGTCTGAGAGGCATGGGTGATCACACCCAGCCCGTCGCGCAGCCATTTGATGGCTGCGCCCGCGGTGAAGATGGCGCCCTCCAGGGCATAGGTCGTGCGGCCGCCTAAGCGGTAGCCGATTGTCGTGAGCATACGGTGTTGCGATTGCAATGCTCGCTCGCCCGTGTTCAGCAGCGCGAAGCATCCGGTGCCGTAGGTGGATTTCACCATGCCAGGGCGGAAACATCCCTGCCCAACCAGGGCAGCCTGCTGGTCTCCCGCCATACCGCCAATGGGCAATGCGGCGCCGAACAGCTCCGGTTCGGTTTCACCAAAGATGCAGGCACTGTCGCGGACCTCTGGCAGCAGGGCGGCAGGAATGCCAAACAGTCTCAGCAGGTCTTCATCCCACACGCCGCGATGGATATCGAACAACAGCGTGCGCGCGGCATTAGTGGCATCGGTTGCGTGGACGCGGCCACCCGTCAGGCGCCAGAGCAGGAAGCAATCAATGGTGCCAAACAGCAATTCGCCCCGCGCGGCCCGGTCCCGCGAGCCTTCCACATGGTCGAGGATCCAGGCGAATTTGGTGGCAGAAAAATACGGGTCCAGGAGTAGGCCGGTCCGGTCGCGCACCAGCGCTTCCGCACCTTCCTCGCGTAGCCTGGCGCAAACGTCGGCGGTGCGGCGGTCCTGCCAGACGATCGCGCGATGTATCAGCTTTCCTGTCGCCCGCTCCCATACCGCCACGGTCTCGCGCTGGTTGGCGATGCCGATGGCGCGCACCGCAACGCCCGCTTGTGAGAGGGCGGCACGGGCGGTGGAGAGGACGTCGCGCCAGATATCCTCGGCATCCTGCTCGACCCAGCCTTGTGCCGGGTAGTGCTGCGCGAATTCGCGCCGCTCCGTCGCCACAGGCCGTCCCTGGGCATCGAAGACGATAGCGCGGGTCGAGGTGGTGCCCTGATCTATCGCCAGGATATGCGTCGCGTCAGCCATGCGTTGGGTTTACCTCTCCTACGCTGTCCGGGAGGATGTCCGGCCACGCAGGATGGAGGGCGCGCGCGGGGCCTGTCCACCCGGCGCGAGGCGGCACGTGGCTGGGGCTGTAGAACTATACAAATCCGGGCCTATCGTCGTGCCATGCCGGCAGGCGCAGGCCGGCCTAGTCGCGGCCGGAGGATCGAGCAGTCTCTCAGCCGCGTTCGCCGTGACCGCGCATCCACTCCGCGTCAGGGTGCTGGTTGTCCCAGCAATCCGTAACGCTGCGCGAGAGTTCCTGCTTGCGGATGCGCTGCGTCGGCGTGCGCGGGAAGTCTTCCACGAAGGTGATGTAGCGCGGCAGCTGGAACTTCGGCATGCGGCTGCCGCACCAAGCCAACAGCTCGGCGGGTGGCAGCACCGCGCCTTCGGCAGTGCGGATGAACAGCTTGATCTCATCCTCGCCCAGCTCGCTCGGCACGCCGATCATCGCGACCTCCATGATGGCGGGGTGGTCGATCATCACCCGCTCCACCTCCCAGGCGGAGATGTTGATGCCGCGCCGGCGGATGGTGTCCTTGGCCCGGCCGGCGAAGAACAGGTAGCCATCCTCGTCCTGCCGCGCGAGATCACCCGTGCGGAACCAGCCATCCCGCCAGGATGCAGCGTCCGCTTCAGGATTGTTGAAATAGCCGAGGAAGCCGATGCGTGGATCGGCGAAGCGGAAGCACAGCTCGCCGGTTTCGCCGATGGCGCAGGGCTTGCCCTCGGCATCCATCACCGCCGCTTCATACCAGGAGATGGGCAGGCCGATGGAGCCGACGCGGCCATCCATGTTCAGCGTGCAGAAGGTGGTCATTTCCGACAGGCCATAGCCTTCGCGGATGCGGACGGCGAAGCGCTGCTCCACCGCTTCCCACAACTCCGCCGGGCAGCCGCCGCCCCAGGCGACGGACACGCCATGGGTGCGGTCCTCCGGCTGTTCCGGCTGGCGCAGTAACATGCCCAGTACGCTGCCGAGATAATGCACGCGGTTGGCGCCCATCTCCTTCGCTTGCCGCCAGAGGCGGGAGGCGCTGAAGCGGTCCACCATGCCCAGGGTCAGTTTCTGCATGACAGCGGCGATGAGCACGGCGACGCCGGCGCCGTGATGCATCGCTTCCCAGAACAGGAAGGTTTCGCCGGGCCTGGCCTCCGTCAGGTGCAGCAGCGTGACCGGGCCGGCGCGCAGCACGCGGTCGGATTTCAGCACACCCTTCGGCGCGCCTGTGGTGCCGGAACTGGGTGTGATGGCGATAATGTCGTCGGCGGCGGGGAAGGGTGGGTTCGTGGCGTCGGCGAAGCCCGTCAGCTCCTCATACCGCCGTCCTTCGGCTTGCGTCTCACCGCGCCAGAACACGCCATGCGGCACGCGCCCGGGCAGCATCTCGGCCAGCGGCGCGGCATAGGCGGCATCGGCGATCAGCGCATGAACCGAGAAGGCATCGAAAGGGTAGGCCAGGGCCGGGCCGATGAGGCTGGTATTTACCGGCACTCGCACCAGCCCGGCCTTGGCCAGCGCGAAGAGGCTGATGATGTGGTCCGGGTGGCCAGGTAGCATCAGCGCCACACGGTCCCCCGGCTTCAGCCCGCTGGCCAGCAGGGCATTGGCGATGCGGTTCGCCGCCTCGTTCACCTGCGTGAAAGTCCAGGCCTGGCCATCAAAGGTGCAGAGCACGTGGTCCGGGTCGGAGACCGCGCGGCGTGCCAGCAATTCGGCGATAGTTACGTCATCCACAGGGGGAAGGGCGACCATACGGTCCTTCGCGTGCGGCGACACAGGCTCAGAAACGGTCATCCAGGCATCTCCCTCGCCGCGGCCGCCGGGAAGGCGGGCCGCCTCAAGGGCTATTGCCATGCGGGCTTGGGAGTCGCAACGTATTTTAATATCAAATATTGATATACGATATATGCCTGCCCAGGCTTGGCCGAAACGGCGGAAGGGATTTCCCCAGGGCCCAGCTTTTCCGCCAGTTCCAGCTAGGGAGATTCACGATTCGCCAGGTTATGCCAAGGGTGTTTCCCTTCAGCGCCGAAGACCATTCCTGGTTCGAAAAAGAGAAAGCCCGGAGGATTCCTTTCCGGCCGTCACCCGCTGGCTTTCCGTGCCGCCTCCATCACCGCCGGCACCAGCACCGCCAGCGCTTCCTTCTTGTCAAAGCGGCTGCGCAGGGTGGACAGGTTGATCGCGCCCACGGGGCGCCGATGCGCGTCGAAAACCGGGGCGGAGATAGAGAGGCTGTCCTGGTCGAAAGCCTTGGTGGTCAGTGCGTAGCCCTGCGCGCGGACGCGCTCCAGCAGCTTGTGGACGCCGGCGATATCGTCCGTGCCGGCCCGCTCGCGCGCCAGGGGCGGGGAGGCGGCGAAGACGCGCTGGGCCACCTCCGGCGGCAGATGCGCCATCAACACCTGGCCGGAAGAAGCGGAAAGCGCCTCGAACCGCATGCCTGCTGCCAGGGCGACGGCGGTGATATGCGGGCTGGGCAGGTTTTCCACGATGACGATCTCATGCTCCAGCATCTCGACCCAGGAGGTGCATTCGCGTGTCTCCTGGTTGAGCGCCATCAGCGCGTGCCGCGCCCTGTCCAGTGCCGAGCGGCCGCCGATGAAGCCGCGATAGAGCCGCAATACCTTGGGGCCCAGGGTGTAGCGCTTGGTGTCCGCATCGCGGCTGAGATAGTCGAGCTGGTGCAGGGTGTAGATGAAGCGCTGGACGGCGCTGCGGCCGATATCGGTCTGCGCCACGATATCGGTCATGGACAGGGGGTGCCGGGCGGTCTCGAACAGCTCCAACACCGCCATGCCCTTCTCCAGCGAGCCGACGAACAGCCGGGGGTCCACTTCCGTCTTGCCTGGCTGATCAGGGCCGTTGGCTGGAGTGGCGAGCTTGCGCCGCTTCTTAGGGGTAGAATCACTCATCACATGGCCTGCGCTGGTTGCCCGCCAGGGTAGCAGAAAGAGGCCAGGGCCAGAAGCATGGCGGCCAAGGCCACGCTTACCCGGCCGGACTGGTCAGCAGAAAGTAGTCCAGCACGAGCCGCGCGGTATCGGCCAGCACGGCATCCCGCGCCTCCACTGGCAGCGGGGAGCCCTTGACGTAGGCCACCAGCGCTACGGTGCCGCGCTCATTCGGCAGGGTCAGGAAGCCCAGATCGTTGGCCGTGCCGGTGCCGCTGCCGGTCTTGTGCGCCACGGCGATGCCGGCGGGCAGGCGGGCGCGAATGCGGGTGGCGCCAGTAGAGGTGCGGGCCATCATGGCCAGGATGGTGTCCCGCGCCGCCGGCTCGATGCCTTCGCCAGCCCAGAGGCGGGCCAATAGCGCCAACATCGCCCTGGGGGTCGCGTGATCGCGGTTGGGGTGGCCGTAATCGGAATTCGGGTCGCTGGCGCGGCTGCGCGCATTATGTTGGTCAGGCGGCAGGTCGCGCAGCGCATCGCGCATGGAAACGTCGGACGGTGGCAGCGGAATTTCATGCATGACGCACAAAGCTTCCCGCATCGTGCGCTTCACCTCGATGTCGCGGAGGCCGATCGCGTGCATATGCGCCTGCACCGCTGCCGTGCCGCCGGCGACGCGGAACAGCACGTCGGTCGCGCTGTTGTCGCTACGGGTGATGGTGGCTTCAAGCAGGTTCAGGACGGAAAGCGCGATGCCATCATGCGGAAACTCGCCGCCCAGCGGGCCAAGCGGCGTCATCTCCTCGGGGCGGATGGAGACCATGTCGGTGAGGGCCAGCCGCCCCTGGCGCGCCAGGTCGAGGATGGTGAGTACCAGCGTCATCTTGATGGTGCTGGCCATGGGGAAGCGGGCTTCGCCTTGCACCGAAAGCTCGGCGCCCGTGCCGAGATGGCGCGCGGCGATGCCGACCTCGCCCTGGCAATAGGCGGCAATGCGGCGAATCTCCGCCTCGGCATTGGCACGCAGCATATCGGGCATGATGGTCATGGCGTCGTTGCGAACAGGTTCTGGAACTGGGCCTTCAGCAGGTTCTTCTGGATCTTGCCGAGGGTATTGCGGGGCATCTCCGCCACCATGGCGATGTGCTTGGGCACCTTGTACTTCGCGAGGCCCCGGGTAAGAGCAGCCTGCGCCGCGGTAGCGGAGAACTCGGCGCCAGGGGCAAGCTGCACCACGGCCACCACCGCCTCCCCGAAATCGGCGTGCGGGACGCCGATGACGGCGGACTCCACCACCCCCGGCAAGGCGTTGAGGCAGGCTTCCACCTCCTTCGGATAGACGTTCAGCCCGCCGGTGATGATGAGGTCGACGCCGCGCCCCAATACGCTGAGGTAGCCCGCCTCATCCACCCGGCCGAAATCGCCGGTGATGAACCAGCCATCGGGACGAAAGGCATCCTGCGTCTTTCCCGGCGCGCGCCAGTAGCCACCAAAGAAGAAGGGCTGCTGCAACTCGATGGAGCCCACCGTATTGGGCGGCACCGGCGCGCCTTCCGCATCCACCACGCGTAGCCGCGCGCCGGAGAGCGGCGTGCCGGAGGTATCCGGGCGTCGTGCCGCATCCACTGGCATGGAGGTGATAATTAGCGCCTCCGTCATGCCATAGCGGTCGAGCAGCTGATGGCCGGTATGGGCGGCGAAGCTGTCGAACAGATCGCCCCGCATGGGGGCGGAGCCGGTGAGGAACAGGCGCATCCCCCCGCAAAGATCCCGCGTGAAGCCCGGATGCGACAGCAGCCGTGCGTAGTAGGTCGGCACGCCCGCGAACATGGTGGCGCCGGGCAAAGCCGCCACCACATCATCCACCTGGAACTTCGGCAGCAGCTTTAGCTGGCCGCCGGCGGCAAGGATGGGCGTGGTGGTGCCGAACAGCCCGAAGGCCATCGGGTTGGCATGCAGCAGCACGTCGTTCTGAGTAATGTGCCAGCGCTCCGCCAGCGCCAGGGCGTTCCAGATGACGAGGCCATTCGTCATGATGGCGCCCTTGGGCTTGCCCGTGGTGCCGGAGGTATAGACAATGGCATTCGGGTCCTCCGCCGTGCCCAGGGCAATCGGCGCCGCATCAGGCTGGGCCGCGCAGGCATCGGGGAAAGAACCGTGGCCGGCGGCATCAAGGGTCAGCAGATGGCGTGGCCCCGCCGCAGCCCAGGCCTGCAGGCGCGGCGCCAGATCCGGGCGGCAGACCAGTAGACGCGGCTCGGCATCGGCAAGGATGTAGTCGATCTCCGGCGGCGTCAGGTCAATATGGATCGGTACATAGACGGCACCGATCCGGCAGGAAGCGAGATACAGCAGGATAGCTTCTGGCGATTTGTCCAGGATGCCGGCGATGCGGTCGCCGGCCGCAATGCCAAGGCCACGCAGCAGGTTGGCCATGCGCGCAGTGGTGCTGGCGAGTTCCGCATAAGTGACACGGCGGCCGTCGGAGTTTTCGATGAAAAGGCGACTGCCGTTGGCGGGAAAGCGGGCGGCGAAGGCGGCATAAGCGTTCTGTCGCGCGGCTTCGAACATGGTTTGCATCTCAGCGGCCCAGGAAGCAAGGAGCGCGCTTCTCGGCAAATGCGCGGGTGCCCTCGCGGTAATCCTCGCTAGCATCGGCGCGGCGGGACATCTCCATGACCTCATCGGTCACTTCGGCGATGCGGCCGGCCATAGCGGCATCGCAAGCCAGTTTGGCGGCGGCGATGGACAGCGGCGCACTGGCCAGCATGGGCTGTGCGAAGGCCGTGGCGGCCGCCAGCGCATTCTCGGCCAATTCTGTCACGAGGCCGCAGGATTTGGCTTCCCCGGCGTCGATCAACACGCCCGTATAGAGCATGCGCTTGGCCATGGAGATGCCGGCGGCAGAGACTAGCAGTTGCGTGCTGTCCGCCGGATAGACCAGTCCGAGCTTGGCTGGCGGTACACCGAAGCGCGCCGTGGCATCGGCGATGCGGAAGTCGCAGCGAAGCGCCAATGTGCAGCCGCCGCCGACGCATGGCCCGCTGACCGCGGCGATGACCGGCACGCGCGAAGCGGAGACTGCCGTGTAGCAGGTCATGATGTGGTCCCAGTAAGCCTGCCGCGCAGGCGCATCGTCGCGCACGGCGGCGAAGGCCATAATGTCGTCGCCGGCGCAGAAGGCGCCGCCAGCGCCCGTCAGGATGATGGCACGAAGCGCGGTATCCTCCCGCAAGCGAACGAAAATCTGGCCTAGGTCGCGCCAGGCTTCCCCGTTCAGGGCGTTGCGCCGGGAGGGGCGGTTGATGGTAACGACCGCCAGCGCGTCGCCGTGTCGCTGTAGGAGGATATCAGACATGCTCGTCCTCACCTGACGCTGTGGACACCCATGGCGAAGCTCAGCTCATCCGCCCGGGCCTCGTAGCGAAGCCCCTTGCGGACGGCCCAGATGTTCTGAAACTGGTAGATGGGCAGGAAGGCCACATCGCTCAGCGCCATATGCTCCGCCTGGATCAGCAGCCTTTCCCGCGCCGCGTCGTCCACAGTGGACAGCGCCTTGGCGATCTGCTCATCGAGCGCCGCGTTGGAATAGCGGCTCCAGTTGTAGGTGCCTGCACCCGTCTCGGGATTCACCGTCATCAGCAGGTTGCGCAGCAGCAGGCCGGCTTCCATGGACGGGTTGCCAAGACTACCGAAATAGGCCTGGAACTGCCGGCGCGCCCCGCGGGGCGAGTAGACGGCGAAGGGGATGCCCTCGACCTGCGTTTCCACGCCGATGCGGCTCCACATTTGCGCGATGGCCTGGACAATTTCCACGGCATAGGCGGTGCGATCATTGGCGGTGCTGAGGGTGATGCGGAAGCCATTGGGGAAGCCTGCTTCAGCCAGCAGGGCCTTTGCCGCTGCGGGGTCGTATTTCGGTACCGGGATATCATTGGCATAGGAGTAGGAACCCGGCGGCAGCCACTGGCCGGTCGCGACACCGGTGCCCATCAGAACGCGTTCGGCGATGGCCTCGCGGTTGATGGCCATGGAAAGCGCCTGCCGCACTTTCAGGATGCGCAGCGGGTTGCTGGCCAGAGGCTTGCCTTCACGATCCGTGATCGGTTCCGCCCCTTCGCCTTGCTGGTAAATGGGGTTCACATAGGCAACCCTCCCGCCAGGAACAGCGAAGACGGACACCCGCCCATCGCCACGCAGGCGCGGCAGGTCGGAGGCTGAGGGCGCTTCGACCATGTCGAGGTCGCCGGCCAGCAGGGTCGCAGTGCGCGCGGCGATGTTGGTGACGATGCGGACCGTCACATTCTCCCATTCCGGCTTCGGTCCCCACCAGGCATCGTTGCGAGCCAGGACGAGGCGTTCACCCGAGGTGAAGCTGACGAAGCGGTACGGACCAGTGCCGATGCTGGCGCGACCGGCATTGTAATCCGCCGTGGTGGCGTTGCGGCCGACATGGGCGGAGACGATGGCGATGAAGGACAGGTCGCCCGGCAGGTTCGGAGTCGGCGTGGCCGTCGTCAGCCGTACCTTATGCGGGCTGAGGATCTCAATCTTGCTGATCGGGCGCAAAAGGCTCTCAAAGCCGCCCAAATTGTTCGGGACGTTCTTCGCCCGCTCCAATGTGAAGGCGACATCCTCCGCGGTGAAGGGGCGGCCGTCATGCCAGGTCACGCCTTCCCGTAGCGTGAACTCCCAGGTCGTGTCCGAAATCGGGTGCCATTCCGTCGCCAGACCCGGCAGTACCCGCCCTTCTGGTGAGCGCTGGGAAAGACGGTCGAAGACGTGGAAGGCAGCCACGTTGTTCGGGGAAGTGTTGTAGAAATGCGGGTCAAGCGTCGTGATCGGCGCGCCGAGACCCATGCGGAGCGATTGGGCATCCGCGGGCGCGGCCAGGGCGGCAGCAGCCAGCCCAAATGCCGCGATGCAGCCGGTGAGGAAGCGGGGGAACATTGCGTCTTTCTCCATCGCTGTCAGTCAGCGTCAGGCGTGAAGCAACTCTCCATGTGCCGGCTTGCGTTTGCCGGATTATTGTATTTCAATCTTTAATATCGAAATCATACAGGCCTGCCCCGGTGCGTCAATCACGATCCTTCACCGGAACGTCACTGCCTGGAAATGGAGACGGACATGCCGGACGAGGACGCCATCCTGCTCTGTGACTTGGCTGACGGCGTGGCGACACTGACACTCAACCGGCCCGCCGTATTGAATGCCTTGAACAGTGCGCAGCGCCGCGGCCTGACCGAGGCCTTCCGGCGCCTTAATGCCGATGCGGCCGTGCGCGCCGTCGTGCTGCGTGGCGCTGGCCGAAGTTTCTGCGCCGGGCAGGACCAGAAGGAGAGCGCCCGCTTCGATGCCGCGGGCGCCGCCAGGCGCATCGACGAATACGCAGCGCTGTATGCGGCGATACGGAGTTTAGGGAAGCCATTGATCGCCGCCCTGCATGGCCATGTCGCCGGCGCAGGGCTGCAACTTGCCCTGCTCTGTGACTTGCGCATCGCGGCAGCGGATACACGATGCGGCATGACCGAGTTCGCCGTCGGCTCCGCCGCTATCATGGGCAGCGCCCTTCTGCTGCCCATCGTTGGCGAGACGGTGATGAAGCGCCTTGTGATGATGGCGGACTTCATTCCGGCCGGGGAGGCGCTCCGTTGCGGTCTGCTGACCGAGGTTCATCCGGACGCGGAAATGGATAGCCGGATCACGACGCTGGCCGCCGAGGCCGCCACCCGCGCCCCGCTCGGCGTACGGCTGACCAAAAGCTGGTGGCGCCAGATGAGTCAGCCGCAATTCGACGAGATGGTGGCGCAGGCCCACCGCGCCCATGCGGAGAATTTTGCCTCGGGTGGGCTTTCTCAGGGGGCGAAGCAGTTTGTTGGAGGATCAGAGTAAGGCGGGGGAGAATTCCCTCGGTCTTCCCTTTCAGCCAATCCGGTCCCAGGCCGCGCGGGTGATGCGCGCTAGGGTAAGCGCGGCCGTGCTGAGACCCGGCATCCCGTCTGGCATCGATGCCGGCACATTATGCGTGTAACCCGCGATAATGAACAACGGCCGGTCGTCCCGATAGACCAACCCGACATCCATTCTACCGTTCCTGCCGGTGCCAGTCTTGTTGGCAACCTTGGCGCCCTGGGGCAGAAAGAAGGGAATGCTGCCGCGCAGCATCTGCCAACTCAGAATATCCAGCGCCAGGCGGCACAGCTCTGGCGTCACGCCAAGGCGCGCGGCGGCCGCGGCGCCGCTGCTGCCTTCCAGGATCAGGCGCATCAACAGCCCCTGGTCATTGGGCGTGGTCTGCGCGACGAAATCGAACTCCGCATCCATCGGCATGTCGCGGGGCGGAACGACATGGTTGATGGTGGTGTTGACCATGCCGGCGCGTGTGCAGAAATCCTGTAGTTCGGCCACGGTCATGATTTCGCCGAGCAGTCCGGTGCAGACATTGTCGCTACAGATGATCATCTGCACGATCACGTCCCGCAGCGTCAGCGTAAATCCAGGCGTCATGTAGTTGAGCACGCCGGATGGCACGCCCTCCATCAGGTGCGGGCCGGCCACCAGCTTCTGGTCCAGGCTCAGGCGGCCTTCATGCACCGCACGCAGCGCCGCCATCATGAAGGCGATTTTGCGCGTGCTGGCGGAGGGGGTAGGGATATCACCACGCCGGTCGGCCGCCGCGCCGGTGGTCAGATCATGCAGGTGCCAGCTGGTCGTGAAAGGCTGCGCCTGGGTGATCTCGTCAAGGGCCGAGGCGATCTCGGCGATCGGAGCGGAAGGCATCAGGCGGCCTCCGGCGACGTGATCAGCAGAAAATAATCGTAGATGAGGCGGGTGATGTCGGCGACTACGACTTCCCGTTCAGCCATGCTGCGTGGAGATGCCTTGACCTGCACCGAAATCGCGAAGGTCCCGCGCCCAACGGGCAAGGTGATGAAGCCCACATCCGAGCAGGTACCGGAGCCGGAGCCGGGCTTCGTGCCCCCCACCACACCTTTAGGCAGCCGGGCGCGGATGCGGTTGAAGCTGGGCGTGCGCTGCATGATGGGCAACAGCAGCTCACGCGTGCGAGCGGAGACGCCATCCAATTGGTACAGGCGCCGCAGCAATTCCAGCATGGCCAGCGGCGTGCAATGGTCGCGCACGCTGAGCTGGTAGTCAAAGCCGGGGCCATGGGTGCGCTCGCGTGCGTCCATTACCTCGGGAGGTTGGTCGCGCAGCAGGGTGCGGATGGAGACATCGGACGGCGGCAGAGACAATTCGTGCATAACGCACAGCGCCTCGCGCATCGACAGGGTGACGTCGAAGTCGTCGATGCCAATGTCCCGCAGCCATGCCTGGACGGCGGCGGGGCCGCCCGCCAGGCGGAACAGTACATCCGTCGCCGTGTTGTCGCTACGGGTGATGGTGACCTCGATGAGGTTGATCAGCGATAGCGCCACGCCGGCATGCACGAACTCGCCACCCAGCGGACCGGAAGAGGTCATTTCCACATCATCGACCTCGATCATGTCGTCGAGGCTCAGCTCGCCTCGGTCCACCATGGCGAAGATGCAGAGCACCAGGGCCATTTTGATGGAACTGCCGGGCGGGTAGCGGCCATGCTCGCCAAAGCCGATGGCTTCGCCGGTTTCCATGTGCAGCGCGGCGACGCCGGTTTCGCCCTCGGCAAAGGCGGCGATACGGGCGATCTCGGCCTTGGCCGAGGCTTGCAAGGCAGGAAGCAATGTCATGATGATCTCAGCCCACCGGCTTCGCCATGAAGGCGCTGGTGCGGCCCATAGGGTTGGCTTCGTACCGGACCTGCGCCTTGCGGCCAGCCCAGCTGTTCACGCCGTAGAAGAGGGGGATGTGGCCCATATCTTCCATCAGCAGCCTGGAGGCTTCGTCGGTCAGCGCACGGCGCTTGCCGGCATCCATGGTGCGGAGTGCCTGCTGCATCGCGGCCTCCAGGCGCGGATTGTTATAGTTGAGGCGGTTGGAACTGCCATTGCCGGTCTCCCGGTTGGGGGCCATGGCCAGATAGCGCAAGGCAATCAGCGCGAAGGCCCCGTTGAAGGCGTTCATGTAGAGCGAGAAGTCCTTGTTCGCGGCGCGGGTGGCGAACATGGCGTTCGGCATGGTTTCAACCTGCGTGCGGATGCCGATGCGGGTGAAGGCCTGCGCCACGGCCTGCAGCACTGCGACATCGTTATTGAAGTAGCCCGCCGGGCCATGGATGGTCAGTCGGAAGCCCTCCGGATAGCCAGCCTGCTCCAGCAGGCGCTTCGCCTCGGTGACGTCGTAGCCCAGCTTTGGCATGCCCTCAGCCCGGTCCGCGGCAGCGGGCCCGACGAACTGGTCCGGCAACAGCGCCTGTCCCAGCATCAGCCGTTCCACCATCGCGGCGCGGTTGAGGGAGAGGGAAAGCGCCTGGCGGACATGCGCATCGGCCAGCGGATTGCGCGGCAGCTTCTGGCCATCATTACCGGTGACGAAGGGGCTCTGCGCCCGCGCCGTATCCGGCGTAAGATAGGCCGTCATGAAGGCGGGCGAGGTGAAGACGGAGAATGATGGTTCCTGCTTCAGGCCCGCGACTTCTTGCACCGCGACGCCGTCGATCAGGTCCACGTCACCACTGCGCAGCGCGGCGATGCGCGCGCCGGAGTCGCTGACATAGCGGATGGACACGCTCTGCCAATCCGGCGTGCCGCCCCAGAAGGTGTCGTTGCGTTCCAGCTCCAGGCGCTCACCGACGCTGTAGCGTTTGACCTTGTAGGCACCGGTGCCGATGGCCAGGCGGCCCGATGTGAAGTCGCGCGTCGCTGCCTCGGCATGCAGGCGGCGGGACAGCATGCAGACCTGGCCGAGCTTGTATTCAAATAGCGGATCCGGGCTCTTGAGACGGATGCGCACCGTCGCCGGGTTCACGATGTCCACTGCCTCGATATCGCGGATATTCGCCTGGAAGCTGCTGAGGGTCGGTGTCAGCTTCCTCACCCGGTCGAAAGAGAATGGGATATCCTCGGCCTCGAAGGGCGTGCCATCGTGGAACAGCACGCCCTGGCGCAGCGTCAGCTCCCAGGTGGTATCGTCCAGCGCAGTACAAGCTGTGGCGAGGCCGGGCCGCAGCGCGCTGGTGGCGTCCTGCACGCGGAGCTGGCTGTAGATTTGCAGCAACGCCTGCGTGCTGGTGAAGCTGTCATGGTAATGCGGGTCGAGCGAAGCGGGCGCGGCGGTCAGCGCCATCGAGAGCTTGCGCGTACCCGCCGCCGCTGACCAGCGCGGCAGAACCGCCATCGAAGCACCGAGCATCAGAACCGAACGTCTCTGCATGGCAATCCTCCTGGAGGTCGCTGGCGGGGTTCAGGCGGGTATCAGGGCGTCGAGCCTCGCGAGCGCGGCGGGCAAAGAAGGGCAGGGGCGGGCGGCGGCGATGGCTGCAGCCAGCGGGCGCAGATCGGGCCGGGATTCGATGGCCATGACGGCGACAATGATGGCCTCGCCCGTATCCGGCTCAACCAGCGCACGGAACTTTCGCAACACGGCCTGCTCGTCGAAGAAGGCCGAGGGTGGCGGCGCGACATCGCCCGGCCCAGCCGCATAGATGCGGCCATTCGCCCGGGCCTGCACGGCACAGGGCCGCGTGGCGAGGTCCTCCTCACCTTCGTAGACGCGCAGGGCGATCTTTTCACGCAGGGACCGTGTGACTGGATGCGCGGCCACTTGCGGGGACAGCCAGGCGGCGCTGGGTGGCAGGTCCAGCAGCAGCATGGCCGCCGCGTGCGGTAAGCTGAACTGGCGGGCGACGAAGGTCGCAGGAGCGATATTGGCGAAGCGGGGCAGGGCAATAGCGGGCACAACCTCCACCACCATCGCCTCGATATCGGCGGGGGACAGCCCTTCGGCCTCTACAAGACCTTTCAGCGCTGCCATGCCGCCGGAGATCAGCCCGCAGCACGGCCAGCTCTTGAAACGCGCGGCGGTCAGGTGCCAGGCCGCGCCGAGCTCGGCGATGGCCAGGGATGGGTCGGCATTGGGCGCGCCCAGCATGGCGAAGAGGCTGTTCGGCCCGGAGAGCAGGCCCTCGACCGGCGTGGAGCCTGCCTGGGCCGAGAGCGCGGCGAACAGCCCGGTCAGGGCGCCCCAGCCCGCATCGCAGTACTTGGTGTTGGGCAGATCGATGGCGGCACTCCAGGCGCCGCCGATGGGCAGGGAGGAGTTGCTGCCGGCGAGGTCATAGGCCCGTGCCGTCACCGCCGCATCGAGGCCCAGGGCCCGCGCTGTGGTGGCCACGCTGGCATAGGCCACCTGTGTCGCGATGCCCCAGACCGGGGCGAAGACAGGCCGCCCATCGGGACCGTCGACATAATAGGGGCCGATAGCCTGAGTGATGCGTGCACCGGTCTCGAAGCCGGCGACCAGGGCAGCCAGGGCCGTGGCGCCATCCATTGGCCGATGCGCCGCCAGGGCCAGCAGCGCGCCCACGGCGCCGCAGCCGAAATGCGCACCGGCATAACCCTCATTGAAATCCATGCAATCGGCGAGGCGCGCATGGCTATAGGCATCGCCGGCCTCGGGACCAAGCAGGCCGGCGGCGGCCGCGACGATGGGTGCCATTTCCGTATCGCGGGCGGCAATGATGCAGGCAATGCTGTCCAGCAGGACATATTTGGCGGCCTGCCGGACATTCTCCGGAACATCCGGCAGCTCCAGCCCTGCCATCGCCTCGGCGAGGATCGCGGTACTCATCCCGGCACCATCTCCTGCATCCCTGTGCGCAGCTTCGGCAGGATTTTTCTGCCGTTTTTATTATTCTATATCTGCGAAGGCCTCCTCAGCCGCCGGGCTGAGGGGCTTACGCGCTCAGCCGGCGACGTCGAATCGCACGCCCTGCGCCAGCGGCATGCCGCGGCCGTAATTGATGGCGCTGGTCATGCGGCGCATGTAACCCTTCCAGGCGTCGGAGCCGCTTTCGCGCCCGCCACCCGTTTCCTTCTCGCCGCCAAAGGCACCGCCGATCTCGGCGCCCGAGGGACCCATATTCACATTGGCGATGCCGCAATCGGAGCCGGCGGCGGAGAGGAAGCTCTCTGCCTCCCGCAGATCATTCGTGAAAATCGAGGAGGAGAGGCCTTGCGGCACGCCGTTCTGCAGGGCGATGGCCTCCTCCAGTGTCGCGTATTTCAACACGTAGAGGATAGGCGCGAAGGTTTCGTCCAGCACTGGCCCGGTCTGCCGCGGCATCTCGACCAAAGCGGGGCGCACATAGAATGCACGGTCGCAGCCCGGTACCGCCATCCGCTCGCCGCCCTGCACCACGCCGCCTGCTGCGCGCGCGGCGGACAGCGCCTTTTCCATGCTGGCAAAGGCGGCACCATCGATCAGCGGCCCGACCAGCACGTCGCTGCCCAACGGATTGCCAACGGAAACGCCGGCATAGACGCGTTTCAGCCGGGGAATGAGTGCGTCATAGACGCCCTCATGCACGATCAGCCGCCGCAGGGTGGTGCAGCGTTGCCCAGCCGTGCCCATGGCACCGAAGGCGACGGCGCGCAGCGTGAGGTCCAGATCCGCCGTCGGCGCCACGATGCTGGCGTTGTTGCCGCCCAGTTCCAGGATGCTGCGGCCGAAGCGGGCGGCCACTCGCTCTCCCACCTTGCGCCCCATGGCGGTGGAGCCCGTGGCAGAGACGATGGCGACGCGGCGGTCCTCCACCAGCGCCTCGCCTACTTCGCGTCCGCCCAGCAAGACTTGCGAGAGTTGTTCTGGAACCTCGCCAAACCGCGCCGCGGCGCGAAGGAACAGTGCTTGCGTGGCCAGGGCGGTCAATGGCGTTTTCTCGGACGGTTTCCACAGCACCGGGTTGCCGCAGACGAGCGCCAGCGCGGCGTTCCAGGACCACACGGCGACGGGGAAGTTGAAGGCGGTGATAATGGCCACCGGCCCCATCGGGTGCCACTGCTCCATCATGCGGTGATCAGACCGCTCGCTGGCGATGACCAGGCCATGGAGCTGGCGGGAGAGACCGACCGCGAAGTCGCAGATGTCGATCATCTCCTGCACCTCGCCCTCGCCTTCCGAGAGCACCTTGCCGGCCTCCAGCGTCACCAGCCGGCCGAGCGCGGCCTTGTTGGCCCGCAGTTCCTCGCCCAGCAGGCGGACCAGCTCGCCACGGCGCGGGGCCGGCACCTGCCTCCATATCTCGAAGGCCGCGGCGGCACGGGCGATGGCGCTTTCGGCTTCCGCCGGCGTGGTATCGGCGACCTTGGCGATCTCCTCGCCACTGATGGGCGAGCGCACGGCGCGCGTGCCGCCCTGCCAGGCCTGGGGCGCCACGCCGAAGCCGGCCAGCAGGCGGGCGGCCTCGTCGCGCAGGGAGAGGGCAGTGGTCAGGTCCGGCATGGCGCTCAGCCGGCCTTCCGGGCGGCGCGCTTGGCCAGGAACTCTTCCATCATCCGCGCCGGCTCGCCGGTGGCATAGGCCTCCCGCTGGTTGCGGATGCCGGCGGCGATGCATTCGCGGAAGCCCGCCTCCGTCACCTCGCGGAAGCGGGCCTTGTTCAGCCGCATGGCGACGGGCGGCTTGGCCGCCAGTTCATTGGCCAGGGCCAGGGCCGCCGGCAGCACCTGGTCCTGCGGCACAAGGCGGGAAATCAGGCCGATGGCGTGGCACTCCTGCGCATCCATCATCCGCCCCGTCAGGGTCAGCTCGGTGGTGCGGGCCAGGCCGAGCATTTCCTTCATGATCCAGGGGCCGGTGACGCTGGCGATGCCGGAATTGATCTCCGGCTGGCCCATCGTCACGCCAGGATGCCCGATGCGGATGTCGCCCAGCAGCGCGACCTGGAAGGCGGAGCCGGCGGCCACGCCGTTCAGGGCGATCACCAGCGGCTTGGAGAGGGAGCGGAGCCGGTCATAGAGCCGCTCCCACTCGCCCATCCAGTCCTCGGCCCGGTCGGCGTCGAAGGTCTTGGTCTCGTTCAGGTCCTGGCCGGCGCCGAAGGCGCGCTGGCCCGCGCCCGTCAGCACGATGGCGCCGATGGCCGGGTCAGCCTCGGCGGCGTCCAGGCGCTCCACCAGCTGGGCGCGCATGGGCGCGTGCCAGGCGTTGAGTACCTCGGGCCGGTTCAGTGTCAGGATGGACGTGCGGCCTTCGACGCGGACCAGGACGAAGTCGGTCATGTGCTGCTCTCCCTGCAAGCCATGGGGGCGCCGAGGGCGCGGATCGATTAATATCGAATAGCAATAATTGATATTGGAAAATAGTGGTCCGCGATTCCGCGCTTGTCAACGAGATTGGAAGGGGCACGCCGGGCCCGTCCGGCAGCCGCCCTCGCGCCCATCCAGGCCTTCTCTCCACCGGAGCCCAGACCGCGGGCCAGGGCTGGCGCGCAACGCCGCCATGCCGTGCGGCGGCTGGCAGCGGATAGCCGGTGGCCCTATCAGGCCGCCTGCCCAGGCGGAGCAGGCGCCGGGTGCCGGATGGCTTCGGAACCTTCGCCTTTCCCGGCCCACTTCAGGCAGCAGACCAGATTGAGAAACCTCGATTGCATATCCAGCGGCGTTTGAAAGCTCGCCCCTTCCTGGTGAGCCTCCTGAGCCTGATGCTGCTCGGCCCGGCGGGAGGCGGCCCCGCGACGGCGCGGGCATTCCAGAGCCAGAACATGGCCGTGACGACGCGGGGCCCGGCCATGGAATTGCCGGCCTGGACAGCGCGCGAGCAGCCCGCCAGCCCTGGCGAAAAAAGCTGCCGCCAGGGCCGGGACACCGTGACATTCGGTTGGCGGTTGATCGACTACGGCGTTTCCACGCTGAAATACGTTTTCGGCCTGTTCCTCATCATGCTAGGCGGCCTGTTGGTCGTCATTGGCTGGATGGTGTCGCTGCTCGAACTGGTCTGGTGCTGACGGCGCCGCCTCCTGGCGGCGCCCGCCACCTCGCTACCGCGCGCCGCCGCCCAGCACCTTGAACAGCGTGACGCGGGCGGAAAGCAGGTCCCGCTGCAAGGTGATCAGCGATTGCTGGGCGCTGTACAGTTCCCGCTGCGAGTCCAGCACGGTCAGGAAGCTGTCCACGCCGCTGCGGAAGCGGAGCTGCGCCAGCCGGTAGCTGTCCGCATAGGCCTCGGTCAGCGATTGCTGCGCCTGGAGCTGGTCTCCATAGGTGCCACGCGCTGCCAGCGCGTCGGCGGTCTCGCGGAAGGCGGTCTGGATGGCCTTCTCATAGGTCGCCACCTCGATCCGTTGTTGCAGCTTGGCGTAGTCCAGATTGGCCTGGTTGGTGCCGCCGCTGAAGATCGGGATGGTGATGCCGGGGCTGAAGGTCCACTGCCCCGAATTCGGCTGGAACAGGCGGGAGAAGGCGGCCCCCGCCGTACCGTAGCTGCCCGTCAGCGTCACGCTGGGGAAGAACGCCGCCCGCGCCGCGCCAATATCAGCATTGGCCGCCATCAGCAGGTGTTCCGCCGCCAGCACATCCGGCCGCCGCAGCAGCACGTCGGAGGACAGGCCCGCCGGCACATCCGCCATCATCAGCGCGGGGGAGAGTTCGGCCGCGCGCGGCAGATCCGCCGGCACCGGCTGGCCCAGCAGCAGCGCCAGCGCGTTCTCATCCTGCGCCACCTGGCGCGTGTACTGGGCCAGGTTGGCCCGTGCCGTTTCCACCGAGGTCTGCGCCTGCCGCAGCGTCAGCGCCGTGGCGGTGCCGCCGGTCATCGTCGCCTGGGTGAGGCGGAAGGATTCCTGCTGGCTGGCCAGGGTCTGCTCCGTCAGCCTCAGCAGCGCGCGGTCGGCCAGCAGGGTCAGGTAGGCATCGGCCACCTGCCCGATCAGGCTGATCTGCGCCGCCCGTCGCGTCTCCTCCTGGGAGAGCATCGCCTCAAAAGCGGAGCGGGTCTGGCTGCGGACCCGGCCGAACAGATCCAGCTCGAAGGCCGTGAAGCCGACCCCCGCGCTGAAGGTCCGGGAGGTGACGGGGGCGGTGCGGTTGCCGGCCGAGGTCAGGTCCGCCGGGGTCTGGCCATAGGTGGCATCCCCCGTGCCGCCGATGGCGGGGAACAGGCCGCCGCGTGTGGAGCGGTACTGCGCCTCCGCCGCCGCGACATTCAGCGTGGAGACGCGGAGGTCGCGGTTGTTCTCCAGCGCGATGCCGATCAGCCGGCGCAGGCCAGGGTCGGTGAAGAACTCCCGCCAGCCGATGGCGTCGGCATCGCGGCCGCTGGCCTGTTGCGCGGCATAGGCGGCTCCGGTGGGCCAGGCGGCGGGCACGGAGGAGGCGGGGCGGACGTAATCCGGCTCCAGCGAGCAGCCGGCCAGCAGCAGGGCGCCGAGGCTGAGGGAGAGAAGGGAACGGCTCATGGACGATGCTCCAGCGCCTGCGGCGGCGTGGCTTCGGCGGCGCGGGCCTCGCTGCGGCGGCGGGTGCGGAACAGCTTCAGCACCAGGATGAAGAAGAGAGGGACAAAGAACACCGCCAGCACCGTGCCGGCGACGACGCCGCCGATGATGCCGGTGCCGATGGCCGTGCGGCCGCCCGCGCCGGCACCCGTGGCGATGGCCAGCGGCACCACGCCCAGCACGAAGGCCAGCGATGTCATCAGGATCGGCCGCAGCCGCTCCTTCGCCGCGTGCAGGGCGGAGTCGAGCAGGCTCTCGCCCGCCTCGAAATGCTCCTTGGCGAATTCGACGATCAGGATGGCGTTCTTGGCGGAAAGGCCGATGGTCGTCAGCAGCCCCACCTGGAAATACACGTCGTTGGACATGCCGCGCAGCAGCGTGGCCAGCACGGCGCCGAACACGCCGAGCGGCACCACCAGCATGACGGAGACCGGGATGGCCCAGCTTTCATACAAGGCCGCCAGGCACAGGAAGACGACGATCAGCGAGATAGCATAGAGCGCCATGGCCTGGGAGCCGGAAGCGCGTTCCTCGTAGGACAGGCCGGTCCAGTCGATGCCGATGCCGGTGGGTAGTTGCGCGGCCAGGCGCTCCATCTCCGCCATGGCGGCGCCGGTGCTGTGGCCGGGCGCGGCATCGCCCAGGATCTCGACCGAGGCCGTGCCGTTGTAGCGGGAGAGCTTTGGCGGCCCGACTTCCCACTGGGCGGAGGAGAAGGCGCTGAACGGCACCATCTCGCCCGCGCTGTTGCGCACATGCCACTTGTTGAAATCCTCCGGCGACATGCGGGAGGAAGCGACGCCCTGCATGTAGACGCGCTTCACCCGGCCCCGGTCCAGGAAGTCGTTGACGTAGCTGGAGCCGAAAGCGGCGGAGAGGGTGTTGGTGATGTCGCTGACGGACAGGCCCAGCGCGCTGGCGCGTTCCCAATCCACGACCAGGTGGTATTGCGGCTCGTCATCCAGCGTATTGGGGCGCACGCCGACCAGCACCGGGCTCTGGCTGGCGGCCTGCAACAGCTGGTTGCGCGCGGCGGTCAGCGCCGCATGGCCCAGCCCGCCCTGGTCGAGCAACTGCATGTCGAAGCCCGTCGCATTGCCGAGTTCCGGCACGGCGGGGGGCGAGAAGGCGAAGATCTGCGCGTCCGGATAGGTCGAGAAATGGCGCATTAACCGGCCGGCGATGGCGCTGACGGCGCTGGCCGCATCGGTGCGTTCCTCCCAGTCCTTCAGCCGCACGAAGGCCATGGCCGAGGCCTGGCCGCGCCCGCCAAAGCTGAAGCCGGAGACGGCCATGACGGAGGCGACATTCTCCTTCTCCTCGTTCAGCAGGTATTGGTTGACGGCGTTGACGGCCTGCTGCGTGCGCTCGGTCGTCGCACCCGGCGGCGCGGTAATCTGCACGAACATCAGCCCCTGATCCTCCGCCGGCAGGAAGGAGGAAGGCAGGCGGGTGTAGAGCACGCCCATGGCGCCGGCGATGACGGCATAGACCAGCATGAAGCGCAGCGCGCGCCGTGCCATGAAGCCGACGCCGCCGACATAGGCGCGGCTCGTGCGGTCGAAATTCCGGTTGAACCAGCCGAAGAAGCCGCGCTTCTCGCCATGCTTCGGCCGCTTCAACAACGTGGCGCAGAGGGCGGGGGTAAAGACCAGCGCGACGATGACGGAGAGCGTCATGGCGGTGACGATGGTCAGCGAGAACTGCCGGTAGATGACGCCGGAGGAGCCGGCGAAGAAGAACATCGGCAGGAACACGGCCGAGAGCACCAGGGCAATGCCGACCAGCGCGCCAGAGATCTGGTCCATCGACTTGCGCGTGGCTTCCAGCGGGGAAAGCCCCTCCTGCTCCATCACGCGCTCGACATTCTCGACCACGACGATGGCGTCATCCACCAGCAGGCCGATGGCCAGCACCATGCCGAACATGGTGAGGGTGTTGATGGAATAGCCGGCGAAGGAGAGCACGGCGAAGGTGCCGAGCAGCACGACGGGAATGGCCAGGGTGGGCACCAGCGTCGCGCGGAAATTCTGCAGGAAGACGAACATCACCACGAAGACGAGGATCATTGCCTCGATCAGCGCCTTCACCACCTCATGGATGGAGATCTGCACGAAGGGCGTGGTGTCGTAGGGATAGACGACCTGCAACGATGACGGGAAGCTCGGCTGCAACCGCGCGAGCGTCTCGCGCACGGCGGCGGCGGTGGAGACCGCATTGGCACCGCTGGCGAGCTGGATGCCAAGGCCTGCGGTGGGCTTGCCGTTATACTGGCTGGTGATGCTGAAGCTCTGGCCGTTCAGCTCCACCGTGGCCACGTCGCGCAGGCGCACCTGGGAGCCGTCGGTCTTCACCTTCAGCAGAATGGCGCCGAACTGTTCCGGCGTGGTGAGGTAGGAGGGGCCGACCAGCGTGGCGGTCAGCCGCTGCCCCGGCACGGCGGGGCGCGCACCCAGCTCGCCGGAGGCGATCTGCACGTTCTGCGCGGTGATGGCGGCGCTGATGTCGGACGGCATCAGCCCGTAGGCATTCAGCTTGTCCGGGTCGAGCCAGATGCGCATCGCGTATTGCGCGCCGAAGAGCTGGTAGTCGCCGACGCCGGTGGTGCGCGTCAGCGGGTCCTGCACCGTGGAGGCGACGAAGTCCGCGATGTCGGAACTCGTCATGCTGCCATCGGCGGAGACGAAGCCGACCACCATCAGGAAGTTGTTGCTGGCCTTGGCGACGCGGATGCCGGCGCTGCGCACCGTCTCCGGCAGGCGGGATTCGGCCAGGGCCAGCTTGTTCTGCACCTGCACCTGGGCGATGTCCGGGTCCGTGCCCTGGGCGAAGGTCAGCTTGATGGTGGCGCTGCCGTCCCGGTTGCTGTCCGAGCTGAAGTAGAGCAGCCCGTCCAGGCCGGTCATCTGTTGCTCGATCACCTGGACGACGGTGTTCTGCATCGTCTCGGCGGAGGCGCCGGAATAGCTCAGCGAGATCTGGATCGCGGGCGGGGCGATGTTGGGATATTGCGCGATCGGCAGGCCGCGCAGGGTGATCAGGCCGATCAGCATGATGCCGAGGGCGATGACCCAGGCGAAGACCGGGCGGTCGATGAAGAAGCGTGCCATGGCGCCGCGCTCAGCCGGCCGCCGTGGCGGCCTGGGCGGCCACGCGCTTGTCGAACTCGGCGGCGGTCATCGCCGTTACCTGTGGTTTCACGCCGTTGCGGACGCGTTGCACGCCCTCGACGATCACCTGATCGCCCGGCTGCAGGCCGGATTGCACCAGCCACTTGTTGCCGATGGCGGCGCCCGTCCGCAGCACGCGGGTCTGCACCGTGCCATCCTGGGCCACCACCAGCGCCGTTGCCTCGCCGCGTTGGTTGCGCGTCACGGCTTGTTGCGGCACCAGCAGCGCGTCCTGCGCCTCGCCTTCCTCCAGCCGCGCGCGCACGAACATGCCGGGCATCAGCGTGCCGTCGGGGTTGGGAAACTCGGCCCGCAGGGTGACGGTGTTAGTATCCGTGCTGACCGTGACCTCGGAGAATTGCAGCTTGCCTGCCAGCGGGTATTCCGAGCCATCCTCCAGCAGCAGCCGCACCTCGGCATGGTCCGCGTCGCCGCGCTTCAGCTTGCCCGCCGCCATCTCCCGCCGTAGGCGCAGCAGCGTGGTCATGGGCTGGGTGACATCGACATGGATGGGGTCGAGCTGCGTGACCGTCATCATCGCCGTGGTCTGGTCGGCAGTCACCAACGCGCCCACCGTGACGGCGGACCGGCTGGTCGCGCCCGGGATGGGGGAGGTGACGCGGGTGTAGTCCAGGTTGATCCTCGCCGTGTCCACGGCGGCCTTGGCGGCGGCGACATCGGCCTCGGCACCCTGCCGGGTGGCGACGGCGGTCTCGTAATCCAGGCGGCTGACGGCGTTCTGCGCCACCAGCGGGCGGTAGCGGTTGGCGGTGACGCGCGCCGAGGCCAGCGTGGCCTGCGCCTTGGCCAGATTGGCCTGCGCGCTGGCCAGCGAGGCCTCATAGGGCGCGGGGTCGATCTGGTAGAGCGCCTGGCCAGCCTGGACCCGCTCGCCTTCCCGGAACAGGCGCTCGCGCACCACGCCGCTGACCTGCGGGCGTATCTCGGCGGTCTGGAAGGCGGCGGTGCGTCCGGGCAATACTGTCTCCAGCGTAACGGACTGGGGTTGGAGCGTGACGGCGAGCACGGTGGGCGAGGGTTGGGCGGCGGGCGTCTGCGCCTGCACCTTTTCGTCGCAGCCTGTAAGGAAGGGGAGCACCGTCAAGGAGCCGGCCGCCAGCAGGCGGCGGCGGGGGAGAGGTGCTTCGTGGCTGAGTCGGGACATGGTGACCTGGCCTGAGAGATGTTGACAAAGTGGAAACTTGTGGGTTTCCATTGCTGCGGAAACTCTCGCGTTTCCGCTCTGACGTCAATCTCTTATTGCGGCGCAGCATTGGCTGGAGTGTGACAAAGAATGACCACCGCTGAACCCCCGGCCGAGGATACGCCCTGTGCGGCGCCCGCGACGAAGCGGGTGATTCTGGAGCGGGCCCAGGCATCATTCCTGGGGCATGGCTTCCACGCGACACGGATGGACGTGATCGCGCGCGAGGCGGGCTGCTCGAAGAAGACCATCTACAAGTTCTTCGGCTCGAAAGAGGCGTTGTTCGGCGAACTCCTGCGCCAGCTACGGCAGGAAATGCTCGACCTCAGCATCGACCCGACGCTGGGGGAGGCCGAGGCGCTGCGGCGCTTTCTCTACGACATGTCGCGGATCATGCTGCGCGACACATCGCTCGCTCTTACCCGCATCGTGATGAGCGAGGCGGGGAACGAGAGCGTCAGCCAGCAGGGGGCTCTGGACCGCTCCATCCGGCCGCGGCTGGCGCTGGAATCTTACCTCAACCGCCTGCAGCAGGAGGGGAGATACGATTTCGGCGTGGAAAGCGACGCGGCCCGCATGCTGGTGGGCATGGCGCTGGGCGCCTTCCACCACGAGACCTTGCTGGGACTGCGCGCGGCGATTCCAGAGGAGGAGTTGCGGCAGCGGATCAGCGCCGCTGTCTCCATCTTCCTGCGCGGCGCGCGTGTGGATGCCGGCGGAGCGTGAGTTGCCGCCGTCAGCCGGATGGCAGGCGACGAATCTCTCCGCGCCATGGCGCGCGCTTCCTCCCGGCGGCGAGTAGATCCGCGATGGGCCTGCTAGAGCGTCGCAACGTCTGGTCTCCCTCGCTGCAGGCCGCTTGGTTGCTGAGGTCGCCGGCCAGCTCAGACGGCACTGCTCCCTGACCGGCTGGAACATCCATCGCGACGCTGGCGTTCATTCCCGGCGAAGAACCCGCTACTGGCTTGGTCCAGGGAACAAGCTGAGGGCGGTTCAGGTGATCTCCCGTCGATAAGGCTGATCGCCTGATACAGCCTTATCGACGGGCGCTGCCTCCTTTCTCTTTCATTCAGCAGATGAGGGTTGGCGCGGATGTCCGCCCCGGCGCTTTGCCGCTTGCGCCAAGATAGTTTGGCATCCTACTATCTGTGAAAGCCGGGCACGCGAAATGCACCGGTCGGAGGGAGCATTCGTGGCCCAGTCATCGCTTTTGTCTCGTGCACGGCGGGCCAAACCTGGCCGCGAGCAGCCGGAAGGCCCAAGGCCCGGGGATGACGGCGCGGTGAAGCTCGGCCCATTGGCGGAAACGCTCGGCTTTCACCTGCGCCTGGCACAGGAAGCCTCCTTCGCGGCCTTCGCGCGTAAGGTGGGGGATTCGGGGTTGAGGCCCGGCCACTACGCGGCCCTCACGATCATCCACCAGAATCCGGGCCTGTCGCAAACCGCCCTCGGTGCCGCTGTGCGGCGGGACAAATCTACCCTCACGCCCATGGTGGCGGAGCTGGAGCGCCGCGGGCTGATCCGGCGTGATCGCGTGCCGTCGGACCGGCGCAGCTACGCCCTCAGTCTCACCCCGGCTGGTGGGGAGGCCCTGGCAACTCTCCAAGACCATGCTGCCGCGCACGATCGCGAGTTGGACCTGCTGGTGGGGGCGGATCAGCGCCAGGCTTTTCTCGACGCGCTACGCCGCCTGATGGCGGGGCTGGAATGGGATAACGCAGAATGAGTGGAACAGAGACTGGCCGCATGACCGTGCGAGAGGCGGTGTTTGAGTGGCTGCGCAGCCAGGGCATGACCACGGTGTTCGGCAATCCCGGTTCCACGGAATTACCCTTCCTGGATCGCTGGCCGGGCGATTTCCGCTACGTGCTCGGCCTGCAGGAGGCAAGCGTCGTCGGGATGGCCGATGGCTATGCCCGGGCCACCGGGCAATGCGCCTTCGTGAACCTGCATTCGGCCGCGGGCGTGGGCCACGCGCTCGGCAATCTTTTCACCGCATACCGCAACGGCGCGCCGATGGTGATCACGGCGGGGCAGCAGGCGCGCGCGCTTCTGCCGAACCTGCCTTTCCTTGGCGCGACGGAAGCCGCGACCTTTCCCAAACCCTATGTGAAATTCAGTATCGAGCCAGCGCGGGCCGCGGACGTGCCGGCCGCGATCGCGCAGGCCCACCGTATCGCGATGCAGCGGCCCTACGGCCCGACCTTCGTGTCGATCCCGTCGGATGACTGGGGCGCCGCCTGCCAGCCCGTCGTGGCGCGCGGGTGGTTCCCCGATGCGGCACCCGACCCGGCGGCGCTGGCGGAGGCCGCGCGCATGATCGCGGCGGCGCGGCGGCCCGTGCTCGTGGTCGGGCCGGAGGTGGACAGCGAGTGCTGCGGGCCGGATCTGGTGCGGCTGGCGGG
>JH600053.1:193611-193947 GCA_000245075.1 Acetobacteraceae bacterium AT-5844
CAGCCCCTTCTCCTCCCGCTTGTCTTTCCCCGAGGATCACCCGCTCTTCGCCGGCCATCTCCACGCGGCGCCGCAGCAGGTGTCGGATGCGCTGATCCAGTACGACTTGGTGCTGGTGATCGGTGCCCCGGTGTTTACCTTCCATGTCGCCGGGGAATGCGCGCTGTTCCGCTCCGGCATCCCGATCATCCACATGAGCACGGATGTCGAGGCCGCCTCATCCGCCCCGGCGGGCACCACGCTGCTCGGGGCGTTGCGCCTGGGGCTGCCAGCGCTGGCGGCGCTGCTGCCGGAAGCCGGGCGTGCCATGCCCTCTCCCCGGCCGCGCCCGGCGCC
>JH600054.1 GCA_000245075.1 Acetobacteraceae bacterium AT-5844
GGCGGGCCGCTGCCATTTCCTCCAGCGCCCGTTCACGCCACCACGCCACGCTCGCCGCCTCGCCAGGGTCATGCACACCGTAGAGGCGGTGGGGCACACGCGCCTCCTCCTCCACGCTGGGGCGGGCGGTCAGCACGCGCAGCCCGTCATAAACCTGCATGGAGTCGGCATTGATGATGGTGCCGCCGAATTGCTCGGCCAGCGCCAAGGCCAGGGCGGACTTGCCGCTGGCCGTCGGCCCCGGCACCAGCAGGGCGAAAGGTTGACCGCTCATGATTGTGCCGGAGCAGCCCCGGGCCACTGCCTCATATCCATACCCTGACTATACCGCCTGGATGCGCAGATCATCCCGCGCGTCGCCCCCTTCGCATAACCGCGAGTGTCCAGCCAGTGGCGGGCGGCCCCGGAAACCACCGGTCATCATAAGGCCAACCCCACGCTCCGCAGTGCCGAAGACGTGAACCGGCAGATCAAGGGTCCCCGCCGCCGGCGCTGTCTGAGCATCATCCTGGCCCCTATCTTCGGCAAACGGCCACCATGACTGTCGCTGCATATCCGGGGGAGCCAGCATGAACCGCAGAGCATTTGCCACAGGCGCGATCTTTGCTCTTTTTACTGCGCTTCCTGGCCTCCCTGCTGTCTCGCAGGCTCAGACCCTGGCTGATCAGGCCGTGAACGAGCAGCCCATGCGCCGGGCGCTCACCACCCTCCCGCCGGTCGTTACGGAAAGCCTGGGGGCGATACAGGCAGTATTCCTTGACATCTCCGCATTGCCCGAAGCCGCCTGGCAGGATGGCCGCCCCACGGTGGAGGCCATGCGCCGGCTCGTGCTGTCGCAGTTCGTGGCGCCGTTCAGCGCCCTGAAATCCCTGGAAGCCTGGGAGACCGCTGCGGGCATCCGCTTCGCCGAGCTCGGCAGCCTGACGGCGGTAGGAAATACCGCCGTCATATGGCGCCCCCGCGACCCGGCGCGGATCCCACCCCTGCAAGCTCACCTGCAAAGCGCCGGCTTCAAGCCGGACGGGGACGGCATTCTGACGGCACCAGCCAACACTCCCATCATGACCCGGCTGAGCAGCCCCTGGATGTCCCAGTTCCGCGGGCAGGTCAGCGTCGGGCGTGACGGAGACACGCTGGTACAGAGCAGGTCGCCGGACGAAGTGCGCGCCTTCTCCGCCGTGGCACCGGATGCGAGCGTCCTGACCGATGCGGCGATAGAGACGGCCCTGGCCGGGCTGGAAGCCAGGCTAGGCCAGGGGCGCATCATCCAGGCCGCGCTCTTCACGCCCGCCATGGCACTGCGCGCCGGGGATCCGACGGCAACCCTGAGGATGCCGCCCGCCGAAGCCGCGGCTGCACTACAGGGTCGGAAGGAGACCATCGGCCAGGGCATGCCGCCTTTCCAGAAAGGCGTCATCGCCGATGTGCAGACCCCTGCCGGCCCGGCGCTCCTGGTCTCGCTCACCTATGAAGATTGTGGCACGGCGGATACCGCTTTGGCGCGCCTCCGCGCCTTCTGGGACATGCCGGGCTTCGGCAAGTCCATTCCGGCGGAGTTGTCGGATGAGGCCGTCCATCACGGCCAGGGCTGCGCGGCGACCATGCTGTTCCAGTTGGAGCAGCAGGGCATGGCCAATCCGGCGCTGAAGAGCATCATGGATGCCTATGCGCGCCGCGAGCGGACGCCGCTCGATATCTTCTGAGGGCAGCCGGCGCGGCGGGGCTCACCTGTCTCGCGGGAGAGGTTGATCGCTCATGGCCATGCGGGCATGGTCCGCGCCCGATGTCTCATATCCTCACCCTGATCGCGCCCGCGGGAAATCTGCAGGCGCCCCTCGTCGCACGTGTCCGCGCGGCTCTTCTCGACCTCGGTGGCCAGCCCGGCGCGCCGGATTGGCTGGCGAAGGAGGAGGCGGCCGACCTCCCCTTCTCCCTGCTGGCGCCGGAGCAGGCCGTGGCGGCCGCCCGCGGCGTGCTGGAAGGCGCGCCGGTGGATTGCATCGCCCAGCCCGCGGAAGGCCGGCGGAAGCAATTGCTGGTCGCCGACATGGACAGCACCATCGTCACCGCCGAGACCCTGGATGAACTCGCCGCCTATGCGGGGGTGCAGGACAAGATCGCGGCCATCACCCAGCGCAGCATGAATGGCGAGATCGATTTCGCCACCTCGCTGCGGGAGCGGGTGGCGATGATCAAGGGCCTCACCCTGACCGCGCTGGAAGAGACCTGGACCAAGATCGAGCTGATGCCGGGTGCCGAGGTGCTGGTGCGCACCATGGCCGCCCATGGCGCGCATTGCGCCATCGCCTCCGGCGGCTTCACCTGGTTCACCTCCCGCGTCGCGGAGCGCGTCGGCTTCCAGAGCCACCATGCCAACATCCTGCTGGATGACGGCACGGCGCTGACGGGCTTCGTGGAAGAGCCGGTCTTCGACCGGGATGCCAAGCTGACCATCCTGAAGAAGCTGGCGGCCGAGCTGGGCCTGCCCCTTTCCGCCACCGCCGCCGTGGGCGATGGCGCCAACGATCTCGCCATGCTGGGCGCCGCCGGGCTGGGCGTGGCCTTCCGCGCCAAGCCCGTGGTGGCCGCCAGTGCCCGCGCGCGCGTGGACTTCGCCGATCTGCGGGCATTGCTCTTCGCGCAGGGATACCGTTCCAGCGACTTCGCTGCCTGACCGGGGATAGACCCCAAGAAAAAAGGGGGGCCGAAGCCCCCCTTTCACCAGCACACCAAGGCGGTATCAGCCCGGGCTGCGGCCATTTTCGGTACGCAGGCGCAGCGGCACGAAGCGCTGCCCCTGGTTGTTCTCAATCAGCAGCAGCGCGGTGGGGCGGCCCTGCCGGCGCAGGCGCTCCAGCTGCTCGCGCACCTCCTGCGGGGTGGAAACGCGGTTCTGCTGCACTTCCAGGATCAGGTCGCCAGCGGAAATACCGCGCTCGGCGGCGTTGCTGCCCGGCGTCACCTCGGTCACGACCACGCCACGCGCCTCTTCGCGCAGGCTGAAGCGCTCCCGCACCTCCGGGTTGATCGGGGAGACGCGCAGGCCGAGGCCGGAGAGCTCCAGCGCCGAGCCAGGGCGGCTCTGCTGCGGAGACGCGCCGGCATCTGCCGTCTGCTCCGCCGGCAGCTCCGCCACGGTGATCTTCAGCTCATGCTCGCGGCCATTGCGCCAGACGGTGAGAGGCACCTCGGAGCCCACGGAGGTCTCGGCCACGATACGCGGCAGGTTGCGCATCTCCCGCACATCCTGGCCATTGAAGCGCAGGATGACGTCGCCGTTCTGGATGCCGGCCTTGGCGGCGGGGCCATTCTCATCCGCGCGCGCCACCAGCGCGCCACGGGCACCGCCCGGAACGCTCAGGCTCTCGGCGATTTCCTCGTTCACCTGCTGGATGTTCACGCCGATCCAGCCGCGCCGCACCCGGCCGCTGTCGCGCAGCTGCTGCACAATGTTCTTGGCGAGGTTGGCGGGAATGGAGAAGCCGATGCCGATGGAGCCGCCGGAGGGAGAGACGATGGCCGTGTTGATGCCGATCACCTCGCCCGCCATGTTGAACAGCGGGCCGCCGGAATTGCCACGGTTGATGGCGGCGTCGGTCTGGATGAAGTCGTCATAAGGGCCGGCATTGATGTTGCGGCCACGGGCGGAAACGATGCCCGAGGTCACGCTGCCGCCGAAGCCCAGCGGGTTGCCGATGGCCAGTACCCAGTCACCCACCTCGGCCTTGTCGGAGTCGCCGAAGGGCACGACGGGCAGCGGACGCTCCGGCTTCACACGCAGCACGGCAAGGTCCGTGCGCTGATCGACGCCGACCAGTTCCGCCTTCAGGATGGTGTTGTCGTGCAGGACGACATTGATCTCGTCGGCGCCATCCACGACGTGGTTGTTCGTCACGATGATGCCGGAGGCGTCGATGATGAAGCCCGAGCCCTGGCTCTGCGCGCGGCGCGGCGGCTGGCCGGGGCGGCCACGGTTCCGTTCCATGAAGTCGCGGAACAGCTCTTCGAACGGGCTGCCCGGGGGTGCCTGGGGCACGTCCGGCGCATCCGGGCGCCCGGCGCGGTTACCGCCGAGGGTCTGGGTGGTCTGGATGTTCACCACGGCGGGCAACAGCCGCCTGGCGAGGGGCGCGAAGCTGGTCGGGGCGTTGAAATCGGGAGTTGCCTGAGGGCCCGGCGCCGGCGCGGGCTGGGCCAGCACCGGCAGCGGAGCTGCCAGCGGGGCCGCGGCCACCGCGGCGACGAGCATCAAGGAGGCGAGACGCATAGACGGAACCTCGCTGGCGACCGGTCTCGGTCGCGTGGAATCCAAAGGGACCATGGACATGGGGGCCATCGTCCCGAAAGGCAAAGGGCGAACCCTCGCAAGTCACTCTAAGCAGCAAGCTGCAACAAAGCCGCAAAGGGCGCCTTCATCCAAAGGCACCCTAGAGCGAATTTTGGCAGTGCGGTATTGCCCGACACATGGAAAGGCGTTCACGCGCGAAAAGCTGATCGGCTTTTCGCGCGTGGCGCGGGGCCTCAGGGGGCCGGCGCGGGCGCCGGGGCAGGAGTCGCGGGGGCGAGGTCCGGCGCGGAAGGCGCGGCGGAGGCAGGCGGCACCACCGGGGCGCCGGGCACGGCGCGCGGAGATTCGCTGACACCCGCCAGCGGAACACCCGGCTGGCTGGAGCGGAAGTAGCGGAAGAACTCCGAATCCGGCGTCAGCACCAGCCGAGCATCACCGCCCGCGAAGGCCTCGCGATAGGCCTGCATGGTCCTCCAGAACTGGAAGAAGTTCGGGTCCTGCTGGAAGGCGTCGGCGAAGAGGCGGATAGCCTCCTGCTCACCCTGGCCGCGCAGCACATCGGCCTGGGCCTGGCTTTCCGCCAGAAGCACGGTGCGGTCGCGGTCCGCGCCTGCGCGGATGCGGGCGGCCACCTCGGCACCCTCGGCGCGTGCCTCGCGGGCCACACGCTCACGCTCGGACTGCATGCGGTTCAGAACCGCCTGGGTGTTCTCCTCCGGCAGGTCGGCGCGGCGGATGCGGACATCCTCCACCCCGATGCCGAACTGCTGGGCCTCGTTGTTCACCTGCTGTTTGATCTCGTTCATGATCCGCGCCCGGTCGGCGGACAGCACGGCCAGCAGCGGCTCATTGCCCAGCACGCGGCGAAGCGAGGACGAGACGATCGAGGAGAGCCGGCCCCGGATGCCGGCCTCCAGCGCGCCAGAGGTCTGGAAGAAGCGCAGCGGGTCCGTGATGCGGAAGCGCGTGAAGCTGTCCACGATCAGGCGGCGCTGGTCGCCCAGGATGATTTCCTCGCCCGCCATGTCGAAATCCAGCAGCCGCCGGTCAAAGGATACGACCGACTGGATGAACGGGATCTTGGCATGCAGGCCCGGCGTGCTGATGACGCGGATAGGCTGGCCGAACTGGGTGATCATCACCTGTTCGGTCTGCTGCACGGTGAACAGGGTGGAAGCGGCGGCGGCCACGGCAACGACGGCAACGCCGGCCAGCAGGAGCATACGGTTCATCGGGCGGCTCCCTGCGGACGGTTAAGCATGGCGGGCGGGGCCGGTGGCGTGGTTGCGGCGGGCGCACGCGGCGCCGCCCCCGCGGC
>JH600055.1 GCA_000245075.1 Acetobacteraceae bacterium AT-5844
TTCCGCTCAAACTTAGCTTTCGCCATCGTCCGTCACCCTGTCGGTCAGCGCCACATCGGCGCAAATCGGCTTAGTACCAGTCACCTGCCCACGCGAAGTTGGAGCGGGTGACGGGAATCGAACCCGCACAACCAGCTTGGAAGGCTGGGGCTCTACCATTGAGCTACACCCGCACTGCGCCCCGCGTAGCCTCTCGGCAACGCCGGATGCAGGTGGCAACCTCCTAACCGGGATCGGGTTTCCCAGCCAGCCTGTGAGGACCGGCAAGGATATGGAGGGGGTTGGATTCGAACCAACGTAGGCGTGCGCCAGCGGATTTACAGTCCGCCCCCTTTAGCCACTCGGGCACCCCTCCAACTTGATCCCGGTCGGCGGGAGCGCGCGGACTATCCCCTTTCCACCCATCCTGTCAACGTGCCGTGAAGCTTGAATCCGCAGGAATCGCACATTCCCTATCGAATCATGCCGCTTGCCCCGCTTCGCGGGATGCGGAGGATGCGCCTTATGTCTCGTCCTCCTCGCCGCCCAAGCGGCCCCTCCTCCTCCACCCCGCATGGCGCGAGCCGCCGCCCCGGGCGTGACCGCGACGATTTTTCCACCCGCCCCGGCAGCCGCGAGGGAACGAAGGCCCCGCGTGGCCCCCGCCCTGAAGGGCGTTCGGGCGAGACCCATGGCGAGCGTGGCGAGGACCGCCCCCGTGGCCGGCCCGGCTTCGCCGCACGGCGGGAAGACAGCGCTCCGGCGCCGCGCTTCCGCCAGGAACGCCC
>JH600056.1:0-31339 GCA_000245075.1 Acetobacteraceae bacterium AT-5844
CTGCGGGCCGGGCTGGCCGCCGACCGGGCGCGGGATGCCGCGGCAGGCGGCGCGCGGCAGGGTGCGCACCGGACCGACCTGCGCATGGTGTTGTTGCCCAAGGAAATTCCGGCCGAGCTGTGCTCCACGGGGGAGCAGAAGGCGCTGCTCGTGGCCATCGTGCTGGCCCAGGCGGCGCTGGTGCGGGAGCGGCGCGGTTTCGCCCCTTTGCTGCTGCTGGACGAGGTCGCGGCGCATCTCGACCCCGCCCGGCGGGAGGCCCTGTTCTCGGCCCTGGCGGAGTTGCCCGCGCAGTGCTTCCTCACCGGTACGGAGCTGCCGCCCTTCGAGCCGCTGCGGGGCCTCGCGGAAGCGTTCCTGGCAAAGCCCGGCGGGCTCGTTCCGGCTGCCGATTTCCCCGTGCCGAAAGCGGTTTGAGCGGCTATAAATGACTGTTTCCTTCCTTCCTCAATTCAGGAGATTCCCGCCGGCATGAGTGAGCCCGTGAGCGCGCCGTCCCCCCAGCAGGCGGACGCCTATGACAGCGCCTCCATCACCGTGTTGCGCGGTCTGGAAGCAGTGCGGAAGCGGCCCGGCATGTATATCGGCGATACCGATGACGGCTCGGGCCTGCACCACATGGCTTTCGAGATCATCGACAACGCCGTGGACGAAGCCCAGGCCGGTTTTGCCGACCGCTGTGACGTGATTCTGAACCTCGACGGCAGCGTGACGGTGCGCGACAACGGCCGTGGCATCCCGACCGACCTGCACCCGGAGGAAGGCGTCTCCGCCGCCGAGGTGGTGCTGACGCGCCTGCATGCCGGCGGCAAATTCAACCAGAATTCCTACAAGGTCTCCGGCGGCCTGCACGGCGTCGGCGCGGCGGTGGTGAACGCGCTGTCCGAATGGATGGACGTGCGCATCTGGCGCGACGGCCGCGAGCATTTCATCCGCTTCGAGCATGGCGACACGGTCAAGCCGCTGGAAATCGTGGGTCCTTCCGACCGCCCGACGGGCACCGAGGTGACCTTCAAGCCGAGTTCGGGAACCTTCACCAAGACGGAATACGAGTTCGCCATTCTGGAACGCCGCCTGCGTGAGCTGGCCTTCCTGAATTCCGGCCTCGCCATCAATCTGCGCGACGAGCGCGTGGTGACGGACGAAATTCCGGCCAAGGAAGTGAACTTCCTGTTCCATGGCGGCCTGACGGCCTTCGTGGAATGGCTGGACCGCGCCAAGGAGCCGATCTTCAAGCCGCCCGTCAGCCTGACGGCCAAGGATGATGGCGTCGGCATCAAGGTCGAGCTCTCCATGTGGTGGAACAACACCCCGCATGAGCAGGTGCTATGCTTCACCAACAACATTCCGCAGCGCGATGGCGGCACGCACCAGGCGGGCTTCCGCCAGGCCCTGACGCGCATCGTCTCCAAATACGCCGAGGACATGGCGAAGAAGGAGAAAGTGGAGCTCTCGGGCGAGGATATGCGCGAAGGGCTGACGGCGGTGCTGTCGGTGAAGGTGCCGGATCCGAAATTCTCCAGCCAGACCAAGGATAAGCTGGTTTCCTCCGAAGTGCAGCCGGTGGTGCATGCCGCCGTGGCCGATGCGCTCGGCCATTGGTTCGAGACGCATCCGAAGGAAGCGAAGCTGGTGCTGGACCAGGTCGTGCTGGCGGCTGCCGCCCGCAAGGCCGCGCAGCTGGCGCGCGAGAAGGTCGGCCGCAAGAACGCGCTCGATATCTCCACGCTGCCCGGCAAGCTGGCCGATTGCCAGGAGAAGGACCCCGCCCAGTGCGAGATCTTCCTGGTCGAGGGTGACTCGGCCGGTGGCTCCGCCAAGCAGGGCCGTGACCGCCGCTTCCAGGCGATCCTGCCGCTGAAAGGCAAGATCCTGAACGTGGAGCGCGCGCGGCTGGACAAGATGCTGTCCTCCGCCGAGATCGGCACGCTGATCACCGCGCTCGGCACCGGCATCGGCACCGGGCCGGTGGAGAAAGGCGGCTTCTCGGCCGACAAGCTGCGCTATCACCGCATCGTCATCATGACGGACGCCGATGTGGACGGCTCCCACATCCGCACCCTGCTGCTGACCTTCTTCTTCCGGCAGATGCCGGAGCTGCTGGCCCGCGGGCATCTCTACATCGCCCAGCCACCGCTCTACCGCGCCAAGCGCGGCAATGAGGAGCGGTACCTGAAGGACGACCGGGCCCTGGAGGAGTTCCTGCTCGAAAAGGCGCTCCACAATGCCCGGCTGACCTTCGCCGATGGCCGCGTGGCCGAGGGCGAGGAGCTGAATGAGGTGGTGGAGGGCCTGCGCCAGACCGCCGGCCGCATCCGCCGCCTGGCGAGCCACGTGCCGGCCGAGCTGCTGGAGCAGGCCGCCATCGCCGGGGCGCTGACCCTGGACCCGATCAAGGCCGACGCCGCCGCCCAGCTTCTGGCCCAGCGGCTGGATGCCATCTCCCTGCCGTCCGAGCGGGGCTGGAAGGTCTCCGCCGGCTCCAGCCTGACCATGGGCCGCACGGTGCGTGGCGTGGCGGAACGCCATACGCTGGACGCCGCCGGGCTGCGCCAGGGCGATGCCCGCTGGTTGGACGAACGGCGCGACGCGCTGGCCGCCGCCTGGAACCAGCCCGCGAAGCTGGCCCTGGAAAGCAATGAGGTGGACGTGGCCGGGCCGCTTGCGACCTTCGAGCGCATCCTGGGCCAGGGCCGCAAGGGCCTCGCCATCCAGCGCTTCAAAGGCCTGGGCGAGATGAACCCCGACCAGCTCTGGAAGACGACGCTGGACCCGGCGGCGCGCACCCTGCTGCGCGTGAAGATCGATGATGTGGCGGATGCGGAGGAGGTGTTCTCCACGCTGATGGGCGACGTCGTCGAGCCCCGCCGCGAATTCATCGTGGGCAATGCGCTGAAGGTCGCGAACCTGGACGTGTAAGCCGGAGGGCGTGGTTCCAGGAGCGCCCCTCCTTGCTCTACCTGCTCTGGTCGCTGCCCGCGATCGTCGTCATCGGCCTTGTCGCAAGCGGCAAGGCCGATGTCCTGCGCGCGGCCCTGGCGGGCACTCTCGTCGCGCTGGGCGTGGCCCTGCTGGCGGCACCAGGGCATTTCCTCTGGGCCGAAGCCAGCACCGCCATCCTGCGCGGCGCCTGGATCGGGTGGATCGTCGTCCCCTACATCCTGGGCGGGCTGCTGTTCTGGCAAATCGCCAGCAGGCCGGGTGGCGCGGCACCGGAGGATGAGGCCGCGCCGGCAGGCGCCGGGGCGCGGCGCAGGCTGCTCTTCACGGCCTGCTTTTTGGTTGGCCCCTTCGCGGAATCCGCCACCGGCTTCGGCGTGGGCATCATCGGCACCATGGCGCTGGTGCGCGGTGTGGGCGTGCAGACGCGCTACCTCCTGGCCTTCTCGCTGCTGAGCCAGACCATGATCCTGTGGGGCGCCATGGGAAGCGGCGTCATCGTCGGCGCCGCCTTCGCGGGCGCGGATGCAACCGCCCTCGCGCTCCACAGTAGTCTTTTCGTCGCCGCCCTGCATGTCGTCTGGCTGCCGCTTTTCTGGCGGTTGGCGGCGCGGGCGGGCGTATCGGCGGGGTGGCGCGAGCATGCCAGTGAGGCGGCGTGGATCGCCACCGGCCTCGCGCTCGCCATCGGCGCAACGGCCTGGCTGGGGCCGGAGATCGCGCTGCTCGCCGCCTATGGTCCGCTCATCGTCCTCCGCTTCCTGGTGGATGAGCGGCCGCACCGGCAGCGGCTGGAGGATGCCACGCGGCGTATCCTGCCCTTCGCGGCGTTGATCGGTGGGCTGGTGCTGTCGCGCAGCATCCGGGGCTTACGCGAGCTGCTCATGGAAGCGGGGCGGCTCGCGCCGTTCCCCGGGGCGCCGGCATGGTCGCCATTGTTCCATGCGGGCACCTGGCTGGTGGCCGGCGGCATCGCCACGGCGCTCGCCCGCGGTCATGGGGCCGATCTGCCACGGGAGATGAAAGCCGCGTGGAAAACCGGCCGCCTCGCCGTGCTCACGATCATCCTGTTCTCGATGATGGCGGAGGTGCTCTCGGTCTCCGGTATCGCGGCGGCCCTGGCGCGGGGCCTTTCGGCGGCGCTGGGCCCCTCGGCGGTGATGATGACGCCATTCCTTGCCGGTACCTTCGGCGCCATCACCAACAGCGGCAATGCGGCGAATGGGCTGTTCATGGCCTCCCAGGTCACCCTGGCGACGGCGGCGGGGCTGAACCTGCCGGCGGTGGTGGCGTTGCAGCACATCTCCGGCCTGACCATGAGCATGTTCTCGCCTGTGCGGATGGCCATCGTCTGCAGCCTCGCCGGTGCGCCGGGGCAGGAGCGTCTGGCCTACCGGATGATGCTGCCCTTCGCCGCCGCCGCGCTCATGGTGCTGTTCGGCGCGGCCGTGCTGATTGCCGCCGCCATCATCTGACAGCCTTACGCGCGGTGGTAGCCGATGGATTGCAGCACGCGCTCCGTCGTGCGGATGACCGCTGTCACCTTGGCATCATCGGCGCCCATGTGGTGGGCGGCGTAAAGACGCCCGTTCTCCACCTCCGGCATCGTCGGCAGCAGCGCCATGCCGCCGCCGAGGAACCGGTCCGCCATGCGCACCGGCAGCAACCCCGCGCCCATGCCCGCGGCGACCAGCTCGGCGATGATGGCCACGCTGTTGCAGGTGATGAGCCGCGTGGGGGCAATGCCCGCCGTGGCGAACCAGCCGCTGATCTGCCGGTGCATGGCGGAGGGTGGCGGGTTGGACAGTACCGGGAGGTTCCACAGATCGCGCGGCGTGACCGGGCCGGTGAGGTTCCAGGCCGCTGGCACCACCCAGCTCGTCGGCTGGGCGCCCAGCGGAATCATCCGTAGCCGCTCGTCGCCTAATGGGTTCAGCAGCACGGCGAGATCCAGCCCATCCCGCAGTAGCGATGTCTCCAGGGCCGTGCTGGTCGTCACCGTCCAGTCGGGCAGCAGGGCGGGGTGCGCTTCCTGCAAGGCCGCCAGCAGCGGCGGCAGGCAGGTGACGGCGAAGCCTTCCGCCAGCCCGATGCGGATGGGCCCGGCGATCTCCCGCGCCGGGTCCCGCGCGCCGATGGCCCGCATCTCCGCCATGATGATTTCCACCCTGGCAAGCAGCGCGCGCCCCTCCGGCGTGGGGCGCAGGCCGCGCCCGCTGCGTTCCAGCACCTCCACGCCCAGCGCGGCCTGAAGGTCCCGCAGCCGCAGGGAAAGGGTGGGCTGGGCGAGGTTCAAATGGCTCGCGGCACGCTGGGCGGAGCCCAGATGCACCGTCCAGTAGAAGGCCTCCATCTGGGCCAGGGTCACGCGCATTCTTTGGATTTTCCAATCTGTCGAGTTTTGAACATCCCATTTGATTGTGAATGTCAATGGATCAACAAGTCAGGCCATCGACCGCCAACCAAGCGAAAAAACCGCCTTCCTGGGAGGGATGAGATGGATCTGAGAACGCCCATGGCCGACAGGCCCGACGTCATCGCCAAGGCCGCCTGGCGAATCCTGCCGATCCTGATGCTCTGCTACTTCGCCGCCTTCCTGGACCGGGTGAATATCGGCTTCGCCGCGCTCACCATGAACCAGGATCTCGGCTTCAGTGCCGCGCAGTTCGGCTTCGGCGCAGGCATTTTCTTCCTCGGCTATGTGCTGTGCGAGCTGCCGAGCAACCTCATGCTGGTCCGCTTCGGCGCCCGGCGCTGGATCGCGCGCATCCTCATCACCTGGGGCCTGCTCTCGGCGGCCACCGCCTTCGTGTGGAATCCGTCGAGCTTCTACATCGTGCGCGTACTGCTGGGCGCGGCGGAAGCGGGCTTCTTCCCCGGCATCATCTTCTATCTCACCCTATGGTTCCCGCGCGTTTACCGCGCGCGCATGTTCGCCACCTTCAACATCGCCGTGCCGCTCTCCTCTGTCATCGGCGCACCGGTCTCCGCGCTCATCATCGAGCACATGAATGGCGGGCTCGGCCTCGCTGGCTGGCAGTGGATGTTCCTCATCGAGGCCATGCCGGCGGTCATCATGGGCTTCGTCGTGTTGTTCGCCCTGCCGGACAGCCCGGCCACGGCCTCCTTCCTGACGCGGGAGGAAGGCAACTGGCTCAGCGCCCGGCTGGAAGCCGAGCGCGAGGTGCAGGAGAGCAGCCAGCGCTTCACCGTGTTGCAGGCCATCATGGACCCGCGCGTGCTGCTGATGTGCGCCATCGCCGTCGGCCTCGTCATGGGCACCACCGGCGTCGCGATCTGGATGCCGCAATTCGTCAAGGCTTTCGGGCTGAGCACGGTGCAGACGGGTTTCGTCGCCGCCATTCCCTCCGCCTTCATGGCGCTGGCCATGATCGTGGTGGGCCGCCACGCGGACCGCACGGGCGAGCGCGTCTGGCATGCCGCCGGGCCCTTCCTCGCCAGCGCGGTGGGCTTCGTCATCGCGGCCCTCGCCAATGATCCGTTGATCGGCCTGATCGGACTGACCATCGGCGCGGCGGGCATCGGGGGCGCGTCCCCCAACATCTGGATCTTCCCGACCACCCTGCTGACGGGTGCCGCCGCCGCGGCCGGCATCGCGCTCATCAATTCCGTCGGCAGCACGGGCGGTTTCTTCGGCCCCAGCATCATTGGCTGGGTGCGTGATGCGACCGGCGGCTTCAGCGGCGCGCTGTTCGTGCTCGCCGGAGCCATGGCGGCCACGGCCGTCGCCATCCTCGTCCTCGGGCACAGCATGCGCGACCTCATGCAGCGCCCCGCAGCCCAGACCACCGCCCAGGAGCTCAAGGCGTGACCATTGCCAGCATTCGCCTCTTCCACCTCGTGGCACCGCTCGCCGAGCCCATCGGCAATGCCCTGGTCTTCTTCCAGCAGCGCGAAACCGTGCTGGTGCAGGTGGTGGATGACAGCGGCCTCTCCGGCTGGGGCGAATGCTGGTCCACGCCTCTGGCGGCGGCGGCCACCATCCGGGGACAGCTTGCCCCGGTGCTGCTGGGGCAACAGGCGCGGGAGACGGGCCGGCTGTGGCACGGCATGGTGGCCGCGCTGGGCCATGCCCGCCAGACCACGGCGATGACGGCGGTGGCGGGACTGGATATCGCCCTGCACGACCTGGCGGCGCGGCAGCAGCAGGTGCCGCTCTCCACCTGGCTGGGCGGGGCGTGGCGGCAGAGTGTGCCCGCCTATGCCAGCGGGCCGTTCTTCAAGCCGGGCGGCCATCCCTACCGGGATTTCGAACGGGACATCGAGAGCTATCTGCGGCAGGGCTTCCGCGCCCTGAAGCTGCGCAGCGGCTTCAACCCCGCCGACGACGCCGCCATCGCCCTGACAGCGCGGCGGATGCTAGGGGCGGAGGGCACGCTGATGCTGGATTTCAACCAATCCTACCAGCCGCGCGCCGCGCTCGCCGCCGCCTCCCGCATGGCGGAGGCCGGTCTGCTCTGGATCGAGGAGCCGACGGTGCCCACGGATCTCGCCGGCTATCGCCAGCTCGCCGCGCAGCTGCAGCCCGCGCTGGCGGGGGGTGAGACCTTCGCCATGGCGGCGGACTTCCTGCCCTTCCTGGAACAGGGCTGCATGGATGTGCTGCAGCCGGACATCGCCGTCTGTGGCGGGTTGACGGGGATTGGAAAGATCGCAGCGCTGGCGGAGATCTTCGGCAGGCCGGTGGTGCCGCATGTCTGGGGCAGCATCGTCAACTTCCAGGCCGCGCTGCATTTCGCGGCGACACGCCCGCCGCTGCGCAGCGGCGCGGCCGTACCCTACCCGCTGATGGAATTCGATGCCGGCCCCAACCCGCTGCTCGACATGTGCGGGCGGCCGGGGCTGACGGCGGAAGGCGCCGTGGCGCTGAGCGATGCGCCGGGCCTCGGCATAGACCTCACCCCCGACCTCTTCGCCCCCTTCCTGCGGGCGAGCGAGACCATCGAGGCCTGACGGAATGGCAGCCGGGGGCGACGCTCCCCCGGCTGCCGGTTCACCATCGCATCAGGCCGGACGCACGCCCCATGGATAGGGCATGCTGCCCTTCACGAAGCCCGTCAGGTTGCTGCGATAGGCGGTGCGGATGAAGAACTGGCCCAGCGGCACGGTGGCCACATCGTCCTGGGCCTTCTTGTTCACCGCATCGGCGATGCGCTTTTGCGAGGCCTCGTCCGGCGCGTCGAGCCAGGTCTCGATCATCTGCTCCATCTCCGGGCTGGTGTACCAGCCGAACCAGCCGCTCGGCCCCGGCCCCTTCACTAGCGAGGACACGGCCGGGTTGGCATAGGCCATGGCCGAGCCATAGGTGTGGAAGATGCTCCAGCCGCCCTTCTCCACGGGTTCGCGGGAGGCGCGGCGCTGCACGACGGTGCCCCAGTCGCTGTCCATCAGGTCCACATTCATGCCGATGCGCTTGAGTACGTCAGCAGTGAGCTGCCCATGCGGCCCGATCAACGGGAAGTCGGTGGGGTTGATGATCACCACCTTCTCCCCCTTGTAGCCGGAGGCGGCGAGGGCGGCCTTGGCGCGGTCCAGGCTGCGGGGCGGCGCGTTCAGCTCGGAGAGGTTCTCGGTGCCATAGGGCATGCCGCAGGGGAACAGGCTGTGGCACTCGCGCCAGACATCGCGGTCCGAGCCCAGCGTGGCCGCCATGTAGTCGGACTGGTTCACCGCCAGCGCCACGGCCTGCCGCACCTTGGGGTTGTCGAAAGGCGGGTGCAGGTGGTTCAGCCGCATGACGCTGAGGAAGCCCGCCGTCGCCAGCGTATCCACCTTCACGGCGTTGTTGCGGGAGAGCACGGGGATGAGGTCGGAGAGCGGCTGGTCCACCCAGTCCACCTCGCCATTGCTCAGCGCGGCGACGGCGGTGGCGGGGTCCGGCAGGATGTTCCACTCGATGCGGTTGAAGTGGGCGACCTTGCCGCCGCTGGTCCAGTCCGGTGCGCCCTCGCGCGGCACATAGCCGTCGAACTTCGCATAGGTGGCGCGGCTGCCGGCGACGAACTCGTTCTGGACGAAGCGATAGGGGCCGGAGCCGATGACTTCCGACACCTGCGTGTTGGCATCGGTGCGCGCCAGCCGCTCCGGCAGGATGAAGGCGACATTCGCATCCGGCTTGGCCAGGGCGTCCAGCAGCAGCGGGAAGGGCTTCGTGAGCTTGATCTCGATGGTGCGGTCGTCCGGCGCGCCCCAGCTCTCCACGACCTTGGCGAGGATCTGCCCGAAGGGGTCGCGCTTGGACCAGCGCTCCAGGCTGGCGGCGGCGTCCCGTGCGCGCACCGGCTCCCCATCGTGGAAGCGCAGGCCCTGGCGCAGGGTGATGCGCCAGGTCCGCTTGTCGTCCGAGACGGTATGGCCCTCGGCCATCTGCGGATGCGGCTTCTGCTGGGCATCCACGCCGTAGAGCGTGTCGTAGACGTGGTAGCCATGCATCTGCGTGACGATGGCCGATGTCCAGATCGGGTCCAGCGCGGTCAGGTTGGCCTGGGGGACGAAGCGCAGGGTGGAAGCGCGGGCGGGCTGCGCCAGGGAGGGGCGAGCGAGGGCGAGGCCGCCCAGCGCCGCGCCGCCCTGCAAAAGGGTACGTCGTTTCATGAAACCTCCTCCGTCCCCATCTCTTCCGTGGGGCTTGGAGGAAGACTATGCAGTGCCCGCCGCGATGGTCAACGCGGCGTGAGCAGCTCCTCCAGCCAGGGTGGCGGCGGGTCCTCCTCCGCCGGGCGTCCGCGCAGCATGCGGCCCTTGGAGAGTTCGCTGACGACGCCGTGCAGGGTGCGAAGCTCCTGCGTCGTCACCTCGCCACGGTTGAACCAGTGGCGCAGGTTGCGCACCATGCCCGCGCGCTTCGGATGATTGTCCAGGAAGCCGCAGGCATCCAGCTCCCGCACCAGCCGGTCCAGGAAGTTGTTCAGCTCGCCCTTGGTGGCGACGCCGGTCTCGTTGGTCATGAACTGGCGCGGCGGCGTGGTGTCCTCGGCCGCGTTCCACCACTCATAGGCCAAGATCATCACGGCCTGGGCCAGGTTGAGCGACATGTGCTTCGGGTTCAGCGGATAGCGCACCAGCGTATCGGCATGCGCCATATCCTCCGCCTCCAGCCCCGCGCGCTCGGGGCCGAAGAGGATGGCCGCGCGGTGCCCTTCGCCCCGGCAGACCTTCACCAGCTCATCGGCGGCGCCCTTGGCGGTGTGCACCGGGATGATCACGTGGCGCGGGCGGGGGCAGGTGGCGAAGACGCGGTGGCAGTCTGCCACGGCATCGGCCACGGTGGGGTGGACGGTCGCGGCGTCCAGGATACGGTCGGCGCCGGAGGAGGCATACCATGCCCGCTCCTGCGGCCAGCCATCCCGCGGGGCGACCAGGCGCAGGTGGAACAGCCCGCCATTGGCCATGGCGCGCGCGGCGGTGCCGATATTCTCGGCGAGCTGCGGGCGCACCAGGACGATGATGGGGCTTTCGCCCGGCAGGGGCGCCAGGTCGGCGCCGCCGTCGCGGCCGGTCATGGGTGAGGGGTCCTCTGGGCGGGCATGGGGGGCATTGGCGCCCCCGATAGCCGCAGCGCTCCCCCAGGGGAAGAGTTTGAGGAAGTTTACCGCCGCGACGCCAGGAAGGCGCGCAGCCGCGCGATCTCCTGCTCCTGCGCCGTGATGACCTCCTCGGCCATCTTCCGCATCGCAGGGTCGGTGCCGTGCTCAAGCTCGATGCGCGCCATGTCGATGGCGCCCTGGTGGTGCGGGATCATGCCCGCGGCGAAATCCCGGTCCGCATCGCCGGTGTAGGGGATGTCCATCGCCTTGTGCATGCGGGCCATCGCCTCCCGATAGGCTCTGGTGGAGGCTGCCTCGGAGGAACTGGCGCCAGCGGCGGGCGCGCCATGGCCGGCATGCTGGGCGAGGGCACTGCCGGTGCCGAGGCAGAGGGCCAGGGCGGCGGCGAGGGCGAGGCGGTGCATCATGGGCAGGAAGCTCCGGCTTGGGTTGATGGGCCGGCCCGTCAGATGGAGCCTTCCCCCCAAGGGAAGGCAAGAGGCCATTTTCCCGGATTTCGGCTTTCCCTGGCACAGGCCGCTGTCATCACCACATGCGGTCGGAGGCTTTGCCGAGGACGCCGCCCCGCATGACAGCGCGTGCCATTCCATCTCCGCCCCCCGCCGGCGGCATCGGCGTACCCTGGCGGGACCGCCAGGGCGCCTTCTCCCCGTTCAAGCTGGCCGTGCTGCTGGCGCTCATGCTGCCGGCGCTCTGGCTGGGCTGGCTGGCGGCGGAGGGCATGCTGGGCCCAAGGCCGCTGAACGAGGCGATCCACCAGACCGGCCTCTGGGCCGTGCGGATCCTGCTGCTTTCCCTGCTGGTCACGCCGCTGCGGCAGATGCTGCGGCAGCCGCGCGTCATGCTCGTCCGCCGCATGGTGGGCGTGGCGGCGCTGGCCTATGCGCTGGCGCATCTGTCGCTCTACATTGCTGATCAGGGCTTCGATCTTGGCAAGGTGGCCTCCGAGATCGTGCTGCGCTTCTACCTCACCATCGGCTTCACCGCCCTGGCCGGGCTGGTGGCGCTCGGCGTGACATCCACCGATGGGTGGGTGAAGCGGCTGGGCGGGCGGCGCTGGCAGGCGTTGCACCGCATCGTCTACGGCATCGGTGTGCTGGCGCTGGTGCATTTCGTGCTGCAGACCAAGCTGGATGTCACCGAGGCCATGCTCACCGCCGGGCTGTTCCTCTGGCTGATGGGCTACCGCCTGCTCGCCCCGAAAGGCAGCGCGCCCTCGCTCTGGCGCCTGGCTCTCCTGGTGCCCGCCACGGCGCTCGGCACCGCGCTGCTGGAGGCAGGCTGGTACGGGTTGGGGACAGGGGTGCCCTTCTGGCCGGTGTTGCAGGCCAATCTGGATATCGAATTCGGCCTGCGCCCGGCGCTGTGGGTGGGCATCGCCGCGCTGAGCATGCTCGCCGTGGGTGCCTTCGGGCGATGGCGCCAGGGCCGGCAGCCCGCACGCGGCCGCCGCGCAAGAGCAGATCAAGCGCGCCACGTTGAACTTTGAGGGACAGAATGGCTTCACCGCCATGACCTGAATCAAATGCCGGCCAGTGACCTGACATGCAGGTGAGAAGCCAAGCCGCGGCTTCCCCGTGGGTGAGATCGGGCGCAGCATGGCAACCAGCAATCGGGAGCATCGTATGCTGCTCATGTCACCGGGGGAGCCCACCTCCAACCGCAAACTCGCCTGGTTGGTCATTGCGCTGGCCGTCTATGCCATCGTGCTGATGCTGCCGACGCCTGCCGGCCTCACAGCCTCTGGCCAGGCCGCGCTGGGTCTGCTGGCGCTTGTCATCATCCTCTGGATCAGCGAGTGCGTCTCGCCCGCCGCCAGCGCCATCATCCTGACCGGCTCCGCCGTGCTCGGCCTGATGGGCAAGCCGCTGACGGAAGGCGGCGCGTCCATGAGTTCCGCCCAGGCGCTGAATGTCATGCTGGGCGGCTTCTCCTCTTCCGCCGTGCTGCTGGTCGCCGGTGCGCTTTTCCTTGCCGTCGCGCTGAAGCTGACGGGGCTGGACCGGCGCGTCGCCCTGCTGGTGATGAGCAAGGTCGGCATCTCGCCCGCGCGGCTGACATTGGGCGCGATGATCGTCGGCTTCGTGCTGGCGCTGTTCATCCCTTCCGCCACGGCGCGCGTGGGCGCCGTCATCCCGATCATGGTCGGCATCGTCACCGCGCTCGGCTTGCCGGTGACGAGCAGCCTCGGCGCCACGCTGATGATCGTGACCGCGCAGGCCTGTTCCATCTTCAACATGGCGGTGAAGACCGGCGCGGCGCAGAACCTGATCAGCCTCGACTTCATGCAGCAGGAATTCGGCCGCAGCATCACCTGGGGCGAATGGTTCATCACCGCGCTGCCCTTCACCCTGCTGATGTCCGTGGTGATGTTCTTCATCGCCGTGCTGCTGCTGCGGCCACATGTGCCGCCCGCGGAAGAAGCGAAGAAGTTGCTGCAGGAGCAGGTGGAAAGCCTGGGCCCCGTCACCCCGGCGGAAAAGCGGCTGATGCTGGTGGCCGTGCTGCTGCTGGTACTGTGGTCCACCGAGGGCTGGCTGCATCCGCTGGATACCACCACCACCACGCAGCTTGGCATCGCGCTGCTGCTGATGCCCCGCATCGGCGTGATGACCTGGGCGCAGGCGGAGAAGCAGGTGCCCTGGGGCACGGTGGTGCTGTTCGCCGCCGGTATCTCGCTCGGCCTTCTGCTGGCGCGCACCGGCGCGGCGGCGTGGCTCGCGAGCGTGACGCTGGGCCAGCTCGGCCTCGGCGCCCTGCCGGTCTTCGCCGTGGTGGGCGCGCTCTCGCTGTTCAGCATCGTGCTGCATCTGGGCTTCGCCTCGGCCACCGGTCTTGCCAGCACGCTGATCCCGATCATGATCGCCTTCGCGCACACCTTGCCTTTCGGGCAGCAGACGGCCTTTGGCATCGTCTTCATCCAGAGCCTCGTCGTCTCCTTCGGCTTCATCCTGCCGACCAACGCGCCGCAGAACATGCTGTGCTACGGCACCGGCGCCTTCAGCACCCTTCAATTCGCCAAGGCCGGCACGATCCTGACCGTGGCGGGGCTGGTTTTGCTGGTGCTGCTCTCCGCCACCGTGTGGCCGATGATGGGAGTGCTGTGACATGAGCGGTAAGGTTGGGATCATCGGCGCCGGCCAGGTCGGCGCCGCCGGCGCCTATCTGCTTTCGCAGACGCCCGGGGTAAGGGAGATCGTGCTGGTCGACCTGGACCATGCCCGCGCGCGCTCCGAGGCGTCCGACATCGCCCACGCCGCCGCCTTCGGTGGTGCCGCGCAGATCAGCGCCGGCACCTATGCCGATCTCGCGGGCGCCGCGGTCGTCGTCGTCACGGCCGGCACGAGCCTGAAGCCGGGGCAGACGCGGCTGGATCTGCTGGCCGCGAATATCCACGTCGTCTCCAGCGTGCTGGAACGAGTGCTGGCGGTGGCGCCGGAGACGGTGCTGCTCTTCGCCACCAACCCCGTGGACGTCATGCCGGCTGTCGCGGTGCGGCGATTCGGCGTGCCCCCGGGACGTGCCATCGGCACCGGCTGCGCGCTGGACTCCGCCCGGTTCCGGGACCGGCTGGCGCGGCAGCTTGGTGTCGCGCCCGGCTCCGTCCATGCCAATGTCCTTGGCGAGCACGGCGATTCCGAGGTGATGCACTGGTCCGGCGCGCAGATCGCCGGCATGCCGCTGACGCGCTTCGCCGAGCTGCACGGCCACCCGCTGCCGCCGGAAGCGCGGGACGCCATCGCGCAGGAAGTCCGCACTTCCGCCTACCGTATCAAGGAAGGCAAGGGCGTTTCCAATTTCGGTATCGGTGGCTGCATCGCCCGCCTGGCCCGTGCCATCGTCAATGACGAGCATGTGGTGTTCAGCGTTTCCACCTTTATGGAGGAATTGCTCGGCGTGCAGGATACCTGCGTGTCGCTGCCGCATGTGCTCGGCGCGCGGGGCGCGTCCCGTCCCTTCTTGCCGCCGCTGGATGAGCTTGAGGCGGCCGCGCTGCGCCACAGCGCCAGCGTGCTGCATGATGCGATTCGTGCCGGGCTGGAAGCCACGGCGGAGGTAGGCCGGGATGAACGGTGAAAACGATGGGGCGCCGAGCCTGACGGTGAATGAGTTGTTCGGGGAAGCGGAGTCGCGCGCGCAGCGTGCGCGCAACGCCGCCCGCCGGGCCGCTGCCGAGGCGGCCGCGCAGTTCGAGCAGGAGAAACAGAACTTCCTTGCGCGCCCGCTGACCGAGGCGAACCGCCAGCTTTTCCTGCGCCGCATCCGCACGGAATTCGAGCACCATGAGCGGGAGGTGATGCTCGCCTCCTTCCCCAGCGATTATTGCGAGGATGGTGGGCGCCATATCAATCATCAGCTTCCGGGCTGGGAGGACCAGCTTCCCGGCTATGCCCGCCGTGTCTATGAATTCTGGCGGGATGATCTGCGCCTCGGCGGCTTTGAGTTCCATGCGCGGGTCATCAGCTTCTCGCCCCAGGGCATCCCGCAGGATATCGGCCTGTTCATCTCCTGGCCGGATACGCCGTTGACGTGAGGGATGGGCGGGGAAAGCGGAACCTTCCCCCTTCCTTCAACTCCCGCCCAGCACGCGGACAGCCAGCGCGGCCGCTGAGGCCCGGTTTTCCACGCCCAGCTTGGTGAACACGCCTTCCAAATGCTTGTTCACCGTGCGTGGGCTCATCACCAGAATCTCGGCGATGTCGCGGTTGGATTTGCCGCGCCCCAGCCACAGCAGCACTTCTGCCTCCCGCGCTGTCAGCCCCAGCCGGTCCCGCAGCACGGTCTCCTCCCGCGCGGGGTCGCTGGCCGTTACGCGCAGCAGGATTTCCTCCTGCTCGATCTGGCCGACATGCTGGAATTCCACATGCCGCCCATCGGAGAGCGGCACGGAGGGCAGGCGCAACGGGCTCTCCGCCGAAGCTGGCCATCCCGGCAGCCGCAGCCCTGCCGGGCCCGCCTCGGCGGTCTCCGGTGGGCTGGCGGCGCGCAGCAGCGCGGTGGCCTGAGGCGTGGCCCAGAGCACCGTGCCGTCGCGGTCCACTGCCAGCAGGAAGCGCCCGGCCACATCCAGCGCCGCATGCGCGCTGCGTGTCAGCCGGGCATTGGCGAGATGAGCGCTGATGCGCGCCAGGACCTCGTCCGGCGCCACGGGCTTGATGACGTAATCCACGCCCCCGGCGTCGAAGCCGCGCACCACATCCTCGCTCTCCGTCAGGCCGGTCATGAAGATGACGGGCACGGAGATGAGGTTGGCATTGCGCTTCATGCGCCGGCAGGCCTCGAACCCGTCCATGCCGGGCATCACCGCGTCCATCAGCACGATATCGGGCGTGATACGCTCGATCACCGTCATGGCCGCCATGGCGGACTGCGCCACCAGCACCATGTAGCCGGCGCCTTCCAGCGTGTCGTTCAATAGCCCCAGCGTGCCGGGCGCGTCATCCACCACGAGAACGATATCCCGCCGTTCCATCAGGCCTCTTCCTCCGGCAGCGCGGCGATGAAGGCATCGAGCCGGTATTCCGAGATGTAGCCGCGCAACTCGGCGATGGCGGCGCTGGCTTCCGGGTCCTCCGCCTCCAGCGCATCCAGCCGTTCCCGGATGCCGCCGACATAGCCGATGGCGGCCAGATGGCGAAGGTTGGCGGCCTGGGAGGGCGAAAGCCGCGCAGCGGAGGGGGCTGGCAAGGCCCTGTCCGCGAAGGTCCAGGTCACGCCGAGAAGGTCTCCGATCTTGTCCAGAAGCGCCGCGACGGAGACAGGCTTGGGCAGGACGTCGTCATGATGCTGGCCCTCGGCCGGCGGGGCGAGTTCCAGCGCGTTGGCGGAGACCATGATGATCGGCGCCTTCAGCCCGAGATTCTCCCGCACCTGCCGGGCGAGTTCCCAGCCGGTCATGCCGGGCATCGCGATATCCAGCAGGAACAGGTCCGGCGCTTCCTCCCGCGCCAGGCGCAGGCATTCCGCGCCATCGGCCGCGAGCCGGACGTCGAATCCGAGAGGCTGGAGCAGGTCCGCCACCAGCGAGCGATGGTCGGCATCGTCATCGGCCACCAGCACGCGTGCGGGGCGGCCCGAAACGGCCTGGCCGGTGATGCGGCGCTCCTCGGCCACTGGCTGCTCCGCCTTGCCGGAGAGCAGCAGGCGCAGGCGGAAAGTGCTGCCTTCGCCCAGCGTGCTGCGAACGGTCACCTCGCCGCCCATCACTTCCGCCAGTGTCTTGGTGATGGTGAGGCCGAGCCCCACACCGGGGGTGGAGGGCGCATGGGAATTGCCGCCGCGCTGGAAGGGCTCGAAGATACGCGCGAGGTCATCCGGCGCGATGCCGATGCCGGTATCGATGATCTCGAACTCCGCGACTTCCGAGCGAAAGCGCAGCCGCAGCGTCACGCCGCCCGCCCGGGTGAATTTGATGGCGTTGGAAAGCAGGTTGATCAGGATCTGCCGCAGCCGCCGCTCGTCGCTATGCACGATGGAGGGCAGGCGGGGCGGTGCGTCGAAGGTGAAGGAAATGCTCTTCGCCTCCGCCTGCAGCCGGAGCATCTGCACGATCTGGTCCAGGAATTCGGGAAGCCGGATCTCGTCGCGATAAAGCTCGATGCGCCCGGCTTCGATCTTGGAAATATCCAGCAGGCCTTCGATCAGCGCCGCGAGATGCTCACCGCTGCGGCGAATAGTGCGCACCCCGTCCCGGCGCCGCTCGGGGATGGAGTTGTCCCTCTCCAGCAACTGCGCATAGCCGAGGATGGCGTTCAACGGCGAGCGCAACTCATGGGAAATGCCGATGACATAACGGCTCTTGGCCATATTGGCGGCCTCGGCGGTCTCCTTGGCCTTCTGGAGCGCGGCGTCGGTGCGCTGATGGGCGCGGATCTCACTCATCAGCAAGCTGGTCTGGCGGCGGGTTTCCTCCTGCGCCACCAGGCGGCTCTGCCGTGCCAGCACGAGCGCCCAGGCGGTGATGCCGCCGATGACGGCGAAGACGAAGAAGGCCTTCCAGAAGGCCGTATCGAGGTCGGCGCTCGCCGGCGCCTGCGCCCGGATGCCGAGGAAGACGATGCCGACTGTCGCCGAGAACAGCAGGAACACCACCATGAAGGAGCCGACGGGGTTGGCGAGGGCGCGGATTACCGCATCCGGCAGGGCCGCGCGCAGTGGCGTCATGACCTGTGCGGAGAGGCGTGCATGCGGCTTGCAGCCATCGCCGCAGCGGGCATCGAGCGTGCAGCAGAGCGAGCAGATCGGCCCCGTATAGACAGGGCAGTAGGCCATGTCCCGTGGCTCGAAATCATGCTCGCAGATGACGCATTGCAGGGAGGATTTTTCCGCCCACGCCGCACGGGGCTTGCGTGCCAGATAATAGCGCCCATCCGTCGCCCAGGCGATGACGGGGGCCGCGGCGAAGGCCACGCCAAAGGCGATGAAGGTGGACATGGCCTGCGCCAACGCGCCGAGCAGCCCGTAATAGGCAAGGAAGGAGGCGATGACCGACAGCGCCATGCTGCCGACACCCACCGGGTTCACGTCGTACAGATGCGCCCGCTTGAACTCGATGCCGGCAGGGCTGAGGCCGAGCGGCTTGTTGATGGCAAGGTCGGCGACCAACGCCCCCATCCATGCCGCCGCGACATTCGAGTAGATGAACAGCACCTGCTCGATGGTGTTGTAAACACCCAGCTCCATCAGCAGCAGCGCGACGGCGATGTTGAACACCAGCCAGACGACGCGGCCCGGATGGCTATGGGTGATGCGGGAGAAAAAGTTCGACCAGGCGAGCGATCCCGCATAGGCATTGGTGACGTTGATTTTTATTTGTGACAGCGCGACGAAAACAGCAGTGACAGCCAGGACAATGGCGGGCGATGCGATCAGCGTGCCGAAGGCCAGGCGGTACATCTCGGCGGGCTGCACGGCCTGCGCCACTGAAAGCCCTGCCTGCAGCCCGGCATAGGCGAGGAAGGAGCCTGCCAGCAGCTTCAGCACATCGAAGGCAATCCAGCCCGGACCACCTGCCAGAAGCGCACCCCACCACACCCATTTCTTCTGCGTGGCGCGCGGCGGCAGGAAGCGGATGTAATCCACCTGCTCGCCCGTTTGTGTGATCAGCGCGAAGAGAACGGAAACCGCCGCGCCGAAGGCGAGAAGGTTGAACCCGTTATCGCCATGCTGCCCGCCATACGCCGTCCAGCCCTCGATCCAGTCCGGGTGGGCGATTAGCAGGCCGATGAGCGGCAGGATATTCAGCACCAGCCAGACAGGCTGCGTCCAGGTCTGTACACGGCTGATGAAGGTGATGCCGTGCGTGACGAGCGGAACCACCACCACGGCGCAAAGGATATAGCCAGCCCAGAGCGGCACGCCGAAGAAACTGTCCAGCATCGCTGCGAGGATCACAGCCTCGATGCCGAAGAAGATGAAGGTGAAGCTGGCGTAGATGAGGGATGTGATGGTGGAGCCGATATAGCCGAAGCCGGCGCCCCGCGTGAGCAGGTCCACATCCACGCCCGCGCGCGCCGCGCTCAGGCAAATCGGCAGGCTGGCGATGAAGATAAGCACCGAGACGAACAGGATGGCGGCGATGCTGTTCGTGAAGCCATGCGCGACGGTCAACGCGCCGCCGATCGCCTCCAGCGCCAGGAAGGAGATGGAGCCGAGCGCGGTATTCGCCACCCGGAAGGCCGACCATTTCCGCGCGCTTTCCGCCGTGAAACGGAGGGCGTAGTCCTCCATCGTCTCATCGGCCACCCAGCGGTTGTAATCTCGCCGGATGCGCATGATGCGTTGGCGTGTCGCCATCCATCGTCCCTGTTATCCGGCTGCTTAGAGTGGCGGGCAGGGGGGCGCCGGGTCAAGCGCGGCGCCTACGTCATTTGACGTATAACGCTGGCGAAAGGATCGCCGCGAGACTGCCGGCTTCGGCGGCCGCCGCCGCCCGCAGGAGAGCGATCCATGACCCACAGGCTGCAAGTCTCCCGCCGCGTCCTTCTGGCCGGTGCCGCCGGTGCGCTGGCCATGCCGGCCATCCGCCCCTCCTTCGCCCAGGGCGCACCCATCAAGGTCGGCGTCCTGCACTCACTCTCCGGAACCATGGCCATCAGCGAGACCGCGCTGCGCGACACGGTGCTGATGATGGTGGAGAACATCAACGGCAAGGGCGGGCTGCTCGGCCGCAAGGTCGAGGCCGTGGTGGTGGACCCCGCCTCCAACTGGCCTCTCTTCGCCGAGAAGGCGCGGGAACTGCTGCAGGTCCATAAGGTGGATGTCACCTTCGGCTGCTGGACCTCCGTTTCCCGCAAATCCGTCCTTCCCGTCTTCGAGGAACTGAACGGTCTGCTGTTCTACCCTGTGCAGTATGAGGGCGAGGAGCAGAGCCGGAACGTCTTCTACACCGGCGCCGCGCCGAACCAGCAGGCCATCCCGGCCGTCGAATACCTGATGAGCGATGATGGTGGCGGGGCGAAGCGCATTGCGCTGCTGGGCACGGACTATGTCTATCCCCGCACCACCAACCGCATCCTGCGCGCCTTCCTGAACAGCAAGGGCATCGCCGATGCCGACATCATGGAAGAATACACGCCCTTCGGCCATTCGGACTGGCAGGGCATCGTCAGTCGGGTGAAGCAATTCGCCAACCAGGGCAAGAAGACGGCCATCGTCTCCACCATCAATGGCGACGCCAACGTTCCCTTCTACCGGGAGCTGGGCAACCAGGGCATCAAGGCGGAGGACATCCCCTCCGTTGCCTTCTCGGTGGGCGAGGAGGAGCTGGCGGGCATCGACACCAGGCCGCTGGTGGGCCACCTGGCCGCCTGGAACTACTTCATGAGCGTCGAGAGCCCGGTCAATGCCGAGTTCAAGAAGATGTGGCATGCCTACATCAAGAACGACAAGCGCGTCACCAACGATCCGATGGAAGCCACCTATACCGGCTTCACCATGTGGGCGCAGGCCGTCGCCCAGGCCAAGACCACGGCGGTGGATGCGGTGCGCACCGCCATGTACGGCCAGAAGGTGATGACGCCCTCCGGATATGAGGAGCAGATGTGGGACAACCACCATCTCTCCAAGCCGGTGATGATCGGCGAGATCCAGGCCGACGGCCAGTTCAACATCGTCTACAAGACGCCGCAGGCTATCAAGGCCGAAAACTGGTCGCCCTTCATCCCCGAGAATGCCAACCGGCGCCGCGGCTGATGTCCTTCCTCCTGCGCCTGCTGGCGGTCTTCCTGCTGCTCGCGGCCCCTTTGCGGGCGCAGGAGAGTTTTGAAAGCGGGGTCGCCGGCCTTGCCGGCGGCTTCGCGGCCCAGGCTGAGGCGGTGGAACGCCTTGGCGCCCTGGGCGACCCGCGCGCGGTTCCGATCCTCCGCGCGCTGTCTGAAGGGAAGTTGCAAAAATCCCCCGATGGCGTGCTGGCGATCGAAGGGCGGGACGCGCTGACCGGCGCGCCCGCCCCCACGGCCACCGAGACCGTGCGCATCAACAACCGCGTTCGTGGCGCGTTGCGCGGCGCTTTCGGGAGGTTGGAACTGGCTTCTCCGCAAGAGGCCGAGCGTATCAACGCCGCCGCCGGCCTGTTCCGGGCCCGCAGCGCCGACAATATCCGCCTGCTGGAGGACGCGCTGGGCCGTGAGGCCAGCCCCGCCGCCCGTGCGGCGATGGAACAGGCGCTTGCCGCTTCCCGCCTCGCCGCCGCCGATCCGGGCGTGAAGCGCCAGGGCGTGCTGATGCTCAGCGGCAGCGCCTCCCCCGAAGCGCGCAGCCTGTTGCTGGGGGCCCTCGCGGCCAACCCTGGCCTCGCCGCCGAGATCGACAGCGCCATCGCCGCCATCGACCACCGGCTGCAAATCCGCCGCGTGGCGGAAACCGCTTTCCAGGGCCTCTCCCTCGGCTCCGTGCTGCTGCTGGCGGCCCTTGGCCTCGCTGTCACCTTTGGCGTGATGGGCGTCATCAATATGGCGCATGGGGAAATGGTGATGCTCGGTGCCTACACTACCGTGGTGGTGCAGGAAGCCTTCCGTGGCATTCCCTGGCTGCTGCCCTGGGCGCTTCCGCTGTCCGTCCCCGCGGCCTTCCTGGTGGCGGCCGCCGTCGGCGCGGCGCTGGAGCGTGGGCTGATTCGCCATCTTTACGGCCGTCCGCTGGAAACTTTGCTGATGACCTTCGGCGTCGGCATGATCCTGCAACAGGCCGTGCGGCTGGTCTTCGGCGCGCAGAACCGCGAAGTGCTGAGCCCCTCCTGGATGCAGGGCGTCATCACCCTGCCGGGCGGCATCGAGGTCACGCAGAACCGCCTCTGGATCATCCTGTTCTCCCTGCTCGTGCTGGCCGTCACCATCGCCGCCATCCAGTTCACCCGCTTTGGGCTGGAGATGCGGGCGGTGGTGCAGAACCGGCGCATCGCCAGCACCATGGGCATCCGCACCGGGCGTGTGGATGCCATGACCTTTGCCTTCGGCTCCGGCATTGCGGGCATGGCCGGTGTGGCGCTGTCCCAGATCGACAACGTCTCGCCCAATCTGGGCACCGGCTACATCATCGACAGCTTCATGGTCGTGGTGTTCGGCGGTGTGGGCAGCCTGGCCGGCACCATGATCGGCGCCTTCACCCTGGGTGTCGTCAACAAGATGCTGGAGCCCTGGGCCGGCGCGGTACTGGCGAAGATCGCTGTGCTGGTCGGCATCATGCTGTTCATCCAGCGGCGGCCCAAGGGCCTCTTCGCCCTCAAGGGCAGGGCGGCAGAACAATGAGCGCGACAACCCTGAACCCGCCCGCCCGCGTGAATGGCGCGCTCATCCTGCGCGGCGTTCTGCTGCTGGGCCTCGCTCTGCTGGCGGTGTTGCCGGTGCTCAACCGCCTGCCCGTGGATTCGGCGCTGTATGTCTCGGACTTCGTTGTCGCCGTCTCCGGGAAATGGATCTGCTACGCCATCCTGGCCCTGGCGATCGACCTCGCCTGGGGCTACGCAGGTATCCTTTCCCTTGGCCATGGCGCCTTCTTCGCGCTCGGCGGCTACGCCATGGGCATGCATCTGATGCGCATGATCGGCCCGCGCGGCGTCTATGGCCATCCGGTGCTGCCGGATTTCATGGTCTTCCTGGGCTATACGGAACTGCCCTGGCCCTGGTGGGGCTTTTCGAGCTTCCCTTACGCGCTGTTCATGGCGCTTGCCGTTCCTGGCCTGCTCGCCGGCGTTGTCGGCTGGCTGGCCTTCCGCAGCCGCATCACCGGCGTCTATCTCAGCATCATCACCCAGGCCATGACCTATGCGCTGATGCTGGCCTTCTTCCGCAACGACATGGGCTTCGGCGGCAATAACGGCTTCACCGACTTCAAGGAACTGCTGGGCATTCCGCTGAACACCACCGGCGCCCGCGCCGCGCTGTTCTACGCCGCGCTGGTGGCGCTGGGTGCTTCTCTTCTGCTCTGCCGGCACGTGACGCAGTCGAAGCTGGGGCGCGTGCTGGTCGCGGTGCGGGATGCGGAAAGCCGCGTGCGCTTCCTCGGCTACAACACCACCAGCATCAAGCTGAGCGTCTTCGTCCTCTCTGCCATGCTGGCGGGTCTCGCGGGCGCGCTCTACGTGCCGCTGATCGGCATCATCAATCCCGGTGAGTTTAGCCCCGGAAACTCCATCGAGGCTGTCGTCTGGGTCGCTGTTGGCGGGCGCGGCACGCTGGTGGGGGCGCTGCTCGGCGCCTTCTCGGTCAATGCGCTGAAAACCTGGCTCACCTCCTTCGCGCCGGATCTCTGGCTCTTCGTGCTGGGCGGGCTTTTCGTCGCGGTCACGCTGTTTCTGCCGCGTGGCCTGGTCGGGTTGATGCGGAAGGGAGACGGCCGATGAGCGGCAGGCTCTATCTCGACGGCGTCTCGGTTGTCTTCGACGGCTTCAGGGCCCTCAACAACCTGTCGCTCATCATCGAGCCCGGCGAGCTGCGCGCCATCATCGGCCCCAACGGCGCCGGCAAGACGACGATGATGGATATCATCACCGGCAAGACGCGCCCCACGGCGGGCGTGGTGCAGTTCGACGATCACGACCTGACGCGGCTGGATGAAGCCGCCATCGCCAATCTCGGCATCGGCCGGAAGTTCCAGAAGCCAACGGTCTTTGACGCGCTCACCGTCTTCGAGAATCTGGAGCTCGCGCTGAAATCCCCCCGCGATCCCTGGTCCTGCCTGCGCTGGGTGCTGGGGCCGGATTATCAGCGCCGCATCGAGGCAACGCTGGCCGAGATCGGCCTGGCGGAGCGGGCAGGGGACAAGGCCGCCATCCTGTCCCACGGCCAGCGGCAATGGCTGGAGATCGGCATGTTGCTGATGCAGGAGCCGCAATTGCTGCTGGTGGACGAGCCTGTCGCCGGCATGACGGACCAGGAAACCGAGCACACTGCCGCCCTGCTGCGCCGCATCGCCGGCCAGCGTAGCGTGGTGGTGGTGGAGCATGACCTGGAATTCGTCCGCGCGCTGGGCAGCAAGGTCACGGTGCTGTGCGAGGGCAGCGTGCTCTCCGAAGGCAGCATCGACCACGTGCAGAACGACCCGCGTGTCATCGAAGTCTATCTGGGGCGCTGAGCCATGTTGCGGGTCGAAGGCATCGATCTTTTCTACGGCGCCAGCCGGGCGCTGCGCGGCGTGTCCCTCGCGGCGGAGCCTGGGCGTATCACCTGCGTCCTCGGCCGCAATGGCGTCGGCAAATCCTCGCTTATGCGCGCCATTGTCGGGCTGGAGCGTATCAAATCCGGCCGCATCATGTGGGAGGGGCAGGATGTCGCGAGCCTGGGCGCGGCATCGCGCGCGCGGGCGGGCATTGGCTATGTGCCGCAAGGCCGCGAGATCTTTCCCTTCCTCACGGTGCGGGAAAACCTGGAAACCGCCCTGGCCGCCGCCCCGCGCGGCGCCAGGCTCTCCGACGATATCTTCGATCTCTTCCCCATCCTGAAGCAGTTCCTGCGCCGGCGAGGGGGCGATCTCTCGGGTGGCCAGCAGCAGCAATTGGCCATCGCCCGAGCCCTGACGGCGCGCCCGCGCCTGCTGATCCTCGATGAACCCACCGAGGGCATTCAGCCCAACGTCATCAAGGACATTGCCCGCGTCATCGCCCTGCTCGCGAAGGAGCGGAACATGGCGGTGGTCCTGGTGGAGCAGTACTATGAGTTCGCGCGCGCGCTCGGGGACCAACTCGCGATCATGGTGCGCGGCGAGGTGGCGCTGGCGGGCGAATCCGGTACGTTGGACGAGGAAGCGGTGCGGCGGTTGCTCACGGTGTGACGCCCGGTGGAGATGACAGCCAGGGAAAGGAACTTCCCTGGGACCCTTTCTTTTCTTTCTTCGAATTTTCAGGCGCCTTCAGCGACACCCATTCAGTCGCCGAGGGCTGCTCCAGTCCTCGGCGCGGGCGTGCCGAACAAGACCCAACTGACAAAAGGAAGAAGGGGGGGGCCTGGGGGAGAGTGAATTCTCCCCCAGCTCTCATCTCAGCCAAAAAGCATCACATCGTCGCGCCAATCGGCCAGGGCGCGAATTCCGCCGCGCCGAAGTCGAAGCTTTCGCTCTTGGTGTGCTCCCCCGAGGCCACGCGCAGGATCAGTTCGAAAATCCGCTGCCCGCATTCCTCGACGGATTCACGGCCGGAGAGGATGGTGCCGCAGTTCACGTCCATATCCTCTTCCATCCGCTCATACATCGCGCTGTTGGTGGCGAGCTTGATGGAGGGCGCGGGCTTGCAGCCGAACACGCTGCCGCGCCCGGTGGTGAAGCACACCATATTGGCGCCGCCAGCCACCTGGCCCGTGGCGGCAACGGGGTCGTAGCCCGGGGTGTCCATGAAGACGAACCCCTTCTCCGTCACCGGCGCGGCATAGTCATAGACGGCGGTGAGGTTGGTGTTGCCGGCCTTGGCCATGGCGCCCAGGGACTTTTCCAGGATGGTCGTCAGCCCGCCCGCCTTGTTGCCGGGGGAGGGGTTGCTGTTCAGCTCCGCCTGCCCCTTGGCCGCGTAGTCCTCCCACCACCGCATCAGGTCCACGAGCTTCTGCCCGACCTCGCGGGAAACCGCGCGGCGCGTCAGCAGATGCTCGGCGCCATAGGTCTCCGGCGTCTCGGAGAGGATGACGGTGCCGCCATGGCGCACCAGCAGGTCGGAGGCCGCGCCGAGGGCGGGGTTGGCAGTAATGCCGGAATAGCCATCCGACCCGCCACATTGCAGGGCGATGGTCAGGTGGCTGGCGGGCACCGGCTGGCGGTGCACCTTGTTCGACTCCTCCAGCACTTCCTTGACGAAGGCGATGCCGGCTTCCACCGTCTTCCGCGTGCCGCCCATGGTCTGGATGTCCATGTTGCGCAGCCGCCCAGCCAGGTTCTGCTCTTCCAGAAGACCAGAAATCTGGTTCACCTCGCAGCCCAGGCCGATGGCGATGACATGGCTGAAGTTCACATGCCGCGCGAAGCCGGCAAGCGTACGGCGGAGAATGCGCAGCCCGTCATTGTCGCCCATGCCGCAGCCGGTCTTGTGCGTCAGTGCGACGACGCCATCGACATTCGGGTACTCGGCCAGCGGGTCGTTGCCGATGAACGGGTTGCGCTTGAAGGCATCCGCGATCATCGAGGCGACGTGAGCGGAACAGTTCACGCTGGTGACGATGCCGATGTAGTTGCGGGTGGCCACGCGCCCATCCGGCCGCACGATGCCCATGAAGGTGGCGGGCTCCGGCACGTAGAGGGTGGGCTTGGCATCCACGCCCCAGGCGTAGTCCTTGGTGAACTCGCCCATGCCGCAATTCTGCACATGCACCCAGTCCCCGGGCGCGATCGGCCTGGTGGCGAAGCCGATGATCTGTCCGTAGCGCTTGATGGCATCCCCGACGGCGTGGGCGCGGGTGGCGACCTTATGCCCCGGCGGGATGCGTGCGGCGGCGACGATGCCCGGGGCCACCGCCGTGCCCTCCGGCGCGGCGCGCCGGGCGATCAGCACCGTGTCCTCCGGGTGCAGGCGGATGAAGGGCGTATCGACCGCAATATCCATTGTTCTGTTTCCTCCAGGGGATGGTCATCCTGGCGCGAAACAGCGGGCCTGCGAACCCCCCGGGGAAAACCCCATCAAGGCCCGCGATCTTGCGTCAGGCGGTCTTCAGGCGTGGCCGGCGCTGGCCGAGAGCAGCAGCGGGTCGATCCGCAGCTTGGCAAGGGCCTGGCGCCACTTGGTATCGGCGTCGCCTTCGAAGAGCAGGTTCTCATCCGGCGTCACGTTCAGCCAGGCATTGCGCTGGATCTCTTCCTCCAGCTGGCCCGGCCCCCAGCCGGCATAGCCCAGCGCCAGCAGGCCCTGGCGCGGGCCGCCACCGCCGGCGATGGCCTTCAGGATGTCCACGCTGGCGGTCAGGGCGAGGTCGCCGGCCACCTTCAGGCTGGCATCGCTCTCCCAGTCCGCGGTGTGGAGCACGAAGCCACGGCCGCCCTCCACGGGGCCGCCCGTCAGCAGGCGGATCTGCCGCTGCGGCGGCACCGGCTCCACCTCCAGCTGCTTGAGCAGTTCCTCGAAGCTGAGCGTCTCCAGCGGCCGGTTCAGCACGATGCCCATGGCGCCATCGGCGGAATGGGCGCAGATGCAGATCACGGCACGCGAGAAGCGGGGGTCGGTCAGGCCCGGCATCGCCACCAGCAATTGCCCGCCCAGATATCCATCCTGCGGCGGACGGATCTCCCGGGCGGTGATGGGGCGGCTGCCCTCGCCCGATTCATCCTGTGAAGCGGTGAGGCGGGCGTCGGAAAAATCGTGTTCACGCGCGCGTTTTGGCATGGTCTCTCGAAGATGGCGGCATGGGGCGCGCGGTGCAAGCACCACGGTTGACAGCCGGCCGGATGTCGTAAATCCAGAGCTTGACCACAGGCTGCGAGGACGCACCATGACCATCAAGATCGGCGATACCATTCCCGCCACCAAGCTGACCGAGGCCTCTGCCGAGGGCCCGCGTGAACTGGCCACCGCCGACCTGTTCGGTGGCAAGACGGTGGTGCTGTTCGGCGTGCCGGGCGCCTTCACCCCCACCTGCTCCGCCAAGCACCTGCCGGGCTTCGTGCAGCTGGCCTCCGCCCTGAAGGAGAAGGGCGTGGACACCATCGCCTGCATGGCGGTGAACGATGCCTTCGTGCTGCAGGCCTGGGCCAAGGACCAGGGAATCACCGACGAGGTGGTCATGCTCTCCGATGGCTCGGCCGATTTCACCAAGGCCCTGGGCCTGGAAATGGACCTGACGGCGCGCGGCATGGGCGTGCGCTGCAAGCGCTTCGCCCTCGTCGCCAAGGACGGCAAGGTGACCTATCTGGGCATCGAGGAAGCCGGTGCTTTCGAGGTCTCCAAGGCCGAGACGGTGCTCGCGGCGCTTTGATCCAGTGGCCGGAGGGAAGGGCGCACCTTCCCTCCGGACTTTTTCCCAGCCTCCCGAGACCGCCAGTGGATTATGGGAGGCCGCCGGGGACCGCCCGGCCTGACCCATGCAATCTCCCCACACCAGCTTAACGACCCTTGCTTCCGCAGGGGCGCTGATCTATGTGCCCGGCTAATAGTTAGCCAGCTACAAGTGAGATGTCTACCAATCCTCCCTCCGCCCTGCGCCTGGGGTTCCTGACGGAGCTGTCCGTCGCCGGCCGCAAGATGCGCACGCTGTTCGACGGCGTGGTGCGCGAGCGCGGGCTGAACCTCGCCCGTGCCCGCCTGCTGTTGCAGCTGGGCCAGAATGGCAAGATGAACCAGAGCGAGCTGGCAGCGGTGATGGAGCTGGAGCACCCCACCATCGTCCGCCTGCTGGACGGGCTGGAGAAGCAGGGGCTGATCCTGCGCTGCGCCGTCGATGGCGACCGCCGCGCCAAGCAGGTCGCGCTCACCGAGACCGGCCAGGCCGAAGTCACATGGCTCGATGGCGTCGTCGCCGCCATGCGGGAGGCGCTGCTGCGTGAGGTCAGCGAGGAGGACCTCGCCGTCGCCAGCCGTGTCCTCGGCATCATTGTCCGCGCCATCGAGGCCCAGCCTGCCTCCGCCCTGCGGGGGAGGGATGGCGAATGAGCCAGCCGGCCACACAACCGGCGCCCCAGCCCACCGCCCCGCCGCCGCCCACAGATGTGCCGCTGGCACGTGCCCTGGCCTGCATCGGCGCCTCGGTCCTGCTGTGGCTCACCCAGGGCATGGGGATGAACCTCATCGCCGTGAACACCCCGCAGATCCAGGGTGCGCTCGGCGCCACGCTGAACGAGACCAACTGGCTGATCGCGGCCTATATGGCGCCGAATGTCAGCCTGACCATTTTGCTGACCAAGGTCCGCACCCATTTCGGCCTGCGCCGCTTCGCCGAGATCAGCATCGCCATCTTCGTGGCCGTCTCCGCGCTGCACCTCGTGGTGTTCGACCTGCAATCGGCCGTGATGGTGCGCTTCTTCGCGGGTGCGGCGGCCTCGCCCATGTCCACCCTGGCCTTCCTGTATATGCTGGAGGCCTTCCCGCCCGCCCGGAAGATGAGCTGGGGCCTCAGCATGGCGCTGGCCTGCAGCGCCGCCGGCCCCATCGTGGCGCGGCTGATCTCGCCGGTCCTGCTCGATATCGGCCACTGGCACGGGCTGTACATCCTGGAAGTCGGGCTGGCGCTGATGGCGTTCTGCACCATCTACCTGCTGCCGCTGACGCCCATCCCCCGCGCGCCCGTGCTCCACTGGCTGGATTTCATCAGCTACCCGCTGATCGCCACCGGCTTTGGCCTGCTCGCGGTCGTGTTCTCGCTCGGCCGCTATTACTGGTGGTTCGAGGCACCCTGGATCGGTGCCTGCCTCGCCGCCGCGTTGGCCGCCATCGGGCTCGCCGCCGCCATCGAGCTGAACCGCCACACGCCGCTGATGAACATCCGCTGGCTGATCAGTCCCGAGATCGTCCACTTCACGCTGATCCTGCTGGCCTTCCGCATTGTGCTGGCGGAACAGACCTCGGGCGCCCAGGGCCTCTTCCAGGCCCTAGGTCTGCTGAACGAGCAGAGCACCGGGCTTAACCTCACCATCCTGGCCTGCACCATTCTCGGCAGTGTCACCTGCGCCATGCTCACCCGGCCGGAGCGGGTGAACACGCTGCACATCGTGGCGCTCAGCCTCATCATCGCCGGCGCCTGGATGGATGGCCACGCCACCAGCCAGACCCGGCCGGCGGACATGTATCTCAGCCAGGCGATGATCGCCTTCGGCGGCGCGCTCTTCCTCCCCCCCGCCATGCTGAACGGCCTCACGATGACCATGCGCCAGGGGCCCACCTACATGACCAGCTTCCTGGTCGTGTTCCTCTTCACGCAGAGCCTTGGCGGGCTGATGGGCTCGGCCTTCCTCGGCAGCTTCGTCATCCTGCGGGAGAAGTTCCACTCCTCCCAGATCGTCGAGCACATCACCCTGGCCAACCCGATGGTGGCCGAGCGTGTCCACCAGCTCTCCGCCGCCTATGGCAAGGTGCTGACGGACGGGCAGCTCCTCAACGCCGAGGGCCTGGCCTTCCTCTCCCAGCAGGCGACGCGGGAGGCCAATGTGCTGGCCTATAACGACGCCTTTCTGCTGATCGCCGCCCTGGCCAGCCTGGCCCTGGCCTTCATCCTTCTCCACTCCGGCTATGTCTGGCTGCGGGCGCGGCTTGCCGCGCGCCAGCCGGCCCCAGCCGCCTGAACCCCCGGACCACGGGAACCATGCCCAAAGCTGCGCAGACCCTCCGCTTCGGTGCCGCCGTCCTCATCGGCCTCGCCGGCGCCTTCACCGTTCTCTACGCCTGGCGGCTGCCGCCCTTCCACAGCACCGTGCAGACCACCGAGAACGCCTATGTGCGCGGGCAGGTGACGATCATCGCGCCGCAACTCGCCGGCTATGTCACCGAGGTCGCGGTGCGGGACTTCCAGCGCGTGCATGCCGGGGAACTGGTCGCGCGCATCGACGACCGCATCTACAGCCAGAAGCTCCTCCAGGCGCAGGCCACGCTCGATATCCAGCGCGCCAACCTCGCCAATGCCGACCAGAGCCGGCGCTCCGCCGAGGCGCGCATCGGCGCCGGCGAGGCCCAGCGCGACGCCGCGCGCACCGCGCTGGAGACGGCACAGGCCAATGCCCGCCGCGTCGAGGCCCTGCTGGGCCGCGGCGTCTCCACCCAGAGCGCGGCGGACCAGGCACGCGCCAGCCTTGCCCAGGCGCGCTCCGCCCTGCATCAGGCGGAAGCCTCGCTGGAAGTGGCGCGGCAGGACCTGCAAACCATCATCGTCAACCGCACCTCCCTGCAAGCGGCGCTGGAAAACGCTGAAGCGGCCATCCGCCTCGCCGAGATCGACCTGCAGAACACCCGCATCGTCGCACCCCAGGATGGCAAGCTGGGTGAGATCGGCGTCCGCCTCGGCCAATACGTCGCCGCCGGCACCCAGATGGCCGCGCTGGTGCCGGACCGGAAATGGCTGATCGCCAATTTCAAGGAAGGCCAGCTGCACGGCATGCGCGTCGGCCAGCCCGTGAGCTTCACCGTGGACGCACTGCCCGACGCTGTGATGCACGGGCGGATCGAGGACTTCTCCCCCGCCACGGGCTCGGAATTCAGCGTGCTGCGGGCGGATAACGCCACCGGCAACTTCACCAAGGTGGCGCAGCGCGTGCCTGTCCGCATCGCCATCGACGCCAACCAGCCGGAAGCGGAGCATCTGGCACCAGGCATGTCCGTCGTCGTCAGCATCGACACGGCCTCGGCACCGGTGGGGCGCGCGAGCGTGTCTCTCGATCCGGCGCCTTTGCCTCCGGGCTGAAGCGTAGGAAGCTGGAGGGAGAAAGAATTCTCCCTC
>JH600056.1:31359-31715 GCA_000245075.1 Acetobacteraceae bacterium AT-5844
AGACCACCCTCATCTTTTTTCTTCGAGTTTGGCGTTCGGGCTTCAAGGCCAGAACGGAACGCTTAATCGGCGAAGCCAAAGAATCTAAAGGGCCACCCGCGCTGAACCGTCAGTCGCCGAGGGCCAAATCGGGCCCTCGGCGCACCCCGCCCCATAGCCCACAAAAAAGGGTGCCGCCCGAAGGGCGCACCCGAAAACATCGCAAAAGGAAAAGAAGGGGGTTCCAGGGGGAATTCATTCCCCCTGGCCTCACCTCAGCAAAATCAGAAAGCGTTCAGCCCGGTCTGCGCGCGCCCCAGGATCAGGGCGTGCACGTCGTGGGTGCCTTCATAGGTGTTCACCGCTTCCAGGTTCAT
>JH600057.1 GCA_000245075.1 Acetobacteraceae bacterium AT-5844
CGCCCCCCGCGCCTCCCCCGGTTGGGCCTGAGGTGGACCCCACCCCCCGCCCCTTGCCCGCCCGCGTGCCGCATCGCGGCGCCAGCGTGACGCTGGAGCCGCTCGGCATCCGCCATGCGGAGGAGCTGTGGCAATCCATGCAGGCCGCCGGCCCCAATGGCAGCAGCGAGGATAGCTGGGCCTATATGGGCTACGGTCCCTTCCCGGATTTCGCGACCTTCCGGCGTTTCCTGGGCGGCTTCGCCACCACCCACGACCCTATCGCCTGGGCTGTGCGGCCGCATGTCTCCGGCATCGCCTCCGGCTGGCTGACGCTGATGGAGATCCAGCCCGCCAATGCGGCCATCGAGCTGGGCAATATCTGGTTCGCGCCCCGCATGCAGCGCTCCCGCGCCGCCACGGAAGCCATGTTCCTGTTGATGCGCCATGCGATGGACGAGCTGGGCTATCGTCGCCTGGTGTGGAAGTGCAACGCACTCAACGCTCCCTCCCGCCGCGCCGCCGCGCGCCTGGGCTTCGTCTATGAGGGCGAGCATCGCGCGCATCTCGTGGTGAAGGGCCGGCGCCGGGACACGGCATGGTTCTCCATCCTGGCCGAGGAATGGCCGGAACGGCGCGACGCCATCGCCGCGTGGCTGGACGATTCGAATTTCGACCATCGGGGCGTGGCCAAAAGCAGCCTGACCCAGCCTGCCGCAACATGACGGTATTTTAACCCGGATTTAATTTGGTTGGCGGGATTTACCCGGGCATATGGCGTGCCAAGGAGGACGCGTTATGCCCGACACGCCCGCAACCTATTCCGCCTTCGAAGGCGCGCGCCTTCTGGCCACCGGTGATCTTCAGCAGGTCGCCCTGCGCGCCAAGGAAGCGCTGGACCACGGCAATGGCGCACCCGTGTTCATTTTCGACAACCGCACCAGCCAGCAGGTCGAGGTCGATTTCCGCGGCCAGCCCGGCGACGTGCTGGAGCGCCTGGCCCCGCCGCCACGCCGCCCCGGCCGCCCCAAGCTGGGCGTCGTGGCCCGCGAGGTGACGCTGCTGCCGCGCCATTGGGAGTGGCTGGCCCAGCAGCCGGGCGGCGCCTCCGTCGCGCTGCGCAAGCTGGTGGAGGAAGCCCGCCGCACCCATACCGGCGCGGACCGCAAGCGGATGGCCCAGGAAGCCTGCTACCGCTTCATGCACACCATGGCGGGAGACCGGCCAGGCTTCGAGGACACTGTCCGCGCCCTCTATGCCAATGACCGCGCCCGCTTCGAAGCCCTGGCCCGCGCCTGGCCGGGAGACGTGGGCGAACATGCCTGCCGCCTGGCAGCGGCGGTGTGGGAATTCGCTGAGGTAGAGTGAGGGGGGAGAATGAATTCTCCCTCGAGCCCCTCTTCTTTTCGATGAGTTCTGGGGTGGTTGCCGCCAGCATGTGTGCCGGGAGGGGCTGAAGCCCCCCGGCGATTGAGACGGCAAACCGTGGTGTCGAAGGCGCAACCGGGAAGCGTCCAGGCCTTGGTGTGGGCCTAGCCCTCCAACTCATGCGACAGCGCGATGAGATCCTGCGTATGCGCATGCGTCGCCTGCCCCGCCCTGAGCTGGGCCTCGGACAGGATTTCGACGATGCGCCCGCCCTGCATCACCGCGAGCCTGCCGCAGAGATGCCCCACCACCGCGAGGTTGTGGGAGACGAGGATGCAGGTGAGCTGCCGCGCCTGACGCAGATCGGCCAGCAGGTTCAGCACCTCCGCCTGGACTGAGACGTCCAGCGCGCTCGTCGGTTCGTCCAGCAGCAGCACGGAAGGATTGGCGATCAGCGCACGGGCAATGGCCACGCGCTGGCGCTGCCCGCCCGAAAGCTGGTGCGGATAGCGAAAGCGCGCCGTGCGCGGCAGAGCGACCTCTTCCAGCGCGCGGGTGATGCGCGTCTCCGCATCCGGAATGCCATGCACCGCCAGCGGCTCGCTGAGGATGCGGTCGATCGTCTGGCGGGGATGGAGGGACCCGTAGGGGTCCTGGAACACCATCTGCACCTGGCGGAAGAATTCCTTGTCCCGCCTGTGGCCAAGCTGCTTGCCATCGACCCTCAGCACGCCATCCCAGCTATCCACCAGCCCGGCGATGCAGCGGAGCACGGTGGATTTGCCCGATCCGCTTTCACCGACAAGGCCAAACGCCTCCCCGGCCGCGACCGAGAAGGAGACGTCGTGGACGACATGGTTGCTGCCGAAATGGACGTTGAGCTTTCCGGCTTCGATCATCGTCTGGGTCACGAGCGCGGCTCCAGCCATTTCGGGTCGCGGTTCAGCACCGGCAGGCGCGCCCGCTTCTCCGAGAGATGCGGCATGCAATCGAGCAATCCGCGCGTATAGGCGTGTTCGGCGTGATGCAGGTCCTGCGCCGGAAGCGTTTCCATCACCTGCCCGGCATACATCACCGCCACGCGGTCGCAGAACCGCGCCACCAGCGGCAAATCGTGGCTGATGAGCATCAGCCCCATGCCGCGCGCGGAGACGAGATCGTCGATCAGGCGCAGAATCTCCGCCTGCACGCTGGCATCCAGCGCACTGGTCGGCTCATCGGCGATCAGCATGTCCGGGTTGGGCGCGAGCATCATCGCGATCATCACGCGCTGGCCCATGCCGCCCGACACTTCATGCGGGTAGGAATCCAGCACGCGCCGCGGGTCACGGATGCGCACCTGCTCCAGCAGGTTGAGCGCAGCCTCCAGCGCCTCCTTCTTCCCGCCCTTATTGTGGGCGCGCCACGCTTCGGCAATCTGCGCGCCGATCGTCATGACGGGGTTCAGGCTGTATTTGGGGTCCTGCAGGATCAGGCCGATGCGGCCGCCCCGCAGGCCCCGCATGGTGCGCTCGCTGGCGGAGAGCACGTTCACGCCGTCGAATACCAGCTTGTCGGCCTTCACCCGCGCGGCTTCCGGCAACAGGCGCATCAGCGCCCGGCCGGTGACCGATTTACCGGAGCCGGATTCACCGACGATGCCCAGCTTCTCCCGTCCCAGGGACATGGAGACACCCCGCACGGCCTGATTGTAGCCGCCAGAGGAACTGGGGAACTCGACACGGAGATTCTGGATTTCAACGAGAGGCTGGGTCACTGGGGAATCCCCATTCCGAGCGTAAGAGACTGGGGTAAATGAATTTCCCCCAGACCCCCATTCTTTATTTTTTTCGAGTTTTGGGCTGTGGCCGGAGTGCGCCGAGGGCCAGATGCCCTCGGCGACTGACCGTTCCGCGCGGGCTGACTGTTTGATTCAAACAAAGCCCTGCCATTGAGGGACGTCCGCAGTCGCTCAGGCGCAACGCCCAACTCGAAAAAGAAGATGAGGGGGGCGCGGGGGGAGAATTCCTTCTCCCCCCGCATCCCGGCACCACAGACAAAAGAACCGCTCATCGCTGCTTCGGGTCCAGCACGTCGCGCAGGCCATCGCCCAGCAGGTTGAAGGCGAGGCTGGCCATGAAGATGGCGATGCCCGGGATCACCGGCACCCACCATTGCTCCAGGATGAAGCGGCGGGCGGTCGCGATCATCGTGCCCCATTCCGGCGTCGGCGGCTGAGCGCCGAGGCCGAGGAAGCCGAGGCCGGCGGCGGTGAGGATGATGGAGGACATATCCAGCGTCACGCGCACGGTGAGCGAGGGCATGCACATCGGCGTCACGTGCCGCAGGATGATGCGCCAGGGCGAGGCGCCGGTCATCTGAACAGCCGAGATGAAGTCGGCGTTGCGGATGGTCAGCGTCTCGGCGCGGGCCAGGCGGGCATAGGGCGGCCAGGCGGTCAGGGCGATGGCGATGACGGCGCTTTCCACACCGGGCTTCATGGCGGCCACGAAGGCCAGCGCCAGGATCAGGCGCGGGAAGGCCAGGAAGATATCCGTCACGCGCATCAGCAGCTTGTCGACGATGCCCCCCATATAGCCGGCGACACAGCCGATGATCAGCCCGATGGGCGCCACCAGCACGACGACGGCGACGACCATGCCGAGAGTGACACGCCCGCCATAGAGCAGGCGGGACCAGGTGTCGCGGCCGAGCTCATCGGTGCCGAGCCAATGCGCGGCGGAGGGCGGTTGCAGGCGTTCGGAGAGCACCTGCACGCCGGGGTCATGCGTCGCCAGCACCGGCGCCAGCAGGGAGAGCACCAGCATCACCAGAATGACGCCAAGGCCGGCCACAGCGAGCTTGTTGCGGCGGAAGGCGAGCCAGGTCTGGTAGCGCCGGCCCCATTTGGCCTGCGCGCGGGAGGTGGGGGTGTCGGAGAGGAGCCACTCGCGGCGGCTCATGGTGGTCTGGCTCATCTTACTTCACCAGCCTCATTTCACTCTGGGGTCCATCAGCCGGTAGAGCAGATCCGCCAGCAGATTGAGCGCGACATAGATCAGGCCGACGACGAGCGTGGCGCCCAGCACCGCGTTCATGTCTGCGTTCAGGAGGGAGACGGTCAGGTACTGGCCGAGACCCGGCCAGGAGAAGATGGTCTCCGTCAGCACGGCGCCTTCCAGCAGGCCCGCATAGGTCATGGCGAGCACGGTGATCAGCGGCACCATGATGTTGCCGAAGGCGTGCCGCCAGACGATGCGGGTGGAGGAGAGGCCCTTGGCGCGGGCGGTGGTGACGTATTCGCTCTTCAGCTCGGCCAGCATGAAGGCACGCGTCATGCGCGCGATATAGGCGAGGCTGAAGAAGGCCAGCACGCCGGCAGGCTGCGCCAGATGCGCCAGCGCATCCCAGAAGGCGGGCCAGTCACCGGCGATGATGGTGTCGATGGTCAGGATGCCCGTGTGAACATCGACCATGCCGTCGAAATAGATGCTCTGCCGCCCCGGCCCCGGCGCGATACCGAGCGTGGCGTAGAACAGCAGCAGCGAGAGAAGGCCCAGCACGAAGACCGGCAGGGAGTGGCCGGCAAGGCAAAAGAGCCGCACCGCCTGATCCACGAACTTGCCCTGCCGCGTGGCCGCCCAGACGCCCAGCGGCACGCCGATGAGCACGGCGATGATGATGGCCACCGTCGCCAGCTCGAAGGTCGCCGGCAGGAAGCGGGCGATATCCTGGGTGACGGGGTTGGAGGTCATCACCGAGCGGCCGAGATCGCCATGCACGATCTGGCCGAGATAGCGCCAGAACTGGATGTAGAGTGGCTGGTCCAGCCCCAACTCCAGCCGCGCGCGGTCCACCACATCCTGCGGCGCGCGATCGCCCACGATGGCCAGCACCGGGTCGATCGGCACCACGCGTCCGATGAAGAAGGTGACAACAGCCAGCCCGAACAGCGTGATGGGCACGCTGGCCAGGTTGGAGAGAAGGCCACGCAGCCGGAGCCACGCGGCGGAGGGCCTTGCCCGCCGCGCGACACCCGTAGTCGAGGGTGACGCGGCGTGCTGTTCGCCTTCAGGCGGCATCAGTTCCGCCTGAAGTTCTCCATCGGATTTCATTGAGGTCTAGTCTCAGGCCTTGGTGATATTGTGGTAGTAGTTCCGGTCGTTCATCGGCCCCATGTCGAAGCCGGTGACGCCGGGGCGAAGCACAGCGACCTCGATCTCCTGCAGCATGATGACGAAGGGCGAGACCTGCTGGTGCTCCTTCTGGATCTCCAGATAGGTCTGCGCACGCTTCTGGGGGTCCACCTCCTTCACGGCGGCGGCGGTGCGGCGGGTCAGCTCGGGGATATCCCAGCCGGCGCGCCAGGCGAGGGTACGGTTGCGCGCATCGTCGCCATTGTCGGGGTTCATGCTGAAGGCTTCAGCGTTGCTGTGCGGGTCGAAATAGTCCGAGCCCCAGCGCAGCAGCGCGATGTCGTGCTGGCGGGAGCGCGTCTTGGTGATGACCGCGCGCATCTCGCCCGGCAGCATGCGCGTGCGGATGCCGATGAGGGCGAGGTTGGCCTGCACCACCTGCGCGATGTCGGAGATCGGCGCGCCGGAGAAGAAGTCGAAGCTCACCTCGAAGCCGTCGGCGAGGCCCGCCTTGGCCAGCAGCGCCTTGGCTTCATCGACCTTCTGGCTGAAGGGATGATCCGTCAGCGCGCCCGGGAAGCCTTCCGGCAGGAAGGCCTGGTGCACAGCGAAGGTGGTGGGGACGATGTTCTTCTGGATGGCCGCGTAATCGATGGCCCACTTGATTGCCTGCCGCACCTCGGGCTTGGCCAGGTTCGGATTCTTCTGGTTCAGGCTCAGATAGAGCAGGCTCGCCTTGCGGGAAGGCTGGATGGTGAAGCGGCTGTCGGACTGGATCTGCGCGATCTGGTCCGCGCCGAGGTTGCGGGCGATGTCAATATCGCCCTGCCGCAGGCCGAGCAGCTGCGCGGAGGGGTCCGGCATATGGCGGATGACGACGCGCTTGGTCTTGGCCTGCACGTTGCTGTGCGGGTTGGCATCCAGCATCAGCGTCTCGCTGGCGCGGAACTGGCGCAGCGCATAGGGGCCGGAGCCGGCGGAGTTCTGCTTCAGCCAGGCATTGCCCCAGTCGTCGCCCTGCGCGCGGCCGGCCACCACGGCCTTCTCCACGATCGAGCCGACGGCGGCGGAGAGGCAGTAGAGCAGGAAGGAGGGCGAGGTCGCTTCAGCCAGCGTGAGCACGACAGTGCGCGGGCCGGTGGCCTTGATGCGCTCGGCCACATTGTCCTTGTTGAAGCCGAACTGGTTGATGATGAAGGCCGGGCTCTTGTTCATCGCCACGGCGCGGGTCAGGGACCACGCCACGTCCTCCGCCGTCACCGGCTGGCCGGACGCGAATTTCGGCCCCTCGCGCAGGGTGAAGGTGAAGGTCTTGTTGTCGTTGGAGACTTCCCACTTCTCCGCCAGCTCGCCCACGATCTCAGTGGGATTGTCGTTCGGCGTGGTCACCAGCTTCTGATAGACATTGGCCGCCATCTCGGAGGCCGAGTACTCGAAGGCCTCATGCGGATCGAGGCTGATGATGTCGTCGATCTGGCGGGAGAAGACGATGACGCCAGGCGGCGTCGCCGCGCGGGCCGGGGCCGCGGCCAGGACGCCCGGCAAGGCGGCGGCGGCGCTGGATGCTAGCAACAGCGAACGGCGTGACAGCATGGAAGGAATCCTCCTGAGGATCGCGCAGATTAGCGCGCCCGGGGGCCCCCACGCCAGCAGCAGCCATCCCTACTTCTTGCGGATCAGGAATATTCCGGCACTCGCGCTGCCAACGGATGGCGCCCGGAACGGGCTCGTGGCTTATCTCACCCTGATGCCAGCATTGCCTCCACGAGGCTCCTGCCGGTGAAGTTCGCGGAGATGTTCAGCCGCCGGCGATGGAACGCAGCGCCCGCAGTGGCGTTAGCGCGGCATGGACACCATCCTGTTCCACAACCCCAAGGCGGGTGAAGAAGATCATGCCAAGAAGGCGCTTGTCGCCTTGCTGGAAGAGGCCGGCCTCAAGATCGAGGTGCACGGCACCAAAGGGCAGGAGCTCAAGAAGGGCCTGAAGAAGCAGCGCGAGCTGGTACTGATCGCCGGTGGGGACGGCACGGTCGGGCGCATCTGCCGCAACCTGACGGAACGCGGCCGCTGCTGCGCGGTCCTGCCCCTGGGCACCGCCAATAACTTGGCACGTGCGCTGGGGTCCTGGCCCTCCCCCGAGCATTTCGCGGCGGGCTGGACCAAGGCCGCGCATCGCCATCTCAACGTCGCCATGGCGGAAGCCGAGAACGAGGAAAGGGAGGGTTTTGGCGAACGGCGTTTCGTCGAGTCCCTCGGCTTCGGCGCCTTCGCCCAGGCGATCCAGGATGCGGATGAAGCGGGGGAAGAAGGAGTGGATGCGGGCCGCGCCGTGTTCCGTCAAACCCTCTCCGAGGCGCCCGTCATTCACGCCCGGCTGCGGATCGATGACCAGGAGCATGTGGTGGAAACGCTGCTGGTCGAGGTGATGAACATCGCCCTGTTCGGCCCCAACCTGCCCCTCGCGCCCGACGCCCGCCCCGGCGACGGGCTGCTGGACGTTGTGCTGCTGCCGCCCCAGCGGCGGGAGGCGATGCTGGAATGGCTGCACGCACCAGGCAGCGGCGCGCCGCCCGTGGAGACCATCCGCGGTTCTCAGGTGACGTTGTACTGGCCTGGGGGTGCTATCCGCGTGGATGACGAGCCGCTGGAATTCAATGGCGCCTGCACCATTACCTGTAAGGTGGAACCGGCTCCGCTGACCTTCCTGGTCCCGCGCGAAGCCCTCGCCGCTCCCAAGAAAGGCCGGCCGGAATGACATCGGAACTGGAATCCATCGGCAGCCTGGCGCTGCGTCTGGCACGGCTGGCCGGCGCCGAGATGACGGCTGCCCTCGGCCGGCATTTGGCGGTGGCCTATAAGCCAACCGCGCCGGAAGAGCACAATCTCAAGGACCCGGTCTCCGAGGTGGACCGCGCGGTGGAAGCCGCACTGCGCGCCGAGATCGAGGCCGCCTTCCCCGACCATCACATCCTGGGCGAGGAATTCGCCAATCCGCCGACGCGCCCGGGAGGCATCGTCTGGGCGATCGATCCGGTGGACGGCACTGCGAATTTCATCAATGGCCTGCCGCTCTTCTGCGGCTCCATCGGCGTGCTGCGGGATGGGGTACCGGTGGTCGGCGCCCTGTGGTGCGCCTCCAGCCACGCCTTGCGGGCGGGGGTCTACCACTGCATCGAAGGCGGCCCCCTGATGTTCGACGAAGAGCCGGTGACGAAGCGGGAGAACCCCGAGGTGCGGCGCAAGCTTGGCGGCTTCCGCGATGCCTCTCACCGCTCCCCTGCCCGGTGGGAGCCGCGCCGCACGGGTTCGGCGGCCATCGAATGCGCCTTCGTCGCCGCCGGGCTGATGGAGGTGGCGCAGTTCGAAAGGCCCAATGTCTGGGATATCGCGGCCGGCGTAGCGCTGGTGCATGCCACCGGCGGAATAGCGCTGTCGCGGGAACCGGAAGGCTGGCGCCAGTTCACCCATTTCAGCGCGGAGGCCACCGAAGGCGATCTGCGCGGTTGGCGCAAGCCGGTGGTGGTCGGCGCGCCTGAGGCCGCTGAGGCGCTGTGCAAGGCGCTGGGCTGAAGAAGAACAGCCGAAGCTGAGGGCGCTTGCCCCCGCGCGGTGATTTATGTTTCGATTTCGGAACTTAATCACGGTGACCGCCATGGCCGAGACCCTCTCCGTCTATTTCGTCACCAACCGGAACGAGGAGCCGAGCGAGACGCCGGACGGGCTGGGCTTCGGGCGGGATTTCCATCGCCGCTCTCCCCTGTGGCTGCGCTACGGCATGGCCGAGATGAGGAAACTGTCCGCGAGAAGCAGGCAGGCGGCCAGGGCCGCGGAGTCTGTTCCAGGCGAGTCCTCCGACGCGGACCCGGCGCTGGCCGCCTATGCCGTGAAGAGAGTGGTGGTGATGGAGGAGAAGATCCCCGAAACCACGGAGAATGACCCAAAGCGTATCCTCGGCAGCAAGCAGGCCTTCGAGCATTTACGGCAGACCTTGCTGCGGACGCCGGGCGCCGAGGTGGTTGTCCTCATTCACGGATATTCCTGCACATTCGAGAACGCCCTTTCCAATGCCGCCGAGATCAAGGCGAAATGGTCCACGCCGGGGAAACCATTGGAAGTCGTGGTCTTCACCTGGCCTTCCGATGGCCGCACCACCCCCTTCCTCGCCTATAAGAGCGACCGCGACGATGCGCGCGGCACGGCCAAGGCCATCGCCCGTGCCATCCATACGTTCCACGACTACATGCTCTCCGTGCTGCGGGACATGCCGCAGGACCAGTGGTGCAGGCGGAAGATCCATCTGGTCGCGCACAGCATGGGCAATTACGTGCTGCGCAATGCGCTGCAGGCGCTGATCTCGGATCTCGGCGGCAAGGCGCTGCCCCTGCTTTTCGAAAACATCTTCCTCATGGCGGCTGATGAGGATGACGATGCCTTCGAATCCGACGGGAAGCTCGCCTTACTGCCGTCCCTGTCTCAGAACGTCTTCATCTACTTTTCGGGGCGTGACGGGGCGCTCACCATCAGCGACCTCACGAAGTTCAATCCGGATCGGCTGGGCACGCATGGGCCGCGCGTGCTGACGAACCTGCCCCGCAAGGTGGTGCTGGTCGATTGCAGCTTCGTCTCCGACACCAGCCCGCCGATTACCGACGTGCACCACCAGTATTACCGGCGGCGCAAGGAAGTCATCGAGGATATACGGCTCGTGCTGGCAGGCGGCGGCACCGCCGCGGCGCCGGGCCGCGTTTGGATCGAATCCCGCCGCTGCTTCCAGCTTTCCGCCGCGAGGCAGCGATAGCGCCGCCTTCTAAGCCTCTGCCCGGAAGACTTCCTTGATCCAGAAATTCTTGAAACGGGAAAGCTTGTTATTCGCGGCGCAGCTTTCATCCAGATGGCGCTTCGTGACATCGGCGTCGATGCCCGTCGCTTTCTCGATTTCGTCGCACAGGCGGCGGCGGAACTGGTGCAGCCGGTCCAGGGTGCCTTGGCGGATTGCCGCCCGGTTGAATGCACCGGAGGCGATCCTCTTCCGCACGAGATCCTCGGCATCCAGCAGGCCTTCTGGCGAAGGGCGCGTGATGACGCTGTTCAGCGGCCCGTAGAATTCATCCCGCCCCCCAAGCGAGGGCGTGCTTACCACCGGTAGCCCACAGAGGAGGTACTCCGTCGAAGCGTAGCAAGCCCCTTCAAGTTCGGAGAGGGCCATGCCAAAGGCGGCGCGGCCATGGAGGGCGGCGACGGCTTCCGGCGACAGGTCGAAATGCAGCTCCTCGGGCTCGTAGGAGCGTATGTCGCAATAGAGCGGGCTCTTCCTGTCGTTCTTCTCGTTGTAGCTGACGAAGATCTTCCTCTTCAGCCCGGCGGTCAGATAGTGGCGCTTGAAGTAGAGGCATTTCGCGTTCAGCACGCCGGGCGCGTCCTGCTCGAGCGCCGGCAGGGCACCACCGAACAGCTCGGTGGACAGGAAGCAGGCGTTGTTCACCAGGATGCAGCGCGTCACCGGGTCGATGGCGCGGAACCGGCTGTGCTCGGAGGCCGAATTCATGCAGACGATGATGTTGTTGCGGATGGCCGCCTCATGCATGGGGAAGCGCTCGGCCATTCTCTCCAGCGTCTTCCGCAGCGTCATCGCCCGGTTGTCATCGGTGTACCATGACCAGGAGAGCACGAAGATCGTCCTCTCCGGCTCCCCCAGCAGTTCGAAGAGCTTTTCGAGGACGGGCATGCCATCATGCAGCAGGACGATGCGATAACCATCTTTCTCGAAAAAGACCTTGAGCGGCTGGAGCTTTCCTGAATGGTCCTTGGTCTGAATCTCCACTGAAAACTCCGGCTCGCCTCGGCGGCATGGCGGGGCAAACCACTCGCCCCGCGCCGCCGCGGGAGAAGACAGCGCAAAACACGGCAGGGGTCCAGGGGGCGGCTTCAGCGCACGGCCAGCGCCAGCGCCCGGTCGGCCAGCAGGGCCAGCCAGGCGGTGAAGAGGCCGCCCTGCAGCACATAGGCGCCATTGTTGTTGGCCAGGCCCACCACGATCGGCGTCCCCAGACATTCCGCCCCGGCCATCGCGCCCACAGCCGCCGTGGCGATGGAGAGCACCACCGCCACCCGCAGGCCGGAGAGGATGACGGGCGCGGCGAGCGGCAACTCCACCTGCCACAGCACACGCGCGGCGCTCATGCCGGTGCCGCGCGCGGCATCCAGCACGGCGGAGGGGACGCCATCCAGCCCGGCCACCGTGCCGCGCATCACCGGCAGGCAGGCGTAGAGCACCAGCGCCAGCATGGTGGGTGCCGCGCCGAAGCCCAGCATCGGCAATGCCAGAGCGATGGCGGCGATGGGCGGCACGGATTGCGCCACGGCGAACAGCGCATCCAGCGGTGGCCGCAGCCTCCCCTTGCCGCGCGTCGCCAGAATGCCCGCACCAAGCCCCAGCACCCCCGCCACCGCCACCGCGCCCACGGACAGCAGGAGATGCGCGCCGAGCAGGCTGAACCAACCCCGCTGGTCCCAGACAGGCCGCTGCACATCCGGGAACAGGGCGCCCCAGAGCGGGCCGAGCCGTGGCGCGGCCCAGAGCGCCAGCAGGAAGGCGGCGCATTGCAGCAGCAGCCATGGCACGCGGCGGGGCAGTCTCACGCGGCGGCCAGGATGTCGGCGAGATGGAGGGTGCCCCCGGGCAGCGCCAGGCGGTCGGTCCCCTGCTCCAGCATCAGCATCAGCGCCTGCTTCAGCGTGGCGTCTGGCGGCAGGGCGGGCGTGCCATCGGCCGGGCCAGGCCGCGCCGCGGAGGCCGCCGGCAAGGTGCCGAGCCGATGGAAGGCCAGCGTCGCATCGCCGAAAAGGCGGCGCACCACCGGCCCGGCGTCACGTCCCAGGACCTCGGCGGGCGTGCCATGCGCCACCAGCCGGCCGTCCTGCATCACCGCCAGCTCGTCCGCCAGCAGCAACGCCTCCTCCACATCATGGGTGACGAAGAGGATGGTCTTTCCGGTCTCGCCATGGATGCGCCGCAGCGCTGTTTGCAGGCCACGGCGGATGCCGGGGTCGAGCGCGGAAAAGGGCTCATCCATCAGCAGCACCGGCGGGTCCGCCGCCAGGGCGCGGGCCAGGCCGATACGCTGCGCCTGCCCGCCGGAAAGCTCATGGGGATAACGGCTGCGGAATTCCTCGGGCGGCAGGCCCACCAGCTCCAGCAGCGCATCCACCCGCGCGGAAACGCGTGCGGTCTCCCACCCCAGCAGGCGCGGCACGGTCGCGATGTTGTCCGCCACCCGCCAGTGTGGAAACAGCCCCACGGACTGGATGACATAGCCAATGCCGTGGCGCAGCTGCTCCGGTCCCACCCCCGCCACATCCCGCCCGCCCAGCATGACCCGGCCGGCATCGGGCTCCACCATGCGGTTCACCATGCGCATCAGCGTGGATTTGCCGGAGCCGGATTCGCCGAGCAGCACGCACAGGTGGCCAGCCCTCACCTCCAGGCTGACGGCATCGACCACGGTGCGCCCGCCATAGCGCTTGGTGGCACGGTCGAAGCGGATCATCCGCGCTGACCGGCCGGGGCGAGCGCCCGCTGCGCCGCCGCCAGCGCCGCATCCACGCAGAGAGAGAGCCCCACCACGGGCAGCACGCCCAGCAGGATCAGGTCCGCCGCCAACTGCCCGATACCCTGGAAGACCAGGGTGCCCAGCCCGCCCGCGCCTACAAGCGCCGCCAGCGTGGCCAGCCCCACCGCCTGCACGGCGGCGGTGCGCAACCCGCCCAGCATCGCCCCGGCCCCCAGCGGAATGCGGATATGGCGCAGGATGGCGCCCTCCCCCATGCCCTGGCCGCGCGCGGCATCCAGCACATCGGGCGGCGCCTGCCGCAGCCCTGCCAGCATGCCCGCCGCCAGGGGCAACAGCAGATAGGCCGCGATGCCGATAATGGCCGGGGCGGCGCCGATGCCGCCGATACCCCAGCCCCGCAGGGCGGGCCACAGCGTTGCCAGAGCAGCCAAGGGTGCCATCAGCAGGCCGAACAGGGCGATGGAGGGCACCACCTGCAAACCGTTGGCCATGCCCATCAGCGCTCCCTCCAGCCTTGGGCGCCGCAATGCCGTGATGGACAGCGGCACCGCCACAGCCGCCGCCAGCGCGAGCGCGCCCGCCGAGATGGCCAGATGGCGCAGGATCGCCATGCGCAGTTCCGGCCCCCGCGCGGCGGCCTCCCGCAGCAGGGAAAGCGGGTCCAGCACTCCCATCAGGACCAGTACGGCGATGCCTGGCACGGCGATGGCGAGGAAGCGCGTGGGCGTGGCGCCGCTTGTCTCGTCCCGCCCGGCCGCGCAGCAGCCGGCCGCCAGCAGCAGCGCCAGGGCAGACAGCCACACCCCGGCCGCGGGCGCCGCCCGGGCCAGGCTGGAGGCGCCTTCCAGCACCGCACCGGCACCAAGCCCCACCGTTGCCAGCAGTGCCACCAGCGCGAGGGCAGCCATGGCTTCGGCCCAGGGGAGCAGCGCACGCCGCCGGGCCAGCAGCGCAACACCGAGGCAGCCCAACACGAAGCAGGCGGCACCCACGCCCGTGGTGCCCTGCAAGGGCAGCCCCACCGGCTTGGGCGAGACCAGCCGGTTGGCGGCCAGCGACAGCCAGCCCAGCATAAACGGCAATGCCGCCGCCAGCGCCGCCAGCAGCGCCGCCGCCGTCGCTTCACGCGGGACAGGCGAAGGTGCCAGCGCTCCTAGCGCGCGATTCTGCGCCCAGGAGCGCTGCTGCGAGTGGGCCTGCGCCACGCCGTACTCAGCCGCCGATGCCGAGGCCGCGCAGCTGCCCGCGTGCGACCTCGCGCTGGTTCTGGCCTTCCACCACGATCTTGGCGTTCAGCGCCTGCAAACCGGTGAGCGTCAGGGAATCGAAGACCGGGGCCAGCCACTCGGCCAGCTGCGGATGAGCCGACGCCACCTCGCCTCGTACGCAGGGTGCTGGCTGATAGACCATCTGCGCCCCACGTGGGTCCGCCAACACCTTCAGCTCCAGTGCGGAAATGGCGCCATCCGTGCCATAGACCATGGCGGCATTGACGCCGTTCAGCTTTTCCGCCGCGGCGCGCATGGTGACGGCGGTATCGCCACCGGCCAGGACCAGCAGGTTGGAAGGCTCCAGCTTGAAGCCATAGGCACTCTGGAACGCTGGCAGCGCCGCAGGGCTTTCCACGAACTCGGCGGAGGCGGCGAGCTTGAACTGCGGCTTCCAGCTCGTACCCAGCAGCCGGGCGAGGTCCTCCAGGCTGTCGAGAGTCTGGCCGCTGGGCGCGGTGTCGCGCCGCACGGCGATGGCCCAGGTATTATTGGCACTGGCGGGCTTGAGCCAGACGATGCGATTTCGCTCCGCATCCAGTGTGCGCACCTTTTCGTAGGCCTTGGCGGCATCGTGCCAGGCGGCATCTGCCTCCATGTTGAAGAAGAAGGCGCCGTTGCCGGTATATTCCGGGTAGATGTCGATCTCGCCCGCCAGGATGGCGCTGCGGAGGATGCGTGTCGGGCCGAGTTGCAGCTTGCGCTCCACGCCAACGCCTTTGGCCTCCAGCACCTGCGCGATCATCTCGCCCAGCAGCGCGCTCTCGGTATCGAGCTTGGAAGAGACGACCACACGGCGGCTCTGTGCGAAGGCGGGCCAGCGGATCATCAGCGCCAGGGCGGCAGTGCCGAGCAGCATGGATCGGCGAGTCATCATGGGGCGCATCGGCAGTGTCTCCACCCTGTGGCCAGCAAGCGGAACCCATGCCGCAAGCCAATCCGGTGAACGTAGCAGACACCAGGGAGTTACAGAGCCGCCAGTAAAAAGACGGCCATGCTCTTGAGCAGGTGCCTCTGGCTGCCCACCTTGCAGTGCATCCGCAACAAACGAAAGGAGGTGATCCAGTGTCTCATTGTTTGAGGTTGGCCCCGTCTGCCCCGGCCTGGATCTCCACGGCAGAGGCGATTCGCGCCTTCTGACCGCGTCCATGCCGAGCGGGCTTGGGCCCGCAGACAATGCCAAAAAAGCGGAAGGCTCCGGGGGCAACCCCGGAGCCTTCTTGCTTTGGCGCGGCCCCTGGGGGCGCGTCGCTCAGCCCAGGCGGGTCTTCAGATCCTTGGCGGGCTTGAACTTCACGGACTTGCTGGCCGGGATATCCACTTCCTCGCCGGTGGCGGGGTTGCGGCCCTTGCGGGCGGCGCGCTCGCTCACGGCGAAGCTGCCGAAGCCAGCCAGGCGGACTTCACGGCCTTCGCCCAGCGCGTCGCTCAGCGAGGCCAGCGTGGCCTTCAGCGCGGCATCGGCCTGCGTCTTCGGCAGGCTGGTGGCGGCGGCCACGGCATCGATCAGGTCCTGACGGCTCATCGGGCGGGTTTGGTCGCTCAAAGGGAACTCTCCAACACGGATAATGCGGCAGCAGAGGCACAGGCACGGGCCTCAGGTCAAGCGGGGGAGGCGCAGTTTATGCGTTTGGCGCCCTCCGGAACGGCATAAAAGCTTCATGAAACCCGCACCGACCTGTCACACGAGGCCGTTATTGGCCGCCCCGTCAGCACAAGGGGCATGGTCTTGGCGGGTCTCCGCATCCACTCGGTTACAAAACGGTTCGGCGCCACACAGATTCTCCGGGGCGTCTCCCTGGACGTTGCCGCCGGCGAATTCGTCGCGCTTGTCGGCCCTTCCGGCTGCGGCAAGACCACCCTGATGCGGATCGTTGCCGGTATCGAGACCGCGGATGGCGGCGCCGTCGAGATCGGCGGGCGGGACGTGACGAAGCTGCGGCCGGGCGACCGGGACGTGGCGATGGTGTTCCAGTCCTACGCCCTCTACCCGCACCTGACCGTCGCCGAGAATATCCGCGTGCCGCTCGCGCTGCGGCGGCTGAGCGGCGTGCAGCGCCTGCCCGTCATCGGCGGCCTGATGCCCGGTGCCGCCGATGCCAACCACCAGATGGACCAGGATGTGCGACGCGCCGCCGAGGCGCTCGGCCTGCGCGCCCTGCTCGACCGCCGCCCGGCACAGCTTTCCGGCGGCCAGCGGCAGCGCGTGGCCCTGGCCCGCGCCATCGTCCGCCGCCCCGCCGCCTTCCTGATGGATGAGCCGCTTTCCAACCTCGATGCCAGCCTGCGCGTGCAGACGCGGCGCGAGATCGTGGACATCCACCGCCAATCCGGCGCCGCAACGCTCTATGTGACGCACGACCAGTCCGAAGCCCTGACGATGGCGGACCGTGTGGCGGTGATGCAGGGCGGCGAATTGCTGCAGGTAGCCACGCCCGAAGCCATCTATGCCGACCCGCAGGATCTGCGCGTCGCCACCTTCATCGGCTCCCCGCGCATCAACACCCTGCCCGCCGAGACCGGCGCGGACGGCATGGTGCGCGTCGCCGGGCATCCGGTGGGCGTGTGGGGCGCCCGCCCCGGCCCGCTGACCCTCGCCATCCGGCCGGAGGACATGCTGCCGGCGGTGACGGGCCTGCCCGCGCGCGCCGAGGCGCTGGAATTCCTGGGCGAGAGCCTGCTGCTGCATGCGCGGCATGAGGGCACCGGCACGGCCCTGGTGCTGCGCCTGCCGCCCGAGGCGCGGCCGGACCTGCCCGCGCCGGGCGAGTTGTTCCACCTGCAATTCGACACCACCCGCGCCCTGCTCTTCGGGCCGGAAGGCAAGCGCGTGGGCGCCAGCGCGTTATCGGGCGAGGCCGCCCTTGTCTGACGCCGTATTGCAGGGCCCGATCGCCCAGCCCGCCCGCCTGACGCTGGGCGAGACCGCCACGGCGTGGCTGCTGTCCGCGCCCGCCGTCATTGCCTATTTGCTGATGCTGCTGCTGCCGACGCTCGCAACCGTGGCGCTCGCCTTCACGGATTTCGAGCTGGGCGCGACCACCTTCTCCTGGATCGGCTTCGAGAACTTCGCTGAGCTGCTGCGGGACCGTGGATTCGCGACCTCTCTTCGCAACACCATCGTCTATGTCTGCCTCGTCACGCCCGGCTCCATCATCGGCGCGCTGGCGCTGGCGGTGCTGATCGAGGCGGGCACGCGCGGGCGCACCTTCTTCCGCGCCGTGTTCTTCCTGCCGGTGGTGTCGCTCACCGTCGCCATGGCCGCCGCCTGGCAGTACTTGCTGCATCCCACCATCGGGCCGCTGAACGCCATGCTGCGCGTGGCCGGGATGGGCGCGCCGGAATGGCTCTCCTCCAGCGACACGGTGCTCATCTCCCTCGCCGCCATCGGCATCTGGGAAAATCTCGGCTTCAATCTGGTGCTGTTCCTGGCTGGCCTTACCGCCATTCCGCGTGAGCTCTACGCGGCCGCCGAGGTGGATGGCGCCCGCCATGCCTGGCAGCGCTTCCGCCTCGTCACATGGCCAATGCTGGGGCCGACCACCCTTTTCGTGCTGACCATCACCATGATCCGCTCCGTCCGCGTGTTCGACACGGTGGCGGTGCTGACCCAGGGCGGGCCGAACAAGGCATCCCAGGTGCTGCTCTACACCATGTATGAAGAAGGTTTTACCTACTTCCGCCTTGGTTATTCCGCAGCCATCACGCTGGTGTTCCTCGCCATCGTGCTTGCTCTGATGTGGTTGCAAACGAAGGTTCTGGACAAGCGGGTGCATTATGGCTGAGCGCACAACGTCCCTCGTGAAGGACACGCCGCGCCTGCTGCTGCTGGCGCTGGCCGGGCTGATCATGCTGATGCCCTATATCTGGATGGTCGCCGCCAGCATGAAGCCGCTGGACGAGATCTTCCGTGCTTCCCTCTCGCTGCTTCCCGAGCGCTTCTACGCCATCGAGAACTACGGCAAGGTGTTCGAGCGCGTCCCGGTCTGGTCCTATCTCTGGAACGGCGTCGTCGTCTGCGGCGGTATCCTGTTCTTCCAGCTTCTCTTCGCCGTGCCCGCCGGCTACACCTTGGCGAAGCTGCGCTTCCCGGGCCGTGAGTTCATCTTCGGCGCGGTGATGCTGGGGCTACTGGTGCCGCCGCATGTGCAGGCGCTGCCGCTCTATGTCGCCTTCAGCCAGATGGGGCTGCTGAACAGCTACACCGCGCTGATCGCGCCCTTCACCATCTCCGTCTTCGCCATCTTCCTGTTCCGCCAGTTCTTCAAGTCGCTGCCGGACGACCTGATCCATGCCGCCCGGCTGGACGGGTTCTCGGAAATGGCCATCGTCTGGCGCGTGGTGCTGCCCAATGCCTGGCCCGCCGCCACCGCCTTCGCCATCTTCTCCGTCGTCGCGCACTGGAATGACCTGTTCTGGCCGCTGATCGTCATCAACGGCCAGGACTACGCGACGCCCGCCCTCGGCGTGATGTTCTTCCGCTCGGCCGAGGCGGGCGACGATTTCGGCGCGCTGATGGCCGCCGCCGTCATCATGACGGCGCCCCTCGTCATCGCCTTCCTGCTGGCGCAACGGCGCTTCGTGGAAGGCATCGCCACCACCGGCCTCAAGGGTTGATCCAAATGACCGTCCTTTCCCGCCGCGCCATGATGGCGCTGCCCGCGGCACTCGCCATGCCCGCGGTCGCGCGCGCCCAGGCTGCGACCACCATCACGGTGCATTACGCCCAGCCCAATATCTACAAGGAGAGCTACGACGCCATCATGGCCGGCTTCGCCAAGAAGGAGCCGAACATCCGCGTTAACTTCGTCACCACGCCGAACTATGAGGAAGGCGCGCAGCTGCTGCTGCGCCAGGCGGCGACGAACCAGCTCCCCGACCTTTCCTACCAGGGCTTCAACCGCCTGCGCGTCTTCGCCGAGCGCGGCATCGCGCAGGACCTGGCGCCGCTGCTGAAGGCCGAGGCGGCCGACCCTGCCACGCTGGGCTATTCCAAGAACCTGCTGGACCTCGCCCACTTCGGCGGCATGCAGGCGGGCCTGGCCTACGCGGCCTCCAACCCCATCTGCTACTTCAACGCCGACCTCGTGAAGCGCGCGGGCGGCGACCCGGACAACTTCCCGAAGGATTGGGACGGCGTGCTGGCGCTCGCCGCCAAGATCGACGCGCTGGGCGATGGCATCGACGGCCTGTGGTTCACCTGGAACGGTGACGACTGGATGTTCTCCGCGCTGCTGTTCGGCCATGGAGGCCGCATGCTGAACGCGGATGAGACGGATGTCGCCTTCGCCGGCGCTGAGGGCCTTGCCTCGCTGAAGCTGCTGGAGCGGATGGTGAAGCAGGCCGGCATGCCCAACCTGACGGCCGTCGCCGCCCGCCAGGCCTTCGCCGCCGGCAAGATCGGCATGCTGTTCCAGACCACGGCGCTGGTGCGCGGCACCGCCGCCGCCGTCGGCAACAACTTTGAGCTGCGCACCACCGGCATGCCGGTGATCGATGCCGAGAAGGGCCGCCTGCCGACCGGCGGCGCCGCCGGCATGCTGACGGCGAAGGACCCCGCGCGCCGCGAGGCCGCGATGAAATTCCTGCGCTACTCCACCGGCCCCGAGGGCCAGGCGATGATGGTGAAGGCCAGCGGCTACCTGCCCTGCAACCAGATCGCCATCGACGACCCGCAATATCTCGGCGCCTTCTACCGCGAGAACCCGCTCTTCGTCGCCTCGGTGAAGCAGATTCCCATCTCCATTCCCTGGTACGCCTTCCCGGGCACCAACAGCGTGCGCGTGACGCAGACCATGGTGGACAACATGGCCCGCATCGTCGAAGGTAAGGCGACGCCGGAACAGGTTCTGCCTGACATGGCCTCCGAAGTCCGCCGTCTGCTGCCGCGCCGGAGCTGACCCATGGCTTTCCGCATCGCACAGATCAGCGACACCCACCTCTCCGCCCAGCATGAGGGTTTCACGGCCAATTTCGATGCGCTGGTGGAACACCTGCGCGCCGGGAAGCCAGACCTCGTCGTGCATACCGGCGATATCTCCGCCCATGGCGAGCTGGCCATCGACGACCTCCGCTTCGCCAGGGCGCGGCTGGATGCGATGGGGCTGGACTGGGTGGCCATCCCCGGCAACCACGATGTCGGCAACGACCCCGGCCTGGGCGACACGCCCGCCAATGCCGAAAGGCTGGCGCGCTGGCAGGAGACCTTCGGGCTCGACCATTTCGTGCGGGACGTGCCGGGCTGGCGCCTGGTGGGCCTGGATACACTGATCACCACCACGGACCTGCCCGAGGCCCGCGCGCAGATGAAGGCGCTGGAGGCGGCGCTGGATACCGATCGGCATGTTGCCCTCTTCCTGCACAAGCCACTCTGCGAGGAGACGGTGGCGGAGGAAGACATCACCTACTGGGCCGTGCAGCCGGAACCACGCCGCCGCATCCTGGAGCTGCTGACGCGCAAGGCACCGGTGTTCATTGCCTCTGGCCATGTGCATCAGTGGCGGGACCGTGGCGTTTCCGAGGGGCTGCGGCAGGTCTGGGCGCCGGCCGCCGCCTTCATCGTCGGCGATACCTGGCAGCATCCGACCTCCGGCAGCAGCAAGCCGGTCGGCTATGTCGAGCACGTTCTGCACGAGGATGGCCGGCATGAATGCCGCCTGGTGCAGCCGGAAGGCATGGAAATCCACGACCTCGGCCTGCTGCCTGGCATCTACTCGCCGATGAAGCCGCTCGTCGCGGCCTGACCCGGAATGGCGGGGGGTATCCCTCCCGCCCTCCTCTTCTTCCATCCAACCTTGATCCGGCTGCGCACCTCAGGTGCTCAGCCGGTTTTTTGCCTTCGCCAAAGTTGATGAGAGGAAGCAAGGCTGGGGAAAGAATTCCCCAGACCCCATCTTTTCTTTTCGAGTTTTTCCGGTGTGGCTGTGAGGGGGCCGGCCCTGAAAGACCGAGGCTTGGGCGCGCCGGAGGTCCATGACCTCCGGCGACTGAGAGTTCATCCCGCGCGGCCCATTTTAAATATCATCAAGAGCATCCCCTCCCACTTCCTCAGCGTCACGCCAAACTCGAAAGAAAAAGAAGGGGTCTGGGGAATTCTTTCCCCAGCTTTCCTCCACCCCTCCGACCATCGACCCGACCTAGCGATAGATGATGATGTAGCGCATCCGCACATCGAGTGTGATCGTCTCGCCTTCCATGTCCGGCGTGAAGGGTGGCACCACCTGGCTGCGGAACACCGATTGCGCGCCAAGGTCGAGCAGGCGCGAGCCTGAGCGGCCCTTCAGCGTCACGGAACGGACCCGCCCGCTGCGGTCGATGACGAGTTGCAGCACCACTGTGCCATCTTCGCCGTTCCGGCCAGCTTCCGGCGGGTAGTAGATCCGGCTCTGTGCCCAGGCGTTGAAGGCGGCGGACCAGCTGCCCGAAGGCTGCGCACCACTCACATAGGTGGAGCTGGCAGACGAATTCGGATCAACCGGCGCGCTCCGCTGCTGCGGAATGCGCCCCATGCTCAGATCCAGCGCCCCTGGCGGCAGCGACTGGCGAGGCACGCCGCCACGTGGCGGCGGTGGCCTCATGGCCATGGGCGGCTGCCGGGTGAAATCCAGCGTGCCCGGAAAGGGCGAGGCCGGAGCCCGGCGGGGCTGCTGTTGCTGCTGCGGCGCCGGTTGCGGGGGCGCTGGCGGCGGCGGGGGCGGCAGCACCAGCTCGGCCGAATCGGAAGGCGGCGGCGCCTCCGCCATGGGGGGC
>JH600058.1 GCA_000245075.1 Acetobacteraceae bacterium AT-5844
CAGGCGGGAGGCGATGCGGCGCACCCGCCCCGCCTGGCCCACCGGCAGCGGCCCTTCGCGCCTGGCCCTGCCGCCGGCGCTGTCCGCCGGGGCGCTCAGGGCGAGGAACAGCGATTCCACCTCCGCCCAGGGCACGGTGCGCATGGTGCCGCGCAGGCGGTCATGCCGGCAGAAAGCGATCTCGCCGGGGCGCTGGTCGAGCAGCGCGCGATACAGCTCGAAGGAGAGGCGCTGGATGCCGCTGGGGCGGCCATTGATCAACGCGTATTCGAAGAGATCCTCGACATCGATCCAGTAGGTCATGACGCCCGCCCATGCCAGAGGAAGACCGGCACTGCGGCAGCACCGGGGGCGGAGACGCGGCCTCCATCGGCACCTCCCCTGGCGCCCCCTGGCGCCCGCTGTATCTGGCAGGATAGATGCCCGGCCGGGCTGCCCAGGCGGGCAGGGAATCGAGGATTCATATGCAGCCGATACGCGAAGCCAGGGAACGTGCCAAGCGCCATCCAGGCCGGCGGTCATGAAGGCGCCGCTTCTGCTGGTCGGCGCTGGTGGCCATGGCCGGGCGGTGCTGGAAACGCTGCGCGATGCCGGCTGGCCGGAGCCCGCGGGCGTGCTGGACGACAACCCCGCTTCCATGGGCCTGCCGGGCATCCGCCTGCTGGGAAAGCTGGCCATGGCGGAGGCCTTGCGCGGCCAGGGCCTGGCCCTGGCGCATGTCGCGCTGGGGGACAATGCCCGCCGCCGCGCCCTGGGCGAATGGCTGCTGAGCCTGGGCTATGCCCTGCCGGAGATCCGCCACCCCAGCGCCATCATCGCGGGCACGGCGCAGCTCAGTGCCGGGGTGGTGGCCATGCCGCGCGTGGTGGTGGGCGCCGCCGCGCGGGTGGGCAGCCACACCATCCTCAACACCGGCTGCATCGTGGAGCATGACTGCGCCCTTGGTCATGCCGTGCATATCGCACCGGCCGCCACGCTGGGGGGCGGCGTGCGGGTGGGGGATGGCGCGTTGATCGGCCTTGGCGTCTCCGTGAAGCCCGGCGTCAGCATCGGCGCGGAGGCCATCGTGGGGGTGGGTGCGGCGGTGGTGGCGGATGTCGCCCCGGGCCTGCGCGTGGCCGGGGTTCCCGCGATGCCGCTGGGCTGAAGCCCGGGCCTGCCCTCAGACGATGGCGCCGCCCCGGATCTCCCGGAACAGCTTGCGCTGGATGGCGTCCGCGAAATCGGCATAGTCGGCGCAGCTCATGGCGAAGGCGCCGGGGCCGCCGATCACCTCCGCCTCGTAATGCGCCAACAGGTCCTGCTCCTCGTTCAGCACGGCGAGGCCATTGATGGTGATGCCCGCCGCCACGCCGATATCGCGCACCGGCCCCGGCGCCCGCCCCAGATTGTGGCGGCCATCACCGGAGACATCCATCACCAGCCGGTCCGCCTGTGGCTCGAACCGCCCGAGCAGCGCGAGCCCCGCCGCCATGCCGGGGCCCAGCGCCGTGGCGCCGGCGGAAGGCAGGCGCGGGCTGCTCTCGATTCCATCGGCGAGGGCGCGGGCGGAGGCGGCATCGGCGACACGCATCCAGGGCACCGCCACCTCCTGCGCGCTGGACCAGAACAGGACCGCCACCGCGATGGCCCCGCGTGGCCCCGCAGCGATGGCCTGCTGGATCCGTTCCTCACGGAAGGCCGCGGCGAGGCCCCCTACCATCAGCCCGAATTCGCCGAAATCGACGCTGGCGGAAACATCCACCGCCAGGCACAGCGCCAGATCCACCGGCTCCATCCACTCATCCCACCCTATCCTCGCCATGAAGATGGGGAGGGGGTGGGCTGCGCGACAATCTCGCGGCAAAAGATTGCCAGCGGTTCATATGTGGCCCGCGCGCCCCTATCTGTCAGACCACGCCGAGACCAGAGAAGGCCCCATGAGGACACGTCGCTGATGCCCGACCACCTGCCGCCGGGTTCCCTCCCCCAGGACCCGGATTCGCAGACTGCCCCTATTTCCCGCATCGTCCTCGAAGTGGCCGCGACCTTCCCTGGAGAGCGGATTACCCTGGGCGATATGGCGGACGCCTTCGGGGAGCGAGCCTTCGGCCTGTTGATCCTGCTGCTCTGCCTGCCCGGGCTGCTGCCCGGCATGGCCTCGGTGTTCGGCCTGCCGATGCTGATCCTGGGCATCCAGATGGGCATGGGGCTCCGCACCCCGCGCCTGCCGCGCTTCATGGCGCGCCAGAGCGTGAAGCGGACGGATCTGCTGCGACTCGCCAGCGCCTCCTCCCGCAGCCTGCGGAAGATCGAGCGTTATCTGCGCCCCCGGCCGGGCTGGTTCGTGAGCGCGGCGGGCGAGAGGCTCGTGGGCTGGCTGACGGCCTATGCGGCCGTGATGCTCATCCTGCCCGGTCCCGGCACCAACGGCCCGCCCGCCTTCGGCACCATCGTCATGGCGCTGGGGGTGGTGGAGCAGGACAGCAAGGTCACGGGCTGGGGCGTGGGCCTGGCCATTGCCGGCTGCGTCTTCGCCACGGCGGTACTGGTGCTGATCTGCGTGTTCGGCTTCGCCGCCTTCGAGTGGCTGTTCTGACAGCCCGCGGGGGAACCTCCCCCCGCGAGGCCGCCAGCGCTCAGCAATCCTCGGCGTAGGGCCCGCTGATCATCCAGGGCACGCCATAACGGTCCACCAGCATGCCGAAGGCCTTGGCCCAGAAGGTGGGCGCGATGGGCATGCGGATGGTGCCGCCCTCGCTCAGGCCGTTGAAGACGCGCGTCGCCTCCTCCACCGTCGGATACTCCATCAGCACGGAAAAGCCCTGCATCTCCGTGGAACCCTGGCCCGGCGGAACATCGCCCGCCATCAGGCGCTGGCCGTTCACCTCCATGCAGGCATGGATGATCTTCTCACGCCATTCCGGCGGCACCTGCTCTTCGGCGGGCGTGCCGGTATGGGGCATCATGGCGAGGGTCTTGGCCCCCACCACCTTCTCATAGAAGGCAAAGGCCTCCCGGCAGGTGCCGTTGAAGTAGAGGTAGGGGATGAAGCTCATCGCGTCGTGCCTCCCGAATGCGTTTTTCGCTGAAACGTTGATATCAACCTATTCGGCAACGGGTCAAGCCTCCAACCTTGGCCTTAAGCGCGGTCCTTCCCCGGCACCCACAACACGTCCGCCCCGGCATTCAGGGCGCGGGAGAGCACGAAGAGATGGTCCGACAGCCGGTTGAGGTAGCGGATGGCCACCGGGTTCACCGCCTCGGCCGCCGCCAGGGCCACCGCCACCCTTTCCGCCCGCCGGGCCGCGGTCCGGGCCAGATGCGCATGTGCCGCCGCCGGCGTACCGCCCGGCAGCACGAAGGAGCGGAGCGGCGGCAGGGCGGCGTTCATCTCCGCCAGCTCCGCCTCGAGGCGCGCGCACTGGGTGTCGGTCATGCGCAGCCGGTCGTCATCGCCGCTGCCTGGCACGCAGAGATCGGCGCCGAGGTCGAACAGGTCGTTCTGGATGCGCGCCAGCATGGCGTCCTCCGGCCGCCCGGCCGTGTGCAGCCGGAGCAGGCCCAGCGCCGCATTGGCCTCATCCACCGCGCCAATGGCTTCCACACGCAGGGAATCCTTGGAAACGCGGCTGCCATCCCCGAGCGAGGTCTGCCCGCCATCGCCGCCCCGGGTGGTGATGATATCGAGCCGGACCATGCTGGCGCTCCTCTTGCCCAAAGGATCTCCTGCCCTTCTCTCCCGGCTCGCCATCCGCGCGCAACCATGACGCGTCAGGGCACCGCCCCCTCCGGCAGCGCCAGCACATGGTCCAGGATGCCGCCGGCCGTGGTGATCCACACTTCCTCCCGCGCCGCCGCCAGATGGGTGAGCGCCCGCCGCAGCGCCCGCAGCCGGTAGGGCTGGCCGATCAGGTAGGGGTGAAGGGCCACCCCCATCACCTGCGGAATGCCATCCCGCACCTGCCGCAGCCTCTCATCGAAATCGGCGATGATCATTTCCGCGAACTGCTCCGCCCCATCCTTGCGGGCAACGATAGCGGGAATGTCGTTCACCTCCTGTGGATAGGGGATGGCCAGCAGCTTCCCGGCCCGGGTCCGCATCCAGATCGGCTGGTCGTCGGCGCACCAGTTCAGCGTGTAGCGGTACCCCGCCTCGGCCAGCAGGTCCGGCGTGGCGTGGCTTTCGGCGATCCAGGGGGAGAGCCAGCCCCGAGGCGGGGCGCCCTCGGCGGCGGCGATGGCAGCGGTCGAATCGGCGATCAGCACCCGCTCGGCGGCCTCGTCCAGCACGCTCTGCCGCTCGCTGTTGGTGCGGCCATGGCCCGCTATCTCGTCGCCGCGCGCCCGGTGAGCCGCCACCAGCTCCGGCGCGTAGTCATACATGGCGCTGTTCAGCAGCACCGTGGCGGGCAAGGACAACTCTTCCAGCATGTCCAGCACCCGCCAGGCGCCGACGCGGTTGCCATAGTCCCTCCAGGCATAGTTCAGCACGTCCGGCTGGGGGCCGCCGCCGCCATTCGCGCCGGGCGCCAGCTCCGCGCCCAGGCCGGTGCCGAAGGCGAAATGCTCCAGGTTCAGCCCGAGATACACCGCCAGCTTCGCGCCGCCGGGCCAGTCATAGGCGGTCCGCTGCGGCCAGGGGTGATAGGCATAGCGGCCATGGCTGGGCAGCATCCGGCGATCCTCTCTCGTCCTCAGGCGAGAGCGCGGCAGGCAAGCGCCGGGCCAGAGAAGAGCATGCCTCCGCCACAAGGCCGGGCGCCCCCTCCTGGCTACCCATTGCCCAGGGATGGAGCGCACCGCTGCGGCGCTGGGCAGAATCGACATGGCGGCGATACCCCCCGGCGCCGATCTGTTCTAGAACGCCGACCCATGTCCATGCCCCCGAAGGCCGAGACGGCCCGGGCGCGCGCCCTGCTGTCGGCTGCGGCCCGTGAAGGCCGTGGGCGGCTCGCGCGTCCTGTCCTCCTCGGCATTGCTTCCATCGCCTGCGGCATCGCCCAGGTCTGGCTCATTGCCCGTGTTCTGGCCGCCTTGCTGGGGCATGGCGGGCTGCTCGGTGGTGGGCTGGACGAAAGCACGGCCGGATGGACGGAACTCGCGGGCGCCGCCGCGCTAGCCCTGCTCTCCACCGGCTTGAACGTGGCGCAGGAGCGTGCCCAGGCCGCCGCCGGCGCCGCCGCCCGCGCAGGCCTGCGGGACCGTGCCTTCGCCACCCTGCTCGCCGCCGGCCCCGCCGATGAACGCCCGGTGGGCGAACGCGCCGCCCTGGTGGTGGACCGGATCGAGGCGCTGGACGGCTACTTTGCGAGATGGCTGCCGGCCGCGGTGCTGGCGGCCGCCGGGCCGTTCCTGATCGCGCTCGCCGTCGCGGTGGTCGATCCGTGGAGCGGCATCATCCTGCTGGCGGCAGGCGCCATGGTGCCAGTGGCGATGGCCATCACCGGCATCGGCGCGGCCGTCGCCAGCCGCAGGCAGTTCGATGCGCTGCAGGCCCTCTCCGGCCGGTTCCTGGACCGGATGCGCGGCCTGCCGCAGCTCGTGCTGTTCCGCCGGCAGGAGGCCGAGGCGGCAGCGCTGGCCGAAGCCGCGACCGATTTGCGCCGCCGCACCATGAAGGTGCTGCGCGTCGCCTTCCTCTCCGGCCTCTCCCTGGAAGCGATCGCCGCCGCCGTGCTGGGCTGCCTCGCCTGGCGGCATGGCAACCTGCTGGTGGGCGGGCATCCGGAGCCGGTGGCCGCACTGTTCTCCATCCTGTTGGTGCCGGCCTTCTTCGCCCCGCTGCGCGCCTTCTCCGCCGCCTATCATGAGCGGATGGCCGCCAACGGCGCCGCCGCCGCGCTGGCCCCGCTGCTGGAAACCCCCGCCGAGACCGGCCTGGTGCTGGAGGAAATGCCCCCCAGCCTCGTCGTGACCTTCGAGGGGGTGAGCCTGACCTACGACGCCGCGCGCGGGCAGGCGCTGAGTGACATCTCCTTCCGCGTGATGCCCGGGGAAGCGCTGGTGCTCGCCGGCCCCTCCGGCTCCGGCAAATCCTCCATCCTGCGCCTGCTGATGGGCTTCCGGCGCCCGGAGACGGGCCGCATCTCCTTCAACGGGCGGGACGCGACGGCGCTTCGCCCTTCCGAGCTGCGGCGCCTTTCCGCCTATGTCGGCCAGAAGGCGCATCTCTTCCGCGGCACCATCCGCGAGAACATCGCCATGGCCCGGCCGGAGGCGACCACCACGCAGGTGGAAGCCGCCGCCCGCGCTGCCCGCGTGACGGACTTCACCAACACCCTGCCGCAAGGGCTGGATACGCTGGTGGGTGAAGGCGGCTTCGGCCTCTCGGGCGGGCAGGCGCAACGCGTCGCCATCGCCCGCGCCTTCCTGCGCGACTCGCCGCTGGTGCTGCTGGACGAACCGACGGCGCATCTGGACCCCGGCACCGAGGCCGATGTGCTGGACAGCCTGCGCCGCCTCTGCACCGGCCGCACCGCCATCATCGCCACCCACTCTCCTGCTCTCCGCGCCCGCTTCGCGCGGGTGCTGGAGCTGGCGGATGGCCGCGCGGTGCCCACCAGCCGGCTGGCCGGGGAATGAGGAGGCGCGCATGACCCGGGATCTCATCCGCGTCCTCGGCCTGTGGCGGCCCCGCTGGGGCTGGCTGGCGGCCGGGGCCGTCATGGCCGTGCTGGCGGCCCTCGCCGGCGTCGCGCTCTTCGCCTTCGCCGGGCGCGGCGTCTCGGAAGGGTTGCGCACGGGCATGCTGGCAGGCGCCGCCGCCGGCTCCC
>JH600059.1:0-26497 GCA_000245075.1 Acetobacteraceae bacterium AT-5844
GCGCCGAACCGGCAGAGGCGGCACCCCATGTGCCGGAACGCCGCGCGCCCTCCGTCCGCGCGGCCCCGCCGCCGCCGATGGCGGAGGATGACGAGGATGACGGCATGCCCGCCCCGCAGGTGGTGCAGCGCGCTCAGCCGCAGCCTGCCTCCCGCAAGCCCACCCGCGTGCCACCGCCCCGGCCGGAGCCCGAGAAATTCCAGCTTCCACCGCTGGATTTCCTGGTCGCGCCACCCGCGCGCCGCAATGACGGCCCCACTGAGGAAGCCTTGCAGGCCAATGCCCGCCTGCTGGAATCCGTGCTGGAAGATTATGGCGTGCGCGGCCGCATCGTCGAAATCCGCCCCGGCCCGGTGGTAACGCTGTATGAGCTGGAGCCGGCGCCCGGCACCAAATCCGCCCGCGTCATCGGCCTCGCGGATGATATCGCGCGCAGCATGTCCGTGCTGGCAGTGCGTATCGCCACCGTGCCCGGCCGCAACGTCATCGGCATTGAGCTGCCGAATGCCAAGCGCGAGACCGTCTATTTCTCCGAGATGATGGTCAGCCGCGAATGGGAGGCCAATGCCGGCAAGCTGCCGCTGGCGCTCGGCAAGGATATCGGCGGCGCGCCCGTCATCGCCGACCTCGCCCGCATGCCGCATTTGCTGATCGCCGGTACCACCGGCTCGGGCAAGTCGGTCGGCATCAACACCATGATCCTGTCGCTGCTCTACCGGTTCAGCCCGGATGAGTGCCGCTTCATCATGATCGACCCGAAGATGCTGGAGCTGTCCGTCTACGACCGCATCCCGCACCTGCTGGCCCCAGTCGTCACTGAGCCGCCAAAGGCCATCGGCGCCCTCAAGTGGACGGTGCGAGAGATGGAGCGCCGCTACCGCGCCATGTCGCAGCTCGGCGTCCGCAATATCGGCGGCTACAACGAGAAGGTTCAGGCCGCCCATGGCCGCGGCGAGGTGCTGACCCGCCGCGTGCAGACCGGCTTCGACCCTGACACCGGCAAGCCCGTCTTCGAGGACCAGCCCCTGGCCCTCGAGCCGCTGCCGATGATCGTCGTCGTCATCGACGAGATGGCCGACCTGATGATCGTTGCCGGCAAGGAGATCGAGGCCGCCGTGCAGCGCCTGGCGCAGATGGCGCGTGCCGCCGGCATCCATGTCATCATGGCGACGCAGCGCCCCTCGGTGGATGTCATCACCGGCACCATCAAGGCCAACTTCCCGACGCGCATCTCCTTCCAGGTCACCAGCAAGATCGACAGCCGCACCATCCTCGGTGAAATGGGCGCCGAGCAGCTGCTGGGCCAGGGCGACATGTTGCACATGGCCGGCGGCGGCCGCGTCTCCCGCGTCCACGGTCCCTTCGTCTCGGATGCCGAGGTGGAACGCGTCGTCGAATGGCTGCGTGAGCAGGGCGAGCCCGCCTATATCGAGGAAGTCACTGAAACCGAGGAGGAAGATGGCGACAACGGCATGTCCGGCATCGCCGCCGCCTCCGATGGCGAGAAGGGGCTGTTCGACCAGGCCGTCGCGCTGGTGACGCGCGAAGGCAAAGCCTCCACCTCCTTCATCCAGCGCCACCTCTCCATCGGCTACAACCGCGCGGCGAAGCTGATCGAGCAGATGGAAAAGGAAGGTATCGTCGGGCCGGCTAACCATGTCGGTAAGCGCGAAGTCCTGGCGCGGCGGAGCCACGACGAGGACTGAAGGGGTTAGACCAGGGGCTCTGCCCCTGGACCCCGCCGGGGTGAAAAGTTCACCCCGGACCCCGCTTCGAGTTTTTGAGAAACTTGAAGTCCAGACGCGGCGCCCGCCGATGGTGCCTTCAAAAGAATCTTTCAAAGCCACGCGGACTGAGACGTCAGTCGCCGAGGGTCCAAGACCCTCGGCGGAACCAGGTCAGCACCGACAAAAACTCATGGCGGGGTCTGGGGTGACACTGTCACCCCAGCGGGAAAGTCCAGAAGGGGCGGAGCCCCTTTTGGCCCCGCCCTCCATTCACCCCCAGTTCCGCCCAGTGAAGTCCATCGCGAAGGAGCCCGACGGCTTCCACCGGATATCCTTGCGCTTCCCGGTGAAGTTCACCGTCTGGTGCAGAACGGTGTAGGCTGGGTCGTCGCGCTCGCAGATCTGCAGCATCCGATGCAGCGCGGCACGGCGCTTTTCCAGATCGGTCGAGGTTTGCAGCGCGGCGAGCGCTTCCGCCGCGTCATCGTTGCGCCATTCGCCGCTGGCCCATTGCTGGCCGCTGGGACCGAAGGCGGCCATGGCGCCCACCGGGTCGTTGAAGAAGGCGGTGTTGGAGTTGTCGCGCACCGCGCGGCCGGCGTCGGCTTGCAGGATCTGGGACCAGTTTTCCTTCATCTCGATGACGACGTTCAGCCCGGCCTGCCTCCAGCCTTCCACCAGCACCTGCGCCGTCGGGGTCTGGTTGGTGTAGTAGTTGTTGAGCAGCCGATAGGGGATGGGTTCACCCTTGTAGCTGGTCTGCTTCAGCAGGCGGCGCGCCTCTTCCAGATCGAAGCGCGGGGCTTCCCAGTCGGCCAGTGTCATGGGGCCGAAGAAATCGAACTGCATGCCGCGCGGCACGCCGCCCTGCCCGGCCCACAGCGCGTCCACAATACCCTGGCGGTCAATGGCGTGGGTGATGGCGCGGCGCACGCGCGGGTCCTGCAGGGTGGGGTGCGTCTTGTCGAAGGCAGTGACGCGGTGGTTGGCGATGGCGCGGCCCACCACCTCATGCCGCGGGCTGGTGCGGACAACGTCGATCTGGTCCGGCGGCAGGTCGCAGGCGAAGTCGTAATCGCCGGCGCGCAGGCCGTTCACGCGCGCGGCCACCTCCGGCACCTGCACGAAGCGGATGCTGCGCAGCGGCGGGCGGCCCGCCCAGTGCTCGTCATGCGCTTCCAGCAGCAGGTAGCTGTCCGGCCGGTACTCGGCGATGCGGTAGGGGCCGGTGCCGACAGGCTTGCGCGCCCAGCTCAGCCAGTCCGGCGCGGCGTCGAAGGCGCGGCGGCTGATGATGGCGGCGGCTGGCCGGGCCAGGCGGCCTTCCAGCGTCACATCCGACACCTTGTTGACCAGCCGCACGGTGCGGGCATCCACCACTTCCATCCGCGCGAAGTCGGGGAAGGCGAGCTTCGCGATGGCGGGCACTTCCGGCGGCGGCAGCTTGGTGCCCACGCCGGCCGTGGTGGAGGTGAACATGCCGCCCGCGCCGGCGGTGCTGTTGCCGGTGCCCCACATGTGCTCGGTACCGAAGGTGAAGGCCACGTCCTCCGCCGTCAGCGGCGAGCCGTCATGGAAGCGCACGCCTTCGCGCAGCCGCATCTCCAACGTCCGATCATCGATACGGCGCCAGGATTCCGCCAGGGCCGCGCGGGGCGACATGTCGCCGATCCAGTCGAGGTCGATCAGCGGTTCCAGGAAGCTCGCCACCACGCGGGTCATCACGTTGGACTGCTCGCGCAGCGGCTCCAGCGTGTTGGAGGTGCTGATGGTCTGCACCGCGACGGTGATGGCCGGGCGCTGGTCGGCCTGCGCGATGGCGAAGCGCGGCAGGAGGCCGCCGATCGCGCCCCCCAGGGCCAGGGCGGCGGTCTGCCGCCGATTGATGAGGATGCTCATGGGGCCGGGTTCCCTCGGGCTTTGGTGGGCGGACCCTGGCAGGGCTGGCTGACGTTCGGTTGACGGTTCCTTGACATCTAGATGTTTTCAGCCACCGCCCAGGCGCCGCCCCACGCTGTCCGTGCTAGGACGCGCCCGGCACGGCAGGAGGTGGCTGAATGCGAACGGCAGGCACGGTTCTGTGGCGCGATATCGCGGAGCGGCTGGCAACGGAAATCCGTTCCGGCACCTGGGCCGTTGGCGAAAGGCTGCCGCCCGAGGAAGCACTGGCCGCGCGCTTCGGCGTCAACAGGCACACACTGCGCCAGGCGGTGGCCTCGCTGGCCGAGGCCGGGCTGATCCGCGTGCGCCAGGGGCGCGGCACCTTCGTCAACACGGCGCCGGCCCTGGAATACCGCGTCGGCGCCCGCACCCGGTACACGGAGCGCGTGACACAGCAGAACCGCCTGCCGGATGGAAGGCTGCTCGGCTCCTCCCTGCGCCCGGCGGAAGCCGAGGCGGCGGCACGCCTGCAATGCGAGGAGGGCACGCCGCTTATCGTGCTGGAATTGCTGCGCATGGCCGATGGCCTGCCCATCAGCCTGGTGACGACGCATTTTCCCGCCGCGCGCTTCGCCGGCATCGACCGGCAGTTCGAGGCGCATCGCTCCATCACGCAGGCGCTGCTGCATTTCGGCGTGCAGGATTACCGTCGCAGCTTCACCCGCGTCTCCGCACGCCTGCCCGGCAAGGAAGAAGCAGCCCGGCTGCACCAGCCGCCGCGCGAGCCGCTGCTGGTGGTGGAGGGCGTGAATGTCGATCCCGCCGGATGCCCGATCGAATACAGCATCGCCCGCTGCCCGGCGGAGCGGTTGCAGGTGGTTATGGAGAGCTAGCGCCCCATCGGCCGTCCAATGAGGAAAACCGCCGGGGCCCGCTGCCAGCTCCCAAAGGCCCTGGCTGCTTTCGGCTCCCTACTCTCCAGCTCTTGACCTGCGCCTCCCGTCCCTTTGAGTCATTCCACCTCAGCCGTCGTCGCATTACGCTGCGCGACCCTACGGACGCAGAGGAATCACGCGATGGCGGATGGCAGGCTGGTGATCGGGACCAAGATGTATTCCTCCTGGTCCTTGCGCGGCTGGCTGGCGGTGCATCTCGCCGGGCTGGATGTGGAAGAGGTGTTGATCCCGCTCGATGGCGGCCGCACCACCTCCGTCAAGGACGCCACCCCCTCCGGCACCGTGCCCTATCTGGAGCACAAGGGCGCCAGGGTGTGGGAAAGCCTCGCCATCCTCGAATACTGCGCCGAATTCGCACCGAAGCTGTGGCCGGAGGACCGGGTGGAGCGCGCCGCCGCTCGCAGCATGGCCTCGGAGATGCATGCCGGCTTCCGCGCCCTGCGCCAGAACATGCCGATGACCATTCTGAACACCTTCCCTGGCCAGGGCGCGACACCGGAGGCGATGGCCGACATCGCCCGTATCGACGCCATATGGCAGGAGGCCCTGGCGAAGTCCGGCGGTCCCTTCCTGTTCGGGAAGGAGATGGGCGGGGCGGACATCATGTTCGCGCCGGTGGTGTGCCGCTTCCTCACCTGGCGCCCCGCGGTCTCGGCCGCGGCGCAGGACTATATCCAGGTCGTGCGCGCACACCCGCTGATGCAACGCTGGTACGCCGAGGCCGAGCGGGAGCCGGCGGAATGGAGGCTGCCGCATTATGAGAGCCCCAGGACGTGAGCGCCGTCAGCCTCGACCATGTCGGCCTGTGCACCGATGCACCACGGGCCTTGTGGGATCGCTATGAGCGCCTGGGCTTCACCCTGACACCGGTCGCGCGGCAGTCCGGCCCGCGCGGCCCCGGCGCGCCGCCGGAACGCCTGGCCACCGGCAACCGCTGCGCCATGCTGCGGCAGGGCTATGTCGAACTCCTGGGCATCATCGACCCGGCCTTGTTCGACAACGGGCTCAGCCGCTTCATCGCCGGCTATCGCGGCCTGCATATCCTCGCCTTCGGCATCGAGGATGCGGAGGCCGAGTTGCCGCGCCTGCGCCGGGCCGGCTTCGATATTCCCGGTGTGGCGCCGCTGCAGCGCCCGGTGGATGACAGCGCGCCGGAAGGCCCCCTGGCCCGCTTTTCCCGCCTGCCGATGCCGGATGCGCCGGAGGGACGCCTGCAACTCATCCAGCACCACACGCCGGAGCTGATCTGGCAGGAACGGTGGATGGACCACGCCAATCGCGCCGTGGCGCTGGAGGCGGCGATCCTCGTCGTGGAAGACCCGGCCGAAAGCGGCGCCCGCCTCTCCCGCCTGACCGGCGGCGTGCTGGAGCCCGACCCGGCTGGCGGCTTCGCCCTGCCCTTCCGCGAGGGCCGGCTGCGCATCCTGCCGCCGGATGCGCTGGAGAGCGTGCTGCCAGGGGTCTCCGCGCCCACGCTGCCATTCATCGCCGGCTATGTGCTTCGCACCGATGACGGCAATGCCGCCGCCCGCGCCCTGCTGGCTGGAATGGAGACGCGGGAGGCGCCGGATGGGCTGATGGTGCCGCCGGAACTCGCCGGCGGCGCGGCGCTGGTCTTCGCCGCATGAGTCATGCCGAGGCTATCGGCCGCTCGCTTCGCACCTACTACGCGCCCGGCCGGGCGGCGGCGCTGGATGCCTTCCTCGGCCGTTTCCTGGGGCGGGGAGAGCTTGGCTTCGACATCGGCGCCCATGTGGGAGACCGTACGGCGAGTTTCCGCCGCCTCGGCGCCCGCGCCGTGGCGGTGGAGCCCCAGCCGCGCCTCGCCCGCTTGCTGCGCCTGCTTTTCAGGAAGGACCAGGGCGTCATCCATGTCGCCAGCCTGGTCGGCAGCCAGCGAGGAGAGGCGGAGCTGCATCTGAACAGCGCCAACCCCACCGTCTCCTCCGCCTCGGCGGCCTTCCTGGCCGCCGCCGCCACCGCCCCGGGCTGGGAGGGGCAGCAATGGGATGAGACCATCCGCCTTCCCGTCACCACGCTGGACGCGCTGGTGGAAGCCTATGGCCTGCCGCAATTCATCAAGATCGATGTGGAGGGTTTCGAGGCCAATGTGCTGGCCGGGCTGTCCGAGCCCGTCCGCTCCCTCTCCTTCGAGTTCACCACCCTGCAACGGCGCGTGGCGCTGGACGCGCTGGGCATGGTGGAGGCGCTGGGCGACTACAGCTTCAATGCCTGCCTGGGGGAGGAGATGCGTTTCATCCTGCCCTCCCCGGTCCATGCGGGCACCCTGGCGCGCTGGCTGGAATCCCTGCCGGCCGAAGCCAATAGCGGTGACATCTATGCCAGCCGGGAGCCGGAGCGGCTGAGCGGCCGGCCCTGAGCGGCGGACCCTAGCTAACGGCACCGGGACCTCCTCCGTTTGACGCTGCCCCCCGCTTATGGCGTTAAGGCGGCACCGAAACTGGCAGCGGGATACGGGCGGGGCTTGCCACGCCCGGCGGAATGCCCGGGGGGGCGATGGTCCCCCGGCGCCGGCTGCCGCAGAAAGAGCGTCATGACCGCCCAAGCCCTTCTGGAACACCTGCTTTTCGCCGCCGGCCTGGCCGCCCTTTCCGCCCTGCTGGTACGGCTGATGATCGCCTTCCCGATCCTCGATCATCCCGACCACCGCAAAGCCCATATCCACCCCACTCCCAAGGGGGGCGGCATCGGCATCGTCGGCGCTTTCGTCGTGGGGATGCTGGTGCTGTTCCTTACCGCCCATTTCGCGCGGCTGGCGGATACGCAATTCGTCGGGGTCATCCTGGCCGCCGTGGCCATCGCCATCGTCTCCCTGCTGGACGACCTCAAGGACTTCCGCTTCGTGGTGAAGCTGGCGGCGCAGACGCTGGCGGCGCTGGTGGCGGTGGGCAGCGGGCTGGTGGTGCACCGCATCGCCATACCCTGGGTGGGGGTGGTGGAACTCGGCGTCATCGGCACGGTGCTGACGGTGTTCTGGATCGTCGCCTGCACCAATGCCGTCAATTTCATGGACGGGATGGATTCGCTGGTGGGCGGCGTCACGCTCGTCACCTGCGTGGTGCTGGCGGTGGTCGGCATGCAGCAGGAAAGCTGGTTCTTCTATGCCGCCTGCCTGACGCTCGGGGCGGGCGTGGCGGGCTTCCTGCCGTTCAACCTGCCGCCCGCACGCATCTTCATGGGCGATGTCGGCAGCCAGTTCCTGGGCTTCATCCTGGCCGTGCTGGGTGTGGCCGCCGCACGGTTCGACAGCGCGCAGGTCTCCTTCCTGCTGGTGCCACTGATGCTGTTTGGCCTGCTGTTCGATACCGGCTTCACCCTGCTCCGCCGGGCCTGGATGGGTGAGCGGGTCAGCGCGCCCCATCGCACCCACATCTACCAGATGGCCCAGCGCGGCGGGCTGCCGGTGCCGGTGGTGGCGGGGGCGCATGCCGGCTTCGCGCTGTTCCAGGGCTGGCTGGCGCTGGGCTTCGAGAACATGCCGAGCGACCTGAAGCCCTTCGTTATCCTGCCGCCCCTGCTGGTGCAGTTCGCCTGGCTGACCCTCGTGGCTTGGCGGGCGCGGCGGGCGGGGCTCAGCTGGCGGGCGGGTTGACCACTTCCAGCCACAGCGAGCCCGCCGGGCCGATCCACTGCTCGGACCGGTAGATCCCTCCGGTTGCCGGGTCGGCCCAGAAGCGGTTGACGAAATTATTCCCCCCGCCCCGGCAGCTCTCCCGGATCAGCAGGGCGCGGGGGCCTTCCTGGCCATTCGTCAGGCTGCCCTGCAGGCGGCAATTCAACTGGATGCCAAAGCGCATCCCCTCTGGCGAGCGGTTGCTGCGCATCAGGTCCACCTGCCGCCGCAGCAGCGCTTCCCGCCCCAGCAATTGCAACGGCTCGTCGAGCGGGTCCGGCCCCCCCAGCCGCGTTGCCGCCAGCCATTCCCTCATGCCCGCGGTAGCCACGACGCGGGCGCCATCCGTCGCCACCACCAAGCCGCCGGGGCTCTGCCACATCCGGTTCTCGCCATTCTGCTGCGTCAGCACCGCGAGCGCCCTGCGGCCGTGCCAGCGCAGGTAGAGCGCCGGTTCCGAGCCCGCCCGGCGGAGAGCAGATTCCGGCACATCCTCGGCTTCCGCCTCCGGCAGGGACTCTGCCAGCCCCAGCGTTTCCGCGCCCGGCACACCGGACAGGTCGGGCCAATCCGGCACCATGGAGCAGGAGGGGAGCAGCAGCAGAGGAAGAAGCAGCAGGGCGCGCATGGCGCTGGAAGTTAAACGATCACGGCTTCGTGATCACCCCTCTTCATGCCACGGAACAGCCCGTACCGCCGAATTCCGCCGCGCCCGTGTCCCGGGCGCAACCCTCCAGGCCCCGTTCTCAGCCTTTCATCGCCGGCACCAGCAGGCCGACATTGTGGCGGAACATGGCCTCATAAGTCGCGGCCGGCCCATCAGCGGCGGAGAGGGCGTCGGCATAGAGCCGGCCCTTCACCGTCACGCCGGCCTCATCGGCCAGCCGCCGCAGCGTGGCGGGGTTGGCCATGTTCTCCAGGAACACCGCGGTGATGTTGCGCTGCTTCAGCAGCCGGATCAGCCGGGCCACCTGTGCGGCGGAAGGCTCGCTATCCGTGCTGATGCCCTGCGGGGCCAGGAACTCCACGCCATAGGCGGCACCGAAATAGCCGAAGGCATCGTGGCTGGTCACCACGGCGCGGCGGGCCTGCGGCACGCTCTCCACCTCGGCCTTCACCCAGCCATCCAGCGCCACGAGTTTGGCCAGATAGGCCTCGGCATTGGCGGCGTAGGTGGAGGCGTTGGCCGGGTCCGCCTCCGACAATGCGGCCGCGATGGTGCGGACATAGGCCTGGCCGTTCTTCAGATCCTGCCAGGCATGAGGGTCCTGCGCGCCGGCGGCATGACTATGGCCATGGCCATGGCTGTGGCTGTGCCCATGGTCATGGCCATGCTCCATGCTGCGGGGAGTAACGCCCTGGCTGGCCGTCGCCACAGGCCCGCCATAGCCCGAGGAGCGGATAAGCCGGTCCAGCCAGCTGTCGAAGCCGAGCCCGTTGCGCACGACCAGCCGCGCCTGCCGCACCGCCTCGGCATCCGAAGGGCGGGGCTGGAAGCTATGCGCGTCCACATCCGGCCCGGCGATGGTACGAACCGCGACCAGCGCCCCGCCCACCTGCTTCACCATATCGCCCAGGATGGAAAAGGAGGCGACCACGGGCAGCGTCGCGGGCTGGGCCTGCGCGGCACGGCCGAGGAAAGGCGCGGCGAGGGAAAGAGCCAGCAGGGTGCGGCGCTGCATGAGCGGTTACTCCAGTCACGTTATATCATAACATATGCCTGAGTGTCGGGGAGGCCGCAAGCGGCACAGGGCGCGTGTGCCTCACCACCCTTTGGCAATAAACGCCTGCCCATAGTGCACCCGGATAGCAAAACAGCATGAGCCGGGAAGCCAATGAAGTTTGGTGTCGATCTCCCGCCCTCTCTCTATCTGGGTGGCGGAAAAAGCCTCGTCAAACTCGGGAACGGCCGGTTGCTCTGCATTGACGGCCAGTCTCCCGAAAGCCTGCGTCTGATCACCCGCGAAGGGGTCGAGCCCCAGCTCGTTGCCCTCTTCCTGAGCTATCTCTCACCGGATTCCGTGGTGCTCGATATCGGGGCGGGCTTCGGCTACTTCACCGCCCTGGCCGCGCCCCTGCTCTCCGAGACAGGCAGCATCCACGCCTTCGAGGCCGATCCGCGCACTTACCAGTGCCTGCTTCGTTCGCTGCAGGCCAATGCGCTGTTCGGCCGGCCGAATGTCTCCGTCACCCACGCCGCCCTCCTGCCAGGCGATGGCGAGGCCGGCCGCGAACCCGTGGCGGAGATGTTCTCCCGCATGGCGGATGCCGCCACACCGTTGCGGCCCAACCTCATCCGGATCAATGCGGGAACAGGCGCGACCAGCGTGCTGGACAGCCTGCGCCCCTCGCTGGAACGCTCGCCGGAGGCGAAGATCATCGTCACCGGCCTGCCGGACGATCCCGACTGGACCGCCCGCTTCCACACACATGCGCGGGAGCTGGGCCTCAGCGCCTGCCGCATCCGCCCCGATGCTTCCCTGGAATGGGCCGGCCACGGCAGTGACCTCGCCGGTGAGCGCCACCTGTTGCTGACCCGCACGCCGGCGGCGGAGGTCGCGCGGTTCGGGCGCCCCATCGCCCTGGCCTCCCTGCGCCTGCCGGATGAGCAGGCAGTGCTCGGAGAAGGCGGCATCCTGTGGGAACAGCGCTTCGTTCCACCCTTCCGCCCGCTGGCCCACGGTCCCTACCTCTATGCCCTCCCAGGCCGGTATGACTGGCGGATCGAGGGGGTCATGGCGGGCACCTGCCATATCCGCCTGCAAACCGATTTCGGGCGCACGATCCTGGCCGAGATGCATGCCGGCGCGTTGCCCGTCGAAATCCCCTTCGAGCTGCGGCAGCTGACGGACACACTGGAGATCATGGTCTGCGACGCGCCGGGCCTGCGTGCTCTGCACATCACCGGCATGAGCCTGCGGCACCGCCTGTAGCGGCCATCCCCTGCCGCGCCGCCGCGTGGTATTCGGTGCCGCCGCGGTGGGGGAGAAGCCAGTGCGTATCGTCGTGATCGGCACCTCCGGTGCCGGAAAGAGCACCATGGCCCGCACGCTGGCATCCGCCCTGGGCGTGCCGCATGTGGAACTGGATGCGCTCTACTGGGAGCCGGGCTGGACTCCAGCCCGGCCGGAGGTCTTCGCCGCGCGGGCCAATGCCGCCACGGCGGGTGAAGGCTGGGTGGTGGATGGCAATTACAGCGCCGTGCGGGCCATCGTCTGGGGCCGGGCCACGCATCTCGTCTGGCTGGATTACGAGCGGCTGCCGATCATGCTGCGCGTCATCCGCCGCTCCTTCCTGCGCGCGGTGACGCAGCAACCGCTCTGGAACGGCAATTACGAGCGCTGGCGCAGCTGGTTCCGCCCCAGCCACCCCATCCGCTGGGCCTGGAGCCAGTGGCGCCGGCGCCGTCAGCAGCTGGAGGAACAGCTGGCCAGCGGCGCCTGGGCCCATCTTTCCATCATGCGCCTGCGCCACCCTCGCGAGGCCGCAGGCGCTATCCGTGCCCTGCTGGCCTCCGCGCCGCCGCAGGCCGCCAGAGGCACGTCCAGGGCATAGGGCTGCCTTAGAGCGCCAGCTCCACCATCACCGGCACATGGTCGCTGGTCTGGGTCCAGCTGCGGGCCGGCTTCAGAATGCGGTGGCTGGACAGCTTGCCCACCAGGTCACCGCTCACCCACACATGGTCCAGCCGACGCCCACGGTCGGCAGCTTCCCAGTCCCGCGCGCGGTAGGACCACCACGTGTAGACCTTCTCCGGCGGCGGCACGAAATGGCGGATGGCATCGTGCCACGCACCGGCCTTCTGCCACCCGGTCAGCGCTTCCACCTCCACCGGCGTGTGGGAGACGACGGTGAGGAGCTGCTTGTGGCTCCAGACGTCGGATTCCAGCGGCGCGATGTTGAGGTCACCCACCAGCACGGAACGGCGGGTCGGCCCACGCTCGCGGTTCCAGGCCGTGGCTTCGGCCACGAAATCCAGCTTATGGGCGAATTTCGGGTTGGCGGCACGGTCCGGGATGTCGCCGCCGGCCGGCACGTAAAAATCATGCAGCTCCAGCCCGCCCGGCACATCGAGATCGACGCCGAGATGCCGGCAATCGCCGCGCGAGCACCAATCCGGGTCGTCATGCCGCACCTTGAAGGGAATGCGGGAGAGAATGGCGACGCCGTTATAGCCCTTCATTCCGCGCGCGGCGCGGTGGGTGAAGCCCAGCGCCTCGATCCCATCATGCGGGAAGAGGTCGTCCGGGCATTTGGTCTCCTGCAGGCAGAGAACGTCCGGAGACAGTTCCCGCACCAGATCCGCGAGCAGCGGCAGGCGAAGCCGGACGGAGTTGATGTTCCAGGTAACGATGCGGAGCGAGGTCTGGGCCATACGAAGACGGATAAGGCCAGCGGCGCCGATGGCCAAGGGGGCCGCCAGCAGGTCTGCCGCGCGCGTCAGGCGAATTCGACGTTCATGAAAAGAAGGCTGGGGAAGGAATTCCCCAGACCCCATCTTTTTTCTTCGAGTTTGGTGGAGCGCTTCGGGACCGGGAGGGGATGCTCGCCATAATATTTAAGATGGGTAGCACAGGCTGAACTTTCAGTCGCCGGAGGTCATGGAACTCCGGCGCGACCCAACATCTGGCCTTTTAGGCCCGCCCTAACCACAGCCTCACCGGAAAAACTCGAAAAAAGAAAGAAGGGGCCTGGGGAATTCTTTCCCCAGCCTTCCTTTACCCCCTAAATGTCGATCCACCCTAGGTAAGGCGGGGCATGGCGCCCCCATGGCGGCGCGGCGGCGTGGGCGCTGGCTCCTCCTCCTCGCGGGGCTGTGGCTCGGGTTCTGGCGCCTCTTCCGAAATGAGCTGCGACGCTGCCTCGGTGAGGCGAACGCTCTCCTCGGCCAGCGGGGGTTCCGCAGCGGCGATGGCTTCGGAGGCGGCGGCCTCTGGCTGCTCCTCTCCGCTGGATGGATCGGCTGCCTCAGGCTCGGGCTTTTCCGGTTCGCCGATCGCCTGGGCCAGCAGCTTCTTCACATCCACATCGCCAAGGCCGAGCGAGAAGCCGGGGACCCCGTCCGGCGCGTTGTAGTCCCAGGCGTAATCCGCCGGCCCTATGAAATCGCGGATGCCGGGGTCCGCGGCCCAGACACGGCGCATGGCCGCCTGGCGGAGCGCGGCGGGCACCTTGGCATGCAGGAAAGCCGAAAGATCGCTGCCAGCACCCAGGCTTTCCACCGGCGGCAGCGCGGAGAGGTCGAATTCCTCCTCCGGTTCCGGCACCACGGGCGTGGGTTGCGCATGGGGGGCAGGGGTGGCGGCGGGCGCGGCTTCAGGCTCCGGCGCCTCCGGCTCCAACCCGCGCTTGCGGCGCGACCAACGGCTGAGGAAGCCCTCGCTCACGGCCCCTCCTCGCCGGGGCGGCGGCGCGCCAGCGCCTCCGGGTCCGCCCGGTCTCGCCGCCGCTTGTGGAAGCCACGCTCCTTGTGATGGCGGGCGATGAAATCCAACGCGGGCCTGTGCAGGAAAGCGGGCAGCGGCAGGCTCTCCAGCGTGTCGTTGCCGACATCGGCATAGAGATGCGCCTCGCCCGGGTCGAGCGTCACCAGATGCAGCATCATGCCCGGCGGGGCATCAGCGGCACGCAGCACCACCCAGATGCGCGGGTCCGGCCCTTCCAGATTATGCTTGTAGTTATCGGTATCCGTCGGATGCAGGGAGATCGTGGCATGGCCCGCCAGGAAAAGGCTGCGTCCCGCCTCGTGCCGCAGTTCCGTCCAGGGCGGCGCCTCCGGCGCATCCTCCAGCACCTCTACCACGCGCCACACATGGTCGGCCCAGGGGCTGGTCGCAGGGCGGCGCTCGGCCACCACGGCCACGCGGATATGCAGCGTATCGGGCGTGGCGAAGGCGTCGCTCATGACGCGGCCTCCGGCTCCAGCAGCGGCAGGCCCGCCAGCAGGTTCTGCGGCTTCATGCGCACGCGCTGCGCGGCATCCATGGCCAGCGCCAGGTAAACCGGGCGCCCGGCGGCGCGCGGCAGGACGCGGCTCTGCTCGGCGAATTCCAGCACGCCGAGCCAAAGGATGCGCGCCAGCCTTGTCTGCGAAACTTCCTTGCCGTGCCAAAGATCATTGGCGATGCCGGTGGCCTCCGTATCCAGCCCGACATGCCAGGACCAGTTCGGGTCCTCGATCACCATGGCGGGGCGGATGCTCACCTGCTCGCCCAGCACATGGGCCAGGAAGCGTTCGAGTGCGCGCCCGAGCGCGTGCTGGCCCGGGCGGGTCTCGGCGATGTCCAGCGCATAGTCATGTGCATCCGCGCGCGCGGCATAGGGTTCCGGGTCGGCATCGCTCAGCACGTCCAGCTCCACTTCGCGCGGCGGCGCGCCGGCCTCTGCCAGCAGCTGGCCGAGCGTGCCGAAATCGCCATCCCGCGCGCGGGCATCGAGGGTTTCCTCATCGGCCAGCAGCAGCGCGCCCTGGTGAATGGCGGCGCGTTGCGGGCGGAAGAAGCATTCGGCGGCACGCAGAACGAAAGCATCCTCCACCCCTTCCATGGCCGCGCGCGTCACAAGCTGCGTCAGCATCTGGAGAAAGAGCGGCGGCACGCCGTGGACATTGCCGCGATAGAGCGCGATCCAGGCGGCCTCCAGCGTGGGGTGCGTCATCACCCGGTCGCGGAAATGGAGGAACACCTGCCAGTTCTCGGCGGCATCCGCATCCGCCAGGGCGGCCAGCCTGTCATCCTCCACAACCTGCAGCGGGTTCCGCAGCAGCGCGGCGTGCAGGGCGCGCTCGGCATCGCAGGCTTCCTCAGGGGGCAGCAATTCCGGCCGCGCGAGGAAGGCGCGCCACAGGTCGGGCGTCGGCAGCAGCCGCCCCTGCTCATCGCGGTCACAGAGATGATGCCCGGAGGCGATCCAGAAATCGGTCATCGGCGGGCCATCGCGCTCAGATCGGGGGTGTCCACCGGCTCGTCCTCTCCTTCCACCTCCACCACGCCGAAGACGGGCAGGCTGCCGAAATCATGATGCGGCGTTTCCCGCCGGTGCAGGGTGCGGAACCGCTCCCGCACCGCGCCGCCCTCCACGCTGCGGGAAAGCGCCAGCACCGTGCCGGGTGGGTGGTCGCAGAGGGATTCCGCGAACCGGATTTCTTCCAGTGCCGCTGCCTCGGCGCTGGCATCGTCCGGCGCGCCATAGGCTGTGCGGATATGGGCGGCGAGGGCAGCGACAGCAGCCGCACGCTCGGCGGCACTCGCCTCCGCCACCTCTACCAGCGTGGACCAGCCGAAGCCGGAAAGCCCGAGGAAACCAGCGCGGAATGCCTGACGGCGCTTGCCGGAGAGAGCGGCAGGGTCCTCGTCCCAGAATGCAAAACCACCGGGCACGGCCCACTCGCCGGGCTCGGCCGCGCGCTCGAACACCAGCGTGTCCGAAGCATCCAGGCGCAGGGTGCGGGGCAGGCGCGTGCTCATGCGGCAATGGCCTCCAGCCCATGGCGAGTGCTTGTCCCCTCACGGTCCAGCAGCAGCGCGCCGGTCACAGGGTCCAGGCGCAGGCGGGCACCTTCCATCCAATCCTCCGGCTCCAACCGCGCCAGCGTCTTCTCAGCCAGGCGGTGGAAGCCTTCCCCCTGCCATTCGGCCAGCCCCGCCATCAGGTGGCGTGCCCAGGTGGCGATCAGCTCCGGCACCGGAATGCCGGCGAAGCCTTCCTCGAACAACACGGTGCGGCCTGGGTCGTGGCCCGGTTCCGCCGCTTCGCCCCGCAGGTGCAGATGCACACCCACGGCAATCCAGGCCGGCACTGCCCCTGGCTGCGCATCCGCCGGAATGGCCATGGTGGCCTTCCCTACCACACCATCATTCACCACCAGCGTGCCGGGCCAGCGCAGCGTCACGGGAATTTCCGGGGGGCCCAGCACCAGCAGCGCATCGGCCATGGCATGGGCGGCGGCCAGAAGGGCGGGGCGCGCTTCCTCCAGCGCCGTCTCCGGCTCCAGCACCACGGCGGCGCTCAGAACGTCCTCGTCATCCGCCCAGGTCAGGGTGCCGGCACCATGCGAGGGCGCGAGCGTCACGGCGCGCGCCAGGGCATCCTCCCCCCGCGGCAGGCTCAGGGGCTGGAACACGCTCGGCAGCGGCGGCAACACACCGGGTGACATGGGAGCAGGCATTCCTGGCGATCCGGGCATCCAGCGCATATATGCCCGGGTGCATCGTCTCGCCACAGCGGCGTGGAAAGGGTTTTTGCACGGCCATGGATAGCACGACGCGCCGCACCGTCTTCGCCTGCTCTTGCGAGGACACAATGGAGCTGGATACCGGCGCCCTCACCAAGGGCTGCGGCGGCAAGCTGCGGACGGCCGAGCATCTGTGCCGCAGCCAGCTGGACCGCTTCCTGGCCGCGCTGGGGCCGGAGGCGGTGACGGTCGGCTGCACGCAGGAGGCCCCGCTCTTCCGGCAGGAAGCCGAGGCCGCCGGCCATACCGGCCCGCTGGATTTCGTGAACATCCGCGAACAGGCCGGATGGTCCGATGAAGGCCGCAAGGCGGGCCCGAAAATGGCCGCGCTTCTGGCCGCCGCCGCCGTGCCCATGCCGCCCACGCCGCTGGTGCCCCTGGTCAGCGAGGGCGTCACCCTCATCCTCGGCCGCGACGCCACGGCCCTGCGCCTGGCCGAAAAGCTGAAGGGCGCCCTGGACCTCACCGTGCTGCTGACCGGCGAGGAGGAAGTGGAGCCGCTTCCCACCGCCGAGTTCCCGGTGCTGCTGGGGCGCGCCCGCACTGCCACCGGCTGGCTGGGGCAGTTCGAGGTGATGGTGGATGGCCACGCGGCGGCCTCTCCCTCCTCCCGCGCCGCCTATCGCTGGGGCCGCGCACAGGATGGCGCCCTCAGCCGCTGCGACCTCATCCTCGACGTCACCGGCCGCCCACCGCTCTTCCCCGCGCATGAAGTCCGCCTCGGCTATCTGCGCGCCGCGCCGGGCGACGATGCCGCGCTGGAAAAACTTGCCGCGGAGGCCGCCACCCTCTCCGGCACCTTCGACAAGCCGCGCTTCGTCAGCTTCGAGGCCGGGCTCTGCGCCCATTCGCGCAACCGGCGCGTGGGGTGCACCCGCTGCCTGGACCTCTGCCCGACCGGCGCCATCACCCCCGGCGCCGCCGGGCATTGGGACAGCGTCGCCGTCAGCGCCGAGATCTGCGCCGGCTGCGGCGCCTGCGCGGCGGTGTGCCCCACAGGGGCCATCACCTACGCCCTGCCGCCCACAGACGCCCTGCTCCGCCGCGCCCGCACGCTGCTGCGCGCCTACCACGCCGCCGGCGGCAAGGCGCCCACCCTCCTGCTGCATGGCGAGCAGGGCGAGGCCATGTTCAACGCCCTCTCCCGCCACGGCCCCGGCCTGCCCGCCGATGTGCTGCCGCTCCGCGTGGGCGAGGTGACCGCGATGGACCTCGCCATGCTGGTGGCGCCCTATGCCTGGGGCGCCGGCTGCGTGCGGGTGCTGATGCCCGGCCGCCGCCCCCATGGCGCGGAAGGGCTGCTGCGCAACCTGGATACCGCGACGGCCCTGCTGGGCGGGCTCGGCCTGTTTACCGGCCCCGGCGCGATCGAGACGGACGACCCCTTCTCGCTTTTGGAAGCCCTGCACGCCGGCCCACGCCGCGTACCGCTGCCCCGGGAGGCGGATTTCTTCCCCCTCGGCACCCCGCGCGAAATGCTGAAGGCCGCCCTCAACGCCCTGCGCTCGGCGCTGGATGCCCCGGCCACCAGCATTCCCCTGCCGCCGGGCGCCGGCTTCGGCACGGCGCATGTGGCGGATGGCTGCACGCTCTGCCTGGCCTGCACCATGGTCTGCCCGGCCGGCGCCTTCGCCGCCAACCCGGACCGGCCGGAGCTCTCCTTTCTGGAAGATGCCTGCGTACAGTGCGGCCTCTGCGTCGCCACCTGCCCGGAAAAGGTCATCTCCCTGGAACCGCGCCTGAACCTGCTGCCAGAAGCCTCCACCCGCCTGGTCGTGAAGCAGGAAGAACCAGCGGAATGCCGCGCCTGCGGCAAACCCTTCGGCACCCGCGCTTCCATCGACCGCGTGAAAGCCAAGCTGCGCGCCACGGGGCATTGGATGTTCGCCGATGCCAGCCGCCTCGCCCTGCTGGAACTCTGCGAAGACTGCCGCGTCCACGCCGCAACCGAGTCCGCCATCGACCCCTATGCGGGACCCAGCCGGCCGCGGCCTCGCACGGAGGAGGACTACAAGCGGGAAGCGGGGGGACAGGGATGAAAGGCTGGAGGGAGAAGGAATTCTCCCTCCAGACCACCCTCATCTTTTTCTTCGAGTTGGGGTTCGGGCTTCAAAGGCGAACGGTGACGCCAAGCCGGCGAAGCTAAAATCCTAAAAGGCCGCATGGGCTGAACCTTCAGTCGCCGAGGGCCAGACCAGGCCCTCGGCGCACCCCAGCCGCAGCCAATAAAAAAGGGTGCCGCCCGCAGGGCGCACCCGAAAACACCGCAAAAGGAAAAGAAGGGGGTCTGGGGGAATTCATTCCCCCCAGCCTTGCCCCCCCACCTTCAGAAAACGTTCCGCCCCGCCAGCCCGACAAAGAGGGTCCGCACCATGATGCGGATATCGAGCCATAGGGACCAGTGGGTGATGTAGTACAGGTCCATCTCGATGGATTTGCGGGCGTTCTCCGGGTCCCGCAGGGCGTTGCTGCGCATGCCGTTGGCCTGGGCGTAGCCGGTCAGGCCGGGCTTGATGCGGTGACGCACCGCGTAGCGCCGCACCATGTCGGAGAAGCGTTCCTGCCCCACCAGCATGTTGGCCACATAGGGGCGCGGGCCGACGACGGACATGTCGCCCTTCAGCACGTTCAGCAGCTGCGGGATCTCGTCGATGGAGAGCTTCCGCAGGATGCCGCCCACGCGGGTGATGCGCGGGTTGTGGCGGCTGTTGGTGCCCACCGAGCCATCGTCGTTCGGGTCCACCGTCATGGTGCGGAACTTGTAGATGGAGAAGGCCTTCTGGCCGAGGCCGGTCCGCGGCTGGCGGAACAGGGCCGGGCCAGGGCTGTCCAGCCGGATGGCGAGCGCCACCAGCAGCAGGAAGGGGCTGAGGATCAGCAGGGCCGTACCGGCGATGACATAGTCCTCCACCGCCTTGGTGATGCCCTGGCTGCCCTTGAAGGGCCGGTACATCACCTGCAGGGTGGACATGCCGGCGACGGGCGCGATGCGCGCGAAGCTCGGCCGCACGCCCGCTTCCTCGAAGGGCACGACCACGTCGGCGGCGATCCATTCCACCGCGTCGATCATGCGGAAGATATCCGGCGCCTTGCCCCAGCCCTCGGCGAGCACGATCAGGTCGATGGTGTTGTCCTGAGCGTAGCGCGCGAGGTCTTCCATGCCGCCGGAGACGGGCACGCCGGCCACGGTCTGCACGGAGGGGCTGTCCGCCAGGCCACGGTAGACGCCGACCAGTTCATGGGCGGAAGACTTGCCGGAGAGGATGCGGTTCACCGCCGCCTCCCCCACCGCGCCGGTACCGATGACGACCGTCTTGCGGCGCAGGAGTTGCTTCCACTCGACGATACGGGTCAGTACGCTCTGCAGCGCGCGGTTCACCAGCAGCAGGCCGAATTGCAACGCGTGCCAGCCCAGCACCCAGCTCTGGGTCAGAGAGACGTCTCGGAGGCAGGCATGCAGAACGAGTGATATCACCGCCCAGGCCGCCAGGCTGCCGGCGACCAACTGGCCAAGCTGCGCCCAGAAGGTGACGTAGTTTTCCACCCGGTAGGCCCGGATACGGCCGAGCACGGACAGGAAGGCCCAGATGCCCGCCAGCATCGCCACCAGCCGCTGATCCCAGGACAGAGGCTGATCCCAGATCAGGGGCGCCAGCAGGGCCGCGAGAATAATGGCGACCGTGTCCGAGGCCCGGACGACACGGTTCAGCAGGCCGTGGGTCCAGCGGAAGGTGGAAAGCTTCCGGTCGGTGTCGGCCGACAGTGCTTGGGGGGGAAGGGTATCAGGCAAGGCTGTCCGCCGATGCAGGAGGCTGATGCGGAGGGAGGGAGGGCCACGGCGCTGGCGCGCTGGCCCGCCCGGCGAAGGCCAGGGCGAAGATGGAAAGAAGCTCGTCCCGTAGCTGGCTGCTCACAGAAGCCCCCGAGCCCTTCGATACGACCGCCGGCGCGCTGCCCAAGGCGGCGGCTTGGCTGAGCTGCCGCAAAGGCTTGCGCTTCTCTACATGTGATCTTCATTCGGTGAAATATTAATTCTCACACGTCAATGTCGCTGGCCGCGGGGAGCCTGTCCCGTATCCTGCGAGACCATGGAAATTCTTTGATGGCGCAGTTTGAATGAACGCATCACCCTCTCGCGAGCAGCACGGAACGTTCTCTTCGCAATACCTGCTCTCGGTGCGTTTCGACGACGTCACGCTGCCGAGAGCTCTTGCGATGCTGTCCGAGCGCGAGGTCAGCTCGCCCTTCGTCTATGTCGTGACGCCGAATGCCGATCACTGGATCCGCCTGCAGCGTCAGCCGGAGCTGCGGCCGCTGTATGAGCCTGCCTGGCTTTCCCTGTGCGACAGCCGAATTCTCCAGCTGCTCGCCCGCTGGCGCGGCGTGAATCTGGAGATCGCGCCGGGTTCCGACCTCACCCAGCAGTTGTTCGACCGTGTCATCAAGCCCGATACGCCCGTAACCATCATCGGGGCGACGGCGGAGATCGTGGAGACGATCCGCGCCCGCTACGGCCTGCGGCGCCTCGCGCATCACAATCCGCCGATGGGCTTCATCCGCGACCCGGCCGCCGTTCAGGCCTGCGTGGATTTCATCCTGGCCCACCCGGCCAAATTCGTCCTGCTCTGCGTGGGCTCGCCGCAACAGGAGAAGCTCGCCGCCGCCCTGGTCGCCTCCGGCCGGGCGACAGGCATCGGGCTCTGCGTCGGCGCCTCGGCGGAGTTCGTGGCGGGTGCGAAGCGCCGGGCGCCTCTCTGGATACAGAAGGCGCATCTGGAATGGCTGCACAGGCTGGTCAGCGAGCCACGCCGCCTCTGGAAGCGCTACATTCTGGAAGCACCAGCCCTGTTGCGGCTGATGATGAAGGTGCCGCGCGGCGGAGACCGACCCCTGCCGCGGAGCTGAGCGGGCCGCTCCGCTGCGGCTTGAGAAGGCCGGCGCACCCCAGGCGGATGCGCCGCTTCTTCTGTCAGAACTTCCAGCCGGTGTGGATGGCCACGATCCCGCCGGAGAGGTTCTGCCACTTCACCCGCTCGAAGCCGGCGCGTTCCATCATGCCGGCCAGGGTCTGCTGGTCGGGGAACATGCGGATGCTCTCGGCCAAATACTGGTAGCTCTCAGCATCCTTGGCGATGCGCGCGCCAATGGCCGGCAGCACCTTGAAGGACCAGGTGTCGTAGAGCGGCTTCAGCGCCTCGACTTCCAGGTTGGAGAATTCCAGCACGCACATGCGCCCGCCCGGCCGCAGGACACGGTAGCCCTCGCGCAGCACCGCATCCTTGTCGGTGCAGTTGCGCAGGCCGAATGCCATGGACACGCGTTCCACGCTGCCGCTCGGCAGCGGGATCTTCTCGGCATCGCTGCAGACGAATTCCAGCCCCTCGGCCAGCCCCTTCTTCAGCGCGCGGTCCTGCCCCACGCCCAGCATGGCGGCATTGATATCGGAGAGAATGACCTTTCCGGCGCCGCGCTTCTTGGCGAGGAAGGCGACATCCCCCGTGCCGGCGGCGAGATCCAGCAACGTATCGGCCGGGCCCGCGCCAATGGCGGCGACAAAGGCCTGCTTCCAGGCCCGGTGCAGCCCCAGCGACATCAGGTCGTTCATGATGTCGTATTTGGGCGCGACGCTGTCGAACACCTCGCGCACCATGGAGGCCTTGGCCTCACGATCGACGGTGCGGAAGCCGAAATCCGTGGTCTGGGTCATGGCATCTCTTTACGCCCAAACGAGCATTCAGCCCAGCAGGCGGCGGAGCAGGCGAATGAGAGATTTGCGCTCATCGGCGGAAAGCGGCGCCAGCAGGCGCTCATTGGCCTGGGCCCCCTGACGAACGGCTTCGACCAGCGCGGCCTCGCCCGCTTCCGAGAGGGAGAGCACCAGGGTCCGCCGGTCCAGCGGGTCCCGCCCCACATCCACCAGCCCGCGATCGCGCAACCGGGCGATGACGCCCTGGATGGTCGCGGGGTCCAGCGCCACGGCACGGCCCAGCGCGTTCTGGGTGGCGCGGCCGAGTTCCGAGAGCTTGACCAAAGCGGCGAATTGCGTGGAGGTCAGGCCCCCAGCCGTGCCCCGGTCCTGGAACAGCGCGGCGTGACGCTGGTGCGCGCGCCGCAGCAGATGGCCGACGGATTCATCCAGGCGATAGGAAGGTTTGCGGGAGCGCGTCGGCTCGACGGCATCCGGCACGATGTGAAGCTGCGCCTGACTCATGCCTCCTGCCCCTCCAAGATCCGGTTGCACCTTCCGCAACCGAGGGGGACGCGTCAACCTGTCCGGCTTCCGTCGGTGGCAGGAAGCTCACCCAGGCAGGGTGCGGTAGCCAAACATGGCCAGTGTCAGCCCACCGAGGCCCAGCGCGACCATGCCCGCACGGTCCGCATGCCACATCAGCCGTTCAGCAAAAATCGCGGCCAGCTTGCGCTGCCCGTCCGGCCCCCGCAGGCGCCGGGCGCCCTCGCCCGCCAGCACGGGCCAGAGCCGCGTGCTCCGCAAATCCATCCGGGGGACCCGCAACGCCGCCGCCCACATGCCGAGCCAAAGGGCCGCCGTCATCAGCGCGCCGCTCTGCATGGCCAATAAGGGGCGCCCGGCAAGCATGAGCATCACCAGCGCGATGCTGAAGGCGGCGCAGCCCATGGCGCGCCGGATGGCATGGTCGGCAAGGTGGCGGAGCGTGTCCATCGAGGCCCCCGATTTCCCTCATGCTGCCGCTGGCGCGGGAAGGACGCCAGATCTTTCACACTGCCCCCCTGCCGGGGCTTCGCTATCGATAATATGGGCCAACCAATGACGGGGAGAAGCGTTGCCGGTGACTTGCGCGCAAATCCCTTCCGCAGGCGTCTCATGAGGAAATGGCTTATCACAAGTTTGTGATAACGCCTTCCGCATTGCATCAGTGATTCCGTCGCGCCCCTGCACAGCGTCACACTCTGTTTCAAGGCCTGGCCTGTCCGGAATGAAGGCCAGCCGGGCCCTGACCCGCCGAAGATGCGGGCGACGAGACAAAGACCTTCAACAGAAACCCGGGGCCACAATCCGGGACAGGGCAGGGACTCGTTCAATATGTCATCCACCGTCGCGGCCGCGAACCGGCCTATGACGCGCGAGGAGCGGAAGGTCATCCTGGCCTCCTCCCTCGGTACCGTCTTCGAATGGTACGATTTCTATCTCTACGGCTCCTTGGCCGCGATCATCGGCGCCAAGTTCTTCAGCCAGTTTCCCGAAGGCACGCGCAACATCTTCGCCCTTCTCGCCTTCGCGGCGGGCTTCCTGGTGCGGCCCTTCGGCGCGCTGGTTTTTGGCCGGCTGGGCGACCTCGTCGGGCGCAAATATACCTTCCTGGTCACCATCCTGATCATGGGCGCCTCGACCTTCCTCGTCGGCATCCTGCCCACTTCGGACCAGATCGGCATCACCGCCGCCGTCATCCTGATCATCCTGCGCTGCCTCCAGGGCCTGGCGCTCGGCGGCGAGTATGGCGGCGCCGCGACCTATGTGGCCGAGCACGCACCGAATGGCCGGCGCGGCTTCTACACCAGCTTCATCCAGATCACCGCCACGGGCGGCCTCTTCCTCTCGCTGCTGGTGATCCTGTTCACCCGCTCCATCCTGGGGGAAGAGACCTTCATGGCCTGGGGCTGGCGCATCCCCTTCCTGGTCTCCATCGTGCTGCTGGGCATCTCCGTCTGGATCCGCCTGCAACTGCAGGAAAGCCCGGCCTTCAAGCGGATGAAGGAGGAAGGCACCCACTCCAAGGCGCCGCTCACCGAGGCCTTCGGGCAATGGCGCAACGCCAAGGTGGCCATCCTCGCCCTGCTCGGCCTCGTCGCCGGCCAGGCGGTGGTCTGGTACACGGGCCAGTTCTACGCCCTGTTCTTCATCAACTCGATCCTCAAGGTGGATGGCTATACCTCCAATCTGCTGATCGCCTGGGCGCTGCTGCTCGGCTCCGGTGGCTTCGTGCTGTTCGGCTGGCTCTCGGACAAGATCGGGCGCAAACCCATCATCCTCGGCGGCTGCCTGCTGGCCGCGCTCACCTATTTCCCGCTGTTCAAGCTGCTGAGCGCGGAAGCCAACCCGGCACTGCACGCCGCGCACCAGAACATCACCGTGGTGGTGCAGGCGGACCCGGCGGATTGCTCCTTCCAGTTCAATCCGGTCGGCACAGCCCGCTTCACCAATAGCTGCGACATCGCGAAGTCGGCGCTTGCCCGGCTGTCGGTGAACTACTCGGTCGAAAACGCTCCGGCCGGGTCGGTGGCCACGGTGCGGATTGGCCAGACAAGCATCCCGGCCAACACGCCGAACTTCACCCAGACCCTGGGCGCGGCCATCACCGCCGCCGGCTATCCGCCCGCCCAGAACCCGACCGTGGTGAGGATGAACCACCCGTTCGACCTGTTCCGCGAGCAGGTCATCGTCTCCGTGCTCGTGCTGACGCTGTTGGTGATCTACGTCACCATGGTCTACGGCCCGATCGCGGCGGCACTGGTGGAGCTCTTCCCCACCCGCATCCGCTACACCTCCATGTCGCTGCCCTACCATATCGGCAATGGCTGGTTCGGCGGCCTGCTACCGGCAACATCCTTCGCGATGATCGCGCAGACCGGCGATGTCTATTACGGCCTCTGGTACCCGGTGGTCATCGCGCTGGCGACGGTGGTGATCGGCGCATTCTTCGTGCCGGAGACCAAGGACCGCGACATTTTCGCGGAAGACTTCAGCAAGTCGGAAGGCACGGTCGGCGCGGGCGTTCGCGTCCGCTCCTGACCAGAGCCTCGGCCTGGGGGGGCATGTCCCCTGGGCCCAGCCGGGGCGGAAAGCCGCCCCGGCCCTTTCTCCCCGCCGTTTCCCTCGCGACCCAGGCTGAAGCCTGGCCGTCTTCATGGGCAGGCCTGCATTCTCCCCTTCCGCCCCAGGTGGCCACCCGGCATGACATGCCCTATGCACCACTCCCGGACCGATCCCGCGGAGACACCTGATGGCCGATGGCAACTACCCCGCTGCGACGCATGAAGCCGCTATCCAGGCGGATGTCGCCATCATTGGCGCCGGCCCGACCGGCCTGTTCGCCGTGTTCGAATGCGGGATGCTGCGGATGAAATGCGTGGTCATCGACACGCTGGAGGCCATCGGTGGCCAGTGCGCCGCGCTCTATCCGGAAAAGCCTATCTACGACATCCCCGCCCACCCCGCGATCGGGGGCGCGGAGCTGATCGCCCGGCTGGAGGAGCAGGCCCAGCCCTTCGCCCCGATCTACCTGCTCGGCCGCCGGGTGGATGCGCTGGGCGAGGATGGCGAGGGCGGCTTCGTGCTGCACACCAGCCAGGGCGAGCGCGTGCGCGCCAAGGCCGTCATCATCGCCGCCGGCGCCGGCGCCTTCGGCCCGAACCGGCCGCCGCTGAACGACCTCGCCTCCTACGAAGCCACCGGCGCGGTGCGCTACATGGTCTCCCGCCGGGAGGAGCTGCGCGGCAAGCGGGTGGTGATCGCCGGTGGTGGCGATTCCGCCGTGGACTGGGCGCTGAGCCTGAAGGACATCGCCGCGCGCGTGACGGTGGTGCACCGCCGCCCGAAATTCCGCGCCGCGCCCGAGACGGTGGCCCAGATGGAAGCCGCCGCCGAGAAGGGCGAGCTGGACCTCGCCATTCCCTATCAGCTGCACGGGCTTGAGGGCGCGGGCGGCAAGCTGGACCACGTCGTGCTGGCCACGCTGAAAGGCGAGGAACGCCGCGTGCCGGCCGATCACCTGCTGGCCTTCTTCGGCCTCTCCATGGAGCTTGGCCCCATCGCTGAATGGGGGCTGGGGCTGGAGCGCAGCCACATCTCGGTGGACCCGGCGACGCTCTCCACCAACCGGCCCGGCATCCACGCCATCGGCGATATCGCCACCTATCCCGGCAAGCTGAAGCTCATCCTGCAAGGCTTCTCGGAAGCCGCGATGGCCGCCCATGCCATTCATCCGCGCATCTTCCCGGGCGAGGCGCTGCACTTCGAGTACAGCACCTCCAAGGGCGTTCCGGCCTGAGAGCTGTGAGGCTGGAGGGAGAAAGAATTCTCCCTCCA
>JH600059.1:26517-43851 GCA_000245075.1 Acetobacteraceae bacterium AT-5844
ACCACCCTCATCTTTTTCTTCGAGTTTTGGATTGGGGCTTCAAGGCCGGACGGTGACGCCCGTTCTGGCGAAGCCAAGTTTATAAATGGCCACGCGGGCTGAAGCCTCAGTCGCCGAGGGCCAGATCAGGCCCTCGGCGCACTCAACGGGCAGCAGAGGGTGCCGCCCGAAGGGCGCACCCGAAAACTCGAAAAAGGAAAAGAAGGGGGGCTCGGGGGGAATTCATTCCCCCCGATGGGAGACCTTCACCCCCCAAGGGTAAAAGCCGTTTTTCCCTCCCCACACAGGAAGTTGCAGATTTTTGGCGAAGGCCGCTTGACGGGGGTCTTCGCGGCCCATAAAAGCCCGCTCCACGCCACACGGCGTATTCGCCCCCTTGCCCAGGTGGTGGAATTGGTAGACGCGCTGGCTTCAGGTGCCAGTGACCGCAAGGTCGTGAAGGTTCGAGTCCTTTCCTGGGCATATTCCTCTCACCCGGTTGGTGAGAGCGCGACTGGAAGGCAGGGATCGCGGGAATGGGACAGACCCTTTTCGCTTCCAACGCTTCCAAGTCTGGCACGATGATCAAGCTCCACAAACACGATTTGCCTGACGGCCTGGACCTCGGTCCTGTCGTTGCCGTCGATACCGAGACGATGGGCCTGGACCCGCGCCGGGACCGGCTTTGCCTGGTTCAGCTCTCGGCCGGGGATGGCAATGCGCATTGCGTGCAGATCATTCCGGAATCCCTGGGCGGCCGGGGGGCGGACTGCCCCAACCTGAAGCGGTTGCTGACCGACCCTGCGCAGGTGAAGCTGTTTCACTTCGCGCGGTTTGACGTCGCCATTCTGCGCAAGGCGCTGGGCGTCGAGGTGGCGCCGGTCCGCTGCACCAAGATCGCCGCCAAGCTGGTGCGCACTTTCACCGAACGGCATGGGTTGAAGGATTTGCTGCGGGAGTTGGTGGGCGTCGATATCTCCAAGCAGCAGCAATCCTCGGACTGGGGCGCGCCGGAGCTGACGCCGGAGCAACTGGCCTATGCGGCGTCCGACGTGCTGTACCTGCATGCGCTCTGGGCGCGGCTGGAGGGCCTCTTGATCCGCGAGGGGCGGCTGGAACTGGCCGAGGCCTGCTTCCGCTTCCTGCCGGCACGCGGGCAGCTCGATCTGCTCGGATATGAGGATCCAGACATCTTCGCCCATTGATGCGAATCTGATACTGTTACGTCAGTGTCTTGTTTCGCGGGGTGGGTCAGATGGGCTTCTCCGAAGCGGTTCGCCGCTGCTTCGCCAGGTACACGACCTTCGGGGGTCGGGCGCGCCGGTCGGAATACTGGTTCTTCGTTCTGTTCGGCGTGCTGGCGGGAATCGTGGCCAGCGTGCTGGACAGCATCCTCTTCCCGGGCGTGGAGGAAGGGGTGCTCAGCCTCATCACCAGCCTCGCCCTCCTGTTGCCCACCTTGGCCGTTGGCGCACGCCGGCTGCACGATACCGGGCGCAGCGGCTGGTGGCTGCTCCTGGGGCTGGTGCCGGTGCTGGGCACCATCATTCTCATCATCTGGTTCTGCCAGCGGAGCGAGGGCGACAACGCGCACGGCCCCTCCCCTCTGGTCGCAGCCTGAAGCGAGGCTCGCCGACCACCGGAATGTGGCGAAGGTTTGGCATGGTTTTTGGTAGGGCTCGCCCACTCCTGCGTTGACCCACCCCCATTGCGACCCCATACATGGGTCGTGAGAATATCCTGTTCCCCACCCGGCTTGCCGCAAGCCGTGGCGCATGTGCCCTGTTGGGTGCACGTGGCCACCGTGGCATGGCCCCCTGGCCCAGTTGCATGAAGCTCTCCTTTCCACCGCGTGACAGCCTGGCTGCCCCTGGCATCGAGCGTGGCACCGGCAACCGCCGGACGCTGCTGCCTTCACGCGCGCGGGTGCGGCTGACCACCGGCGCCATCGCGCGCCGCCGCGTCTTTGTGAAGCTCGCCAAGCTGCTGCTGCCGGTGGGCGCGCTGGCGCTGCTCGCCACCATCGCGCTGTGGCCGGAATTCGACAGCGCGGAGGACCGTGGCCGCGTCGCCTTCCGCCGCGTGACGCAGGGCACCGCCGACGCCATGCGCATCTCCGGGGCGCGGTATCAGGGGGTGGACGAGCAGAACCGCCCCTTCAACGTGACCGCCAGCTCGGCCACCCAGCGGGATGAAAGCGGGCTGATCGACCTCGCCCAGCCGCGCGCCGATATCCTGCTGACCAACGGCGCCTGGATGCTGCTGGAGGCGCGGGAAGGCCAGTTTGACCGCCCGCACAACCAGTTGAACCTGCAGGGCGATGTGACGCTCTGGCACGACAACGGCACGACGATGACCACCGCAGCCGCCCATATCGATGTCGGCGCCGCCGAGGCCGACAGTGACAGCCCCACCGCCGCCCAGGGCCCCTTCGGCACGTTGGAGAGCGAGGGTTTCCGGCTGCGCGAGCGCGGGCAGGTGGTGATCTTCACCGGCCGCAGCCATGCCATTCTGGAGGGCAAGCAGTGAAAACCCGTCACCTCGCTTTCGGTGCCCGGGGCATCGCTGCAACCCTGGCGTTGCTGCTGGCTGCCGGCCACGCCCACGCCCAGGCCCTGGATATGACCCAGGGTGGCCCTGTGGACGTCACCTCCACCGATGGCATCGAGTGGCGGCAGGTCGAGCAGGTCGTCATCGCCCGCGGCAATGCCCGCGCTATCCGTGAAGGCGTGACGCTGGAGGGCGACCGGCTGATCGCCCGCTACCGCCCCCGCGCGAATGGCGCGGCGCCTTCCGCCGGCGCGCCTTCCGCCGTGGCTGAGGGGCCGAGTGGCGGCAACGAGATCTGGCGGCTGGAGGCGGAAGGCAATGTCCGCATCAGCACCGCGACCGACACCGCCGTGGGCGACCGTGCCGTGTACGACATGGACCAGGGCGTCATGGTGATGACCGGGCGCAACCTGAAGCTCACCACCCCCACCGATACGCTGACGGCCCGGGACAGCCTGGAATACTGGCCGGGCCGGCGCATGTCCGTCGCGCGCGGCGCGGCCCTGATTGTCACCAATGATGACCGCCGCATCGCCGCCGATACGCTGGTGGGCTACTTCCTGCCGGAAGGCCAGACGGCGCCTGTCGCCGCCAGCCAGCGCCCGGCGGGTGCCGCCGGCGGCGCGGGCCCGCGCAACGTGCCGGGCTCCGGCAGCCGGCTGGAGCGGGTGGAAGCCTTCGGCAATGTCGAAATCCGCACCCCTGCTGAAGTCGTGCGCGGGGACCGTGGCGTCTATTCCGCCGTCACCGGCATGGCGCGGCTGCTGGGCGGCGTGCGCATCACGCGCGGCGAGAACCAGTTGAACGGCCAGGAAGCCATCGTGAACATGCGCACCGGCGTGGCCCGCCTGGTGAACACACCGGGCCAGCGGGTGCAGGGGCTGATCGTACCCAACCAGCAAAGCCGCGACGCCCTGCAGATGCCGGGCGCCCAGCAGGGCCAGCAACAGCGCCAGAACCAGCAAGGCCAGACTCGATGAGTGGTGCGACCCCCAACCTCAAGGTCGTGCCGGGTGATTCCGGCCTGGTGGCCATTGGCCTTGGCAAGCGCTTCAAGAAGCGGCCCGTGGTGCGTGGCGTTTCCCTCAGCGTGAAGCGCGGTGAGGCTGTGGGCCTGCTCGGCCCGAACGGTGCCGGCAAGACCACGAGCTTCTACATGATCACCGGCCTCATCAAGCCGGATGAAGGCCGCGTCTTCATGGACGGGCAGGATGTCACCACCCTGCCGATGTACCGCCGCGCCCGCATGGGCCTGGGCTATCTGCCGCAGGAAGCCTCGATTTTCCGTGGCCTGAGCCTTGAGGATAACATCCGCGCGGCGCTGGAGGTGGTGGAGCCCAACCGCGCCCGCCGCGAGCAGATGCTCGACTCCCTGCTGGCGGAATTCGGCATCGCCCATCTCCGCCGCGCGCCGGCCCTCGCCCTCTCGGGCGGTGAGCGGCGGCGCTGCGAGATCGCGCGCGCACTGGCCACCCACCCCGCCTACATCCTGCTGGACGAGCCGCTGGCGGGCATCGACCCCATCGCGGTGGGCGAGATCCGCGACCTGGTGAAGCATCTCAAGAACCGCGGCATCGGCGTGCTGATCACCGACCACAATGTGCGGGAGACGCTCGAGATCATCGACCGCGCCTACATCCTGCATGACGGGCAGGTTCTCATGGAGGGCACGCCGCAGGATATCGTCGCCCATGAAGGGGTCCGCCGCGTCTATCTTGGCGAGCGGTTCAGCCTGTAAGGCCGGCTGCCATGCACCCAGGGCGATTTCGCTGACATGACCGGGCCGCGACCCATGGCCGCGCCCACCCCCACCGGCCTCTGAGGGGCGGGCGATGGCAATTGGCCCCCGCCTGGATCTGCGCCAGACCCAATCGCTGGTGATGACCCCGCAATTGCGGCAGGCTATCAAGCTGCTGCAATCCTCCAACCTGGAGGTCAGCGCCTTCATCGAGGAGGAGCTGGAGCGCAACCCGCTGCTGGAGCGTGACGAGGGCAGCCCGGAGCCGGGGGCCGAGGCGCAACAGCGCGTGCGGGACAATTTCGGCGATGCGCCGGCCCCCGGCACCCCTGCCCAGCCCGACAGCTATGAAAGCAGCGGCGCCGCCACCCTGCCGCCCGAGGCCGAGGCGCCGCTCGACATCGGCGACTGGAGCAATGTCTACGACGCCACCACCGAAGGCACCGGCCGTGGTGGCCGTGCCGATTTCGCCGATGACGATCGCGGGATCGATGAACTGGCCGCGGAGCGCCCCCGCAGCCTGCGGGAAGAGCTGGCAGAACAGATCCGCCTGACCTTCCCGGGGCATGGGGACCGGATGATCGCGGCCCAGCTTCTGGCGCAGGTCGATGCCGCTGGCCGCCTGCCGGTGGAGAACGAGGAGATCGCCGCCGCGCTCGCCTGCGATGTCTCCCGCGTCGCCGCCATCCGCGCGCGCATGCAGCGCTTCGAGCCTGTGGGGATGTTCTGCCGCAACCTGGCCGAGTGCCTGGCCGTGCAGCTCGCGGAGAAGAACCGGCTGGATCCGGCCATACAGGCCCTGCTCGATAATCTGGAAATGCTGGCCCGGCGGGACATGCGCGGGCTGATGCGGGTCTGTGGCGTCGATGCCGAGGATCTGGCAGACATGATTGCCGAGCTCAAGCGGCTGGACCCTAAGCCCGGGGCCGGCTTCGACGCCGAGCCCGCCCCCGCGCTGGTGCCGGATGTGCTGATGCGGCGCGCGCCCATCACCCCCGAGGCCGACGGCCCGGAATGGATGCTGGAACTCAACCCCGAGACACTTCCACGCGTTTTGGTGAACAGGGGCTTTCACGCCCGTGCGCAGGTCGGCGCCACGCGGGAGGCGAGGGCTTTCCTGGCGGAGCAGTATCAATCCGCCAACTGGCTTGTGAAGAGCCTGGAACAGCGCGCCCAGACCATCCTCAAGGTGTCTGCGGAAATCGTGCGGCGGCAGGACGGGTTTTTCCACCACGGCGTGTCGCATCTGCGGCCGCTGATCCTTCGGGACGTGGCGGAAGCGGTGGAAATGCATGAATCCACCGTCAGCCGTGTCACGGCCAACAAATACATCGCGACCCCGCGAGGTAACTTCGAACTCAAGTATTTCTTCACCACCGCCATTGGCGGCACCGGAGGCGAGACCTTTTCGGCAGAGGCCATCCGTCATCGCATACGCGGCATGGTGGATGCTGAATCTGCCAGCGACATCCTTTCAGATGACGCAATCGTCGCCATGTTGAAGAGAGAAGGTGTGGACATCGCCCGCCGGACGGTGGCCAAATATCGAGAGGCGCTGCATATTCCATCTTCGGTGCAGCGCAAACGGGAGAAGGCCGTCCCGGCCTGATCCGGAGCGCGGGTCCCGGCGCTTTGTGCGCCAATAAGAAGCCCCGCACGCCGTCCTCCGGGGCGGCCCCTCCCCATGATGGGAAAGGGGATAAAGCGTCATGCATATCACTGTCGCTGGGAAGCAGGTCGAGACCGGGGACGCGCTGAAAGTCCATGTCTCCGAAGGCCTGAAGGCCGTGGCGAAGAAGTATTTCGACCACGCCTTGGATGCTCGCGTCACCTTTGCCAAAAACCGTGCCTTCTTCACTTGTGCGATCGACCTGCACGCCGGTCGTGGCTTGTCGGTCCGCGGCGAGGGCGAGGGCCCCGACGCGCACCGCGCCTTCGACGTGGCGGCGGAGCACATCGCCAAGCGCCTGCGCCGCTACCGCCGCCGCGTGAATGAACACGCCCGGGACATGGCCGATGAGCGCCTGCCTCCGACCGCGGAGACCGCGCGGCAGGTGATCCTGGCCAGGCCGGTGGAAGAGCCGGAGGAGCAGGAAGAGACTTTGGTGAGCGCGCACCCCGATGACGGCACAGTGGCCGACGGGCTTACCGCGAAGGAGCATGACGACCTGCTGCACAAGCAAGACGGCGAGAGTACGATCATCGCTGAGATCCCCACCGAGATCTCGCGCCTAAGCGTCAGCGAGGCCGTGATGCGGCTCGACCTTGGCCAGATGCCGGTGATGATGTTCCGGAACCGCATCAGCGGGCAGCTCAACGTGGTCTATCGCCGCCCGGATGGGCATGTCGGATGGATCGACACTACCGCAGCCGTATAGGCGCCATCTCAGGATGAAACGTCTCGGATGGAGGGCTCTGCCCTCCATCTCAGATGGCTTGGCCGCAGCGCAAGACCGTTGCGATTATCTGCTCAGCGGCACATCAGCACGGGAATATCGGCATTTTCCAGCACATGCCGCGTGACGCCGCCCAGGATCAACTGGCGCAGACGGGAATGGCTGTAGGCCCCCATGCAGAGAAGATCCGCGTTGAAATCACGCGTCGCGCCCAGCAGCCCGGCACCGACCTCACGCGTTTGCGGCTTGAAGGCCACGGCGTCGGATTCGATTTCGTGCCAGCGCAGATAAGCCTGGATGCCTTCGACCGCAGGACCGCGGCGCTGATAATCATCCGAATACAGGATCTGCACCTTGTCCGCACGATGCAGCCAGGGCAGGGAAGCGGCCACGGCCGCAGCGCTTTCCGCCGTGCCATTCCAGGCGCAACAGACGCGGGTGCCGATGGTGGTTGGGATTTCGCGCGGCGCGATCAGCACCGGGCGGCCCGAATCGAACAGCACCGCATGCAGCGCGTCGGAGGAGGAAACATCGTCATCCGCCTCCGGATGCGGCACCACCGCCATGTCATAGAGGCGCGATTGCTGCGCCACCACATCCTCTTCGCGCCCGGCGATGGATTCGAAGGACAGCGTCGGCCCTTCCGCCTTCAACGCGCTTTCGGCATTCAGGGCGATGGTGACATCGCGCCCCTGCACGAAGCGCTCGAACAGCGCATGCACGCGGTTGGCGCGTTCGCCACTCTCGCGCTCCGTCGCCGCCATCATTTCCTCGATCATGGCACCGGACAGGCCCTCGCCCGCCAGCGGGGCAACATCCCGGGCATCCACGCGCACATGCAAACAATGCACATGGGCGTTCCAGATGCGGGCAACCATCAGCGCGGTATGGAGCGCCGCCTCCCCGGCAGCGGTCCCGGTCAATGGCAGCAGCAACCGGCGATAGGCCATGTGGCTCTCCTTTAGCCCCAGTTCGGGCACCCGTCCGGGGCGCCCCAGACGAAACGGTAACACGGAAAGCCGGGTTTCGTCTCTATCGAGGCTGAAACGTGGCCAGGGCGGAGGAGAGGGCGAAAGGCTACCCGGGAGAAGAGCGGAACTGCCCTGACAGCCAGCGGGCCGTGATTTTTCCGGAACAAACCGGCAGCCCCGCCTCCGCCCTCACCACAGCCAATGAACGCGGCCGGGATTAAAAATTTGCAATAAATGTAGATGTCCGCCGCCGGGGAGATGTCTTCCGGCTTCACCCCCGCGCGGGATCGGCAGGGGGCAGCACCCCATCGAAGGAGACGAGCTTCATCTCCTCCTCCCGCGTCACTTCCACAGGGGCGGGCTTCATCTCCTGCCGCGCGAGCGCGATGCGCTCCATCCGTACCGCGATTTCCGGTGCTTCGTGCAGCAACCGCAAGAAATCCTCCGCGCTCAGTTCCAGCAGGTGGCAGAAGCTGTCGGCCCGGGCACGGCTAACCCGATGGGCACGGCTGTCGAGAAGCTCCCGTTCCCCGAAGAACTCGCCGGTACCGACAACGAACTCCTCGCCCTCCTTCCCTTGCTTCACGGAGACGAGGCCGCGGCTGATCAGGAACACCGCATTGGCCTTTTGCTTGGCGCGGAAGATCCGCTCACCCGGCACGACGAAGCGGGTGGTCACGCTCATGGCCAGGTCGTGCAGCAGCGCGTCCTGCAAGCCGGCGAAGATCTCGAACTTCTTGATGCGCTGGTCGATGCCGGATTGGATGTTGAATTGCAGCGGCCGCGCGATCTGCCGGCGCAGCGTCTCCAGCCCGCGCACCAGCTCATCATGCAGTTCCTCACCGATCAGGGACTCACGGCGCAGGCTGGCATATTCCTCCGCCTCCAGCCGCAGGCCGATCTGGCGCAGCATGCGGGATTCCAGCGCCTCGGCGTAGCCGGGATATTGCAGGCGCAGCACATCCATCGCGTCCTGCAACAGATCTTCCCGCCGACCAACGATGTCGCTGACGACATCCGTCACGCGCTTGCCCAGCACCGGCTCCATCCGCCGGTGCATGAAGCGGCTCATGGCGACGGAGACGAGATGCGTGAGCAGCAGCGTCTCGAACCGCTCGGCCATGCAGTGCATCAGCGGCTTGTCGATGCGGAAAGTCTTGTGCAGCCATTGGGCGAAGACGAAGCGCAGCGTCGGCTGCAACCGCCGGCGCGCCGCCTGGATATAACCGTAGCGGCCTTCGGCCCGCGCACCGTCGATCATGCTCTCGGCGGTCCAGAGCAGGTTCTCCATGACGCGGCGGGAAAGGACCTGCTCCTCGAACATTTCCAGCAACAGGGAGCGTTCCTGGCTGGCGAAGGTGATCAGGCCGAGGGTCACGCGCTCCCGGTCCCCGATGGCGGTGTCGAAGGTATTGGCCGCCGTCTCCACCTTGATACGGCGGTCATAGGATTCCAGCGCGTGGCTGGCGGCAGGGGCGGAGAAGCCGAAATCACCCGCCGTCTGGCGCAGCTTGTCCCGCACCTCGCCCAGGCCGATGGCGACGACCTGGTTCCGCAGCGCCTGGTCGGAAGCGGAAAGATGATCGAGCTTCAGAACCCGCACCACCCAACGCAGCGTGGTACCGTTGACCAGCAGAGTGAACAGCACATAGCCCGTGGCCAGAATGGCGATGAAGCGCTGGATATTGGCGGGAACGCCGTAATTCTCCGTGACGGAGAGCGCCAATGCCAGGGTGATGGCACCGCGCAACCCGCCCCACAGCATCGTCGCCTTCGCCGGGGTCGGCACGCGCTGGGAAAGGCGTGTGTATTCCAGCAACGGCAACAGGCCGAACAGCACCGCCGCCCGCGCCGCCATGGCGGCGAGCACGACGACGCCGACCAGCACGATGTCCCACCGCGTTGCACCCAGCAGCAGTTTTGGCACCAGCATCGAGGCCAGCACGAACACCATGGAGCTGGACCAGAAGGAGAGCTGGTCCCACACATCCTGCATGAACCGCCAGCTCTGGGGCCGGAAGGTGGAGGGGCCCATGGCGCTGACGGTCAGGCCGGCCACGGCGGCCGCCACGACGCCGGAGAAATGCAGGAACTGGTGGCAGACGATATAGGCGATATAGGGCAGCGCCAGGGTCAGCGTGACTTCCGCCGTACGGTTGCCGCCCAGCAGCGGCACGGCGGAGACTACCACCCGCGCCAGCACGAAGCCGACCCCGATGCCACCGGCAAAGGAGACGACGAAGGTGGTGACGGCATCCACCGGGTCCACCGGCTGGTGGCTGACCACCTGCGCCAGCAGGATGGTGAAAATGGAAATGGCGGCAGCGTCGTTCAGCAGGCTTTCGCCTTCCACCAGCCGTGTCAGCCGGCTGTTCGCCCCGATCTCCCGAAAGATGCCGACGACGGCGGAAGGATCAGTCGTCGCGACAATCGCCCCCAGCATGAGGCACACGGTAAGGGACATGCCGGAAATCGGTGCCAGCGCGAAGCCGATGGCCGCCGTCGTCACCAGCACGGCCACCACCGCCATCACCAGCACCGGCGTCGCATCCCGCGCCAGCCTTCGCACGTCGATGGACAAGGCGCCGTGGAACACCAACATCGGCAGGAAAATATAGAGGAAGACGTCCGCGTTGATGGGGAAATGCAGCAGCGCCTTCGCGGCTTCGTCGAACGCCTGCGTGTGGGAGGTGTTCAGCAGCAGCGTCGCGCCGCCACCCAGCAGCACGCCGACAACAGCCAGCAGAACGGTGCTGGAGAGCATCAGGCGGTTGGCAAGGGGTTGGATGGCGCTGATGACGATCAGCAGCAGGGCGGTCGCCAGAAGCGTGTCTGAAAGGCTGGTCAGCATTCGTATCGTCAATCTTTCCGCGCCAGGCCCAGGAGTCGGAGACGTATCCGGGCAAATCTCACAGAACCGGCTGCTCCGTTCTGGCTCAGCACTGGGGCAGCTCTAGGGCACGGCCAACGGCAGGCCCCTCCGCATTCCTCCAGGCCATATGGGCAAGATTGGCGGAATATCTTACGAAGATGAGAGAATGGTAAGAATTTTCTGGCTCTCGCGAGGAGCGCCGTGGTTCTTCCCGCAAAGAGCAGAAATCCAGGAACGGCGCGTCGCGCCGCGTTCCTGGATCCTTGCTGAAAGTTCAGAGGCCAGCTGCGCGTGCAACTAGAAAGGGCGAGCCATTGCTCGCCCGGCAAACACCCGCTCAGCTCGATGCCGATTGAGCCACCGCATCCTCCCCCCCCAGCTTGGCCCAGATCGGCTCCTTCACCTTGGCCAGGAAGGCGGCATGGGCCGCCAGCTCGGCCTCACTGGGCATGATCGGGCGTGGTGTGCGGTTGACCGGCGCGGCCTCCAGCAGCACCGGTCCGCTGCTCTTGGCCGCCCGCGTGGCAGCCAGTTCCAGCCCCGGCTGTTTGCCGCCCATCAGCTCCAGATAGACCTGGGCCAGCAGCTGCACGTCCAGCAGCGCGTTGTGCGAGGTGCGCATCGAGTTATCGATGCCGTAGCGGCGGCACAACGCATCCAGGCTGTTCGGCAAGCCCGGGAAGCGCTTCTTCGCCAGCACCAGCGTATCGATCATGCGGGAGCGCGGGATCGGCGCCGCACCCGCCCGCTTGAACTCATGGTCCAGGAAGGCGAAGTCGAACACCGCGTTATGCGCCACTACGGGGTCGTCGCCCAGGAACTCCAGCAGCCCGGGCAGGATCTCGGCGAATTTCGGCTTCCCGATCAGCATCTCGCGCGTGAAGCCGTGCACGCGCACCGCTTCCTCCGGCACGTCGCGCTCGGGGTCGATCAGCACATGGAAGTGCCGGCCGGTCGGGACCAGGTTCTCCAGCTCCACCGCCGCCACTTCCAGCACGCGGTCGCCGGTGGCCGGGTCCAGCCCGGTGGTTTCAGTATCGAGAACCAGGGCGCGGCTCATCGCAGGCTCCTCAACAGCGCCAGGATCTGGCGGCGGCTGGACTGGCGGGAAAGGCCTGTCCGAACCACGAAATCGGCTTTGGCGCGGCGCAGCCGGTCTGGCATCTGCCGCTTCAGAATAGAGGCCAGCCGCACCGGGTTCATATCCGGCCGGCGCAGCACCCGTGCCCGCTGCGCGGCGGGCGGGGCGGAGACCACCACCACGGCATCGCAGCGTCGCTCCCCCTTTGTCTCGAACAGCAGGGGGATGTCCAGCACCACCAACGGCCGGCGGCGCCGGCGGGCAGCCGCCATGAAGCGGCGCTCCTCGGCCCGCACCAGTGGGTGGACGATGCGCTCCAGCCGCCGCAGCGCCGCACGCTGACCATTTGGGTCCTCGAACACGGCGCGGCGCAGGGCCTCGCGAACCACCACCCCGTCCTTCACGGCATCCGGAAATGCGGCGGCGATGGGCGCGACGGCCTTCCCCCCCTTCGCCTGCAAGGCATGCACCGTCTCATCCGCATCGAATACGGGCACGTTGCAGCGGCGGAAGGTGGCGGCAGCGGTGGATTTCCCCATCCCGATGCCGCCCGTCAGCCCCAGAACCTTCACCAGAGCACCTTCACCCGCCTTCCCTCACCGGCCCTTGGGGATATCGGCCGAGACGAAACGCCGCAGTTCGGCATCCACCACAGGCATCACGCCGAACCACTCGGAAAAGCCAGGGCGCGCCTGGTGCAGCAGCATGCCGAGCCCGTCCACGCCGCGCAGGCCGCGTGCCCGGGCGGCGGCCAGCAATGGCGTTTCCAACGGCACATAGACGGCATCGGCCACCACCGCATAGGCCGGCAGCGGAGCGAGGTCGATGTCCAGCGGCGGCTGGCCTTCCATGCCCAGGCTGGTGCTGTTCACCAGCAAAGCGGCGCCCTCCAACGGTGGGGCCGCGGCCACGCGCACCCGCTCATCCAGGCCCGCCGCCAGTTCCTCCGCCCGCGCCAGATTGCGATTAACGATGGTCAGTTGCGGGCAGCCGGCATCCAGCAGCGCCACGGCAATGGCCCGCGCCGCGCCGCCAGCGCCCAGCAGCACCGCCGGGCCATCCCCAGCCTGCCAGCCCGGCGCCTGCTCATAGAGCGATTCCAGGAAGCCGAAGCCATCGGTGTTAGTGCCGTGAATACGGCCCTCCCGGAACATCAGCGTATTGGCCGCGCCCATGCGCCGCGCCACGCCATCCACCTCGTCGCACAGGGCGAAGGCCGCCTCCTTGTGCGGAATGGTCACGTTGCAGCCCCGGAAACCCAGCTTCACCAGGGCGCGCACCGCCTCGGCGAAATCGGCCGGTGCCACGGGCAGCGGCAGGTAGGCGCCGTCGATCCCATGCCGCCGCAGCCAGAAGCCGTGCAGCTGCGGGGAGCGCGAGTGGGAAACAGGCCAGCCCAGAACCCCGGCCAGCCGCGCCTTGCCGGTGATGCCCGGGATTGAATCGGTCGTCATAAACTCATCCATTCCGATGCCCGGCGCCGCCGGTCAACCGCCCATTTCGGGCCCCGGCTTCCCGCCCCGGCCCTTCCTGCCTCTGGCAATCCGCCGCCCGCGATGCCACCACTTCACCCGACGACGTATTCACGAGGACCACCCATGACGCGTGCCTTGAAGGTCGCGGTCCAGATGGACCCGATCCAGAGCATCAATATCGACGGCGACAGCACCTTCGTTCTGATGCTGGAAGCCCAGGCCCGGGGCCATAGCCTCTGGCACTACCATGTGAAGGACCTCACCCTCTCCGCCGGCCGCGTGCTCGCCCGCGCCCAGCCGGTGGAAGTCCGCCGGGAAAAGGGCAACCACTACACCCTGGGCGAGCTGCGGGAGGTCGATCTCTCCACCATGGATGTGGTCCTGATGCGCCAGGACCCGCCCTTCGACATGGCCTACATCACCGCCACCCATATCCTGGAGATGATCCACCCCAAGACCCTGGTGGTGAACGACCCGGCCAGCGTGCGCAACGCGCCGGAAAAGCTGTTCGTCATGCAGTTCCCGGACCTGATGCCGGATACCATCATCACCCGCGACCCGCTGGAAGTGCGCAAGTTCCGCGAGAAGCATGGGGACATCATCGTCAAGCCGCTCTTCGGCAATGGCGGCGCGGGCGTGTTCCATATGCGCCCCGATGACGGCAACCTGAACTCCCTGCTGGAGCTCTACGCCGAGAAATCCCGCGAGCCGCTGATGATCCAGCAATACGTCCCAGCCGTGCGCCAGGGCGACAAGCGCATCATCCTGGTGGATGGCGAGCCGATGGGCGCCATCAACCGCGTGCCCGCCGCGGGGGAAAGCCGCTCCAACATGCATGTCGGCGGGCGGCCGGAGCAGATCGCCCTCTCCCCGCGCGACAAGGAAATCTGCGCCAAGATCGGGCCGGAACTGAAGAAGCGCGGCTTGATCTTCGTGGGCATCGACGTGATCGGGGACTACCTGACGGAAATTAACGTCACCTCGCCCACCGGTCTCCAGGAAATCGCCCGCTTCGACGGGGTGCACCTGGAAAAAGCCATCTGGGATGCGATTGAAGCGAAGCGGGCCTGAAAATGCTGGGGGCTCTGCCCCCAGACCCCCGCGGGGGTGGAAGCCATATCCCCTGGCCACCCCGGACCCCGCTTCGAATTGGGTCTCGCTCAGACCCGAAGCGGAACGCTGAAAATCAGCGATTTCAAAATCTTATTGAAGGCCCCGCGAGCTGAAGCCGCAGTCGCCGAGGGTCCAAGACCCTCGGCCGAACCGGCCGTAGCACCAGAAAAAACTGATGGCGGGGTCTGGGGTGACACTGTCACCCCAGCGGGGGTCCAGGGGGCAGCGCCCCCTGATTCTCCCCAAAATTATCGCAAAACCGCCCCATGCTGCCGCAGGAAGTCGAGCAGCGGCAGCATTGGCAGGCCGAGGATGGCAGTATGCTCGCCCTCGATCTTGCGGAACAGGTGCATACCGATGCCTTCCAGCCGGTAGGCGCCGACGGAGTGGGTGATGGCTTCCCCTTCGGTGGCCAGGTAGGCGTCGAGGAACTCGTCCGAGAAGTCCCGCATGGACAGGCGGCAAACCGCCGCGTGGTGCCAGATGCGAGCGCCGTGGCGCCAGCACACCACGGCCGAGATCAGCTCGTGTGTTCGCCCTTTCAGGGCCTGGAGCTGGGCGCGGGCGCCTTCCATGCCCACGGGCTTGTCGAACCAGCGGCCTTCGCACACCACCAGGGAGTCGGCGCCGATCACCAGCGCCTCCGGCTGCTCGGCCATCATGCGGCGGGCGATGCGTTCGGCCTTGGCATCGGCCAACAGCACGGCGGCCTCGGTGGGCGGGATTTGCTCGGCCTGGGCGGCTTCCTTCAGCGCCGCCTCGTCCACGGAGGCGGGGCGTGCCTCGAAGGGCAGGCCAGCGGCGCGGAGCAAGGCGGAACGGGTAGAGGAGGAAGAGGCGAGAACCAGCGGCGGCGCGTCGGTAGCCAGCATCATGCGCCGATTCCGCTGGGGGAAGGGCCCGGCGCGTTGCGGCGGGTGTGCCAGGCCTCCATCAGTTGCAGCACGGTCGCGGCTGTTTCCTCTATGGAGCGGCGCGTCACATCGATCACCGGCCAGCCCCGGCTGGTGCACAGGCGGCGGGCGGCAAGGATCTCGGCCTTCACCGCGTCATGGTCGATATAATCGTTGGTGTCCTGCCGCACGCCGCCGGCGCCGATGATCTTCAGCCGGTGACGGCGGATTTCGATCAGCGCGGAAACATCGATCGTCAGGCCGATGACGGGACACGGCGCATCGTCCAGCTCGGACGGCAGGGGCGAGGTGGGCACGATCGGCACATTGGCGGCCTTGATGCCGCGATTGGCCAGGTAGAAGCAGGTCGGCGTCTTGCTGCTGCGGGAGACGCCGACGAGCACGCAATCCGCTTCCTCGATCCCGGCCACGCCCTGGCCGTCATCATGCGCCAGCACATAGTGCATGGCGTCGATCCGGCGGAAATAATCGGCGTCCATCACATGCTGCGCGGCGCGCTTCTCCCGCGCCTGCTCGCCGATCTGCCCCTGCAGGAGGTCGATCACCGGGTCCAGCACCGAAAGGCACGTCACCCCGATCTGCTTGCAGACCTCCTCCAGCGAATGCCGGAGGGAGCGGTCCACCAGGGTGAACATCACCGGCCCCGGCTCCGCCTTGATGCCTTCCAGCACCTGCTCCAGCTGGAAGCGGGACCGGACCAGGGACCAGCGATGATACATCACATGCGGGTCCGGGAAGCGCGCCAGCACGGCGCGCGCCATGGAGTTCAGCGTCTCTCCGGTGCTGTCGGAAACGAGGTGGAGGTTGAACGAACGGTTCGGCATCGGGAGACCCGGTCAGACGCGGTGTGGAAGAGCGGGGATGGAGGTGGAAAATGTGGAAAACCGCAAGCCCCGGATCACGCCCCTGCGTGAATCGGGGATGAAAGGCACAAACAACGCCACCTGGGGGTTTTCCATGGGAGCGGACGGTTGGAATCTCTCATAACCGGCGGAAACCCGCAGAAAACCTCGCTTTTTACCCGAGTCGCCCCTGTGGAGGAGTTTGTGGATGAAATGGGCCGCCAATTGCGTCCCCCTTATCCACAGGGTCTATCTACCCTCCCACTTTTCTTAAAGACTCTTTTTCTATGAAAGAGGGCCTATGGACACTGTGCAAAAGCCCCTCCTGCGTGCCCTCACCGGAGAAGCCGTCTGGCCGCCCCCCTTCTGGCTGATGCGCCAGGCGGGGCGCTACCTGCCCGAATACCGCCTGCTCCGCGCCCAGGCGGGCGATTTCATCTCCCTCTGCACCACGCCGGAGCTGGCGGCCGAGGTGACGCTGCAGCCCTTGCGCCGCTACGGCATGGATGGGGCCATCCTGTTCAGCGATATCCTCATGCTGCCCTGGGCCATGGGGCAGGATCTCCGCTACGCCGAGGGTGAAGGCCCGCTTCTGGAGCCGATCCGCGACGCCGAAGGCCTCGCACGCCTCGATCCCTCAGCCATGAGGGCCCGTATCGCCCCCATCCTGGAAACCGTGGTTCGTGTCCGCGAGGGCCTGGCTCAGGAGGCACCGAAAACAGCACTGATCGGTTTCGCCGGAAGCCCCTTCACCGTCGCCTGCTACATGGTGGAAGGCCGCGGCGGCGGGGAGTTCGCGACGGCCCGGCGCCTCGCCTACTCGGACCCCGCCCTCTTCGGGAAATTGATCCGCCTGCTGGTGGATACCACCACGGACTACCTCCTCGCCCAGGCCGAAGCCGGCGCGGAGGCCCTGATGCTGTTCGACAGCTGGGCAGGCCTGCTCTCTCCGGGCCAGTTCCGCCGCTGGAGCATCGAGCCGACGGCCGCCATCGTGCGGAACATCCGCAAGGTACTGCCCGATATTCCGCTGATCGGCTTCCCCCGCCTCGCCGGCCCGCTTCTGCCCGAATATGCCCAGCGTACGGGCGTGAACACCGTGGGCATGGATACCGGCATGGACCCGCGCTGGGCCGCCGCGCATGTCGGCATCGAATTCGGCTTGCAGGGGAATATGGACCCACAAGCCCTGGTGGCCGGCGGCGGCGCCATGGAAGCAGAAGCGCGCTCCATCCTCTCCGCGATGCGCGGGCGGCCCTTCGTGTTCAACCTGGGCCACGGGATCGTTCCGCCAACGCCTCCAGAGCATGTGGAAGCATTGGCGCGCCTTTTGCGGATGGGTTGAGGAAGCCTCAGGGGGCGCTGCCCCCTGAAACCCCCGCTGGGGTGACAGTGTCACCCCA
>JH600059.1:43871-49224 GCA_000245075.1 Acetobacteraceae bacterium AT-5844
CCCCCTGCTGCAGCAGGATGCCGCGGGCGGCGAGAGCCCGGGCGGCCTCGTTCGGCGGCAGGCGCAGGCCGAGGCGCAGCCGGGCGCCATCCACCGCGATGGCCGCGACGTCGACCGAGGCGATTTCCGGCGTGGCCAGCAGGCGGCGGCGCAGGCCCAGCCACTCCTGCATGCCGCTGAACTGCGTCTCCGTCTCCACGAAGGCGATGGCGGGGTTGAAGGCGGCGTTGGCGGAGGTGCCGGAGGGCGAGGCGCCACCGGTGGAGCCTGGGGCGCCACCCGCCACGGCCGCTCCCCCGCCCGAGCTGATGCCGGCGAAGTTCGACACCCGGCGCGGGTTGAAGTTCACGGTCAGGCGGCCGTTATAGCCGGTGCGGGTAGCCCGCTCCTGCTCCACGATGATGCTATCCACCAGGCTGTCGATCTGGGAATCGGAAGCACTGCGGCTGAAGCCGAGCTCGCTGGCCATCTTGTCATAGGCCTGGCGCTGGGCGGAGGCGATGGCGCGGTTGCGTGCGATCACGGCATTCTCGGCCGAGGTTTCCACGGTGATTCCGCGTTGGGTGAAGCCGGAGCCCCCCTCCTGTGCCATCGCGGTCCCCGGCGCCAGGAGCGCCATGCCGAGCAGGCCCGTGATGACAGCAGTTGCGGCGAGCCGCCGAAAATGTTGCATTCCGCCCCCTTGGAAGCCCGGGCTCTCGACCCCTGGGTCTTTGCGCATAGCTTATCGGGCCCCCTCATGACCAGTTTGACCTATCGTGACGCCGGCGTGGATATCGAGACCGGCGACGCTCTCGTCGATGCCATCAAGCCCCTGGCCAAGTCCACCTCGCGCTCGGGTGTGATGGGCAGCCTCGGTGGCTTCGGCGCGCTGTTCGACCTGAAGGCCGCCGGCTACACGGACCCGGTCCTCGTCTCCTCCACGGATGGTGTCGGCACCAAGCTGCGCCTGGCGATCGATGCCGGATATCATGACGCGGTGGGCATCGACCTGGTTGCCATGTGCGTCAACGACCTGGTCGTGCAGGGCGCGGAGCCCCTGTTTTTCCTCGATTATTTCGCGACGGGCAAGCTGGAGCTGGCTCAGGCGCGCTCCGTCATCGCCGGTATCGCCGAGGGCTGCCGCCAGGCGGGCTCCGCCCTGGTCGGCGGCGAGACGGCCGAGATGCCGGGCATGTACGCCAAGGATGATTACGACCTCGCCGGTTTTTCGGTGGGGGCGGCGGAGCGCGACGGGCTGCTGCCTCGCGATGATGTGCGCGCGGGCGACGTGCTGCTCGGCCTCGCTTCCTCCGGCGTCCACTCCAATGGCTTCTCCCTTGTCCGCCGCATCCTGGACACGACGAACCAGGGCGTGCGTACCCCCGCGCCCTTCGCGCCGGGTGCCACGGTTGGCGAGGCGCTGCTGACGCCAACCCGCATCTATGTGAAGTCCGTGCTGGCGCTGCACAAGGCGAAGCTGCTGAAGGCGGCCGCCCACATCACCGGTGGCGGCCTGCCCGGCAACCTGCCGCGCGTGCTGCCCCAGGGCACGGTGGGCGTGGTCGATGCCACCTCCTGGGACCCGGCGCCCGTCTTCGCCTGGCTGGCCAAGACCGGCGGCGTGGTGCCGGAGGAGATGCTGCGCGTCTTCAACTGTGGCATCGGCATGGTGCTCGTCGTGGCGCCGGACGATGTCGAGACCGCGACCGCCCTGCTGACCGAGGCGGGTGAGACCGTCAGCCGCATCGGCCGCATCGAGCCGGGCGAGACGCCGGAGGCCGAGCCTGTCGTACGCATGGAGAACCTCTCCCCCAACTGGCCGGTGGCGTGAGCGCCCGACGCCGCACAGCGATCCTGATCTCGGGCCGGGGCAGCAACATGACGGCGCTTCTCGCCGCCGCTGCCGATCCCGCCTACCCGGCCGAGATCGCGCTGGTGCTCTCCAACAAGCCGGCCGCCGGGGGGCTCGCCCGGGCGGCGGAGGCCGGCATCCCGACCGCCGTGGTGGAAAGCCGCCCCTTCGGCAAGGACCGCGCCGGCTTCGAGGCGGCGATGGAAACCGTCCTGGCCGAGCATGGAATCGAGCTGATCGCCCTCGCCGGCTTCATGCGGGTGCTGACGGAAGGCTTCGTCAGCCGCTGGTCCGGGCGGATGGTGAACATCCATCCCTCCCTGCTGCCATCCTTCCGGGGCGTGGATACCCATGCCCGCGCGCTGGAGGCGGGGGTCCGCCTGCATGGCTGCACCGTGCATCTGGTGACGCCGGGGGTGGATGAGGGGCCCATCATTGCCCAGGCCGCCGTGCCCGTGCTGCCTGGGGATACCGAGGAGAGCCTCGGCGCCCGCGTGCTGGAGCAGGAACACAAGCTCTACCCGGCCGCCCTGGCCCTGGTAGCTTCCGGCAGGCTGCGCGTGGAGGGCAACAGGACCTTCATCGACGGTGCGGCGCCGCCGACCGCGCCGGTGCTGCGAAACCCTGGTTGAGGGCTGGCGACCTGGGTCGGGCGCCTGGGTCGTACAGCGTTTACGAGGAGGAAGGCTGGGGAAAGAATTCCCCAGACCCCTTCTTTTCTTTCTTCGAGTTTTTCCGGCGTTGCTGTGGGTGCGTTAGTTCTGAAGGACCGGCCGGGGCGCGCCGGAGGTCCATGACCTCCGGCGACTGCGGGCTCAGCCCGCGCTGCCCCTTATAAATTTCATGATGAGCGTCCTCTCCTGATCCTGAAGCGGCACGCCAAACTGAAAGAAAAAAAGAAGGGGTCTGGGGAATTCTTTCCCCAGCCTTCTTCGGCCCCCTGAGTGGCGATCCTGCCTACTCCACCCACAGTCCCCGTTTCTTGTGCCAGTTCTCGATCGAATCGGTTGGGTACTCGTCGAAGCGGGCATCGCGCGGGCCCGCATGCACCTCCACCCACGGCGCTTTGAAGCGCAGCATCAGGTGGACTTTCTCCTTCGCCACCGGCAGCGGCGTGTCGATGGCCGAGGCGAAGGGGTGCACCAGGTCGGGCCAGCTCGGGTCCGCCATCCAGAGGGCGCTGGCGCATTTCGGGCAGAAATGGCGGCGGCCGCTGCTGGTCTCGCAGCTTCCGTCATCGGCTTCCAGCCGGGCGCGGTAGGTGGCGGTTTGGCCATGGACCTGCAGCGTCTCGGCATCGCCCATGATGTTGATGGCATAGCCCCCGCCACCGGCGGTCTTGCGGCAGATGGAGCAGTAGCAGAGCTGGTAGGGCACGGGCGTGTGGCTCTCCACTGTGAAGCGGATGGCGCCGCAGCGGCAGGAGCCTTCCAGGGTGACGGGCATGGCGGTCCTCCTTCATGGTCCGCACTTCCAACGCGGCGGGCGCGCCCCCGTTCCCCCTTGCCGGAATCCGTGGCCGTGCCTAAACCTCAGCCTGGGACGGTGGCGTAAAGAAAAGGAAGCTCCATGGCCGAGGTGAAGCACGAGATCGACTTCGTCGAAGTGAAGGCGGATGACATTATCGGGGAGCGTACCCACGGCTGGCAGGTGTTCACCAAGGCCACCACCTGGGGCATCGTCGCCGTGGCGGTCGTGCTGATCTTCCTGAAGGCCTGCGCCGGCTAAGACAGTTTCGGCCCCGGCATGAAGCCGGGCCATGAAAAAGGGCGGCTCCCGCGAGGGAGGCCGCCCTTTTCATTGGCTGGCGCCGCGGGCTGGCCGCGGCGCCGTGCCAATCAGCCGACGATCTCGATGCCGGCGAAGAAGAAGGAGATCTCGCGGGCGGCCGCCTCGGCGCCGTCGGAGCCGTGCACGGAGTTCGCCTCGATGCTCTCGGCGAATTCCTTGCGGATGGTGCCCTCGGCGGCGTTGGCCGGGTTGGTGGCGCCCATGATCTCACGGTTGGCGGCGATGGCGTTCTCGCCTTCCAGCACCTGCACGACCACCGGGCCGGAGGTCATGAAGGAGACCAGGTCGTTGTAGAAGGGGCGGGCCTTGTGCTCGGCATAGAAGGCGCCGGCCTGGGCGGCCGAGAGCTGCAGGCGCTTCTGCGCGACGATGCGCAGGCCCTTCTCCTCGAACTTCGCGTTGATCTTGCCGGTCAGGTTCCGGCGGGTCGCATCGGGCTTGATGATGGAGAGGGTGCGCTCGGCCATGGCTCGGCCTCCTTTTCGGTACGAAAGAAGTGGATCAGCGCCGCCGGATAAGGGCGTATGCCGCCGCGCGCAAGAGGCGGCGGCGTGACAGTGGCTGGGACTTGGCAACTCCGCCCCGCATCCGGGTCTTATCCCCCCGCCTGGAGAGGCGAGGATGAGAGAGCATGCGGCGCAGGACGATTTCCCTTCTGGTACTGGTGGTGGCGCTGCTGCTGCTGTTGTGGCTGGTGCCGGACGTGCCGCTGCTGGTCTTCGCCGGCGTGCTGCTGGCGGTGTTCCTGCGCGGCGGCGGAGACCTGATCGGCGCCCGCCTCGGCCTTCCGGCGCCGCTGCGGGTGTTGCTGTTCGTGCTGCTGCTGGTGGTGCTTGGCACCGGCTTCGCCCTGCTGGCGGCGGTGCCGCTGGCGGACCAGGCCAACCAGCTCTGGCAGCAGGTGCCGCGCGTGGCGGAGCAGATACAGCAGCGCATCGCGGCCTATAGCTGGGGGCAGGAGCTGCTGCAGCGGCTGCAGCCGGAGAACCTTTCCCTGCCCAGCGGCGGGGGCAGCAGTGCCTTCTCCGCTCTTGGCACGACCTTCGGCGCGCTGGGCAATTTCGTGCTGTTCCTGTTCATCGGCCTGTATCTGGCCGTGGACCCTGGCCTGTACCGGCGTGGCATCGAACTGCTGGTGGCGCCTTCCCTGCGCCCCAAGACCCGGGCGGTGTTCGAGGAGGCAGGGGAGACGTTGCGCGGCTGGCTGGGGGCGCAGCTGATTTCCATGGCGGCCGTGGGCCTGCTGATGGGGCTCGGCTTCTGGTTGCTGGGCCTGCCATTGGCTGTGCTGCTGGGCACCATCGCCGCCTTGCTGGCCTTCATCCCGAATATCGGCCCGGTGATCGCCGCCGTTCCGGCCGTGCTGCTGGGGTTGGAATCGGGGCTGTCCGGGGCTCTCGCTGTCCTGGGCGTCTACATCGCGGTGCAGACGGCGGAGAGCTATCTCATCACCCCTTATGTCCAGCGCCGCAGCGTGGATCTGCCGCCCGTGCTGACCATCACGGTGCAGGTGGCCATGGGCATGCTCTACGGCATCATGGGTCTGGCACTCGCCACGCCGCTGGCGGCGCTGGGACTGATGCTGGTGCGGCGGCTCTATGTCGAAGACTACCTGGAGCAAGAGCCAGCGCCGGAGCGGCCCGTTATCGTTTCGTGATGCTTCTGCGGGGACCAAAGGGGGCGCTGCCCCCTCTGGGCACCCCCGCCGGGGTGGAAAGTCCACCCCGG
>JH600059.1:49244-51074 GCA_000245075.1 Acetobacteraceae bacterium AT-5844
GAAAGTCCACCCCGGACCCCGCTTCGAATTGGGCGCCGACGCTGAAGAAGATCGCCGGATAGCAGTGTTTTTCAAGGAACTTTATCAAAGGCACGCAGGCTGAGGCGTCAGTCGCCGAGGCTCCTGGAGCCTCGGCGGAATGACCGAGCAGCAAGTGGATAAAAATTGATGGCGGGGTCTGGGGTGACACTGTCACCCCAGCGGGGGTTCAGGGGGCAGCGCCCCCTGAAAGGCGCAGCATCATACAACCCCGTTCCGCACCTCATCGCACTCATCCGCCGGGGTCGCCTCCCGCGCCAGGTTCAGGATCAGCCGGCGCAGCCAGGCATGGCCCTGGTCGGCCTCGAAGCGGCGGTGGAAGATCAGGGAGAGGCGGGTGTGCTTCAGCTCCACCGGGCAGGGGCGCAGCACCAGCCCATGGGCCGCAGCCATTTGCTTGGCCAGGCGGCGGGAGAGAGCCATGACCATATCGGTCCGCATCAGCGTGGCGGGAACGCCGGCGAGGTGCGCCACCACCGCGCCCAGCCGGCGGGGATATCCGGCGTCGCGCATCGGCTGATCCAGGGCGCCGTCCAGCGAGCCGTTGGGGGAATGCAGCAGGTGCGGCCACTGGCTGAAGCGCTCCACCGTCATTTCGCCTTCCGCCAACGGATGGCCGGGGCGCATCAGCACCACGAAGGCTTCCGGCAGCAGCCTCAGGCGGGTGTAGAGCGATGGTGGCTCGTTCAGCACGCCGATCACCATCTGGGCCTCGTCCTGCTCCAGCATTTCCACGGCGTTGATGCGGTCCGCATGGCGAATGGCGAGCAGGCAGTGCGGTGCTTCCACCGCCATATGGGCCAGCAGCGGGGGAGAGAGCACCGCCTCGGCATATTCCGAGAAGCCGGCGGTGAAGACGCGCTGCGACACCGCCGGGTCGAAAGGCGCGTGGGAGGCGAGGGTCTCCCGCAGCCTGTCGAGCACTTCCGCCACGGGCTGGGCCAGGGAGAGCGCCAGTTCCGTGGGCTCCACACCGCCGGGGCGGCGGAGGAACAACTCGTCATTCAGCGCGGCGCGCAGCCGGGTCAGCGCGTTGGAGACGGCGGGTTGGGAGAGGTGCAGCCGCTGGGCCGCGCGCGTGACGTGCCGCTCACGCGCCACGGCGTCGAATACCCGCAGCAGGTTGAGGTCGAGGCTGGAAAGGTCTGCCATTGATGATGGTGATGATGATCGTTTCCGAAGCCCGTTGGAAGGGCCGGGGCAGAGCGCGGTAACGATGCCGCAACGGCGGTCCTGAGACCGCACCAACCCTTCAGGGCTTTCAGACGATGAACGATAACCGCCTCGCTCCCTATGCCACGCTGCTGCTGCGCGTCAGCCTCGGCGTGCTCTTCCTGGCCCATGGCTTCTACATGAAGATCCTCACCTTCGGCCTTGCCGGCACGATGGGCTTCTTCGGCAGCCTGGGCTTCCCGCCCGTCTTCGGCGCCATCGTGGCACTGGCCGAGACCGCGGCCGGTATCGCGCTGATCCTTGGCGTCTGGACCCGCGTGGTCTCGCTGCTGACCCTGCCCATCCTGATCGGCGCCACGCTGCAGCACACGGGCAATGGATGGGTGTTCAGCAATGCCGGCGGCGGCTGGGAATTCCCGCTGTTCTGGATCGCGATCATGCTGGTGCAGGCAGGGCTCGGCGCCGGGGCCTACGCGCTGGATCTGAACCGGGTGTTCAGCGGCGGTGGCGTGCGGGTGGCGCGGGCCGGGTGAGGGCGGGACAGGCGGGGGGAAATGAATTTCCCCCCGGACCCCCCATTCTTTTCTTTTCGAGTTTTCGGGTGCGCCCGTTGGGCGA
>JH600059.1:51094-65186 GCA_000245075.1 Acetobacteraceae bacterium AT-5844
AGTGCGCCGAGGGCCGATACTGGCCCTCGGCGACTGAGGGCTCAGCCGGCGTGGTCTTTTATAAACTTGGCTTCGCCAGAACGGGCGTCACGTTCCGGCCTTCAGGCCCGAAGCCAAACTCGAAGAAAAAGATGAGGGTGGTCTGGAGGGAGAATTCTTTCTCCCTTCAGCTTCTTCTTCATCAGAACGGCCGCACGATCACCATGATGACGATGATGATCATCAGCACCGTCGGCACTTCGTTCGCGATGCGCCAGTAGCGCTCGGAGCGCTTGCGTTCGTCGCGGTCGAAGGATTTGCGGGCGGCGGAGAGGTGGCCGTGGAAGCCGGACATCAGCAGCACGGCCAGCAGCTTGGTGTGCCACCAGCCATTGGACCAGTCGATCACGCCGGGCGTCAGCACCAGGCAGATTCCGAAGAACCAGGTGGCGATCATGGCCGGGTTGATGATGGCGCGCAGCAGCCGGCGTTCCATCACCTTCAGCATTTCGCTGCGCTCGGAGCCCACGGGCGAGGGCGTGTGGTACACGTAGAGGCGCGGCAGGTAGAACATGCCGGCCATCCAGGCGATCACCGAGATCAGGTGCAGGGCCTTGATCCAGGGGTAGTAGAGGCTCAGCGCGTCGATGGTCATGGCGTCAGTCCCAGCAGGCGGGGCAGGTCCGCCATGCTGTGGAAGGGCGTGGCGCCTTCCGCTTCCAGCAGGGCGGCGGGGGTCTCATGGGCGAAGCCCATCACGCGGCAGCCGGCTGCGATACCGGCGCGGGCGCCCAGGGCGCTGTCCTCCACCACCACGCAATCGCGCGGGTCGGCGCCGCAGGCCAGGGCGGCGGCGAGATACATGTCTGGCGCGGGCTTCGGGCGCGGCACGTCCTGCCAGGAGAAGACGCGACCCCCGAAGAGGCTTGCGAGGCCAAGGCCGGAGAGCTTGGCCGCCAACTCTTCCCGCCCCGAATTGCTGGCGCAGGCGGCGGGGATGCCCGCGGCCACGACAGCCCGCACGACTTCCACGGCGCCCGGCATGGGCGGGGTTGCCTCGCGCATGCGGCGGGCGATGGAGGCGGAGAGCTCGGCGCCCCATTCGCGGGGGAGGGGCCCCACCTGCTTCTCCACCACCGGCACCATGTCCGGAATGGAGCGGCCGAGGAAGATGCCCTTGCACTGCTCGGTGGTGATGGGCCAGCCGCGGGCGGTCAGGTCCTCCGCCACCATGGCATTCACCAGCATTTCGCTGTCGGCCAGCACGCCATCACAATCGAACAGGACGGCGGCGGGGCGGGGGTGGCTCATGCGGCGACTTTCGGCGTGCGGGGAGAGGAAGGCGGCTTCACGCCGGTATGCGGGCAGCCGGAATGCACCTTGGGGCATTGCCGCCCGCCCGCAAAGGAGCACAGCGTGCGGTCCCCGGAGGCGCGCAGGCGCTCCACCAGGCCGGCAAGGGCGGCGATGAAGGCCGGATCGCTGTTCTGGGCGGGGGCGCGGAAATAGCCCGGGACGCCGTTCTTGTGGGCCAGTTCCTTGTACTCGACGTCCAGCTCCACCAGCGTTTCCGAATGCTCGGAGACGAAGGCGATGGGGTGGACCAGCACGGCCACCTTGTCGGCGGCGGCCTTCTCCAGCGCTTCCTCGGTGGAGGGGCCGATCCATTTCTGCGGCGTGACGCGGGACTGGTAGCAGATTTCGTGGTCGAGGCCCGGGATGGCCAGCTTCTCCACCACGGCGGCGACGCTGCGTTCCACCTGCCACTGATAGGGGTCGCCCTGCTTCACGATGCTTTCCGGCAGGCCGTGCGCGGAGAACAGGATGCGCAGCTTCGCCCCGTCCTTCACCTGGGGCAGCGCGGCATCGTAGCTCCGCTTCAGCAGGGCGGCGGTGGCGGTGGCGAAGGCGTCGTCCGAATGCCAGCAGCAGAGGGTGCGCGTGGGCAGAGAGAGGCCGGTCCGCTCGCAGGCCTCGTTCCAGTCCGTGAGGGAGGAGCCGGTCGTGGTCGTGGAGAATTGCGGGTAGAGCGGCAGCAGGACGATCTCGTCGGCGCCCCATTCCTTCACGGCCTGGGCGGCGGCGCTGGCGAAGGGGTGCCAGTACCGCATGGCGATGAAGCAGCGGAACTCCGTGTCAGGAGCCTGCCCCGCAAGGGCGGCCTGCAAGCTCTCGGCCTGTTCTTCCGTGAGGGGCAACAGCGGGGACTTGCCGCCGAGGATGGCGTAGTTCTCGCTGGCGGCCGCGGTGCGGCGGCGGGCGATGAACTTGCCCAGCGGCTTCCGCACGAAGCCCGGCACCCGCAGGATGGCGGGGTCCATGAACAGGTTTTCCAGGAAGGGGCGCACCGCTTCCGGCGAATCCGGCCCCCCGAGATTGAACAGAACGATCGCGACGCGCGGGCGGGTGGGGGAAGCGGGCTGCATGATGGGGTGAGATGACATCCCGCTCGCCAGGGTCAAGGTGTGCAGGGACGCCAATCGGCCATGGGGGGCATGTGAAATGACTCCCCCGCGCAGGGGAAATCGGGCCGGCGGGGCCGCGATTTCCTGGCCCCTGGCAGGATGCCCGCCTGTCATAACTTGTTCCGGCGGCTGGCAGCCCTTAGGTGTCGTGCCTGACCGGGTTCTTTCCGGACCCCTCCATGACCATGAAGAATGATCACCTGATGAACGAGCAGACGACCCCGCCGGAGGCCACCGAGGAGCAGCCCCAGCAGCCCGCCGACACCCTGGCCCGCATCGCGGAGCTGGAGGCGGAGGTGGCGCAGCTCAAGGATCGCTGGCTGCGCTCGGAAGCCGAGATGCAGAATTTGCGGACCCGCACCAAGCGTGAGGTGGATGAGGCCCGCCAGTACGCCGTGCAGAAATTCGCGCGCGACGTGGTGGAAGCGGCCGAGAATCTGCGCCGTGGCCTGGACGCCCTGCCCGCGCCCGCCGAGGACGAGCCCGAGCTTCTGGCGAAGCTGCGGGGCGGCTTCGAGGGGGTGGAGCGCTCCTTCGTGGCCATCCTGGAGCGCAACGGCATCGCCAAGTCCGACCCCGCCGGCCAGGCCTTCGACCCTGAGCTGCACCAGGCGATGGCGCAGCAGCCGCCGCCGGAGGGCGTGACCCCCGGCACGGTGCTGCAGGCCTGGACGCCGGCCTGGACGCTGAACGGCCGCCTTCTGAAGCCCGCCATGGTAGTGGTGGCCGGGGACAGCGTCTCCGAAACGGCCTGAGGCCGCCTTTTCCGGGTGCAGTCGCTTTAACTGCACAATTTTTACGCATGGCCCGCATGCCGCTCTTGTCCGGCGGCGCGCGGGCCAATACATCGGGGGCCGAAGCCACCTTCCCCTGAGGTGAGGTCGGCTCCCCACCCCATCCGCTACGTGAGCAAGCCGGGGATGGGCGCGGTGCCTTTCGATCGGGCCGCCCCCATCCGCCAGAAGGAGAATTCGGATGAGCAAAGTTATCGGCATCGACCTCGGCACGACCAACAGCTGCGTCGCCATCATGGAAGGCAGCGAGGTCAAGGTGCTGGAGAACGCCGAGGGCGCGCGCACCACGCCGTCCATGGTCGCCTTCACCAAGAATGGTGAGCGTCTGGTCGGCCAGGCCGCCAAGCGCCAGGCCGTGACCAACCCGACCGACACGCTCTATGCCGTGAAGCGCCTGATCGGCCGTCGCTTCGACGACGCCATGGTGCAGAAGGAAAAGGGCCTGGCGCCCTACCACATCATCCGCGCCGACAATGGCGACGCCTGGGTCGAGGCGCGCGGCGACAAGATGGCGCCGCAGCAGATCAGCGCCAATGTGCTGACCAAGATGAAGGAGACGGCCGAGGCCTATCTTGGCGAGAAGGTGACGCAGGCCGTCATCACCGTCCCCGCCTACTTCAACGACAGCCAGCGTCAGGCCACGAAGGAAGCGGGCGCCATCGCCGGCCTCGAGGTGCTGCGCATCATCAACGAGCCGACGGCGGCCGCCCTTGCCTATGGCATGGACAAGAAGGCCTCCGGCACCATCGCCGTGTACGACCTCGGCGGCGGCACCTTCGACGTGTCGATCCTGGAGATCGGCGACGGCGTGTTCGAGGTGAAGTCCACCAATGGCGACACCTTCCTGGGCGGCGAGGACTTCGACCAGCGCGTCATCGATTACCTGGCCGATGAGTTCAAGAAGGAGAACGGCATCGACCTGCGTGGCGACAAGCTCGCCCTGCAGCGGCTGAAGGAAGCGGCCGAGAAGGCCAAGATCGAGCTGTCGAGCGCCAAGCAGACCGAGATCAACCTGCCCTTCATCACCGCCGATGCCACGGGCCCGAAGCACCTGGTACTGCAGCTCTCCCGCGCCAAGCTGGAGTCGCTGGTCGATGACCTGGTGAGCCGTACGCTCGAGCCCTGCAAGCAGGCGCTGAAGGATGCCGGCCTCTCCGCCGGTGAGATCGACGAAGTGATCCTGGTCGGCGGCATGACCCGCATGCCCAAGGTCATCGAGACGGTGAAGCAGTTCTTCGGCAAGGACCCCGCCCGGAACGTGAACCCGGACGAGGTGGTCGCCATCGGTGCCGCCATCCAGGGCGGCGTGCTGAAGGGCGACGTGAAGGACGTGCTGCTGCTGGACGTGACCCCGCTCTCCCTGGGCATCGAGACCCTGGGCGGCGTGTTCACCCGGCTGATCGACCGCAACACGACGATCCCGACGAAGAAGAGCCAGACCTTCTCCACCGCCGACGACAACCAGACCGCGGTCACCATCAAGGTGTTCCAGGGTGAGCGCGAGATGGCGGCGGATAACAAGCTGCTGGGCAATTTCGACCTGCAGGGCATTCCGCCGGCGCCGCGCGGCGTGCCGCAGATCGAGGTGACCTTCGACATCGACGCGAACGGCATCGTCTCCGTCCAGGCCAAGGATAAGGCCACCGGCAAGGAGACGCAGATCAAGATCCAGGCGAAGTCTGGTCTGTCTGACTCCGATATCGAGCGCATGGTGAAGGACGCCGAGGCGCATGCCGAGGAGGACAAGAAGCGCCGCGCCGCCGTCGAGGCCAGGAACCAGCTGGAAGCGCTGATCCACACCACGGAGAAGTCGCTGAAGGAGAACGCCGACAAGATCGGTGAGGCCGAGAAGGGCGAGGCCGAGGCCGCGCTGGCCGCCGCGCGCACCGCCAAGGATGGCGATGACGTGGATGCCATCAACAGCGCCGCTGAGCGTCTCTCCGCCGCTGCCATGAAGGTGGGCGAGGCCATCTACAAGGCCACCCCGCAGGAGGGCGCGGCCGAGGGTGGTGCGCAGGCCCAGGGCGGTGCGCAGGGCCAGAGCCCGAATGGCGAGAAGGTGGTCGACGCCGAGTTCGAGGAAGTCGACCCCAACAAGAAGAAGCCCAGCTAAGCGCGGCTTCCGAGCGTAACTGAAGCGGCGCGCCCGGCTCCCGAAAGGGGCCGGGCGCTGCCTTGTTAAACGGATCCAGCCTCTGCGGGGGACCGAACCCGGCCATGGCCAAGCGCGATTACTACGAGATTCTGGGCGTTGCCCGCGGCGTCAGCGATGATGAGCTGAAGAAGGCTTATCGAAAGCTGGCGATGAAGTTCCACCCGGACCGCAACCCCGGGGACAAGGAAGCCGAGGCCAAGTTCAAGGAGTGCAGCGAGGCCTACGACGTCCTGAAGGACGCGGAGAAGCGTGCGGCTTATGATCGCTACGGCCATGCCGCCTTCGAGGGTGGCATGGGTGGTGGTGGGGGAGGAAACCCCTTCGGCGGCACCGGCTTCGAAGACATTTTCGAGCAGATGTTCGGCTTTGGTGGCGGCCGCCAGCGTGGCCAGGCCGCCGGCCGTGGCGCCGATCTGCGCACCGAGGTGGAGATTACGCTGGAGGAGGCCTTCGCCGGCGCGAAGGAGACTGTGCGTGTTCAGAGCAGCGTGCAGTGCGAAGCCTGCGACGGCTCCGGCGCCGAAGCCGGCAGCACGGCCAACCAGACCTGCCCGACCTGCGGCGGCGCCGGCAAGGTGCGGGCTCAGCAGGGCTTCTTCCTGATCGAGCGCGCCTGCCCCACCTGCGGCGGCAGCGGCCGGGGGGTGAAGAATCCGTGCAAGGTCTGCCAGGGCGCGGGCCGCGTGCAGCGCGAGCGCACGCTGAACGTCACCATTCCCGCCGGTGTGGAGGATGGCACGCGCATCCGCCTGTCAGGCGAGGGCGAGGCCGGGTTGCGGGGGGCGCCGGCGGGCGATCTCTACGTCGATATCAGCATCCAGCCGCATGAGATCTTCCAGCGTGACGGCGCGAACATCTTTGTCCGCGTCCCGCTGCGCATGTCCCAGGCGGCGCTGGGCGATGCGGTGGAGGTGCCGGTCATCGATGGTGGCCGCGCGCGCGTGACCATCCCTGCCGGCACCCAGTCAGGCGACCAGTTCCGCCTGCGGGGCAAGGGCTTCTCCGTGCTGCGCTCCGCGGCGCGCGGAGACATGTATGTGCAGGTGGCGGTGGAAACCCCGCGCCACCTGACGGCCCGCCAGCGGGAGCTGCTGGAGGAATTCGAGGCTGAGGCTGGTGAGCATGCCCGCAGCAGCCCGGAGAGCGACGGCTTCTTCGCGAAGGTGCGCGAATTCTGGGAAGGGCTGGGGCGTTAAGCCGCCCCAGCCCGCCGGCTTCGGCTCTTCAGGGGGGGAATTGCTCCCCCGCCGTGGCCCCGCTTTGCGGATAACTTCGAAAAATCCGCGCGAAGACCTTGAAGAGGCGCAGATTTGCGCCATTTCCCCATTGACGGGTGGCTGGCCGTGACCCTAGCGTTGCGGCGCTTCTCGTCCATGGCGGCGTACCGGACTTTACCAGTCTGGCATACCGCCTAGACTCCCCTCCTTGATCTAATACCGGGACATGAGACGGCCAGGCGCCTTTTCGGGCTGCGGCCGCACATGGGCAGGCTGATGAGCCGCGCCTTTGGGAGTGTCCCCTGCTTTATGCCGGAACGGAACGCGTCCCGCCCATGCATCTCTCTGAACTCAAGGCCAAAAGCCCCGCTGATCTGCTGGCTTTCGCCGAGTCCCTCCAGATCGAGAACGCTTCGAGCCTGCGCAAGCAGGACATGATGTTCGCGATCCTGAAGCAGCTCGCCGAGAACGATCAGGCCATCCACGGCGACGGCACCCTGGAAATTCTTCCCGATGGCTTCGGCTTCCTGCGCAGCCCGCAGTCGAACTACCTGCCGGGGCCGGATGACATCTATGTCTCCCCCGCCCAGGTGCGCCGCTTCGGCCTGCGCATCGGCGACACGGTGGAAGGCCAGATCCGCGCGCCGAAGGATGGCGAACGCTACTTCGCGCTGCTGAAGGTCAACACCGTCAATTTCGAGCCGCCGGAAGCCCTGCGGCACCGCATCAACTTCGACAACCTGACCCCGCTCTATCCGACGCGCCGGCTGAAGATGGAGAACGAGAATGCCGAGCCGCCGCCGAAGGGCATGCAGAAGGACAACACGCCCCGCGTGATTGACCTGGTGGCCCCGATCGGCATGGGCCAGCGCGCACTGGTGGTGGCGCCGCCGCGCACGGGTAAGACCGTGATGCTGCAGAACATCGCCCGCAGCATTTCCGCCAACCACCCGGATGTCTTCCTGATCGTGCTGCTCATCGACGAGCGGCCGGAGGAAGTGACCGACATGGCCCGCACCGTGCGCGGTGAGGTGGTTGCCTCCACCTTCGACGAGCCGGCGACCCGCCACGTGCAGGTGACGGAGATGGTGCTGGAGAAGGCCAAGCGTCTGGTCGAGCACAAGCGGGATGTCGTTATCCTGCTGGACTCCATCACCCGCCTCGGCCGCGCCTACAACTCCGTCGTGCCGTCCTCCGGCAAGGTACTGACGGGTGGTGTGGACGCCAATGCGCTGCAGCGCCCGAAGCGCTTCTTCGGTGCTGCCCGCAACATCGAGGAAGGCGGCTCGCTGACCATCATCGCCACGGCGCTGATCGACACCGGCAGCCGCATGGACGAGGTGATCTTCGAAGAGTTCAAGGGCACCGGTAACTCCGAGCTGATCCTGGACCGCAAGCTCTCCGACAAGCGCGTCTTCCCTGCGATCGACATCACCAAGTCCGGCACCCGCAAGGAAGAAGTGCTGGTGGACCGCGCCACCCTCTCCAAGATGTGGGTGCTGCGCCGTATCCTGAACCCGATGGGTACGCAGGATGCGATGGAGTTCCTGTTGGACAAGCTGAAGTACAGCAAGACCAACCAGGACTTCTTCGACGCGATGAATACCTGAGTTCTGCCCTCAGACGCCGGGCGCGCGCTCCGCGCGCTTGGCTTCGCGGCCATAAGGCCGCGGGCCGCATTCGCGACCTCAGCCCGGCGAGAGCCGGGCTGCTTCGTTTCCGGGAGGACGGGCCAGGGCGCCGCCTCTGGACCTCGCTTCAAGTTTGGACCGTGCCAGGACTTGAAGCGAGGCGTCGCAACCGGCGATTCTAAGGACTCCAAAAGGCCACGCGGGCCGAGCCCACAGTCGCCGAGGGTCATGGACCCTCGGCGGAACCGGCCTGGCATTCAAAGCTGATGGCGGGGTCTGGGGTGACACTGTCACCCCAGCGGGGTTCCAAGGGGCAGCGCCCCTTGGCCCCGGCTTGACGCAAGCCGCATCCCCGCGACACTGCGCATCCCTTTTTTGACTTCCGCAGCGCAGGACATCCCCATGACCAAGCTCCGCATCGGCATTGCCGGCATTTCCGGCCGCATGGGCCACCTGCTGGTGGAAGAGGTCGCGGCGGCCGGCGCGGAGCTTTCCGGCGGCACCGCGAGGCATGGGGCGGAGGGCGTGACGGTCTTCCCCGATGCCGATGCGCTGTTCGCCGCCAGCGATGTGGTGATCGACTTCACCAATGCTTCCGCCGCCGAGGCGAATGCCGCAGCCGCGGCCCGCGTCGGCAAGCCGTTCATTCTGGGCACCTCCGGCCTTTCCCCGGCGCAGGAAGCGGCGGTGGAGGCGGCGGCGAAGGTGGTGCCGCTGGTCTATTCCTCCAATTTCGCGCCCGCTGCGACGGTGCTGTTCGCGCTGATCGAGAAGTTCGCCGCCGCGTTGCCGCCGGAGCAGTTCGACGCCGAGATCGTCGAGATGCATCACCGCCAGAAGGTCGATGCGCCTTCCGGCACGGCGATCATGATGGGGCAGGCGGTTGCGCGCGGGCGGGGCAAGACGCTGGCGGAAGTCGGCATGGAAAGCGGGCGCGACGGCCACACCGGCCCCCGCGCCACGGGGCCGATCGGCTTCGCCGCCCTGCGGGGCGGGCAGGTGGTGGGCGAGCACACGCTGCTGTTCGCCGGCCGCAGCGAGCATGTCAGCCTGACGCACCGTTCCTTCGACCGCCGCGTCTATGCCACCGGCGCGGTGCAGGCGGCGTTTTGGGCCGCGCGGCAGCAGCCGGGGCTGTATTCGATGCGGCAGGTGATGGGGATTGCCTGACGCCCGGCACGTAACGCTTTTACCCCCTTCATCGACGACGGCAGCCTGATCGGCTGACTCCCGCCCCGCGCACGGCCCAGGCAGAACCCTGCGTCACAGGTCTGGGCCTTGACCCCTTTTCCCGTGACTGCGAAACAGCCCGGGCCCGGATTGCCGGGGGATTAGCCAGGCCGGGGCAAGCCGGTCGCCATCGCGACAAGAGGACGATAAGGCCATGCGCGACAAGGGCGAATACCTGTTCACCTCGGAGTCCGTCTCCGAAGGCCACCCCGACAAGGTCGCCGACCGTATCAGCGATACGGTGCTGGACGCCTTCCTGGAGGCTGATCCGTATGCCCGCGTGGCCTGCGAGACGCTGGTCACGACGAATCGTATCGTCCTGGCCGGCGAGACCCGCGGTCCGGCGAGCGTGACGCATGAGCTGCTGGCCCATCTCGCCCGCATGGCCGTGCATGACATCGGCTACGACCAGGAAGGCTTCTCCTGGCGCGATGCCGACATCTCCGTGCACCTGCACGCCCAGTCCGCCCACATCGCGCAGGGCGTCGATGCCGCCGGCAACAAGGATGAAGGCGCCGGCGACCAGGGCATCATGTTCGGTTACGCCTGCACCGAGACGCCGGACCTGATGCCGGCGCCGCTGTACTATTCCCACCTGATCCTGCGCCGCATTTCCGAGCTGCGCCGGAGCAAGGACAAGACCGTCGCCGGCCTGCTGCCGGACGCGAAGTCCCAGGTGACGCTGCGCTATGTCGATGGCAAGCCGGTCGGCGTGACCTCTGTGGTGGTCTCCACCCAACATGAGGAAGGCCTGACCCAGGACCAGGTCCGCGCGCTGGTGCAGCCGATCGTCGCCACCAGCCTGCCCGAGGGCTGGGCGGTGCCGGATGACGAGCTGTATGTGAACCCGACCGGCAAGTTCGTCATCGGCGGCCCCGATGGCGATTGCGGCCTGACCGGGCGCAAGATCATCGTCGACACCTATGGCGGTGCGGCCCCGCATGGCGGCGGCGCCTTCTCCGGCAAGGACCCGACGAAGGTGGACCGCTCCGCCGCCTATGCCTGCCGCTACCTCGCCAAGAACGTGGTGGCCGCCGGCCTGGCCGAGAAGTGCACCATCCAGGTCTCCTACGCCATTGGCGTCTCCAAGCCGCTGTCGGTCTATTTCGACCTGCATGGCACGGGCAAGGATGTGGACGAGGCGAAGCTGGCCAAGGTGGTGAACAACCTGGTCAACCTCTCCCCGCGCGGCATCCGGGAGCATCTGCACCTGAACCGCCCGATCTATGTGCCGACCTCCGCCTATGGCCATTTCGGCCGTACGCCGGACCCGGACCTGAACACCTTCACCTGGGAGAAGACCGATCTGGTGGACGAGCTGAAGCGCGCCTTCAACCGCTGATCGACTTCGACTGAGACGTTTGCGGGGGCGGTGCCGATAGGCGCCGCCCTTTGCGCTATGATGAGCGCCAGTATGACCGACGAAACCCCCGCCAGCCCGCCTCCCGTCCCCGACCGGCTCTATGGCCGCCGCCGGGGCCACCCGCTGCGCCCGCGCCAGCAGGCGCTGCTGGATGTGACGCTTCCCCGCCTGCGCCTCTCCGCCGAGGCTGCCGCCACGAGCCCTGCCGCTGCTTTTCCGGGCGCGGTGAAGGAAGTCTGGCTGGAAGTCGGCTTCGGCGGCGGTGAGCACAGCTTCGCGCAGATCCAGGCTAACCCCGAGGTCGGCCTCATCGCCTCCGAGGTGTTCGAGAACGGCATCTGCTCGCTGCTCAACAAGGTCGTGCCGGAAGGTGGCGAGGCCACCGCGCCCCTGCCACCCAACCTGCTGCTGTGGACCGAGGATGCGCGGCGGCTGATCCGCTCCCTGCCGGAGGGCAGCCTCTCCCGCCTGTTCCTGATGTTCCCGGACCCATGGCCCAAGGCCCGGCACGCCAAGCGGCGCTTTGTCCACCCCAGCATCCTGCCGGAGCTGGCACGCGCCATCCGCCCGGGCGGTGAATGGCGGATCGCGACAGACGACCCGACCTATCAGGACTGGGTGGTGGAAGTGATGGGCAACCAGGCGCTGTTCGAGCGCGTCTCGCTCGACCTGCTGCGGCCGGAAGGCTGGCCAGGCACGCGCTACGAAGCCAAGGCCCTGCGCGAGGGGCGACAGCCGATGTACTGGGTCTGGCGCCGGGTCTGAGGCGCTCTGTCGGCGCGGTCCGCAAGGGGGCGCTGCCCCCTTGAACCCCCGCTGGGGTGACAGTGTCACCCCAGACCCCGCCATCCGTTTTTTTGAGTGTTAAGGCCGGTTCCGCCGAGGGTCTTGGACCCTCGGCGACTGTGGGCTCAGCCTGCGGACCTTTTATAAAACCTTGAAATCACTGTTTGCAGCGTTCCGCTTCGGGCCTGAGCGAAACTCAACTCGAAGCGGGGTCCGGGGTGGACTTTCCACCCCGGCGGGGGCACGGGGGCAGAGCCCCCGCTCGGCACCTCAGCGGCGCACCACGAAGAAATCCCGCAGCAGGCTGGTGCATTCTCCTTCCCGCACTCCGCCGATGAGCTCCGGCGTATGGTGGCAGGAGCTCGCCTGGAAGATGCGCGCGCCATGTTCCACTCCGCCGCCCTTGGGGTCGTAGGCGCCGAACACCACGCGGCGCAGCCGGAAGAAGCTCGCGGCCTGGGCGCACATGGGGCAGGGCTCCAGCGTCACGGTCAGGGTGCAATCGGGCAGGCGCGGGCTGCCGCGCAGCGCCGCGGCGGCGCGCAGCGCCAGGATTTCCGCATGGGCGGTGGGGTCGTGCATTTCCTCGACCCGGTTGCCGGCGCGCGCCAGCACGGTGCCCGAGGCATCGGTGACGACGGCGCCCACCGGCACTTCCCCCCGGGCGGCGGCGTCGCGCGCCTCCTGCAAAGCGATTTCGATCGGCGTCATGCTCCACGACATAGCCGGGGAATCGCCTGGCCGCGACATGGAGCCATGGTGAGGGCACCGCATGGCGGCGGGAGCGCATAAGGGAATAACATTTGTCCCCGCCACCGCGCCGGTCTAGCAACGGCGCCATGCGCAAGCTTCCCCTGATTGGTGTCACACTGGATGCGGAGCCGGCCGGCGGCTGGTCCAAGCTGCCCTGGTACGCCATCCGCCAGAATTATCTCTCGGCCATCGCCGCCGCCGGCGGCCTGCCCGTCGCCCTGCCGCATGAGCCGGATCTCGCCGAGGCGTATCTGGAGCGGATCGATGGCCTGCTGGTGACGGGAGGCGCCTTCGATGTGGATCCCTCGCTGTATGGCGGTGGTCCGGCGCACCCTTCGGTGTCGCTGAAGTCCGGGCGGACGGCCTTCGAGCTGGCCGTCACCCGTGGCGCGCTGAAGCGTGACATGCCGGTGCTGGGGATTTGCGGCGGTGAGCAGCTGCTGGCCGTGGCCTTCGGCGGCACGCTGATCCAGCACATTCCCGACAGCATCGCCGATGCGCTGGCGCATGAGCAGCCCAACCCGCGCACGGAGCCGGGGCATGAGGTGGCCATCGCCGCTGGCACGCTGCTGGAGCGCATTACCGGCACGAAGCGCATGGCGGTGAATTCCGCGCATCACCAGGCCGTGGACCGGCCGGGGAATGGCGCCGTCGTCAACGCCGTGGCGCCGGATGGTGTGGTCGAGGGGATCGAGCATCCGGGGCACCGCTTTGCCCTCGGGGTGCAATGGCACCCGGAATACACGGTGGACCCGGCGGACCACCGCATCTTTGACGCCTTCGTGGAGGCCGCCCGATGAGCGAGGACGAGACCGAGGCCCAGGAAGCCGGCCCGCGCGGCGAGCGCATCGCGAAGTGGCTGGCCCGCGCCGGCATCGCGAGCCGCCGGGATGCCGAGAAGCTGATCGAGGAAGGCCGCGTCACCCTGAACGGCCAGCCTGTGGATACGCCTGCCACCTTCGTGAAGCCGGGGGACAGTGTGTCGGTCGGCGGTAAGGTGGTCTCGGCGCCGGAGCACACCCGGCTGTTCCGCTACCACAAGCCCGATGGGCTGGTGACGACCCATAAGGACCCCGAGGGCCGCCGCACGGTGTTCGAGGAGCTGCCGGAGGGCCTGCCGCGCCTGGTCTCCGTCGGCCGGCTGGACCTGACGAGCGAGGGGCTGCTGCTGCTGACCAATGACGGCGCGCTCTCCCGCAAGCTGGAGCTGCCGGGCAATGGCTGGGTTCGCCGCTACCGCGCCCGCGTGCATGGGCAGGTGGATGAGCGGGCCCTGGCCTATCTGGCGCGCGGCGTCACCATCGAGGGCGTGGCCTATGGCCCGATCGAGGCCGGGCTCGACTCCCGCCAGGGCACCAATGCCTGGCTGACCGTCAGCCTGACGGAAGGCAAGAACCGGGAGGTACGGCGCGTGCTGCAGCATCTCGGCCTGACGGTGACGCGGTTGATCCGCACCGCCTATGGCCCCTTCCAGCTCGGCACCTTGCCCAGGGGCGCGGTGGAAGAGGTGAATGCGAAGGTGATGCGGGAACAGCTCGGCCTGGACGCCCCGCCCCGCGTGAAGCGTGGCATCGACCTGGCGAAGGAAAAATCGTCCGAGCCGAAGCCCGAGGCCCTGGCGCGGAGCCGCCCCGCCAAGCCGCCGCGTGCCCGTAATGCCGCGGAGTCGCTGGGCCGTGACTGGGGCGGGCCCGGCAAGGGGGATGGCCCCGGCCGCCG
>JH600060.1 GCA_000245075.1 Acetobacteraceae bacterium AT-5844
GGGGCTCTGGGGGGAATTCATTCCCCCCAGTTCCTGCCTTCAAAAAACCAAAGAACCCTTATCCCCGCCCGAGTTCACCATCCGTCCGGCGCCACAGCCCCAGCGGGTTCCCGTTCTTCAGGGCTTCCGGCAGCAGCGCGTCCGGGAAGTCCTGGTAGGCCACCGGGCGCAGGAAGCGGCGGATGGCGAGGGAGCCAACGGAGGTGGTGCGGCCGTCGGAGGTCGCGGGCCAGGGCCCGCCATGCACCATGGCGTGGTTGACCTCGACGCCGGTGGGGTAGCCGTTCACCAGGATGCGGCCCACCTTGCGCTCCAGCACCGGCACCAGCTTGCGGGCCAGTTCCAGGTCTTCCGGCTCCATCTGGATGGTGGCGGTGAGCTGGCCTTCGATGCTCTCTGCCAGGCGCAGCATCGTCTCCACATCCGGGCAGCGGATGACGAGGGAGGCGGAGCCGAATACTTCGTCCTGCAAGGCGTGGTCGGCGGCGAAGTGCTCGGCGGTGGTGCTGAAGAGGGCGGCGCGGCCCTGGTTCGGGCCGGTGCCGGTCAGCCCTTCGGCCACCGTCTCCACCCGGTTATTGGTGGAGAGGCGGGAGACGCCTTCCTCATAGGCCTTGAAGATGCCGGGGGTCAGCATGGTCTGGGCCGCCGCACCCTTCAGGGCTTCCGTGGCGGAGGCCAGGAAGGCGTTCAGCTCCGGCCCTTCCACGCCCAGGATCAGTCCCGGATTGGTGCAGAACTGTCCCGCCCCCATGGTGAGGGAACCCACAAAACCCTTGCCGATGCCCTCGGCCCGCTTGGCCATGGCGGCGGGCAGCAGGAACACCGGGTTGATGCTGCTCATCTCGGCATAGACCGGGATGGGCTGCGGGCGGTTCTGCGCGATCTTCATCAGTGCCGTGCCGCCGGCGAAGGAGCCGGTGAAGCCCACGGCCTGGATGCGCGGGTCCGCCACCAGCGCGGCGCCGACCTTGGAGCCGGAGCCCAGCAGCAAGCTGAACACGCCTTCCGGCAGGCCGCACTTCTTCACGGCGGACTGGATGGCCCGGCCCACCAGCTCCGAGGTGCCGGGGTGGGCGGAATGGCCCTTCACCACCACCGGGCAGCCAGCGGCCAGGGCCGAGGCTGTGTCACCACCCGCGACCGAGAAGGCGAGAGGGAAGTTGCTGGCGCCGAACACCGCCACAGGCCCCACGCCTACATGCCGCTGGCGGACATCGGGGCGGGGCAGCGGCTTGCGCTCGGGCTGGGCGGGGTCCACCCGGGCTTCGATGAAGCTGCCCTCGCGCACAACGCTGGCGAAGAGGCGCAGCTGGCCGACGGTGCGGCCGCGCTCACCCTCGATGCGCCCGCGTGGCAGGCCGCTCTCGGCCACCGCGCGTTCCACCAGCTCATCGCCGATATCCATGATGGCCTGGGCCGCTGCCTCCAGGAAGGTGGCGCGCTGCTCCTGGGAAGTTTCGCGATAGATGTCGAAGGCCTTGGCGGCGAGGGCGCAGGCGCGCTCCACTTCTTCCGCCCCGCCGCCGCCGAAGGCCGGCTGAAGTGTCTCGCCGGTGCTGGGGTTGATGCCGTGGATATCGCCCTGGGCGCCGCGCGCCGCGCTGGCCCCGATCAGCATTTCGCCGGTGATGGACATATCTGGAACTCTCCTCAATCCCCTGCCAAACGAGGCGGGCTGGGTTTGGAGGCATGTTCAAGGCATCTGGGCTTTCCCCGCAACCCGTCTTCGGCAGGGTTGTCGTACAAATTCCGGCAAACTTATATACTATTGAAAAAAGTATATTATGTCTGGCTGCTGAAATGCTCTGTAGTATTGTGCGGCGCCCGGGTGTTCAATGGAGGCAACCGCCGCGCCATCGGGCGCGGCTCCTTCCTGCTAGGGACACCCTATAATGGGCCAGACCCGCCAACTGCATCTGGGCGCCTTCATGCGCCCCACCACCATCCACACCGCCGGCTGGCGCTACCCCGGCGCCTGGCCGGACACCAACTTCAACCTGCCGCGCCTGAAATACCTCGCCCAGCGGCTGGAACAGGGGCGCTTCGACGCCTTCTTCATGGCCGACCACCTGGCCGTGCTGAACATGCCGATCAATGCCCTGAAGCGCAGCCATACGCCGACATCCTTCGAGCCGCTGACGCTGCTCTCAGCCCTGGCGGGCGTCACGGAGCATCTCGGCCTGATCGCCACCGCCTCCACCACCTTCGAGCAGCCCTACCACCTGGCCCGCAAATTCGCCTCGCTGGACCATATCAGCGGCGGCCGCGCCGGCTGGAACCTCGTGACGACCTCCAACCCCGACGCCGCGCTCAATTTCGGCCTCACCGAGCATGTGGACCATGCCGAGCGCTACCGCCGCGGCCGCGAGTTCTCCGACGTCGTCACCGGCCTGTGGGACAGTTGGGCCGACGACGCCTTCGTGCGGGATGCCGAAGCCGGGCTGTTCTTCGACCCCGAGAAGCTGCATGTGCTGAACCACAAGGGCCCGCATTTCTCCGTGCGCGGCCCGCTGAACATCGCCCGCCCCGTCCAGGGCTGGCCGGTGATCGTGCAGGCTGGCTCCTCCGAGGATGGCAGGCAGATTGCGGCGGAGACCGCCGAGGTCATCTTCGGTGCCCAGAACACCCTGGAATCAGGGCAGCGTTTCTATGCCGATGTGAAGGGCCGCATGGAAAAGCTCGGCCGGGACCCGGACCATCTCAAGATCCTGCCCGGCGCCTTCGTCGTCGTTGGCGAGACGCGGCAGGAGGCGCAGGAAAAGCGCGCCCTGCTGGACAGGCTGGTGCATGACGACAGCGCCATCGCCGCCCTCTCCATCGCCCTCGGCCACGATGCCTCGGGCTTCGATCTCGACGGCCCCCTGCCCGAAATCCCCGAAAGCAATGCCAGCAAGAGCGGCCGGGAACGCGCCATCGAACTCGCGCGGCGCGAAAACCTGACCGTGCGCCAACTCGCCCAGCGCCTCGGCGGCTATGGCGGGTTGCAATTCATCGGCACCGCCACCGACATCGCCGACCAGATGGAAGAATGGCTGACCAGCCGCGCCAGCGACGGCTTCAACATCATGTTCCCCTTCCTGCCCGCGGGGCTGGAGGACTTCGTGGACAAGGTGGTGCCGGAACTGCAACGCCGCGGCATCTTCCGCCGCGAATATGCCGGCAAGACACTGCGCGAAAACCTCGGCCTGCCACGGCCGGAAAACCGGTTCTTCGTGCGGGAAGGGGAGGCGGTTGCGGTGTCTTGAAGAGACAAGGTTGGGGGAATGAATTCCCCCAAACCCCCTTCTTTTTTCTTCGAGTTTTCGGGTGCGCCTTGCAGGCGACACCCCTTTCCGCCGGTTGAGTGCGCCGAGGGCCTGATCTGGCCCTCGGCGACTGAGGGCTCAGCCCGCGTGGCCTTTTAGTTTCTTTGGCTTCGCCGTGCTGGCGTCACCGTTCGGCCCTGAAGCCCGAACCCAAAACTCGAAGAAAAAGATGAGGGTGGTCTGGAGGGAGAATTCCTTCTCCCTCCAGCCTTCTTCCTTCAGCCCTTCTCACCCCACCCGCAAGATCCGCGCCCCCGCATCCCGGAAAGGCGTGCAGGCGGTTTCGTCCCCATCCGTCACCAGGGTCCAGCCCGGTTGCAGGGGCGCCCAGCAGGGCTGGCTGGCGCGGCCCAGCTTGGTTGAGTCGGCCAGGACGTAGATTTGCGTGGCCTGGCTCATCATCAGGGCTTTCAGCGAAACCTGTTCCAGCGTGGCTTCGCACAGGCCGCGCCCGGCCACCACGCCGTCGGCGCTGGTGAACAGCTTGTCCGCCGTCATCATACGGAGGGCTTGCTCGGCCAATGCGCCGGTGGTGCCCATGCTGATGGGCCGGACCGTACCACCCAGCACCACGAGCTCCAGCCCCGCCTCATAGGCCAGCAGGGGGATGAGGGGCAGGTTGTTGGTGATCACGCGCTGCCGCCGGCCTGCCAGCAGCCGCCCGAGCGCTTCAACAGTGGAGCCACCGTCGAGAATCAGGGTCTCCCCTTCCTTCACTTCTTTCAGCGCGGCGGCGGCGATGGCGGCCTTGGCGGCGGTGTTCTGGCCCTTCCGGGCGCCCAGGCTTTGTTCGGGCGCGGCGAGCATCGCACCGCCATAGGTGCGGGCGATGGCGCGGCGGGCGGAGAGGTCCTGCAGGTCGCGCCGGATGGTGGAGGCGGAGACGCCGAAGCGCGCGGCCAGGCTGTCCACATCCGCCTCGCCGGCCGCGATGGCCGCCAGTATCTCGTCTCGCCGCGTTCGTCTGTGTCGCATCCTGCCGTGATCCTTGGGGGGAAAGGCGGGTTTTTGTCCAGCCCGTGCCGGAGCCACGGCGCGGGTCGTTTTTTCCTTGCCAAATGATGGAGGAAAATCCATGTTGCGCCTCGATCCGGGCCCCTCTGGCGAGAGGGCGGAACGCCGTGCCGGCGCCCCCGCCCCCGTGATGTCGGATCAGCTACTCGCGCAACGGGCCCGGCGCGCTCCCTCGAATTCCGACGGATTCAGTCCGTGCGGCCGGGCCCCCAACAGAGGAAGCCTGCCGCATGGAGGCATCACCACTTTTCTGGGTCGTGTTCAACGCGGCCATTCTGGGTCTTTTGCTGCTCGACCTTGGCGTCTTCGCCAAGAAGGATGCGAATGGAGACCCTGTGCCGGTGCCGGTTCGCACCGCCCTGTTCAAGTCGGCCGCCTATATCGGCCTGGCCATGCTGTTCTTCGTATGGCTGCGCATGACCTATGGCGTGACCGAGGAAGAACGCGCCACCAAGAGCCTCGAATTCCTGACAGGCTATGTCATCGAATGGTCGCTCTCGGTCGATAATATCTTCGTCTTCGTCCTGTTGTTCGCCAAGTTCGGCGTGCCTGCCGCCTATCAGCACCGCGTGCTGTTCTGGGGCATCCTGGGCGCGCTCGTCATGCGTGGCGTGATGATCCTGGTCGGTACCGCGCTGCTGCGGGAGTTCGACTGGCTGATGGTGCTGTTCGGCGCCTTCCTCATCTGGTCCGGCTACAAGATGCTGCGCTCCGCCGATGAGGAGGAGGACCCGACGGACAACCGTATCCTCGGCTGGATGCGCCGCCGCCTGCCGGTGACGGATGGCTATCGCGGCAATGCCTTCACGGTGCGGGAGGCCGGCAAGCTGATGGTCACGCCGCTGCTGCTGGTGCTGGTGCTGATCGAGCTGACGGACCTGTTCTTCGCGCTGGACAGCATCCCCGCCATCTTCGCCGTCTCGACCGACCCCTTCATCGTCTACACGGCGAATGTCTTCGCCATCCTGGGCCTGCGCGCCATGTATTTCGCGCTGGCGGGCGTCATCCATCGCTTCAAGTATCTGAAGCATGGCCTGTCGATCGTGCTGATGATCGTGGGCGTGAAGATGCTGGCCAACTGGTATGCGGGGGGCAAGGCCGTGCCGGTGGAATACGCGCTGATGGTCACGGGCGGCATCATCGCCGGCTCCATCGCGCTCTCGCTGTGGAAGACCCGTGGCGAGAAGGCCATCGAAGGCCACTGAGCAAGACAGCCGGGGGCGGCAACGCCCCCGGCACCAACGAAATGTTACGTTTTCCCCAAGGGCCGGCGCGTGCGGATGCCGCACCCATCATCTACCGTGTCCTTGGCGCGCCCGGCCCCGGCGTGGCGCCCCAGCCCATCGGAATGTTCTGAACAGAAGATGGATCTGCGGCGTTATCGGCCTGCCGGTCCTGGCGTGGCCGGTGCCTTCAGCCAGGGGGCCCTTCTGTGCCGACTGATCTCGACTTCAGCCAGGATGTCAGGCTCACCGCCCTGGAGCGGTACCGCATCCTCGACACGGCGCCGGAGCCTGCCTTCGATGATATCGTCAGCCTGGCCGCGTCCTTCTGCGAGGCGCCGATCGCCCTCATCGGCCTGATGGACCGGGGGCGGCAATGGTTCAAGGCGCGCATAGGGCTGGAAGCGGAGGAGGTGCCCATCGATGACTCCGTCTGTATCCATGCCCTGCGGCAGCCCGGCCTGCTGGTCATTCCGGACCTCACCCATGACGCGCGGACGCGGGATAACCCCTGGGTGCTGGGGCCCCCGCGGCTGCGCTTCTACGCCGGCGCGCCGCTGCTGAATGCCGATGGCGTCGCCCTGGGCACGCTCTGCGTGCTGGACACGGTGGCGCACCCGGCCGGCCTTTCCGCGCGGCAGGCCCTGGCTCTGGGGCAGCTCAGCCGCCAGGTGATGGCACTGCTCGACATGCGGGCTGAGCGGATGGAGCGGCACCGCGAAATGGCGGGTGCCCTGCGTGCCAGCGCGCTGTCCCTGGCGCTCGCCCGCAGCAACGAGGTGGCGCAGGAAGCCGGCCGCATCGGCACCTTTGAACTCGATGTCGCCAGCGGGCAGGTGCAGGTCTCGGCGGAATTTTGCCGCCTCTTCGGTCTGCCTCAGGCGCTCGTCTACGCCGCCTCGGCCCTCGACGCGCTGGCGGCGCCGGAGGATCGCCCTTGCGGCTTCAGCGGACTCAGGCGCCGCGAGGGCGGTGCGCCGCTCGATGCGGATTACCGGATCCACCGCGGCGAGGATGGTGCGTTGCGCTGGATTGGCCGCCGCGCGGACGTTACGCGGGACGCTGCCGGCCTGCCCGTCACCATCTCCGGCATGGTGCAGGATATCACGGAGCGGAAGCTGGGCGGGCAGCGCCTGGCCGCGCTGATGGAACTGGGTGACGTGTTGCGCAACGCCACCACGGAGGCCGAGGTGCTGCGCGGCGCCACGGCCATACTGGGCCGCACGTTGGATGCCTCCCGTGTCGGCTATGCCCGCATCGGTTCCTGCGGGCGGGAGGGCGAGGTTCCCCCAACCGACTGGACGGCGCCCGGCACGCTTAGCGTGGCGGGCCGCCATCCCGCATCCTCCTTCCCCGCCACGCTGGCGCTGATGGAGGCAGGGGTGGTTCAGGCCATCAGCGATGTGGAATCCGAGCCGGGCATCGAGCAGGACCGCGAAGGCTACCGGCAGATCGGGGCACGGGCGGTGATCAATGCGCCGCAGGCCTCGCGCGGGGAGCTGACCGGCGTGCTGTTCGTGCACGCCGCTTCCCCTCGCCTGTGGTCGGAGGAGGAGCGGCAATTCGTGCGCGGCGTCAGCGACCGCGTCCATGGCGCGCTCGCCCGGCTCCGGGCGGAGGCGGTGCAGCAGGTGCTGAACCATGAGCTGAGCCACCGCCTGAAGAATACGCTGGCCATGGTCCAGGCCATCGCCAGCCAGACGCTGCGGCGGGTGACGCCGCGGGAGCCGGTGCGGGCGCTGGAGCAGCGGCTGCATGCGCTCAGCGCCGCGCATGAGGTGCTGCTGCAATACAACTGGACCCGCGCGCCCATGCGCCATGTGGTGGAGAGGGTATTCCAGGCCATCGGCCAGGCCGGCCATGTGGAGGTGGGCGGTCCCGATTTAATGCTGGGGCAAAGGAGTGCCCTGACCCTCTCCATGCTGTTGCACGAGCTGGCGACCAACGCCGCGAAATACGGCGCCCTCTCGGTGGAGGCAGGCCGGGTCACGCTGTGCTGGGAGATCGTGAAGACGCCGGAGGGAGACATCCTCGCCCTGCACTGGCGGGAGCTGGGCGGCCCGACCGTGGCGCCGCCGGAGCGTCACGGATTCGGCTCCACGCTGATCGGGATGGGGCTTGGTGGAACCGGCGAGGTCGATCTTCGTTACCCATCATCGGGCGTGGAACTGGATCTCCGTGCCCCCCTCGCGGATTTGTTGGAGGATTGATGGCCTCCTTGACCACATGGCCACACTCACCGGCCAGGCAGGCTGTCCTGATCGTGGAAGACGAGCCGCTGCAGCGGATGATGGCGGTTGCCCTGGTGGAGGAGGCGGGTTTCGAGGCCCTGGCGGCCGCCAATGCCGCGCAGGCCCTCGCCATGCTGGAGCAGCGGGCCGATATCCGTGTCGTCTTCACCGATATCGACCTTCATCTTGGCATGAACGGCATGCGGATGGCGGCTGTCATCCGTGACCGCTGGCCCCCCATCGCCTTCATCATGACCTCGGGCCAGGTGGAAGGAGCTCAGCTCGAACTGCCTCAGCGGAGCTGCTTCTTCACCAAGCCCTACCGGCGGGAAGATATCCTCGGCGCCCTGCACAGCTTCATGTCCTGACAGGCGGGCGGCCTTCCGAGGTCTGCCCTGCGCCACGCCCCTTTGCCCTGGCTGCCCGCCCGGCCTATGGTCCGCCCCACTCCTGCTGATCTGGAACCAGGCCGATGCGTGACGCGAACCTGACGGGCTACACCCCCAAAGCCACTCCCGGCGTGACGCCGGAAGAGACCACGACCGTGCAGAGCCGCGTGGTGGCCTGCAACAATGGCGGCGGCGCCCTGGGCCACCCCACGGTCTACCTGCGCATCGAGGACAAGCAGGTGACCTGCCCCTATTGCTCCCGCACCTATGTGCTGGCCGAGGGCGCCGGGGACGATGGCCACCACTAAGGGGAATACCGGCCCAGGAAACACGGGCCCGGCCGACCTGCCGGCGGAAGTGGTGCGGCAGGACAAGCCGCACCTCATCCTGGTGGATGGCTCGGGCTACATCTTCCGGGCCTTCCATGCCCTGCCGCCGATGACGCGGCCGGACGGAACCCCGGTGAATGCCGTCTTCGGCTTCACCAGCATGCTGGGCAATTTCCTCACCAAGCATGCGGGCAGCCATATCGCGGTGGTGTTCGACCACTCGCGGCTGACCTTCCGCAACCAGATCTTCGCCGACTACAAGGCCCACCGGCCGGAGCCGCCGCCGGAGCTGATCCCCCAGTTCGCGCTGATCCGCGAGGCCACCGCGGCCTTCGGCGTCGCCTGCCTGGAGCTGGAGAATTACGAGGCTGACGACCTCATCGCCGCCTATGCCCGCGTCTTCGCGGAGGATGGCGGGCAGGTGACGATCGTGTCCTCGGACAAGGACCTGATGCAGCTGGTGAACCCCAGCGTGCAGCTGCTGGACCCGATCAAGCAGAAGCCGATCCGCGAGCCCGAGGTCTTCGAGAAATTCGGCGTCACCCCGGACAAGGTGGTGGACGTGCAGGCGCTGGCCGGCGACAGCACGGATAATGTGCCCGGCGTGCCCGGCATCGGCCTGAAGACCGCCGCCGCGCTGATCCAGGAATATGGCGACCTGGAGGGCCTGCTGGCTGGCGCCGGGCAGATCAAGCAGCCGAAGCGGCGCGAGACGCTGCTGGCCAATGCCGAGATGGCGCGCATCAGCCGCAAGCTGGTGCAGCTGGACGCCCATGCACCCCTGCCGCGCCCGGTCGATGAGTTGGTGGCCCAGCCGCCCGAGACCGGCAAGCTGGCCACCTTCCTGCGCGACCAGGGTTTCCGCAGCCTTTTGCACCGGCTGGGGCTGGAAGGGGGCGAGGGCTCGCCCGCCGTCAGCCAGCCGCGCCATGCGCCGCAATTCATCACCTCGGCCAGTGCCGAACCGGTGGGCACCCCGCCGGAGGACGCGCCCGGCTTCGGCCCCTACGAGACCGTCACCGACCTCGAGACCCTGAACCGCTGGGTGGCGGAGGCGCAGGCCGTCGGCACCGTGGCGCTGGATACCGAGACGGACAGCCTGGACGCGCTGCATGCGAAGCTGGTCGGCATCTCGCTGGCCATCGCGCCGGGCCGCGCCTGCTACATCCCGCTCGGCCATGGCCCGAAGCCCGGCAATGGCGACATGCTGGAAGCCGCGCCCGAGGCTCCTGTGCAGATCCCGCTGGCGGAGGCGCTCTCCGCCCTGCGGCCGATGCTGGAAGACCCCGGCACGCTCAAGGTGCTGCACAACGCCAAATACGACCTGGAGGTGCTCGGCCGCCCCCTGGCCGAAGGCGCCAATACCGGCATCGACGTCTCGCCGGTCGATGACACCATGCTCATCTCCTACAGCATGGATGCCGGCCGCCATGGCCATGGGATGGACGAGCTTTCGCTCCGCCATCTGGGCCACAGCCCCATCCCCTACGACCAGGTGACGGGCACCGGCCGCGCGCGCATCCCCTTCTCCCAGGTGGAGCTCGACAAGGCCACGGCCTATGCCGCCGAGGATGCCGATGTCACGCTGCGCCTCTGGCAGCTGCTGAAGCCCCGCCTGCGCACCGATGGCGCCCTGGCCCTGTACGAGCAGGTGGAGCGCCGCATGATCGGCGTGCTGCGCGACATGGAAATGGAGGGCATCAAGGTCGATGGCACCGAGCTCGCCCGCATCGGCGAGGATTTCTCTGCCCGGATGATCACGCTGGAACAGCGCATCCATGAGCTGGCCGGCCGGCCCTTCAATGTCGGCTCCCCCAAGCAGCTCGGCGAAATCCTGTTCGACGAGATGGGCCTCCCCGGGGGCAAGCGCGGCAAGGCCGGCGCCTGGGGGACGGATGCCAGCGTGCTGGAGGACCTCGCCGCGCGGGGCTACGAATTGCCGCGCGAGGTGCTGAACTGGCGTCAATTGGCCAAGCTGAAATCGACCTATGTGGAAGGGCTGGCGGCGCAGATCGATGCGCGCGACGGCCGCGTCCACACCGATTTCTCCATGGCCATCACCTCCACCGGCCGGCTTTCCTCCACCGAGCCGAATTTGCAGAACATCCCTATCCGCACCGAGGAGGGCGTGCGCATCCGTCGCGCCTTCGTCGCCAGGCCGGGGCATGTGCTGCTGGCGGCGGACTACTCGCAGATCGAGCTGCGCCTGCTGGCCCATCTGGCGGACGTGCCCAGCCTGCGCTCGGCCTTCGCCCAGGATGAGGACATCCACTCCCGCACCGCGGCGGATATCTTCCACCTGGAGCCGGGCAAGGTGGACAAGGAAGCGCGCCGCCGCGCCAAGACCATCAATTTCGGCATCATCTACGGCATGTCCGCCTTTGGGCTGGCGGCCCGGCTGGGCATCGCGCCCGGCGAGGCGAAGGGCATCATCGACGCCTATTTCGCCCAGTACCCCGGCATCCGCACGGAAATGGAGCGGTTGAAGGAAGAAGCCCGCATCAACGGCTATGTCCTGACCCCCTTCGGCCGCAAGCTGTGGATCGACGGCATCTCCTCGAAGGACATGGCCCGGCGCGGCAATGCCGAGCGCGCGGCCATCAACGCCCCCTTCCAGGGCGGTGCGGCCGAGATCATCAAGCGGGCCATGGCCCGTATGCCGAAAGCGCTGCGCGAGGCGGGGCTGCAGGCGAAGATGCTGCTGCAGGTGCATGACGAGCTGCTGTTCGAAGTGCCGGAATCCGAGGTGGAGAAGACCTCGGTGGTCGTGAAGCAGGTGATGGAAAACGTGGCCGAGCTGCGCGTGCCGCTGCGCGCGGAAATCGGCCAGGGCGCGAACTGGGCCGAAGCGCACTAGGCCAGATCGATATTGAGGGGTTGGAGGAAGGCTGGGGAAGGAATTCCCCAGACCCCATCTTTTTTCTTCGAGTCTGGCGTGACGCTTCAGGACCGGGAGGGGAAGCCCCTGATAATATTTAAAATGGGCAGCGCGGGCTGAGCCCTCAGTCGCCGGAGGTCTAAGACCTCCGGCGCGACCTTGGCTGGGTCTCTCCCAGCCTGCCCTGCCCACAGCCACACCGGAAATTCGAAAAGAAAAGATGGGGTCTGGGGAATTCCTTCCCCAGCCTTTCTTCCCCTCATCAAGCGTGAATGTCGGTTCACTCTAAGTGCCGGTTCTCAGGCCCTCCGGCGGCTCTTTGCAAAAACCTCCTTGCCAACCCGCCGACCCCATGGATGGCTCATCCTGTCCTTTTGGGGAGAAGCGCCCATGTCCTTCGAGAACTGGCTGGCCTTCGCCACGGCCTCGGCCATCCTGCTCGCCATTCCTGGCCCCACCGTGCTGCTGGTGATTTCCTATGCGCTCGGCCATGGGCGGAAGCCCGCCGCCGCCATCGTGGCGGGCGTGGCGCTGGGCGATCTCACGGCGATGACGGCCTCCATGCTGGGCCTTGGCGCCATTCTCGCCACCTCCGCCACGCTGTTCACCCTGCTGCGCTGGGTCGGCGGGGCCTATCTCGTCTATCTCGGCATCAAGCTCTGGCGGGCGCCGGTGCAGGGTGGCGCGCAGCCGCCGGATGCGCCGCCCGTGCCGCTCTCCCGCATGTTTGCCCATGCCTATGCCGTCACGGCCCTGAACCCGAAGAGCATCGTCTTCTTCGTGGCCTTCGTGCCGCAGTTCCTGGTGGCGTCCGAGCCCTTCTGGCCACAGGTGCTGGTGCTGGAGGTGACCTTCGTCCTCATGGCCGCGCTCGGCGCCACGCTGTATGGCCTGCTGGCCTCCTCGGCCCGCGGCGCGCTGCGGAAGCCGGCGGTGCAGAGGGCCGTGAACCGCACCGGCGGCGGGCTGCTGGTCGGCGCCGGCATCATGGCCGCGGGCTGGCGGAAGGCGGCCTGAGGCGGCAAAGGCGGTGCTGCCCCTTCAATTCCACAGCGCCCCGTGCCAATTTGCCCGGCGGCCCGATGGGTCCAGCAAGCAAGGAGAAGAAGGTCATGGCAGGCGTCTTTTGGCACGAGGGCAAGTGGTCCACCGAGGAGCCGAAGCTGCTGGGGCCGATGGACCATGCCTTCTGGCTCGGCTCGATCATCTTCGACGGCGCCCGCGCCATTCGCGGCCTGGTGCCGGATCTCGACCTGCACTGCGCCCGCGCGGTGCAGAGCGCGCTCAACATGGCGATGAAGCCGACCAAGACGGCCGCCGAGATCGAGGCGCTGTGCCGTGAGGGCGTGGCGATGATGCCGGCCGATGCCGAGCTGTACATCCGCCCGCAATTCTTCGTCCGCAAGGGCATCGGCGCCGCCTTCCCGGACCCCGAGAGCACCGAGTTCGTGCTCTCCATCTACGACGCGCCGATGCCGGACCACCGCGTGGGCTTCTCCGCCTGCATGGTGCCGGAGCGCCGCCCGGCGCCGGACATGGCGCCCACCAACGCCAAGGCTTCCGCCCTCTACCCCAACTCCTCCCGCGCCGCCGCCTCGGCCCGCGACCGGGGGTTCCAGAACGCCGTGCTGTGCGACTTCGAGGGCAATGTGGCGGAGTTCGCCACCTCCAACCTCATGCTGGCGAAGGATGGCGTGGTGTACACGCCGGTGGCCAACAACACCTTCCTGGCCGGCATCACCCGCACCCGCGTGCTGAAGCTGCTGCGCGAGGCTGGCATTGATGCCCGCGAGGTGAAGGTGACGCCGCAGATGCTGCATGAGGCGGACGAGATCTTCGCCACCGGCAATTTCGGCAAGGTGCAGTACTGCACCAATTTCGAGGGCCGCGCGCTGCCGATCGGCCCGCTCGGCACCAAGGCGCGGGAGCTGTATTTCGCCTGGGCGGAATCCACCGGCCGCGTCCTGCCGAAGGCGGCGTAAGCCGCCATGCAACGTCCGCGCGGCCGG
>JH600061.1 GCA_000245075.1 Acetobacteraceae bacterium AT-5844
GGCGGCAGGCGGCGGCTGTCCGCGTCCACCGCCAGCACCGCGCCGGCCGGCGCCAGGCGCTGGCTGGCCTCTTCAGCGCCATGCCAGCCCACCGAGGCTTCAAGCCCCCGGCGGGCGAAGGCGATGGCGCAATCCGCCGCGCCCGTGAGGTCGTCGGCCAGGATCAGCCAGCGTTGCGGCATCTTCTCCCCCCGTTCTTTTACTGGCGCGCCTGCGCCCGGGCGCCGACGCGCTTGGCGGTCCAGGCCGTCAGCAGCGGCACCATCACGGTGGTGACGATGACGGCGGCCGCGACCAGGATGGTGGCGTGAGCGGCGGCATCAGCATAGACGGGATTGGCCGAGGCCACGATGGCCGGCACGGCCGCCGCGTTACCAGCGGTGGAAGCCGCGGCCACGCCCGCCACGCCCGTGCCGCCGATGGCACGGTCCGCCAGGAAGAGGGGGATGCCGGTGACGATGACGACCGCGAAGCCGAGGCCCAGGCCCAGCAGTCCCGCCTGCCAAACCTTGGAGAGATCCAGCCCGCTGCCCAGCGCGAAGGCGAAGAAGGGGATCATCACCGGGATGGCGCGGCTGAGGAATTCGCGCATGTCCTTGTCGAGGTTGCCCAGGATCATGCCCACCATCAGCGGCAGGATGGAGCCTACCAGCGTCGGCCAGGGGAAGGCGGAGAGGCCGGCGACACCCAGCGTGACCATGGTCAGGAAGGGGCCGGATTCCAGCGTCATGACGGTATAGGCGCCGACGTCGCGCGGCTCGCCATACTGGCCCATCAGCGCCATGTAGAGGCCGCCATTGGTGTCATTCATCGCGGCGACGATGGCGAGGGTGGAGAGGCCGGCGAACATGCCGGAGCTCACCGGCGCCTCGCCCAGGATCTGGCCGAAGATGACGCCCAGGATGACCGCCATGCCGACCTTCACGCCGAACAGTGTGCCGCCCTTCTTCAGGATGTAGGGCGTCGCCTTGAAGTCGATGCTGGCGCCCATGCACACGTAGAACACGGCCAGGATGGTGAGCGAGCCGGTGAAGAGCGCGCCGGTAAAGGAGCCGAAGAACTTCGGCGTGTCGGGGAAGAAGGTCGCGATCAGGGCGCCGAGCGCCAGGGGCACGACCATCATGCCGCCAGGGACCTTCTCGATGGCGCGCTTGATGGGGAGTTGCATGGGAGAGACGTCCTTACCTGTGCGCTTCCGGCGCAAATTCTGCGCTAATCGCGCAGTATCGAGCTCCCTTCTGCCTGAATCGCCCGGAAGTCAACCGGATGATCTGCGCAAAATGCGCAGTTCTGACCCTGTGGCCGAGCTGCGGGCGCGCCTTTCCACCACGGGCCGATGCATCCGGCCTGTGAGGTGGATTCGGGCGAAATGCCCCCGGTGGCGCATGCGAACCTTCGCCCCACGAAGGCGGCAGATCCTTGCGGCGGAGGCGGGGGAAGCCCGGGAGACCGTTTGGCTGCTCTACCCCGGCTGTAGGAAGCGGCGGGAGAACCAGTCGTCCAGCATGGCCTTCTCATAGAAGAGCCGGTCGCCGGAGCGGGCCTGACGGGAGCGGGAGAGGTAGTTCAGGTCGCTGACGGTCTCCTCGCGCTCCGCCAGCACGCGGGCATTATCCTGCAGCCGGTAGCGCAGGCGCAGGCGCGGCCAGGTGGCGTCCGTCATGACGCGCAGATCCGGGGCCGTGATCCGCCAGGGCTCGTAGCGTCCGGCCAGGTCCACATCCAGGACAGTGATGCGCAGCGTCTGGCCCGGCGGCAGGCGCTGGCCGAGCCGCTCCAGATGCTGGCGCAGCAGGGTGAGGGCGGGAGCGTCTTCCCTGACGATGCCGGGGCCGCTCAGGCTGGCATCCGTGTAGCGGGCGGGGTCCGGGAAGCTGACGATGACCTCCGCCCGGGCGGCTGTGGCCGTGGCCGCCAGCAGGCCGGCCAGGGCGAGGGATGCGATGGTGCGCATGACCATCCTCCTGTTCTCCCTGGCAGATGGCGGCTGCGGCCAGGGGCCTTCAAGGGGAGGGCGGGGCCGCCTCAACGGCGGCGGAGGAATTCCTCGAAGGCTTGCAGCGTGGTGTCGCTGACATGGTGCTCCAGCCCCTCGGCATCGCTCTCCGCCACATCGTGCGGCACGCCGACAGCCTTCAGCAGGTCCACCACGATGCGATGGCGGGCGCGCACCTTCTCGGCCAGCGCATGGCCTTCAGGGGTCAGGAAGACGCCGCGATAGGGCTTGGAATGGGCCAGCCCCAGCACCTTCAGCCGGGCGATGCTCTTGATGGCCGTGGCGTGGGCCACGCCCAGCCGGCGGGCGAGGTCCGTCGGGCGCGCCTCGCCTTCTTCCCGCAGCAGGTCGTCGATCAGCTCGACATAATCTTCCAGCACGGCGGAGGCGCGGCCGGCGCGCGCGGAGGCATGGCGCGCGGCCTGCGCGCCCTCCTCGGGCATCTCGATCTCAACGGTGTCGACCGACAGGCCACTGGGCCCACCGGGCGCCTGCTTCAGGTCTTTCCGGGTCATAGCGGGGCGCAAAATGCCCCAGACGGTACCGGTGGAGCAAGGTGTTGCAACATCGCGAAAAATACAACTCCTGCTCTTGAATGTAGCCTTGGCTACATGCTCTATATCAGACCATAGTTCGATGCAGAGCGCACAGGAGGCACCTGAATGCACACCCGCCCGCCCTCGACGTCCTGGTCCCGCCGCCTGGCGGTGGCTGCCATTGCCGGAATGGTGGCCCTGCTGCCGGGCCTGCCTGCCGCGGCCCAGGGTGCGGGCGCCGCGCGTGGGGAGGGGCCCCTGCGGGTGGTGACCACCTTCACCATCCTGCAGGACATGGCGCGCAACGTGGCCGGTGAGGCCGCCGTGGTGGAATCGATCACCCGCCCCGGCGCCGAGATCCATGACTACGAGCCCACCCCGCAGGATGTGGTGAAGGCCCAGGCCGCCGACCTCGTGTTGTGGAACGGCATGGGGCTGGAGCGCTGGTTCGAGCGCTTCTTCCAGCGGGTGAAGGATGTGCCTTCCGCCACCCTCACCGAGGGCATCGAGCCCATCGCCATCACCGAGGGGCCCTATCGCGGGCGGCCGAACCCGCATGCCTGGATGTCCCCCGCCAATGCGGTGATCTATGTGGAGAATATCCGCCGCGCCCTGGTCGCCGCCGATGCGCGCAATGCCGAGACCTACAACGCCAACGCCGCGCGCTACACCGAGCGCCTGCGTGCCCTGGATGCGCCGATCCGCGAGCAGTTGGCCGCCATTCCCGAGGCGCAGCGCTGGCTGGTGAGTTGCGAGGGCGCCTTCTCCTACCTGACGCAGAATTACGGCCTGCGGGAGCTGTACCTCTGGCCCATCAATGCCGAGGAGGAAGGCACGCCGCGGCAGATCCGCAAGGTGGTGGACACGGTACGCCAGAACCGCATCCCCGCGCTGTTCTGCGAGAGCACGGTGAGCGACCGCGCCATGCGTCAGGTGGCGCGTGAGGCCAACTCTCGCTTCGCCGGCGTGTTGCATGTGGACAGCCTGACCGAAGCGGGGGGCGAAGCGCCCACCTTCATCGACCTGCTTGAGTTCAACGCCCGCGCCATTCTGGCCGGATTCCAGGGAGCCCGTTGAGATGGAAGCCCGCTCCGCCACCTATGATTGCGGCGAAGTCGCTGTCCGGCCCGCGGTGCTGCCGCGCTGGCTGACCGGCCGGGCCGCGCAGTGGCCGGCCGGGGCGACGTGGCCGCTGCATCTGGCGGTGGAGGGGGTCAGCGTCGCCTATGCCAGCGGCCATGTGGCGCTGCGCGATGCGACGCTGGTGCTGGAGGGGCCGACCATCTGCGGCCTGCTCGGCGTCAACGGCGCGGGCAAGTCCACGCTGTTCAAGGCCATCATGGGCATGGTGCGGCCGGCCGCCGGGCGCGTGACCATTGGCTACCAGCCGGTGCGGGAAGCCCAGCGGCAGAACCGTGTCGCTTATGTGCCGCAGAGCGAGGAAGTGGACTGGGCCTTTCCCGTCTCGGTGCGGGATGTCGTGATGATGGGGCGCTACGGCTACATGAACCGCCTGCGCATTCCCGGCGCGGCGGACCGTGCGGCGGTGGAGGCCGCGCTGAAGCGCGTGGGCATGTGGGAACATGCCGGGCGGCAGATCGGCCAGCTTTCCGGCGGGCAGAAGAAGCGCGTCTTCCTGGCGCGCGCCCTGGCGCAGGATGGCCGCGTCATCCTGCTGGATGAGCCCTTCGGCGGCGTGGACGTCACCACGCAGGAGCAGATGATGGCGCTGCTCAAGGAATTGCGGGACGAAGGCCGCATCATTCTCGTCTCCACCCACGACCTCGCCAGCGTGCCGCAGCTCTGCGACCAGGTGGCGCTGGTGAAGGGCACGGTGCTGGCGGCCGGCCCCACCGAGGAGGTCTTCACCCCCAGCAACCTGGCCCGTGCCTTCGGCGGCAGCGGCGCGGTGCAGAACGCGGCGGGGCTGACGCTTGCGCCCGGCGGCGATGGCGCCTCCCTGGTGCTGGATGCCGATGGCCGCGTGCTCGGCCGGTTGCAGCCGCTGGAATGAGCGCCGGATGCTGATCCCCTTCGAATACGAGTACATGCGCAATGCGATGATGGTCAGTGCCGTCATCGGCGCCATCTGCGGGCTTCTCTCCTGCTTCGTGGCCCTGAAGGGGTGGTCGCTGCTGGGCGACGCGCTCTCCCACGCCGTCGTGCCGGGCGTGGCGCTGGCCTGGATCCTCGGCCTGCCCTTTGCCCTTGGTGCCTTCGCTTCCGGCCTGCTCGCCGCCTGGGTGATGGGTTTCATCCGCCGCAACAGCCGTATCCGGGAGGATGCCGCCATCGGCGTCGTCTTCACCGCCTTCTTCGGGGTGGGGCTGGTGCTGCTGACACTGTTCCCCAGCAACATCCGCCTCCGCACCATCATCTTCGGCAATGTCCTCGGCATCGCGCCGGAGGACACCTTGCAGATGCTGCTCGTCGCGGGCGGCGTGCTGGCGGTGATGCTGCTGCGGGGGCGTGACCTCGTGCTCTGGGCCTTCGATGCCACCCACGCCCAGGCCATCGGGCTGAACACCCGCCTGCTGCAAACCCTGCTGCTGGGCTGCGTCGCCGCCGTCGCGGTGGCGGCGATGGTGGCTGTGGGTGCCGTGCTGGTCATCGCGATGCTGGTGGCGCCCGGCGCGACGGCCTACCTGCTGACGGACCGTTTCAGCCGCATGGCCGCCATAGCGACCGCCATGGGCGCGGGCACGGCCTTCGCCGGCGCCTATCTCAGCTACTTCCTCGATGGCTCCACGGGCGGCGTCATCGTCAGCCTGCAGGCCGCCATCTTTCTGGTGGTGCTGGTCCTTGCGCCGAAGCACGGGCTGCTCGCCGGCCGCCGCGCCCGCCGCGAGGCCCAAGGGGAATATCAGACGGATGAGGGCCTCGCCTGATGGACGCCCTGCTCGCTCCCTTTACGCATGACTTCATGCTGGTGGCCTTTGGCACCGGCACGCTGGTCGCCGCCGTCTGCGCTTTGCTCTCCTGCTTCATCGTGCTGAAGGGCTGGTCCCTGCTGGGTGACGCCATTTCCCACGCCGTGCTGCCCGGTGTCGTCATCGCCTCGGCCATCGGCGCGCCGCTCGGCATTGGCGCCTTCATCGCCGGCATGGTGTGCGCCCTCGGCGCGGGCTTCATCCAATCCCACAGCCGGGTGAAGGAGGATGCGGCGCTCGGCGTCGTCTTCACCGGCATGTTCGCCGCCGGGCTCGTGCTGCTCGCCTTCCTCACCACCGAGGCGCATGTCACCCACATCCTGTTCGGCAACATCCTCGGCATCGAGCCCGATGAGATGTGGCAGACCTTCGCCGTCGGCCTGCTGACCCTCGCCGTGTTGGCAGTCAAAGGGCGGGACCTGGTGCTGTTCTGCTTCGACGCCATCCACGCACGCGGCATCGGGTTGAACGTGGCGGCGCTGCGTATCCTGTTCCTGGCGCTGCTCTCGGCCGCCGTGGTGGCAGGGGTGCAGGCCGTGGGCGTCATCCTCGTCGTCGCGCTGCTGATCACTCCCGGCTGCATCGGCTACCTGCTGTCCAACCGCTTCGGCCGCATGGCCGCCATCGCGGTCGGCTCCGCCGTGATGGCCAACCTGCTCGGCATTCTGGCCAGCTACCACTTCAACGTCTCGCCCGCCGGCAGCATCGTTGTGGTGCTGTCCCTGCTCTTCGCGTTCGCCCTGGTGCTGGCGCCGGAGCATGGTCTTCTCGCTGGCCGCCGCGTGCGCGGGCGGGCTGCGTCTGGGGGGTGAAGAGAAGACTGGAGGGAGAAGGAATTCTCCCTCCAGACCACCCTCATCTATTTCTTCGAGTTTGGGTTCGGGCTTGAAGGTCGAACGGTGACGCCGGACCAGCGAAGCCAAAAATCTAAAAGGCCACGCGCGCTGAGCCCTCAGTCGCCGAGGGTCCAAGACCCTCGGCGCACCCAGCCGGCAGCAAAAGGGTGCCGCCCAACGGGCGCGCCCGAGAACTCGAAAAAAGAAAAGAAGGGGGGTTCGGGGGGAATTCATTCCCCCCGCCTCACCCGCGAGCAGGCAGCCTGATCTTCAAAGGCGCAGATGCGTCCTGCACCTTCACCGGAAGATCCCCCGTCACGTCGCCATCCATCTGGGTAGGTACGTTTTCGCCACGGAGACTGACCTGGCTAGCCTGCCGCAGGGAGAGGCCGGGCAGGTGGGGCAGCAGTCCCAGTGGCAGCAGGGCACCGGCCATGGCGGCGTGCAGCGCGCGCCCGCCGATAAGGGCGACGTGGAAGCCGGGGCGGAGTGGCGTGGCCTGGGGCGCCAGCCGGAAGGGGCCGGCGTAGAGGCGCCCCTTGGTGACGACCAGCGCGCTGGCGGAAAGGGGCGCGCCGTTATCCAGCACGGCCTGGATGGGGTTGAAGGGGTATCGGGGCAGTTCCCGCGTGGCCTGCCACACATAGGCCGCGCGGCCGATGCTGCGCTTGAGGCCAAGGTCCAGGTTGCGCACCACCATGGCGTCGAAGCCCGCGCCCAGCATCTGCACGAAGAGGCGGGAGCGCCCGTTGCCGAAGCGGGCGATGCCGGGCCAGAGCAGGGCTTCTTCCCCGCTGAGCAGGGCGCGCGCTGCGTCCTCCGGCTGGCGGGGCAGGCCGAGTTCCAGCGCCAGCACATTGGCGGTGCCGAGAGGCAGGATGCCGAGTGCGGTTTCCGTGCCCACCAGCCCGGCGGCGACTTCGGCGATGGTGCCGTCACCGCCGGCGGCGACGACGCAATCCTCGCCAGCGGCGGCGGCCTGCCGGGCGAGGGCCTCGGCATGGCTGGGCCCGTGGGTTTCAGCTAGCCTTGCGCCCGGCAGCTGGGCGGCGGCGCGGTCGAGGCGTGAGCGTCGCCGGCTGCCTGCAGCCGGATTGAAGATGATGAGCATGCGTGCGCCGGTTTAAAGCAGCCTTGTGCCCCGCGCCCTACCCCGGTGGACAATTTCAGAAAAGCGTAACGCCCTTTTGTCGTGTCCTCGCTGTAATCAGGCGCCATCGCAGAGCGGGAATGCCCCATGCACCAGAGCCTGCCGGGCCAGATCGGGCTGAAGCGACGTTATCGCAGCGTCTTCATCTCCGATATCCATCTTGGCACCCGAGGCAGCCGTGCGGATTTCCTGGCAGATTTCCTGCGTGGCGTGGAATGCGACCATCTCTACCTCGTCGGCGACATCGTCGATGGCTGGCGCCTGAAGAAGACCTGGTACTGGGACGCGCATCACGACGAGGTGCTGCGCCTGATCATGAAAATGGCGCGCTCCGGCACCGCCGTGACCTACATCCCCGGCAATCACGACGAAATCTTCCGGTCCTGGCTGGGGCTGGAAGTGGCGGGGGTGAAGATGGCCTTGCAGGCCGTGCACAAATCCGCCGATGGCCGCAGCTTCCTCATCATGCATGGGGATGAGTTCGACAGCGTCGTCCGCTACTACCGTTTCCTCGCCCTGCTGGGGGACAGCGCCTACACCATGGCGCTTGGCCTCAACCGATGGTTCAACATGGTCCGCCGCAAGCTGGGTTATCCCTACTGGTCTCTTAGCCAGTGGCTGAAGCGGCAGGTGAAGGAGGCGGTGAAAGCCATCGACCGGTTCGAGACGGCGCTGGCCGCCGAGGCGCGCCGCCACGGGCACCACGGTGTCATCTGCGGCCACATCCATCATGCCGAGATGCGCGATATTAACGGCGTGCTCTACATGAATGACGGCGACTGGGTGGAGAGCTGCACCGCGCTCGTCGAGCATGCCGATGGGCGCTTCGAGCTTCTGGACTGGGCGGCGGAGCTGCGCATGTCTCACCCCGCGGCGTCGCTGCCGGCGCCAGAGCCGCGCCTCTCCCTGCCCGCGTGACCATGCAGCCCGGCGTTCCCGCCCGCCTACTCATCATCTCCGACGCATGGTTTCCGCAGGTCAACGGCGTCGTGCGCACGCTGTCTGTCGTCGTGGAGCATCTTCGCCAGGGTGGCGACACGGTGGAGGTGATCGGCCCTGATCGCTTTCCCACCATCGCGACGCCGGGCTATGCCGAAATCCGCCTGGCAATGCTGCCGCGCCGCCGCCTCGCGCGGTTGATGGACGAGTTCCGGCCGGATGCCGTGCATATCGCGACGGAAGGCCCGCTGGGCTGGGCGGCACGCGCCATCTGCCTGAAGCGGGGCTGGCGCTTTACCACCTCCTTCCACACGCGGTTTCCCGACTACGTCCATGCCCGCACCCGCATTCCGAAGGCGTGGAGCTGGGCGCTGATGCGCCGCTTCCACCGCCCATCCTCCGCCGTGCTGGTTGCCACGCCATCTCTCGCGCGGGAGATGGAGGAGCGGGGATTCCCGAACCTCGCCCCCTGGTCCCGCGGCGTGGACCTCGACCGTTTCAAGCCTGAGCCGCGCGCGCCGTGGGATGGGCTGCCGCGCCCTGTGTTCCTCTATGCCGGCCGCATCGCGGTGGAGAAGAATATCGAGGCCTTCCTGGCGCTCGACCTGCCCGGCAGCAAGGCCGTGGTGGGGGACGGGCCACAGCGCGCCGCGCTGCAGGCCAAATTCCCGCAGGCGCATTTCACCGGGCGGCTGGAGAACGGCAAGCTGGCGGCCGCCTATGCCGGGGCCGATGTCTTCGTCTTTCCCTCCCGCACGGACACCTTCGGCCTCGTGCTGCTGGAGGCGCTGGCCGCTGGCACGCCCGTCGCCGCCTATCCCGTCACCGGCCCTGTCGATGTCGTGGGCACGGCGCCGGAGCCGGTGGGGGCACTGGATGAGGATCTCCGCGCCGCCTGCCTGAAGGCGCTGGAGGCGGACCGTGCCACGTGCCGCAGCTATGCCGAAGGCTGGTCCTGGGCCGCATGCGCGGCCCGGTTCCGCGAGACGCTGACGCCCGCCGACCCCAGGCGCGCGGCGCCGGCCGTACCACAGGCTGCCACCCTGGCGGCCGATTGAAGGACACCGCCCTTGCTCGACAGCATCAGCCGTGAGCGGACGCCTGGCGTCGGCCTGTTCCTGACCCGCTGGATGCGGAACCCGCTGCGGATGGGCAGTGTCGTTCCATCCTCGCCCGCCCTGTGCCAGCGCATCGCGCGCCACACGCGCTGGGCGAAGGATGAGGTGGTGGTGGAACTCGGCGCCGGCACCGGCGTCGTCTCCCGCGCGCTGCTGGAAGCCGGGCTGCCGCCGGAGAAGCTGGTGGTGGTGGAGATCGAGGCGGAGATGTCCGCGCATCTGCGCGACACGCTGCCGGGCGTGAATGTACTGACGGGCGATGCCTTCGCCCTGCCGGACATCCTACCGAAGGCGCTGCATGGCAAGGTGGGCACCGCCATCTGCGGCATTCCGCTGGTGCTGCTGCCTCTGGCCCAGCAGCAACGCTTCGTGGATGCCGTGGAAGCTGTGGCGCCGGGGAAGGGCTTCCTGCTCTACACCTACTGCGCCACCTCTCCACTGCCCTACCGCAAGCTTGGGCTGAACGCGAAGCGCGAGGCCTGGACGCCGTTGAACATCCCCCCCGCCAGCGTCTGGCGCTACACGCCTGCCAAGGGGTGAGGGCCGCAACGTTCCAGGTCGGATCGAAATTGGTGCGTGGGAGGAAGGCTGGGGAAAGAATTCCCCAGACCCCTTCTTTTTTTTCTTCGAGTTTCTGGGCGTGGCTGTTGGTGGGATGGGCTTCAGAGACCCAGCCAAGCTCGCGCCGGAGGTCCTAGACCTCCGGCGACTGAGAGCTCAGCCCGCGCTGCCCCTTTTAAATATCATCAAGAGCATCCCCCCTCCGTCCCGAAGCGCCACGCCAAGCTCGAAGAAAAAAGATGGGGTCTGGGGAATTCTTTCCCCAGCCTTCCTCCTCTTCATCAACGGGCGAATGCCGAGCCATCTGGTGCTTCGCCAGCATTCGAGAGGCGCGCCCAAGCGATCACTGCCCGCTATTCGCCTGCCGGCGATTCTGCCGCAGGATGATGGCGCGCACGGCCAGCCAGCAGGTCATCGCCCAGGCAGCGCCAAGGCACCATCCGGCCAGCACATCCGTCGGCCAGTGGACGCCCAGATAGATGCGGCTGAAACCCACGAGCACCGTCAGCCCGATGGCCACGCCGAGGATATAGGCCTTGAAGCGCCGCCGCTGCGCCACGCCCGCCAGCAGCGCGCCCAGGGTGAGGTAGCAGACGGCGGAGAGCATGGCGTGGCCGCTGGGGAAGCTCGCCGTGTGCACCTCCACCAGATGCGCGACGAGGTCGGGCCGTGGCCGCGCGAAGCCCAGCTTCAGCACGCCGTTCAGCGCCATGCCGCCGGCGAAGGACACGACCAGCATGGCCGCCGAGAGTCTCTTGCCCAGCATCAGCAGGTAGAAGAAGGCGGCTGCCCCGATCAGCCCCAGCACTGCATGGCTGCCGAGGGAGGTGTAGTCCCGCATGGCGATTTCCAGCCAGGCAGGCCCGATGGGGTCCGCCGCGTCGGCCGGGTTGCGCAAGGCGAGCAGGATGGCTTCGTCGAAGGCGTGGGTATCGCCTTCGATCATCTCATCCATGATGCGGGCGAAGGTGAACAGCCCGCCGGCGAGGACGAACACCGCCGCCAGCAGCACGAATTGCGCCCAGCCGAAATCGCGCCAATGAAACTTCAAATGCGCGATCCCGCGCAACCTCGCGCCGAAGAGTGCCACGCGCCCTCTCTCCCTTGTGCTGGCCAGCCTGAGACGCCGTATGGCAGCGTGGAGTTGCCCACGCGCTCCCGCTGCCTCCGGCGCCGGTGTGAAAATTGCCGGCGTGAAAATTACCGGTGTGAAAATCACCGGTCCGGTTCAACCGGTGACATGGCAGCGCGTTCTTGGCCTCGCAACCAGACAGGATCGGTTCTTCATGGACTCCCTCCTCGCCCTGGCCGCCGACCCCGCCGCCTGGATCGCTCTCGCGACCCTGGTGGCGATGGAGGTCGTCCTTGGCATCGACAACCTGATTTTCATTTCGATCATCACGAACAAGCTTCCGTTGGAGCAGCAGGAGAGGGCGCGGCGCATCGGCATCGGGCTGGCGCTGATCATGCGCCTGGCGCTGCTGGGCACGGTGGCCATCATCGTGAAGCTGACGGCGCCTGTCTTCGAGCTGTTCGGGCATCCCTTCTCGTGGCGTGACCTGATCCTCATCGCCGGCGGCCTCTTCCTGGTGTGGAAGGCGACGAAGGAAATCCACCACAATGTGGACCCTACGCCGACGCCGGACATGTTCGACCAGCGCAAGCCCCAGCTCGGCTTCAGCGCGGCTATCGGGCAGATCCTGGTGCTGGACCTGGTCTTCTCCATCGACAGCATCATCACCGCCGTCGGCATGACGCAGCATGTGCCGATCATGGTCATCGCGGTGGTGGCGGCCGTCACGGTCATGCTGCTGGCCGCCACCCCACTGGCCAATTTCATCAAGGCCAACCCGACCGTGGTGATCCTGGCTCTCTCCTTCCTGCTGATGATCGGCATGACACTGATTGCCGAAGGCTTCGGCGCCCATGTGCCGAAGGGCTACGTCTACGCCGCCATGGCCTTCTCGGTGGCGGTGGAAGGGCTGAACATGCTGGCCCGCCGCGCAGCCATACGGCGCGGGAGCGGCGCGGCGCACTGAAGAGCCGCTGAAAGCCCGGGAGGGGAAAAATTCTCCTCCCGGGCGCGGGCGCCCATGCTGCCCATGGACCGCGCGGGCGCCCTGCCGCTATGCCTCCTCCCATGCCATTCCGTTGTCCGGCTGTCGTCTATGGCGCGTTAGGTGCCTTGGTCGTGGGGGGATGCACGCCGCAGGTGGTGCCGTCCGGCCCGCCGGCCATGGGCTTCCGGCTGGATACGGCACAGCTTTCCACACCAGTGCCGCGCGGCGAGGCGGGCGATTCCGCCCCGCCCTTCGCGGCGCCCTTCCAGGGTGATGACGGCGTGCTGCTGCCCCGCCGCGTCTGGCCTGCGGAAGGGGGGCAGCCCAGGGCCATCCTGCTCGCCCTGCACGGCTTCAATGAGCATTCCGGCAACTTCCTGCTGGATAGCGTCGGCACGCTGACGGCAGCAGGCATCGAGGTGCAGGCCTACGACCAGCGCGGCTTCGGCCAGGCGCCGGCGCGGGGCTACTGGCCCGGCACCGATGCCATGGTGGCCGATGCCCGTGCCGCCATCCGCGCCCTGCGCGCCGCGCATCCCGGCGTGCCGCTGTTCCTGATGGGGGAGAGCATGGGCGCGGCAGTGGCGGTGCTGGCGGCGACCGGGGAGCCAGTGCCGCCGCTGGACGGGCTGGTGCTGCTCGCCCCCGCCTTCTGGTCGCGTGCCGCCATTGGCCCGGTCGGGGTCGGCCTGTTCTGGACGCTGGCGCACAGCATGCCGGCCATGGCCTTTCCGGCGGCGGCGGGCGGCATCACCGCCAGCGACAACACCGATGCATTGCGCCGCAACGGGCGAGACCCGCTGGTGATCAAGCAGACGCGCATCGACGCTGCCTGGGGCCTGCTGGATGTCATGGACCGCGCCAGCGCCGCGCTTCCCCGCTGCTGCGCCATGCCCGTGCTGATCATGCAGGGGGAGAAGGACAGCGTGGTGCCCCCCGGCGTGACACGGGAGAGCCTGAGGCGTATGCCGCCGGGCCCGAGGCTGGCCCGGTACCGGGACGGCTATCACCTGCTGCTGCGTGACAAAGTGCGGCAAGTGGTAACCGCGGACCTGCTGGCCTGGATGACCAGCCCGCTTGCGCCGCTGCCCTCCGGCGCGGACCAGACGGGGGCAAGTTGGCTGGCCGGCCATGGCGGGCCCGGCTGAGCATGAGGAGAAGCGTATGAGGCTGGCACGTCGGACCCTTTTCGCCTGGGGAGCAGGCGGTGTTGCGCTGCTCGGCGCGCCCCTTCCGGCGAGGGCCGCGCCGGGCCGCAGGCCCTTCACGCTGGCCCAGGCCGAGGAATGGGACTTCACGGCGAAGAGCGGCCGCCGGTACCGGGTGCTGGTCTCCTGGCCGGAGCGCCAGGCGCCGGCGGCAGGCTGGCCGGTGCTCTACGCGCTGGATGGCAACGCGATGTTCGAGGTGCTGACCGGTGCCAGCCGCTTCCTGCCGCGGGCGGCCCAGGGTGTGGTGGTCGCCATCGACTTCCCGCTGGACGAAGCGGAAGCACATCGGCGTGATTTCGAATATACCCTGCCGGTCGCGGGCTCCCGCCGGCCCAGCGGCGGGGCGGACGCCTTGCTGGCCATGCTGGTGGAGGAACTGCGCCCCGCCATTGCCGCCGCTTACCCTACGGACCCGGCCCGGCAGGCGCTGTTCGGCCATTCCTATGGCGGGCTCTTCGTCCTCCACGCCCTGTTCACCCGCACGGAGGCCTTTTCGGCTTATGTCGCCGCCAGCCCCTCCATCTGGTGGGGAGACGGGATGTTGATGCGCGAGGCCGAGGCCTTCGGTGCCCACCCCGCCCCCGCCACACCGCCGCGCCTGCAAATGACCTTCGGAGAGTTGGAAGGCCGTGCCCGCCCGGATGGCCGTGGCAACGCGTTCTTCCCCGGCGGCGCCCGCCGCGTCATGGGCGCCAATGTGCGGGAGATGGCCGAGGCCCTGCGCGGCATGGATGGCCACCTGGCCGCGCTGGAGGTGCAGGAGTTCCCGGGTGAGGGCCATGGCAGCGTGCGCGCCGCCGCCGCCGGCCGCGCCGTGCCCTTCGCCTTCATGCCATCTTCCTGAAACAAATGGCGGGGCTGCCCTGCGCCGCCTCCGGTTGAGCATCGCGGCACAACGGTCTATCCCGGCGCCGACAAGCTCCTCGGCCCCGGAAGGTAGCCCGCCCCATGACCGATCTCGTGAAAATCCGTCGCGCCCTGATCTCGGTGTACGACAAGACCGGCCTGGTCGATTTCGCCCGCTTCCTCTCCGGGACCGGCGCCGAAATCCTTTCCACCGGCGGCAGCGCCCGGCTGCTGCGGGAGAACGGCATCCCCGTCACCGAGGTGTCGGACCACACCGGCTTCCCCGAGATACTGGACGGCCGCGTGAAGACGCTGGTGCCGCAGATCCATGGCGGCCTGCTGGGCCGGCGGGATGACCCGAAGCATGTCGCGCAGATGGAAGAGCACAAGATCGCCCCGATCGACCTGCTCGTCTCCAACCTCTACCCCTTCGAGGCGACGGTGGCGAAGGGCGCCTCCTATGCCGAGACGGTCGAGGAAATCGATATCGGCGGCCCGGCGCTGACCCGCGCCGCCGCCAAGAACCATGCCGATGTGGCGGTGGTGACGGATGCCGCCCAGCTGGCCGAGCTGCGCGCCGAGATCGAGGCGACGGGCGGCACCAGCCTTGCCACCCGCAAGCGGCTGGCCGCCGCCGCTTTCTCCCGCACCGCGGCCTATGACGCCGCCATCTCCGCCTGGTTCGCGGAGAAGCTGGAGCAGGAATTCCCGCCGAGCCTCTCCATCCCCGGCGTGCTGAAGCAGACGCTGCGCTATGGCGAGAACCCGCATCAGCAGGCTGCCTTCTATACCGATGGCAGCAACCGCCCCGGCGTGGCCACCGCCGTGCAGGTGCAGGGCAAGGAACTCTCCTACAACAACCTGAACGACACGGACGCCGCCTTCGAATGCGTCGCCGAGTTCGATCAGCCCTCCATCGTCATCGTCAAGCACGCCAACCCCTGCGGCGTGGCCACGGCCGCCGATCTTTCGGCGGCCTGGGACCTGGCGCTGCGCTGCGACCCCGTCTCCGCCTTCGGCGGCATCATCGCGGCCAACCGCAAGCTGGATGGCGCCTCGGCCGAGAAGATTTCCGCCATCTTCACCGAGGTCGTCATCGCCCCGGATGCGGATGACGAAGCCAAGGCCATCTTCGCCCGCAAGAAGAACCTGCGCCTGTTGCTGACCGGCGGCATGCCGGACCCGGCGGCGGCGGGCCGCATCTTCCGCTCCGTCTCGGGCGGCTTCCTGGCCCAGTCCCGCGATGCCGGCCGCGTCGATGCCTCCACCCTGAAGGTGGTGACCAAGCGCGCGCCGACCGAGCAGGAGATGGCGGACCTGCTCTTCGCCTTCCGTGTCTGCAAGCATGTGAAGTCCAACGCCATCGTCTACGCCAAGGGCGGCGCCACCGTTGGCGTCGGCGCGGGGCAGATGAGCCGGGTGGACAGCGCCCGCATCGCTGCCTGGAAGTCCGCCGAAGCCGCCAAGGCCGCCGGGCTGGAAGCGCCGCTGGCCCATGGCTCCGTCGTCGCCTCCGACGCCTTCTTCCCCTTCGCGGACGGCCTGCAAGCCGCTGCGGCGGCCGGCGCCACGGCGGTGATCCAGCCGGGTGGCTCCATCCGCGACAATGAAGTGATCGCGGCGGCGGATGAGGCCGGCCTCGCGATGGTGCTGACCGGGATGCGCCATTTCCGGCACTGAGAGGTTGAAGGCTGGAGGGAGAAAGAATTCTCCCTCCAGACCACCCTCATCTTTTTCTTCGAGTTTGGGTTCGGGCCTGAAGGCCGGACCGTGACGCCAGCTTGGCGAAGCCAAAGAATCTAAAAGGCCACGCGGGCTGGCCCCTCAGTCGCCGAGGGCCAAACCAGGCCCTCGGCGCACTCAACCCGCCAGAAAGGGTGTCGCCTGCAAGGCGCACCCGAAAACTCGAAGAAAGAAAAGAAGGGGGTTTGGGGAATTCATTCCCCCAAGCTTCGCCATCCGGAACATCCGTTCTCCTCCCCGACCGGCATGGCTAAGATGCCCGGGTAGCGGAGAGAATGATGCCTGACTGGATTCTGCCCCTCGCCCTTTTCATCTGCGTCATCGCCTTGGTGGCGTTGGGGCTGGCGGTGCTGCGGCGGCCTTCCTCCGGCGGGGCGGAGATATTCGCCGTTTTGGCGGGCAAGCTGGAATCGCATGGCGCGGCGCTGGACCGGCTGGCGAATTCCACGATGGACCGCCTGGCGCAGCAGGACCGCCTGCTTGCCGAGCGGTTGGAGGGCACGGCACGGCGGCTGGATGAGGCCCTGGCCGCGCAGGATCGCCGCATGGCGCAGGACAGGCTGGCGGCGGCCGAGCGGCTGGCTGTCCAGGAGAAGGCGCTGGCAGACCGGCTGACCGCTTCCGCCACCGCGCTGAGCGAGGCGCTGGCCGGGCAGAATGAGCGCATCGTAACTGCGAGCCAGGGCCTGACGGAGACGCTGGCGCAGGCGTTGGCTGGCCAGAACGACCGTCTGGCGGCGCAGGCGGAGGGGCTGACCAAGGCCATCGCCGCGCAGAACGAGAAGCTGGCGCGCATTCTGGGCGAGCAGGCGCAGAAGGCGCAGGAGACGGCGGGGCAGATCCATGAGCGGCTGGCCGTGATCGATGCGGCGCGCCAGAACATGGAGGCGCTGGGCAGCCAGGTGACCAATCTGGTGGGCATCCTGGGCAACAAGCAGTCCCGCGGCGCCTTTGGCGAAATGCAGCTGCGCCAGTTGATCGAGGACCGGCTGCCGGCGGATGGCTTCTCCTGGCAGCATGTCCTCTCCAACGGCACGCGCTGCGACTGCCTGATCCGGCTGCCGCATCCGCCGGGGCCGGTGGTGGTGGACAGCAAGTTTCCGCTGGAGGCGTGGCAGGCGCTGCGGGAGGCCGGGGAGGATGTCGGTGCCCGCACCGCCGCCGCCCGCCAGTTTGGCACCGACATGAAAAAGCATGTCGACGACATTTCGAGGAAATACCTGATTACGGGTGAGACGGCGGACGCCGCCATCCTCTTCGTTCCGTCAGAGGCTGTTTTCGCCGAGCTGCACACTAGCTTCGCGGGGGTGGTGGACGATGCGCAGCGGCGGCGGGTGTATATCGCTTCGCCCACCACGCTCTGGGCCATGCTGAGCGCCATGCGGGCGCTGATGCAGGATGTGCGCATGCGGGCACAGGCCGGCCGCATCCAAGAGGAAGTGGTGAAGCTGGTGGAGGATGTGAGCCGGCTGGATGGCCGCGTGAACAGCCTGAAGAAGCATTTCGACCAGGCCCAGAAGGATATCCGCGACATCGAGATCAGCACCGACAAGATCGTTCGCCGTGGCGGGCGAATCGAGTCGGTGGAGCTGGAGGACCCTGCGCTGGCGGCACCGCAGGACCCCGCGCTGCCTTGAGATGAGGGCGCGGATGGGTTTGGCGGGTTGTCCGCGCCGCCTGTGCCGCCGGTCTGGATGCGGTGGCGGCGTAACTGCCCGATGAGCCGAAGGCCGCCGAATTCGCCTTCCCCTGCCTGCCTCCCCGTGCCAGGGCGATGGGGGTGAAGCGGAGATGAGGCGCATGGAAGGCAATGTCCTGGCAGTCGCGCGCAGCGGCGTCCACGGCTTCAGCAAGGGGGTGTGCGACGGCATCACCCTGCTGGCCGGGCTGGGGGTGGAGGGCGATGCCCATGCCGGCGAGACGGTGAAGCACCGCTCCCGCGTGCGGGTTGACCCGACCCAGCCCAATTTGCGGCAGGTGCATCTGCTGCACCGGGAGATCCTCGACGAGCTGCATGGCAAGGGCTTCGAGATCCGGCCGGGCGATATCGGCGAGAACGTCACCACCACCGGCTTGGATCTGCTTGCCCTGCCGCAGGACACGGTGCTGCATCTTGGCGAGGCCGCGCGGGTCCGCATCACGGGTTTGCGCAACCCCTGCACGCAGCTCGATGGCTTCCGCCCCGGCCTCATGCGCGCCCTGCTGGGGCGGGACGAGGCCGGCCAGGTGGTGCGCAAGGCCGGCATCATGGGGGTGGTCCTTCAGGGCGGCGTGGTGCGCCCCGGGGATGCCGTGCGGGTGGAGTTGCCGCCTCTGCCTCACAAGGCGTTGCAGCGCGTCTGACGGCCTTGCCTTGGCCGCCCCCTTGTCGCGGGCGGCCAGGCACCGAACATAGCCTGTGCGCGCCCGGGTGGACCGGGCCAAGCAGAAGCAGGAGAAGACGATGCCAGTCGACGTGAAGTACACGACCTCCGCCACGGCTACCGGCGGCCGCGATGGCCGCGCCAAGACCAAGGACGGCGCCCTGGACGTGAAGCTGGCTGTGCCCAAGGAGATGGGCGGCAATGGCGACGGCAACAATCCGGAGCAGCTCTTCGCCGCCGGCTATTCCGCCTGCTTCCTGGGGGCGATGAAGGCCGTGGCCAACAACGACAAGAGCCTGCCCCGCGTGCCTGCCGAGACGACGGTGACCGCCACCGTGGGCATCGGCCCCCGCTCCGAGGGTGGCTTCGGCATCACGGCGGCGCTGGATATCTCGCTGCCGGGCGTGGACAAGGCGCAGGCCGAGGCGCTGGTGCAGAAGGCGCACCAGGTGTGCCCCTACTCCAACGCCACCCGCAACAATGTGGATGTGAAGCTGACGGTGGTCTGACCACCCGCGGAGGCGACGGCGAGGGGGGCGAGCCCTCCTCCGCCGTGTGCGCCGCTTACGCAGGCGCCGCGAGCCAGTCCGCGAAGATCATGCCGGCTGTGCTTCTGAACATCGGCCACGGCGTCGCCGAACCCCATGCACCACTCGCCGCCCCGCATGGAGAGCGCAGCGTTTTGCTTACCCTCCGGCCCGCGCAGCGCCAGCAGCGCTCCGGATGCCGTATGCTCCGCGCCCGGCGCGACGTCAGGCCAGGGCCTCTTCCAGTGTCAGCAGACCCATGAAGAAGGAGGCCAGGATGGAATCGTAATCGTCGCTGACATAGCCGCTGAGGGAGAGCCAGATCAGGCCATGGATGGCGCGGATCTTGCGGAAATCCTTCGGGCGGAATTCCTTGAAGGCGCCCTTCAGATGCGCCCAGCCGCCGGGGCGGATCTGGATCGTCACGTTCCGGTCCTGCATTTCGAGCACGAACTGGCGCCGGTTGAAATTATCGTACTCGCCGGCGACCGAGTAGTAGAGCTTGGCCCAGTCGTAATTGGCATCCCCCAGGAACCAGCTCGAGCCGAACTTGCCGCGCGGGTCCATGAACCAGGGCTCACCCTCCGCATCCAGCAGCATGTTGCTGAAGGTCGGGTCGCCATGGATGAAGTGGAAGCGGCTGGGCAGCACGGCGCGGGTCGCGTCCCGGAACCAGTCGTGATGCGCGGGGTGCAGGATGTTGCGGCAGGGCGTGCCATTCACCCGGAAGCTTTCGATGCTCTCCAGCTCCGGCAGCAGGCGGCGGATATTCTCCAGCCGTTGCAGCGTCTTGGTGGCGTAGACCTCGTGGCCGACGGCATCTGAAGCGGGGCCGGATTCCAGGGCGTGCAATTCTTCCAGCCGCTGCATGATCCGCTGCAGGGCCGCCTCCCGCCCGCGCATGCTTTCCGCGAATTCGAAGGGATGGCGGCCCTGGATGCGGCTGATGGTCAGCGGGCTCTCGGCCAGCAGCTGCGGCATGTTGCGGAAGCCGAGCTCGGCGGCGTGCTTGTACCAGGCCACCTCTCCGTCCAGCAGGGGCTGGAATTCCGGCAATTTGGCGCGCTTGATCACGCGTTCCGGCAGGATCTCGACATCGTTGAAGAAGCGGGCATGGCCGGTGGCGGACCATTGGTCCAGCAGCGCATCGATGGTGCCGATTTCCTTCACGGCATTGAACTCGGCGCTCATCGTGGGATGGCCGGAACGGGAGAGCCAGTCCACGAACTCGCCGGCACGGGGCATCTCACGCAGCATCTCTGCTCGTGGGAAGGCGAAGAGGCCGATGATGCCGGTGGTGTCCGAGCGCTTCTCGGCCAGGCTGCCATCCTCCTGAACCGACCAGCGGCAGGTGAAGGATTGGGTGGTGCCAACCACGACCTTGTCCGTTGCCGCGATGGCGGGCGGCTCATCGAATTTCAGGTCGCACCAGACGACCGTCACCGGCTCGGCGGGATCGATTCTGGAGACGGCTTCCGGAATGCCGGCGACATTGCCGCTCGTGCCATCCACTTCGACGATCTCGAAATCCACATCCGGGCGGAAGACCTCCAGGAAGCGGGAGACGATGTCCTTCTTGTAATCGGAAATAACGAAAAAGCGCGCGCCGGGGAAAGCCTCGAACGTATGGTAGATGAGTGGCTTGCCATCGACCGGAACAAGGCATTTCGGCTTGTTCCAACTATATTGTTCGAGGCGTGTGCCCTTTCCGCCGGCCTGGATGACGACATTCACGGCCTTGGTCGGCGCAGACATTCTCGTTCCTGAGGTTGACTGGCCCGCAGGCTGTAACATGGCCGGCCAGGGCTGTGAAGCTGCGCGCCGGGACATGCGTCTTGGACATGGCGGCGGTTTCCCCATGCATATCCTGGGCCAGAAGCGGCGGCCTGGCCGGAGCCTGGCCTTGAAACACCATCGTCAATGGATACCTGATATTGTAACGCGTTGGTCCGGCCCGCCTTTCCCGGCCTGCGGCCCGCGAGGCAAGAGAGCATGGCAAAAAATCCCTACGAGGCTTTGGGCGTGTCGCGCAGCGCCAGCGAGGCGGAGATCCGTTCCGCCTATCGCAAGCTGGCCAAGCGCTATCACCCGGATATGAACCCCGGCGACAAAGTGGCGGAAGAGCGCTTCAAGGAAGCTTCCGCGGCCCATGCCCTGCTGTCCGATCCTGAGAAGCGCGCGCGTTTCGACCGGGGCGAGATCGATGCCAGCGGGCAGGAGCAGGGCTTCGCCGGTTTCGGGGACCGCGGGCAGGGCGGTGCGTATCACGGCGCCAACCCCTTCGCCCAGAATGGCTTCGGTAGCGAGGATTTCTCCGACATTTTCTCCGAGCTGTTTGGCCGGAGCCGTACCGGCGGCGAGGCCCGCCGCGTGCGGGGCCAGGACCAAAGCTATCGGCTGCGGCTGGATTTTCTGGATGCGGTCCGTGGCACCGCCCAGCGCCTGACCATGCCTGACGGCCGCAGCCTGGAAGTGAAGGTGCCGCCGGGTATCGAGGATGGGCAGACCATGCGCCTGAAGGGCCAGGGCGGCCCCGGCTTCAACGGTGGCCCGTCTGGCGACGCGCTGATCGAAATCCAGGTAGCACCGCATCCGCTGTTCCGGCGGGAGGGGCGGGATATTCATATCGAGGTCCCCGTCACCCTCGCGGAGGCGGTGCTGGGCGGCAAGATCACGGTGCCGACGCCAAGCGGACCCGTGAGCGTGAACGTGCCCAGGCATTCCGGCAGCGGCACCCGGCTGCGGCTGCGCGGCAAGGGCGTGCCGGCCCATGGCAACAAGGGCGCGGGCGACCAGTATGTGACTCTGAAGCTTGTTGCCGGCCCGGTGGATGAAACCCTGGAAGAAGCCCTGCGCGACTGGGCCCAGCGGCACCCTTCCTTCGACCCGCGCCGCGAACTGGCCGATTGACGCCCAGAGGCCGGGGTGGATTGCCCACCCCGGCCATGCCGTGAAAGCAGCCGCGCGTGGCTAGACCTTCAAGGTGCCCGCTTTCGCCGCCGTATAGCGCTCGCCGACCTTCGCCCAGTCGACCACATTCCACCAGGCGGCGAGATATTCCGGCCGCCGGTTCTGGTACTTCAGATAATAGGCGTGCTCCCAGACGTCGTTGCCGAACAGGACCTTCGTGCCCTCCATCAGCGGCGTGTCCTGGTTCGGCCGGCTGGTCAGCGCCAGCTTGCCATCCCGCGCGACGGTGACGAACACCCAGCCGGAGCCGAAGACGCGGCCGCCCGCTGTGTTGAAGTCGCTCTTCATCTTGTCCAGGCCACCGAGATCGCGCGTGATGGCCTCGGCCAGCTCACCGCTGGGCGTGCTGTCCTTGCCGCCCATGATCTGCCAGAACATCGCATGGTTGGCGTGGCCGCCGCCATTGTTGCGCAGGGCGGTGCGGACGCTCTCCGGCGCCTCGGCCAGCTTGGTCAGCAATTCCTCAAGCGGCAGGGCGGCCAATTGGCTGTGGTCCTTCAGCGCCGTGTTGAGGTTGGTGACATAGGCGGCATGGTGCTTGCCGTGATGCAGCTCCATGGTCGCCGCGTCGATATGCGGCTCGTTGGCATTGGGGGCATAGGGCAGGGGCGGCAGGGTGTAAGGGCCGCTCGGGGCGGCGGGTGCCGCCTGGGCATAAGCCTGGCGCGGGGTGGCGAACAGCCCGCCCGCCAGCAGCAGGGCCCCGCCTGCCAGCGCGCCGCGCCGGCTCAGCTGAGCGGAGGAGGAGAAGGTCGTGGCCATGGCAAGCGTTCCCTTCGGCGTTCAGTGACGCGAGAGTAATGCGTCAGGGCCGATTCGGTTCGCCTGCAGGGTCACGAATGCTTCCCCTGCCTTATTCCTTCGGCTTGCGGCGCAGCAGCGTGACGGCGAGCAACAGCAGGCAGGAGAGGATGACCATCACCATCGCCGCCGCCATGACGGTCAGGCTGATGGAATCGCTCATGCCGGAGAACATCTGGCGCGGCAGGGTGCGCTGCGCCGGCCCGGCGAGGAACAGCACCACCACGACTTCATCCAGGCTGGTGGCGAAGGCGAAGACCGCGCCCGCCGCGACGCCCGGCGCGATCTGCGGCAGGCAGACGCGCAGGAAGGCCCGGGTGGGGGAGGCGCCGCAGGCCGCCGCGGCACGCAGCTGCACCGGGTCGAACTGCGCGAGCGCGGCGAGGACCGTGACGACGACGAAGGGCGCGCCGAGCACGGTATGCGCGAGCAGCAGCCCCCAGAAGCTGTTCGTCAGCCCCAGCGGCCCGAAGGCGAGCAGCAGGGGCACGGCGACCACGATGGCAGGCACCACCATGGGCGCCATCACCACCGCCATCACGGCCTGGCGGCCCGGAAAATGCGCGCGCCACAGGCCAAAGGCGGCCAGCGTACCCAGCGTGCCGGCCAGCAGGGCGGTGGCGCCGCCGAGCCGCAGGCTGTTCCAGAGCGCCGGCAGCCAGAAATCCGAGGTGAAGAAATCCTGGTACCAGCGCAGGGAGAGGCCCGGCAGCGGGTAATACAGGAAGGAGCCGGAGGAGAAGGAGAGCGGCAGGATCACCAGCACCGGCGCCAGCAGGAAAACCAGCGCCAGGATGCCGAAGGCCCAGAGGAAGAGGCGAGGGGAGAGGCGGGAGGCGGTCATGCGGGCCTCGTCTTCTCGAAGCCGACGAGCTTCGCGTACAGCCCGACGACGATGGCGACGGCGGCCAGCAGCAGGCAGGACAGCGCGGCGGCCATGGACCAGTTGACGGTGCGTGTGGCGTAGAAGCCGACGAAATAGGACAGCATCTGGTCGTTGGCGCCGCCGAGCAGGGCGGGCGTCACGTAGAAGCCCAGCGCCTGGATGAACACCAGCAGGCTGCCTGCCCCGACCCCGGGCAGGGAGAGCGGTAGGGAAATGCGGAAGAAGGTGCGGAGCGGCGAGGCGCCGAGCGACATGGCCGCGCGGGGCAGCCGCCAGTCCAGCGCCTTCAGGCTGGCATAGATGGGCAGCACCATGAAGGGCAGCAGAATGTGCACCATGGCCAGCAGCACCGCGCCCCGGTTGAAGAGCAGCGGCAATGGCCCATCGGTGAGGCGCAGGGATTGCAGGGTGGCGTTCACCACGCCCTCCCGCTGCAGGAGCACCATCCAGGCGGCGGTGCGGACGATCAGGCTGGTCCAGAAGGGCAGCAGCACGCCGGCCAGCAGCCAGGGCGTGAAGCGGGCAGGGGCCGTGGCGATCAGCCAGGCGAGCGGATAGCCGATCAGCAAGGCGATGACGGTGGCGCTGAGTGAAATCCACAGCGTCCGCCACAGTACGGCGCGGAAGATGGCCTGGTCCGGCGGCGCGGCGGCGATATCGCCGGCGGCATCGCGCTTCAGGTCCAGCACCGCCAGCAGATGGAAATCCGATATCGGGCCGGAAGCGCGGCGGATGGCGGCCCAGGGCGCCACCTCCCCCCATTCGGGCGCCGCGGCCAGCACGGCGGGCTTGGCCTCGCCCTGGAAGGGCTGGGCGATGCGCCGGGCGGTGGCGGGCAGCAGGCTGCGGAAGCCGGGCCAGTCATTGTTCAGGCGCGCCGAGGCGCGGCCGATGGCGCCCCCGCCCGTTTCCTGGTCCCGCCGCCGCGCTTCACGAAGATCCTCGACGAGGGCCGCGAAGGCCGGCTCGCCCGGCGTGGCGGCGCCGTCCCACCCCTCCAGCGCCGCGATGGTGCGCGGCAGGACGGGCGGTACGTCGGCTTCCTGCACCGCGCGGGTGAGGAAGGCGCCGATCGGCAGAACGAAGACCAGCAGCAGGAAGAGCAGCAGCGGCGCCACCAGCGCCGCCGCGGTGAGTTTCGGTTTCAGCGGGATACCCAGTTGTTGAAGCGCTGGCTCAGCTTGTCGAGATTATCCAGCCAGAAGCGGTCGTTGATCTGCAGGGCGCCTTCGGCGTTCTGCGGAGCTGTCGGCAGGTTCTCCAGCACGTTGGCGGGCAGCCCGGCATCGGCGCCCCGCACCGTGGTGCCATAGGGGATGCGCGGCGGCAGCAGCGCCGCGACCTGAGGCTGCGACCAGAAGTTCAGATAGGCGATAGCCTGGGCGCGGTTCGGGCTGCCCTTCATGATCACCCAGGAATCCAGGGTGAACAGGTTGTTCCGCCAGGCGATGCCGAAATTGCGGCCGTCATTCTGGTTGGCGGCGGTGATGCGGCCGTTATAGGCGTTGGTCATCACGACCTCGCCGCTCGCCAGCCACTGGGCCGGCTGGCTGCCGCGCTCCCACCACACGAGGTCGCCCCGGATGCTGTCCAGCTTGCGGAAGGCGCGGTCCACCCCGGCATCGGTGGCGAGCATGGCGTAGACCTGGTCCGGTGGCACGCCATCCGCCAGCAGGGCGATCTCCAGCGTCGTCTTGGGGCCGCGCCGCAGGCCGCGCTTGCCGGGAAAGCGCTGGGTGTCGAAGAAATCCGCCCAGGTCGCGGGGCCAGTGCTCATCCGGCCGCGGTCATAGGCCAGGATGAAGGAGTAGAGGATATTGCCCACGCCGCATTCATTGACGGCCTCGGGGATGAAGCGCTGCTCTCCGCCGAGCGCCGCGAAATCCATACGCTCGAACAGCCCTTCCTCGCAGCCCAGGAGGAGCTCCTCGCTCTCCACCTGCACCAGATCCCAGTTGTTGGCGCCGGACTGGACCTTGGCGCGCAGCACGCCGACGCCGCCATCCCAGGTCTCTTCCAGCAGGCGGATACCGCTCTGTTGCTGGAAGGGGCGGAAGAACACCTCCCGCTGCGCGTCCTGATAGGCCCCGCCCCAGGAGACGATCGTCAGGTCCCGCTGCTGCGCGCTGGCGGTACCGGCCAGCAGGGCGGCACCCATGGCGAGGACAGCGCCGAGTTTTCTCCGCAACATCATGAACTCTCCCCTGTGCCGCTGCGCGGCTTTGTGTTCCCGCAGCCTAGGGCAGTTCCGGGGGCGTGTTGAAGAGGGGGCCGTCAGGTTGCCTGGAATCCATGCAGCGCCGCCTGCCCCGGCCGCCCTTGACGCCTTGCCTGCCAAGCCCTGGCTGCGGCGGCGCGGAATTTGCTTCTCTCCGGGCCACGAGGCCGTTCTACGCTGCTTCGTGATGCGACCCACCTGCAGCGAGGACCCTGCACAACCAGCCTGCGCTCTGAATGAACCGCCGAAGGCCCCCATTCCACGGCCCTAAGCGGATGCACTGCCCGCTGACATTCGACACCTGACACGAAGGAGTTCCGAGATGATCACGCGTCGCACCTTCCTGCCCGCCGCTGCCGGCCTGCTTGCCGCGCCGGTCTTCATCCGCCGGGCAGCGGCCGCCACCCAGCTGGACCTGGCCACCGTCTGGCCCGACGGCAACTTCCATACGCAGAACGTCAAGCGCTTCGCGGCCGAGGTCGCCAAGGCCACCGGCAACGCCGTCACCATCAATGTGCAGTCCGGCGGGGCGCTGGGCTTCAAGGGGCCGGAGCAACTCGCCGCCGTGCGTGACGGGTTGGTGCCCATGGCCGATATCCTGAACAATCAGCAGATCGGCGACGAGCCGGCGATGGGTGTGGAAAGTATCTCCTTCCTCGTCGGCTCCTTCGACGAGCTGAAGGTGCTGCACAAGCATCTGATGCCGGAATACGAACGTATCGCGGCGCGCAACAACCAGAAGTTCCTCTATATCGTTCCCTGGCCGACGCAGTACATCCACCTGAAGTCGCCGATCTCCTCGCTCGATGGCCTGCGCGGCGTGCGCATCCGCAGCTCCGACAAGACGACCGCCGACATGGCGAACCTACTCGGCGGCGCGGGGACCATGATGCCCTGGGGCGAAGTGGTGCCGGCGCTGGCCTCCGGGCGGATCGAGGGCGTGGCCACCTCGGCGACCTCCGGCGTGGATGGGCGCTTCTGGGAATTCCTGAAGGTGGCCTACCGCACCAACCACACCTTCTCCAGCCAGCTCGTCAGCATCAACCTCGACAGCTGGAACGGGCTGTCCGCCGAGAACCGGGGCAAGATCGAGGAGGTCGCGCGGCGGCTGCAGCCGGAGTTCTGGAACGTCGCCGCCAATGACGACGCCACGAGCGTGAAGAAGCTGACCGATGGCGGCATGCAGGTCCTGGATCCCTCGCCGGAGATGATGGCGGAGATGCGCCGGCGCACAGCACCCATCAAGGAAGAGTTCCTCAAGCGCGTGCCCGCGGCGAGGCCGATCATCACCGCTTACCTCGCCGAACTTGGAAGGTCCTGACAGGCTGCCGGTGGCCGGGATGCGCCACCGCATCGCGCCGCTGAGTGGCACAGCGCAAGAAGCGCATGCCTGATCGTCGCGCGTTCAATGAAGCCTGTCTCGCCGAAATCGGAAGGGCGTGAATATGACGACAAGAACAGCAACCCTGCCTCGTGAGGCGGCCACGCCCGCGCAGACGGCGCTCCGCGCGGTGGACGCCATCGGTGCGCTCGGCGGCGTGATCGCCGTTCTGTGCCTGGTGACACTTCTGGGGTTGATCCTGATCGAGGTGGGGATGGGCCTGCTCGGCAAGTTTGTGCCCGCGCTGGCCGGCGGGCTGAGCTTCTCCTGGGAATATAGCGCCTATCTGATGGGCGCCGTGTTCCTGTTCGGTGCCGCGGCCGGGCTGCGCGCGGGGTCGCATGTGCGCGTCACGCTGTTGTTGGCCCAGGCGAAGGGCGGCAGGCTGATGGTGCTGGAAGTGATCTCCACGCTCATCGGCCTTTGCGTCAGCGGTTTCCTGGCCTGGTCCCTGATCCGCTTCACCATCCGCGCCTGGAACCTGGGGCAGCTCTCCAGTGGCAGCCTGACGCCGCTCTGGATTCCTGATGCCCTTCTCTCCGCCGGGGCCGTGCTGCTGGCGCTGCAATTCGCGGCGCGGCTGCTGCGCGTATTCCTGGGGCTTCCTACCGAGGATGAGTCCCTCAAGGCAGGGGGTGTCGCCGAATGACCGCGGTTGTCAGCGTCCTCTTCGCCACGCTGTTCGGTGCGCTGGCGCTTGGCGCCTGGGTGGGTATCACCCTGATCGCCACATCCCTGGTCCTGTTGTGGACCTTCCGCAACATCCCGGTGGAGCGCCTACTCTCCCAATACACCTTCAACATCCTGACCACGCCAGAACTGGTGGCGCTGCCGCTCTTCATCCTGATGGGCGAGTTCCTGTTCCGCACCAAGCTCTCCCGTTCCCTGTTCAACGGCCTCGCGCCCTGGGCGGCGTTGCTGCCCGGGCGCCTGCTGCATGTGAATGTCATTGGCTGCACCATCTTCGCCGCCATTTCCGGCTCCTCTGCCGCGACGACGCAGGTTGTGGGGCGCATCGCGCTCGAGGAGCTGGACAAGCGCGGCTACGACAGGCGCATCGCCATCGGCAGCCTGGCGGGGGCGGGCACGCTGGGTTTCCTTATCCCGCCTTCCAGTGTGATGATCATCTACGGCGTTCTCGCCGATGAATCGGTGCTGCGGCTGTTCACCGCCGGCTTCCTGCCGGGCATCCTGCTCGCCTTGTGCTTCATGATGTGGATCATGATCCACACGACGCTGCGCCCAGACTTGCTGCCGCAGGATGGTGGAGCGCAGCGTGCCCTGACATGGGGACAGCGCTTCGCCGCGCTGCGTGAGCTGGGGCCTACCCTCTTCCTGATTCTCTGCGTCCTGGGCTCGATGTATGCCGGCATCGCCACGCCCTCCGAGGCTGCCGCCGTGGGTGTGCTGGGGGCGGTGATCGTCAGCGGATTGCAGGGGGAACTGAACTGGCCGACGCTGAAGGCGGTGGGGCTGGGCGCCGTGCAGACCTGCGGCATGATCGGCCTGATCGTGCTCGGTGCCTCCATCCTCGGCAATGTGGCCGCGTTCATGGGCGTGCCGCGCTATGTGGCCGAGGTCGTCACCGGCTGGGGCCTCTCGCCCATCATGCTGATCGTGGTGCTGACCCTGCTCTATCTCGTGCTCGGTTGCTTCCTCGACGGCTTCTCGATGATCGTCATGACGCTGCCGATCGTGCTGCCTCTCGTCATCGCGGCGGGCTTCGACAAGCTGTGGTTCGGCATCTATTTGGTGCTCGCGGTGGAGATGGCGCAGATCACGCCGCCGGTGGGCTTCAATCTGTTCGTCATCCAGGGGCTGACCAGGCAGCCTCTCAGCACCATCGCGAAGGTAACGCTGCCCTACCTGCTCATCATGGTGGCGTTCATTCTCCTGCTGGTCGCGGTGCCGGGGATCGTCTCCGTCATGCCGCGGCTGCTGCTGGGGTGAGGCGCGGCCGCCTGCGGTGCCGTGGCACCACAGGCGGAGCGGCTCTTATGCTGCGAGGCGGCGCGGCGCCGGCTTCCTCCGCCGCCTGACCCAGGCCAGCGCGCCGAGGCTGGTTCCCAGGATAAGCAGGCTCGAGGGTTCCGGCACGGCCACCTGCTCATGCGCGATCTGTTGCAGCGCATAGGTCTGGGCGGCGGTGAAGCCGAGGTCGGCAGCCACGCGCTCGGTCTCGCCCAGGCTCAGCGGGTCGAGGCCGGTAATCTGGCCGAAGACCACCAGCGCTTCCAGGTAATAGCCATAGGCGCTGGCGTGGTAGCTATCCGGTGCCCAGAGATTCACCTGGCCCGGCGTAATGCCATCATAAGGGTTCGGGTCGGCCACCCCGGCCTCCATGGCCGCGTTCCAGGCGGCGCCGACAGGAATGACGCCGCTGATGAAGGGGTTGTTGGCTTTGGCGGCCTCATAGCCAGCCTGCACATCCTGGTACATCGCGCTGATCGGCTGGCCGTACCAATGCCCGCTGGGCCGATAGGTCTGGTCCGCGCGGGACCAGGTGGCCATCAGCTGGATGTCCACCGCCGGGTTCCGGGCGGCAAAGACATCGGCGAGAAGCGATGAATATTGGATCAGCCTGGCCGGATTGCCGGGGGCCGAGACGTCCAGCGTGCTGTAGCTTTGCAGGACGACATGGTCCCAGGCCTGATCAATCAGAGGCAGCTTGGTATTGTAGTGCAGATCAAGCCCACTGCCGCCTACCGTCTCCAGGCTCACCGTGTAGTCCAGGCCCATCTGCTCGGTGAAAGCCTTGAATATCGCTGGCACGCCACCGACACCGGTGCCGTTCAGATCCGTGACGGTCCCGGCACGGTAGTTGCGCACCGAGGGAGACCCGCCAGCGGGGTCGCCATAAGTGAAGCTGTTACCAACAAACAGGATGGTATCCGCCGAGGCTGGCAGGCTCGGCAGCACGAGGGCAATGGCCAGGGCCATCCCGCGAATGGTTCGGCGATCCAGGCGTGGTGACATCGTTGTGTGTCCTCCCGGAGAGGCCGTCGGTTTTGGCGGCCGGGAGGGATATCGCAAGATGTGTGCCGCGCCGCTGAAGCTTGTGGAATCAGAAGCTTATCAGGGGCGAGCTATGGCGTCGCCAGCCCGATGTAAGGGGCGGCGACGCCTTTGCCGGCCTTACTCGGCCAGGGATTTGCTGACCTTCTCGTAAGTGCCCTTGCTCAGCCCT
>JH600062.1:0-33694 GCA_000245075.1 Acetobacteraceae bacterium AT-5844
GGAGCGGCGCGCGGGTGGTGCTGGACGTGCATGAGCACTACCCCTCCCGCCTCGATGGCCGCCTGCCACGCGCGCTGCGCCCCCTGGGCCGCGCGGCGCTGCGCCTCGCCTGCCGCCTCTCCGCCCGCCATGCGGATGCGGTGGTGGTCGCGAAGGATGGGCTGGACCAGGATTTCGCCGCGCCCGGTCGCACCATTCCCGTGCGGAACTATGCCTCGCCGGCCTCCGTGACGCCCCGCACGCATGAGGATGGACCGCTGACGCTGGTGCATCTCGGCGCACTCGGCCGCGCGCGAGGCTCGATGGAGATGCTGGAGGCCCTGGCGCACTGCCCGCCCGAGACGCGGCTGCGGCTCATCGGCCGTATCACGGATGGTAGTGGCGAGGACTTCACCGCCCATGCGGCACGGCGCGGTGTCGCGGGCCAGGTGGAGCAGCTGGGCTGGATGCCCCATGCCGAGGCCCTGGCGCAGGCCGCGCGGGCGGATATCGGCCTGGTGCTGTTCCAGCCGGGGGTGGAGAACCACCGCCTCGCCCTGCCGCACAAGCTGTTCGACTGTATGCAGGCCGGCCTGCCCATCATCGCCCCCGCCTTCGCCGAGGAAGTGGCGGCGGTGGTGCGAGAGGCGGGCTGTGGCCTGCTGGTGGAAACCGATGACCCCACCGCCATCGCCGCCGCCATCGAGCGGCTGCGGGACCCGGCGCTGCGGGCACAGATGGGGGGGAGAGGGCGACAGGCTGCGCTCGGATGCTTCGGCTGGGGGGCCGAAGCTGCGCGGCTTGTCGCCCTGTATGGGCGGCTGGCGCCCCTGCCCGCCACCACATCCACCCCCATGCGCGAAGCGGCGTGAAGCGGCCTCCGGCAGCTGATGCTTCACCAGGTGCTTCACCCTGGGGGCCACTGCGCCTATACGCGGCCCCCATGGCCCCCCAACGCATCCTGATGAATCTCGGCATCGACGCGCTGCTGGCTGGCGTGGCGCTGCCGGCAACGGTCTGGCTCGCCTCCCCCGGCACATGGCCGCCGCCGATGTGGTGGGTGGGCGCCGTGCCCGGCGCCGTGGCCTCGCTGGTGGCGGCGGCGCTGCCGTTGCGGCTGCCGCAGCAATATCTGCGCTTCGCCGCGCTGCGGGACCTGCACCGCGTGCTCGGCGCGGGCATTGGCGGGGCCGCCATCTTCTCCGTGGCCTCACATCTGCTGGGCACCTGGGTCTCGCCCAACCCGGCCTTTCCGCTGCTGCATGCGGGCGTGCTCTCCGCCGCCCTGATGGTACCGCGCGTCATCGGCCGCATGACGCAGGAACACCGCGTGGGCCGCGTGACCGATGCGCCGGCCCAGCCGGTGCTGCTGCTGGGCACGGGGGATGCGGCGGACCTGTTCATCCGCGCGCTCATCCAGCAGCGGGCGCCGGGCTTCCAGGTGATGGGCATTCTCGCCCCGCGCTCCCGCGCCGCCGGGCGGCGCATCCATGGCTATCCCATCCTCGGCGCCATTGAGGATGTGGGCGCGCTGCTGGACCGGCTCCGCGCCGAGGAACGCCTGCCCGCCGCGCTCGTCCTCGCTGACCCCGACCTGCATGGCGAGGCGCTGGAAGAAGTGCTGGATGCGGCGGACCGCCACGGCGTGCCCGTCTCCCGCGCCCCGCGCCTGACGCGGCTGGACCCCGCCAAGCGCGGGGATACCGTCAGCACCCGCCGCTACGACCTGCGCCCCGTGGCCATTGAGGAATTGCTGGACCGCCCGCAGGTGCCGCTGGACCGCGAGGGCATGGCGCGGCTGGTGCAGGGGCGGCGCGTGCTTGTCACCGGCGCCGGCGGCACCATTGGCGGCGAGCTGGCGCGGCAGGTGGCGGCCCTCGGCCCCTCCCAGCTCACCCTGCTCGATCATGGCGAGTTTGCCCTCTATTCCATCGACCTGGAGCTGGCGGAGAACCATCCGGGTGTGCCGCGCCGCGCGGTGCTGGCCGATGTGCGGGATGCCGCGCGCATCAAGACGCTGATGGACGATGTGCAGCCGGAGCTGGTGTTCCACGCCGCCGCGCTGAAGCATGTGCCGATGGTGGAAAACGACCCGCTGGAGGGGTTGCTCACCAACTCCCAGGGCACCCGCGTCATCGCCGATGCCGCCCGCGCCGTCGGCTGCCGCGCCATGGTTTTTATCAGCACCGACAAGGCGGTGAACCCGACCAGCGTCATGGGCGCTTCCAAGCGACTCGCAGAAATGTATTGCCAGGCGCTGGACATGCAGGCGCGGCATGAGCACCAGGGCATGCGCTGCATCACCGTGCGCTTCGGCAATGTGCTGGGCTCCACCGGCTCCGTCGTGCCGCTCTTCCGGCGCCAGCTGGAGCGCGGCGGCCCACTGACGGTGACGCACCCGGATATGCGCCGCTACTTCATGACGGTGCGGGAGGCCGTGGGCCTCGTGCTGCAGGCCAGCGTCGTCGGCGCCGAGGACCGTGCTGACCAGCCGCCCGAACTGGCCGATGGCGGCATTTTCGTTCTGGACATGGGCAAGCCGGTCAAGATCGTGGACATGGCGCGGCGGATGGTGCGCCTCGCCGGGCTGCGGCCGGATGAGGATATCGAAATCCGCTTCACCGGCCTGCGTCCTGGCGAAAAGCTGTTCGAGGAACTGTTCCACGGGCAGGAGCCGCCGCGGCCCACGCAATTCCCCGGCCTGCTCGTCGCCACGCCCCGCACCGCCGACGCAGCGCAGATGGGCGCGGCCATCGACCAGATCGCATCCAGCGCCCGCGCGGGGGACACCGCCGGCGCGCTGGCGCAACTCGCCCGGCTGGTGCCGGAATTCGACCACAACACCGGAACCGGCTGACCATGACCACGGCCCTGCGGCTGATTCAACGCATCAAGGGCCGTGAGGCGCGCATCGGGGTCGTCGGGCTGGGCTATGCCGGGCTGCCGCTTGCGTTGCGCTTCGCTGAATGCGGCTTCGCCGTCTCGGGCTTCGATGTCGATGGCGAGAAGGTCACCGCCATCAATGCGGGGCAGAGCCCCATCCACGGGATCGCGGATGGCCGGGTCGCCGCCGCCCGCATCGAGGCGCATGAGGAGTTCGCGGCGGCGCATGAGTGCGATGCCATCCTGATCTGCGTCCCCACCCCTGTCGGCCCGCACAAGGAGCCGATCCTGGAGCCCGTGCGGCAGACCCTGGCTTCCCTGGCGCCGCATCTGCGGCCAGGTCAGGCCATCGCGCTGGAGAGCACCACCTACCCCGGCACCACGGAGGAATTCGTCCTGCCCGCGCTGGCCAAGGCGGGGCTGCGGGTCGGCAAGGACGCCTTCGCCCTCTACAGCCCGGAACGGGAAGACCCCGGCAATCCGGACGGCACCTTCGGCAAGGTTCCGAAACTGGTGGCGGGTGCGACGCCGGAGTGCCTGGAGGTCGGGCTGGCGCTTTATGGCGCCGCCACGCCGCATCTCGTGCCGATGTCGTCCCTCGCCGCGGCCGAGCTGACAAAACTTTACGAAAACGTCTTCCGCGCGGTGAATATCGGCCTCGTCAACGAGCTGAAGCGCATCAGCCACGCGCTCGACATTGATGTGCATGAGGTCATCGACGCGGCCCAGACCAAGCCCTTCGGCTTCATGCCCTTCCGCCCGGGCCCCGGCCTCGGCGGGCACTGCATCCCTGTCGATCCCTACTACCTCGCCTGGAAGGCGCGGGAACTCGGGGTCCCCAGCGATTTCGTGGAGCTGGCGGGGCGGGTGAACGATGCCATGCCGCGCTACGTCATCGGCCGGTTGCGGGATGCGCTGGATGTCCGCGGCGTGGCGCTGCGTGGTGCGCGCGTGCTGCTGCTGGGCCTCGCCTACAAGCCCGGCGTGCCGGATACGCGGGAAAGCCCCGCCATTGAGATCTTCCGCCTGCTGGAGGAACGGCAGGCGCGGGTCGCCTATCACGACCCGCTGGTGCCGCGCTTCCCCGCCACACGCCGCCTGCACGGCCAGGCGCCGGATCTGGAAAGCCAGCCCCTGACTCCCGCCTTGCTGGAAGCGCAGGACGCGGTGCTGATCGTCACGCCCCAGCCCGGCATCGACTTCGCCATGGTGCGCGAGCATGCGCCGCTGGTGGTGGATACGCGCGGCGTCTATCGCGATGCCGCGGTGCGGGTCAGCGGAGCGGATGCGTTGCAACTTGAAATGCGGGGTGATTTCCCATCCGCCGCCATCCCGGCCTATCACCGCGTCATTCAGGCCTGACCATCTTCCCCGGTCGGCCCCCCGAGAGACTGACCGGAGCAATCCGAATATGACCACCGAGACCACCGCGCGTCCGATTTCGCTCTTCGACATGAAGGCGCAGCAGGCGCTGATCCGCGCGGAGATGAACACCCGCATCGCCAAAGTGCTGGATAGCGGCGCCTTCGTGAACGGCCCCGAGGTCCGCGAGGTCGAAGAGAAGCTCGCCGCCTTTGCCGGCGCGAAGCACGCCGTGGGCGTCTCCTCCGGCACCGATGCGCTGCAGATCGCCATGATGGCCGAGAAGATCGGCCCGGGCGACGCCGTGTTCCTGCCGGCCTTCACCTACACCGCGACGGCCGAGGTGCCGCTGGTGCTCGGCGCCACGCCGGTCTTCGTGGATGTGGCGGAAGATGGCTTCAATATCGACATCGCCGACCTGAAGCGCCGCATCGCGCTGGTGAAGGAGCAGGGCAAGCTGCGCCCCCGCGCCGTCGTCGGCGTCGATCTCTACGGCCTGCCAGCCGACTGGCCCGCGATCCTGGAGATCTGCAAGGCGGAAGGCATGTTCGCGCTGGATGACGCCGCCCAGGCCTTTGGCGGCGCGCTGGATGGCAAGCGCCTCGGCAGCTGGGCGACCGCGACGGCGCTGAGCTTCTACCCGACCAAAACCCTGGGCTGCTACGGCGATGGCGGCGCCATCCTGACCGATGACGCGGATCTGGCGGAGCTCTACCGCAGCCTGCGCACCCATGGCGAAGGCAAGACCCGCTACGAGGTGGAGCGCACCGGCATGAACGGCCGCCTGGACACCCTCCAGGCCGCCATCCTGCTCTGCAAGCTGCCCTTGCTGGAACAGGAGCTGGCCTCCCGCGCCCGGATCGCCGGCTGGTATGCGGAGCGCCTGGGCGGCCATGTGGTCGTGCCAAAGGAGCGCCCGGGCGCCCAGTCCGCCTGGGGCCTCTACACCGTCATCTTGCCGGATTCCGCGACGCGCGACCGCGTGCAGGCGGCGATGAAGGAGCGTGGCGTGCCCAGCGCCATCTACTACCCGAAGCCACTGCACCATCAGCCGGCCTATGCGGGCGCCCACGCCTCCGGCCTGCCGAACGGGCCGGCGCTCTCCGTCAGCGAGGATCTGTGCACCCGCGTGCTGTCCCTGCCGATGCATCCGTACCTGGATGAAGGCCAGGTGGCGACGGTTGCGGATGCGCTGATCGCTGGTCTCTGATTGATCGGCATGGCCAGGGGGCGCTGCCCCCTGGACCCCCCACTGGGGTGACAGTGTCACCCAGAACCCGCCATCTGTTTTGGACAGTGTGGCACGGTTGTTCCGCCGAGGGTCCTGGACCCTCGGCGACTGATGTCTCAGCCTGCGTGGCTTTTATAAAATCCTTTGAAAGTGCTGACTTCCAGCGCTCCGTTTCAGGCTCAAACACAGCCCTAATTCGAAGCGGGGTCCGGGGTGGACTTTCCACCCCGGCGGGGGCGCGGGGGCAGAGCCCCCGCAGGCGCAAGGCATCATTCGCCCAGCAATAAGCTCCCGCCCCAGGACAAGCCGAAGACCACTATAACGGCTACGATGGTTGCCAGGCCGGGTGCGCGGGCGGCCCTCTCCAGCAGCAATGCTGCCAGCCCTGCCAGGAGCGAGAACAGGAGAAACGCTACCAGCAGGCCGTTGAGGGCCACTTGCGTCATTCCCTGTCGCGCCGCCGGCGCCGCCGGATCGTGGCGCGCTCCAGGGGGGAGAGCGGCGCATACATTGCGCGGGCATCCCGCAGCCATGCTGTCCGGCTGCCCGGCGCGCCCGTTTCATAACCGAGGCGCGCGGGCTCCGCAGTCTGCGCCGCGGCATCCTTGGCCACGGGTGGGAACGCGGCCAGCCAGCCCATCAATGCCAAGGGCCAGAGTCGATTTGGCGGGGTGTCCGTCATGCGACCTCCTGACTGTTCCTCTGCCATACGGCCTTTCACACCACCTTCTTGAAACGGCATGATGGCGCTGATGTGACAAGAATTTGCTCGCCTCTCTTCACACGCCGCACAAAGCTGTGAGTGAAGGGCCGTGCTGGCGCTTGACGCCAGGTGGTACGATCCCTAGCGTTTTACTAGGTTTTCAAGGGGACCGCTTGAGTTGGGCGCACCGCCATTCTCCCGCGCTGGCTATCCGCGAGGTGCCCTGCCCAGGGATCTTGGAGGCACTCCCTTGCTTCCTGGCCTCGATAACCGCGGCGCGGCGATCCTGCGCCAGGTCGTCGAGCTTTATGTCGAGACAGGTGAGCCTGTCGGCTCCCGCACGCTGTCCCGCCGCCTGCCGCTGACGCTTTCCCCGGCCACCATCCGCAACGCCATGGCCGATCTGGAAGAGGCCGGGCTGCTTTATGCGCCGCATACCTCCGCCGGCCGCCTGCCGACCGAGCAGGGGCTGCGCCTGTTCGTCGATGGCCTTCTGGAATTCGGGGACCTGACGGAGCAGGAACGCGAGGCGATCGCACTGCGCTGCGCCACCTCCGGCCGCAGCTACGAGGAAACGCTCTCCGAAGCAGGGCAGATGCTCTCCGGCCTCGCGGGGGCCGCCGGGCTGGTGGTGGCGCCCAAGACCGAGGCGCCGATCAAGCATATCGAGTTCGTCGCCCTCTCCCCTGGCCGCGCGCTGGTGGTGCTGGTGAACGCCCATGGGCAGGTGGAGAACCGCGTCATCGAGGTGCCGGCGGGGCTGCCGCCCAGCGCCTTCACCCAGGCCTCCAACTTCCTCAACGCCCGCCTCTCCGGCCGCACGCTGGAGGAGACGCGCTCCCTGGTGGCGGAGGAAATCCAGGCCAACCGAAGTGCGCTGGACCAGTTGACGCAGCAGATGGTGGAGGCGGGCCTCGCCACGCGGGCGGGCGGCGGCGGCGGGTCACTGATCCTGCGGGGCCAGGCCAAGCTGCTGGAGAATCTGGACGAGCTGGCCCGCGTCCATGAAATCCAGCACCTGTTCGAGCGGCTGGAAGCGCAGGAAACCATGCTGCGCCTGCTGGAACTGGCCCAGCGTGGCCAGGGCGTGCAGATCTTCATCGGCGCCGAGAGCGGGCTGTTCGACACCACTGGCCTTTCCATGATCGTGGCTCCCTTCCGCAACGGGGAGGAGCACATCGTCGGCGCCATCGGCGTCATCGGGCCCACCCGCATCAATTACGGGCGGGTCATTCCGGTGGTGGACTACACGGCGCAGGTCATCGGCCGCCTGCTGGGCTAGGCATTCGGGCACTTACGGCCAGAGGCAGCGCCACGCATTGGCCATGGGCTGGAGGCTGTTCACCCCATGCGCTCGGCGGCCAGCAAATAGGCGAGATGGCGCTCGTACTGAGCCAGTACGTCGGAAATCAGTTCGTCACGCCGGTAGCCCATGACGTCGTAGTCCTGCCCACCTTCACGCAGGAAAACCTCGGCGCGGAAATAGCGGTCCCGCCCCGTGGGCTGCGTGCCGTGCTCGATGTAAGCGAAGCTGGGCAGGGCATAGCCGCGGGCACGGATGGCGTAGCGGAACTCGGCGGGCGTGCCTGCCATGGCCAGCAGACGAACACGCCCCTCCTCCTGCTGTATTTCCGCCTGTACCCCACGGTTCCGCAGTTCCGTGCACACCGCTTCCAGGGCCGGAATGGCGGTGTCGGACAAATAGTCCAGCACCTCTCTCTGCGTGGGGTGATGGAGGATGGCGTGTAGCTGACGCTGCCAGCTGACAGCCGTGGCGGCGCTGGCAGGCTGCGCCTGAAGGATGGATTCGCGCAGCGCTTCCCGCCGCAATGCCTTCAACATGCCGTAGCAGATCAACAGCATGACAATCGCAAAGGGCAGAGCACTGGCGATGGTGGCCGTCTGTAAGCTTTGCAGGCCTCCGGCGAAGAGCAACACGGCGGCCACGACCCCGGACAGGACCGCCCAGAAAATCCGGCGCCATACTGGAGCACTCTCAACCCCGCCCGCCGTGATGGTGTCGATGACGAGAGCGGCCGAGTCGGCGGAGGTGATGAAGAACGTCACCACCAGCAGTGTCGCCAGCGCCGCGGTGAAAGTCGCCGCGGGAAACTGTTCCAGAAAGACGAAGAAGGCCAGAGGGACACTGGTGGCCACGGTCTCGGATACTGCCGTGGTTATTCCCGAGGTCTGGAGCCAGATGCCGGTATTCCCGAACACCGTCATCCACAGGAAGGTGAAGCCTGTGGGTACGAGCAGCACGCCGAGCACGAACTCACGGATGGTGCGGCCTCGCGAGATGCGCGCGATGAACATGCCCACGAAGGGAGACCAGGAAATCCACCACGCCCAATAGAACAGGGTCCAACTCGCAATCCAGTCATTGGGCTCGTAGGCGTAGAGCATAAAAGTACGTTCGAAGAACTGGTCGATATACCCACCGGTATTCTGCACGAGGGCACGTAGCAGGAACGTCGTCGGCCCCAATACGACGACGAACAACAGCAGCAATGCAGCAAGGCCCATATTGAGCTCGCTGAGCCGACGAATACCAGCATCGAGCCCGGCTACGGCGGACATGGTCGCCATGCCTGTGATGGCTGCGATCAGCGCCACCTGAACTATCAGCGAATTCGGCACGCCCATCAAATGCGTCAGCCCCGCATTGATTTGCAGCACGCCGAGGCCGAGGGAAGTAGCAACGCCAAAGACGGTACCAAGCACCGCGAAGATATCGATGGCATGGCCGATCGGGCCATGTATCCGATTACCGATCAGCGGATAAAACGCGGATCGGATCGTCAACGGCAAGCCATGGCGGAAGCCGAAATAGGCAAGCGACAGACCAATGACGGCATAGATCGCCCATGCATGTATGCCCCAGTGAAAGAAGGTAAGGCGCATGGCCGTCCGGGCCGCTTCCAATGTCCCGCCCTCACCGGTGGGTGGGGTGGTGAAGTGCATGATCGGCTCCGCCACGCCAAAGAAAACGAGCCCGATCCCCATGCCTGCGCTGAAGAGCATGGCAAACCAGGACGAGTAGCTGAAGTCGGGCTCCGAATGGTTTGGCCCGAGCCGGACGGCGCCGTGGCGGCTGAAAGCCAGAAACACGACAAAGAACAGGAAAGCCGCCACTGAAAGCAGATAGAACCACCCCAGGCGGCTCAGGACCCAATCCTGGACCGCGTTGAAGAAGCGGCCGACCGCTTGCGGGGCCACCGCACCGCACAAGACAATCACGGCGATCAAGCAAGCCGATATGATGAAGACTGGTCCAAGGGAGGGTGACGGAGCTCCGTTCGGTGCGGTCTGACTATTGTGGGACATGACGCCCTCCGGGTTCTGCCTTCCGCTTCAGCAAGCGACCCAGGCCCTGACGAGCCAAGCTGTCGCCTTCACATGCCAGCATGTCCAAGGATATAACGAGGCAACGCCTTAGCTGGTCCCCGGTTGGCAGGAGGCTGACGAATTTCGCAAGCGGCCAACGCCGTTGGAAGCACGCGGAGCGCGATCGCCCAGACGGACCGGCCAAAGGCAGGAGCCTGGAGCATGATCCAGGCGCCGCTTTCGCGCCTTCCCTCCCCCCGGCGCTTCGTCCAGACTTCCGGCGCAGTCCCGGAACTGGAAAACCGATGTCCCTGACGATCTACGGCGTGCTCCGCTCCCGCGCCTCCCGCCCTATCTGGCTGGCCAAGGAACTGGGCCTGACCTACCAGCACGTCCCCGTCATCCAGGCCTATCGCCTGGCGGACCCGCTGGCCCTGGATGCGCCGTTCAACACGGTCTCGCCCGCCTTCCGGGAGATCAACCCCAACGGGCTGATCCCCTCCATCGAGGATGACGGGCTGGTTCTGCACGAGAGCCTGGCCATCACCCTGTATCTGGCGCGCAAGCATGGCGGCCCCCTGGCCCCGAAGGACCTCGCCGAAGACGCCCAGGCCATGATGTGGAGCCTGTGGGCCGCGACCTCGGTGGAGGAGCAGGCCCTCTCCATGCGCGCGGGGCCGGAAGCGATCGAGCGCGCCTTCCCGGGGCTGGACAAGCAGTTCGGCGTGCTGGCCTCCGCCCTGATGGCCGGCGGCGGCTGGCTGGTGGGCGGGCGCTTCACCGTGGCCGACCTGAACGTGGCGGAATGCGTGCGCTACGCCCAGTCCGCCCCCGCCCTGTTCGAGAAACATCCGAAAGTGAAGGCGTGGCTGGCCGCCTGCCATGCCCGCCCGGCTTTCCAGGCGATGTGGGCGGAGCGAGAGGCGGAGCCGGCCTGAATTCTTCTTCCTCTGCCTCGGCCAAAGGGGGCTCTGCCCCCTCTGGACACCCCCGCTGGGGTGACAGTGTCACCCCAGACCCCGCCATCAGTTTTTTTCGATGCTAGGGCCGGTTCCACCGAGGGTCTGAGACCCTCGGCGACTGACGCCTCAGCCTGCATGGCGTTTTATAATTCCTTGAAATCGCCGCCGACTGGCGTGCCGCTTTGGCTTTGAGGTTCCAAAAACTCGAAGCGGGGTCCGGGGTGGACTTTCCACCCCGGCGGGGGCCTGGGGGCGGCGCCCCCCGCCTTCAAATCCTCCCGCACAGGGCATTCCTGCCCCGACACCCCGTGACCTTCCGGGGAAGGCGTATCATATAACGCCCCAACCGATTGACCGCCCTCAGTACCGGCAGGAAGATTTCTCCCCATGAGCGACACCGATACCACCGTCCCCGTCACCGTGCTGACCGGCTATCTCGGCGCCGGTAAGACCACGCTGCTGAACCGCATCCTCAGCGAGGAGCACGGCAAGAAATACGCCGTGGTCATCAATGAGTTCGGTGAGCTCGGCGTGGACAACGACCTCGTCATCGATGCGGACGAGGAAGTGTTTGAGATGAACAATGGCTGCATCTGCTGCACCGTGCGGGGCGATCTCGTCCGCATCCTGAGCAGTCTGATGAAGCGTCGGCAGAAGTTCGACGGCATCATCGTCGAGACCACGGGCCTGGCCGACCCCGCCCCGGTGGCCCAGACCTTCTACATGGACGAGGATGTGAAGCGCGCCACGCGGCTTGATGCCATCGTCACGCTGGTGGATGCCAAGAACCTCGCCGCCCGGCTGGATGACAGCAAGGAAGCCGCGAGCCAGATCGCCTTCGCCGACATCGTCGTGCTGAACAAGATGGATCTGGTGACGGAGGAAGAGGCCGCCGAGGTCGAGCGCCGCATCCGCGCCATCAACCCCTATGCCGAAATCCGCCGCGCCACCAAGTCCGAGGTGCCGATCGAGGCCGTGATGGGCCGCGAGGCCTTCAAGCTGGAGCGCATCCTGGAGCGGGAGCCGGAATTCCTCTCCGGCGAGGACAACCACTCCCACAACGAGGACATCATGAGCCTGTCCTTCGAGGTGGATCAGCCGCTGGATGAGGGCAAGTTCAACCAGTGGATCGGTGAGCTGCTGCAGGTGAAGGGGCAGGACCTGCTGCGCACCAAGGGCGTGCTGGCCTTCGAGGGACAGGATGACCGCTTCGCCTTCCAGGCCGTGCACATGATCGCGGATGGTGACTATATCGGCCCCTGGCCGGAGGGCGCGGCCCGCAAGTCCAAGATCGTCTTCATCGGCCGTGACCTGAACCGCCCGCGCCTGCGCCGTGGCTTCGAAGGCTGCATCGCCGCGCCGGTGGCCGAATGAGCGAGACCGTCAACGACGCCGATTTCCTGCTGAGCTCCCGCGGCAAGGGCGAGGATCTCGGCGCCTGGGTAGTCGGCGCCACCTTCTCCCGCGATGGCAAGGCGGCCGCCTTTGCCCTGGGCGACGGCACGCTGCGCCTGGCCTCCACCGCCGAGCTGGCCGGTGAGTGGAAGCGCGTGGAAGCGCATGACGGCGCCTGCCTCTCCATGGTGGCGGATGTCGCGAGCGGCTTCCTCACGGGTGGCGATGACGGCCAGCTGCTGCGCACGGCGAATGACGGCAGCACCGAGGTCATTGCCAATCTCGGCACCATGAAGTGGGTGGACCATGTGGCCGCCCACCCGGATGGGCTGCGCGCCGCCTCCGTCGGCAAGAAGCTGCACCTCTTCGGCAAGGCCGGGAAGCTGCGGGAGATGGAGCACCCCTCTTCCGTCGGCGGCATCGCCTTCGACACCAAGGGCAAGCGGGTGGCGGCCGGCCACTACAATGGCGCCAGCCTGTGGTTCGTGAACAGCAAGGATGGCTCGCCCAAGGTCCTGCCCTGGAAGGGCAGCCACCAGGGCGTGTGGTTCAGCCCGGACGGCACCCATGTCGTCACCACCATGCAGGAGAATTCGCTGCATGGCTGGCGGCTCTCGGACGGGCAGGACATGCGCATGTCCGGCTACCAGGCGAAGATCAAATCCATCTCCTTCACCGCGAAGGGCCGCTGGCTCGCCACCGCGGGCGCGGATTGCATCGTGCTCTGGCCGTTCTTCGCTGGCGGCCCGATGGGCAAGCCGCCGATGGAGCTGGCCGGTGGCGACGGCATCCTTTGCACGCAGGTGGCCTGCCACCCGCAGCATGAGGTCGTGGCCGCCGGCTTCGATGACGGCCTGGTGCTGATGGCGGAAATCGCTTCCGGCAAGGTGGTGCCCGTGGCGGCCCCCGGGCGCGGCGCCATCTCCAGCCTGGCCTGGAACCCCGCCGGCACCCAGCTCGCCTTCGGGACAGAGACGGGCTTTGCCGGGCTGGTCGATCTGTCCAAGCGGTGAGACACTGAGCGGGAACTTCGCCGGGGAGGTGCCACCGTTGGCGGCCTCCCCGGCTCCTCTGCCAAGGATTCCCGCATGAACATCCCGGTCGAAAAAACTCCGCGGCTCACCATTCCCAAGCTCGGTCTGGGCACCTGGCAGCTGCGGGACGCGGAAGGGCAGAAATCGGTCGAGAACGCCCTCCGCCTCGGCTACCGGCACATCGACACCGCCGCCCGCTACGGCAACGAGGCCGAGGTGGGCAACGCCATCCAGGCCAGCGGCGTGGCGCGCGGCGATATCTTCCTGACCAGCAAGGTGTGGTGGGAAAACCTGGAGCCGGAGCCGCTCTACCGCAGCCTGGAGAATTCCCTCTCCCTGCTGAAGACCGACTACCTCGACCTCTTCCTCATCCATTGGCCAACGCCGGCCATGGACCTGGAAGGCGCCATCAAGGTGCTGAAGGCGGCCAAGGACGCCGGGCAGATCCGCGCCTGGGGTGTCTCCAACTTCCCCGTCAAGCTGATGAAACAGGTGGAAGACCTCGGCGAGACACCGGCCGCGCTGCAGGTGGAATACCACGCGCTGCTCTCCCAGGCCGCGCTGCTGGAATGGTGCCGCCCCCGGCAGATCGTGCTGGAAGCCTACTCCCCCCTGGCCCAGGGCAAGCTGCAGGATAACGAGACCCTGGCGAAGATCGGCGAGAAATACGGCGCCTCCGCCTCCCAGGTCGCGCTGGCCTGGCTGCTGCGGCAACCGGGCGTGGTGCCCATCCCCAAGGCCAGCAGCACACGCACCCAGCAGGCGAACCTCGACGCCATTCCCCTGGCGGCGAAACTGACCGCCGAGGATGTGGCCGCAATCGACGCGCTGCCGAAAGACCAGCGGATGGTGAAGCCGGATTTCGCGCCGGAATGGTGATGTGAGACACCAGGGGCTCCGCCCCTGGACCCCGCTGGGGGGATAGTATCCCCCAGACCCCGCCATCAGTTTTTTGAGGCTGGTTGGTTCCGCCGAGGGTCTGAGACCCTCGGCGACTGAGGGCTCAGCCTGCGTGGCCTTTTATAAATTCTTTGAAACCGCTGGCGTCCCGCGCCCCGCTTCCTGTCAGGCGAAGAACCAAACTCGAAGCGGGGTCCGGGGTGGACTTTCCACCCCGGCGGGGGCGCGGGGGCAGAGCCCCCGGCAAGAGCACCGCTCTCAGGCCGCTTCCCGCGCCTCCACCAGCGACGCCGGGATGGTCTCCCCCGTCCCGCCATCCGCCACGCCGACATCCGTGACATGTGGCCCGGCATTGCAGGCGAGGGACGCGCCAACAATGGCCTTGAAGATCAGGTAGGGCGGCTTCCAGTCCGCGATACCTTCGGAGGCGGCCTTCACGGCAGCGAATTGCGCGGCGACCTCGCCGATCGGCGCATCGGAGAGCAGGCCGCAAATCGGCAGCGGCAGCAGGGCCGTCACCGCGCCGCCCTGGGCGACGGACATGCCGCCACCGCATTCGATCAGGGCGTTGGCGGCAGCGGCGAGGTCAGCCGGGTTCCGGCCGAAGACGACAAGGTTGTGGGAATCATGGGCCACGGTGGTGGCCAGAGCCCCGCGCCAGCGGCTCCAGCCTTGCAGCACGCCGAGAACGGGCTTTGCCGGGAACAGGCCGTGGCGGTGGATGACGGCCATGAAGATGCCGTCCTCCGGCAGGGCCGCCACACCGTCCTTCACCGGCACCTCGGCCTCGCCCCATTCGGTGAAGCGGGGGTTCACCACGGTGCGCAGCCGGGCGGTGCCGGTGGTGACCCCGGGGGTGAGGATGCGGAAATCCTCCGGCGAGAGCGGGGCCAGCTTCATGGTGTCGCGCAGGGGGCCGGCATCGGGCTCGGGGGGAAGCTCCACCAGCAGCCGGCCATTAGCGGCGACATGGCGGCCGGAGGCGAAGACATGCTTCACGTCCAGGCTTTCCAGCCCGTCCAGCAGGATCAGGTCCGCGCGGCGGCCGGGGGCGACGAGGCCGAGATCGGGGCGCTGGAAGCGATAGGCGGCGTTCAGCGTGGCGGCGCGCAGCACCTGCATCGGCGGCATGCCGTAGCGAACGAGGCGTTGCAGCAGGTCGATCATGCCGCCCTTGGCAGCGAGGTCGTCGGGGAAGGTGTCGTCGGTGCAGAGGGTAAGCGTCTGCGGATATTGCGGCAGGGTGGCGAGGGCCTGGACGCATTCCGGCAGCAGGTGGTCGTGGCTGCCGCGCAGCTCGACCGTGAAGCCGGCGCGGAGCTTTTCGAGCAGGTTGTCGCCGGAGACGATCTCGTGGTCCGAGCCGATGCCGGCACTCGCGAAAGCCTGGAGGTCCGGGCCGGTCAGGCTGCGGGCATGGCCGCAAACCAGCTTCTCCGCATCCAGCCCGGCGCCGACGATGCCGGCCATGCGCGGGCTGCGCTCGATGACGCCGCGCATGTCCATCACCTCGGCCACGCCGACGATCTCTGGCCAGGAGAGCATTTCCTCCAGTTCGGCGGGGCCGAAATCGGCGCCGGCACGCTCCAGCCCAGGGGCGGAGGGAACGCAGGAGGGGGCCATCACCAGGGCGCGCAGCGGCAGGCCGCGCATCGCCTCCAGCGCCCAGCGCACGCCGGGCAGGCCGGAGACGTTGCCGACCTCATGCGGGTCCCAGCAGATGGTGGTGGTGCCGTGGGGCACCACGGCCTCCGCATAGCGGCGCGGCGTGATCATCGAGCTCTCGACATGCATATGCGTGTCGATCAGCCCGGGGGCGGCGATGAGGCCGGTGGCATCCAGCGTGGTGGCCGCATCCGCCCGGCTGCCGGGGGCGTGCACGCTGGCGATGAGGGGGCCCACCAGGCCGATATCGGCCGGGCGCAGCTCGCCGGTGGCCATGTCCGCCACCGTGGCGCCGGTGATCAGCGTATCGAAGGGGGCCTGCGCACGGGCGGCGCGGACTGCGCGGTCGCGCCGCGCCCTTTCATGCAGGTCGTGCGGTTCGCGGGTCATGGTCGCGGCCTTTCTGGCAGGACAGAAAGCAAACGGGGGGCAGAAAGCAAAACAGGGCGCCCCGTGCGGAGCGCCCTGTTTGAAAACTGGTGGAGCCAAGGGGAGTCGAACCCCTGACCTCTTGAATGCCATTCAAGCGCTCTACCAACTGAGCTATGGCCCCGTAGTGTGTCCCGCCCTTCAGCGAGGTGGCGCGGTATAACTGCGCGCCGGAGGGCATGCAAGCCCCCTGTCACGATTATTTCGCAGCCGCGTTGCATTGGGCTTGCCAGCCCCCTTCCCCCCCCTCCTGGGGCCCGGTAGCCTGCCCTCCGAGACCAAGCTGGTTGAGACCAAGACTGGGGAGCGAAGTGATGCGGAAGATTTACCCCGACGCGCGCGCGGCGCTGGACGGCGTGCTGAAGGACGGCATGTTGATCCATTCCGGCGGCTTCGGCCTGTGCGGCATCCCAACCGCGCTGATCGAGGCGATCCGGGATTCCGGGGTGAAGGACCTCACCGTCGTCTCCAACAATGCCGGGATCGACGATGCCGGGCTGGGCCTGCTGCTGAAGACCCGCCAGATCAAGAAGATGATTTCTTCCTATGTCGGCGAGAACAAGACCTTCGCCGAGCAGTTCCTGGCCGGTGAGCTGGAGATCGAGTTCAACCCGCAGGGTACGCTGGCCGAGCGCATCCGCGCCGGCGGCGCGGGCATTCCCGCCTTCTTCACCAAGACCGGCTACGGCACCGCCGTGGCGGAGGGTAAGGAAACCCGCGAGTTCGACGGCGAGCACTATGTGATGGAGCGCGGCATCTTCGCCGACCTCGCCATCATCCATGCCTGGAAGGCGGATACCGAGGGCAACCTCGTCTTCCGCAAGACCGCCCGCAACTTCAACCCGATGATGGCCACCGCCGCGAAGGTGACCGTGGTGCAGGTGGAGGAGCTGGTGGAGCCGGGGCAGATCGACCCCGACCACATCCACACCCCGGGCATTTATGTGAAGCGCATCGTCAAGCTGCCCGCGAGCTATGAGAAGCGGATCGAGCAGCGCACCGTCCGCAAGCGGGTGACGGATGGGAACCCCGCCAACAGCAACGTCGCGTAGAGTACGCTCCCTGCCTTCGGCGGCAGGGAATCGTACTCCCGTATTCTTTGTTTGATCGCGTGATTCACGTCTGCGCCTGCCGGCCTGCGACGATCACGCTCTGAGGGAGAACGCACATGGCCTGGACCCGCGACGAAATGGCCGCCCGCGCCGCGCGCGAGTTGGAAGACGGCTTCTACGTCAATCTCGGCATCGGCATCCCGACGCTGGTGGCGAACCACATTCCGGACGGCGTTTCCGTCCAGCTTCAGTCCGAGAACGGCATGCTCGGCATGGGCCCCTTCCCCTATGAGGGGGACGAGGACCCGGACCTGATCAATGCCGGCAAGCAGACCGTCACGGCGCTGCCCACCACCAGCTTCTTCTCCTCGGCCGACAGCTTCGCCATGATCCGCGGCGGGCATATCGACCTGTCCATCCTCGGCGCGCTGCAGGTGGCGGAGAATGGCGACCTCGCCAACTGGATGATCCCAGGCAAGATGGTGAAGGGCATGGGCGGGGCCATGGACCTCGTCGCCGGCGTGAAGAAGGTGGTGGTGCTCATGGAGCACACCGCCGGCGGCAAGCCCAAGCTGCTGAAGGAATGCACCCTGCCGCTGACCGGCAAGGGTGTGGTGGACATGGTGGTGACGGAACTGGCCGTCTTCACCATCGACCGTGCGCTTGGCCGCATGACCCTGGTGGAACTGGCCCCGGGCGTGACGGAAGAGGAAGTGCGGGAGAAGACCGAAGCGGCCTACGAGACGGCCCTGGCCGTTCAGGCCTGAAGAACCGCTGGGGTCCGCGAGGGTTACGCCGAGGGTCCTGGACCCTCGGCGACTGCACGTTCAGCCCGTGCTACCTTCAGATTCATTAAGGCTTCGTTATCCAGCCCTACCGTTCGGCCTGAAGCTCCACTCTGAAACGAACGGAAAAAAGAAGGGGCCCGGGGAAATTCTTCCCCAGCCTTCTTCATTCAGGCCGACCAGTCTTACCGCCGCGGGGCCGCGGCAGTGCCGAGCGCGGCCGGGCCGCCATTCACTGGCAAGGTCTGGCCGGTGGCCCGCAGCGTATTGCCATCGACCTGGTAAATGCCGATCTGCCGGTCCGCCATGTTGCCGATCAGCAGCGTGCGGCCATCACGGGAGAAGGCCATGCCCTGCACCCAGTCTCCCGCCGGTGCCTCGGCCACCACGCGCAGGCGGCCACCCTCCACCTTCAGCAGCTTCACCATCGCCCGTCCCCGCAGCGGGTCCGCCGGCGCCCGGCTGGAGCCGTTATGCACCACCGTGACGGCGTGAACCCCATCGGGGCTGGCCATCACCCCTTCGGGCGTCGGGCCGACGGTGATGGTGTCGATGGTGCGGAACGGCTCACGCGACAGGTCGATCAGGCTGACGGTATCCATGTCACCCGTGTTGTTGGCGCTGCGCCCGACATTGCCGACCACCGCCCAGCCGGCCGGAGAGGCCGAGATGGAATAAGGCCGCACGCCGACCGTCAGGTCGCGGTCCAGCTTGGTTACCGTCTCACCCTCGATCTGCAGCACGGAGACGATGCTGTCATTGTCCCGTGTGACCAGGGCGTGCCGCCCATCGGCGGTGAAGACCACGCCGGAGACACCGGTGGTCGCGGCACCGATCGGCACGGTGCCGGCGACGCTGACCTGATTGCCGGCGATGCGGAGTACAGAGACGGTGCCGCCATTGCGGTTGGCCACCAGTGCCAGGGTGCCGGCCGGATTGATGGCGATGCCGGACGGCCCGGCGCCGACCTCCAGCGTCGCCAGCACGCGTGGCGGCGATGCCTTCAGGTCTACCACCGAGACACGGTTGTCGGGCACGGTCTTGCCGGGGTCGGAGGGGTCGAGCTTCTCGGCTGAACTGGCCAGGGCCAGGCTCTCATCGGGTGTCACGGCGATCGAGTTAGGCGGGCCGATCACCGAGTGCGGCGCCTGTACCTCGCCCACCAGCCGGGGCTCGCCATTGGTGAAGCTGATCACCGCCAGCGTATCCGGCTGCGGGTTGCGGACCACGGTGTTCACGCCGTTGACCAGGGCGCGCTTGTTGTCGTTGCCGGAGACGATGATCTCAGCCGAGGCCTGCGCCGCGAGGGCCAGCGCAAGCACTGCCCCAGCCAGGAGGACTGCTCTTTGCATCGCGTTCTTCCCTGATGATGTCCTAGAAGAGGGATCTCCGTCCCTGCCGCAGTCTCTTCTTGGCTCATCCCGCCGGGCAAGTGTCGTCTTCGTAACGACCGTCCCGCGACGCGGCGCCCAGGCCCCGCCGTTCCGGCATTCCACGCCCTGCAACCGGCAGGGGGGTCCGGCAGGGGGCTTCCATCCCGGCAGGCCCCAGGGGGCGGGGCCCCTGGCCTGTCTGGGACCTCACGGACATTTTCCGGTGGTATCCAAGCCTTCCCCGGTCCATAAGGCGCGCGGTTTACCCGCGTTTCGCGGGTAGGCTGGACCCGCGAGCGTAGGCGGGGCCGCAGCCAATCTGTCGTAGCGCGACTTCTGGTCGTGGCGGCGTTTCCGGCCACATGGTGCGTTCCGCGGTTGCCCCGCGGCCATCCATGCCGCCCGAAACGCCGGTCCTTGCAGCCCCCATGGTGGGGCGGGCCGGGCGGCAGGGCTGGGTTCCGCATCGCTCATTGAAGTGGTCGTCCCGTGCTGGGGCGGCCGGGCGCAGGCCGGCGCGAGAGATGGCGCGGCCGATGCAAGGAACTTTCATGTTCGACAATTATTTCCGCAAGGACATCAACTGGGGCGGCAAGACCCTGACGCTGGAGACGGGCAAGATCGCCCGCCAGGCTGACGGCGCCGTCATGGCCCGCCTGGGCGACACCATCGTGCTCTGCACCGTGGTCGGCGCCCGCAGCGTGAAGCCGGGCCAGGACTTCTTCCCGCTGACGGTGAACTACCAGGAGAAGGCCTACGCGGCCGGCAAGATCCCGGGCGGCTTCTTCAAGCGCGAGGGCCGTCCCTCCGAGGCCGAGACCCTGATCTCCCGCCTGATTGACCGCCCCATCCGCCCGCTGTTCCCGGAAGGGTTCCGCAACGAGGTGCAGGTCATCGCGACCGTGCTGTCGCACGACATGGAGAACAGCCCGGACATCGTCTCCCTGGTGGGCTGCTCCGCCGCGCTGACGCTCTCCGGCATTCCGTTCTTCGGCCCGGTGGGCGGCGCGCGCGTCGGCTATATCGATGGCCAGTACGTGCTGAACCCGACGCTGGAGCAGATCAAGCAGTCCAAGCTGGACCTGGTCGTCGCCGGCACCGAGGAAGGCGTGCTGATGGTCGAGTCCGAGGCGCATGAGCTGACCGAGGAAGTGATGCTCGGCGCCGTGACCTTCGGCCATGCCGCGTTCCAGCCGGTCATCCAGGGCATCATCGAGCTGGCCGAGAAGGCCGCGAAGGAGCCGTGGGATCTGCCGGAGGAATCCGCCGAGACCGTGGCGCTGAAGAAGAAGCTGGCCGAACTCGGCGCCGCTTCCATCGGCGAGGCCTATAAGGAAACCCGCAAGCTCATCCGCCACAGCAAGGTGAGCGAGGCCAAGAAGGCGATCCTGGCTCAGCTGAGCGAGGAAGAGGCCGAGGCCGCCAAGGGCCTGCTGAAGGACCTGGAAGCGGATGTGGTCCGCAACGCCATCCTGGACACCGGCATCCGCATCGATGGCCGCGACACCAAGACGGTCCGCCCGATTGTGGCCGAGGTGCATGTGCTGCCCCGCGCCCATGGTTCCGCCCTGTTCACCCGCGGCGAGACACAGGCTCTCTGCGTGGCGACGCTGGGCACCGGGCAGGATGAGCAGATCATCGACCAGCTCGCGGGCGAGTACCGCGAGAACTTCATGCTGCACTACAACTTCCCGCCCTTCTCCGTGAACGAGACGGGCCGGATGGGCAGCCCGGGCCGCCGCGAGATCGGCCACGGCAAGCTGGCATGGCGCGCCATCCGCCCGCTGCTGCCGGAGAAGGAGAAGTTCCCGTACACCATGCGTGTGGTGTCCGAGATCACGGAGTCCAACGGCTCCTCCTCCATGGCCACCGTCTGCGGCACCTCCCTGTCGCTGATGGACGCTGGCGCGCCGCTGAAGCGCCCCTGCGCCGGTATCGCCATGGGCCTGATCAAGGAAGACCGTGGCTTCGCCGTGCTGTCCGACATCCTGGGTGACGAAGACCACCTGGGCGACATGGACTTCAAGGTGGCCGGCTCCGAGGAAGGCATCACCGCGCTGCAGATGGACATCAAGATCACGTCCATCACGCCGGAGATCATGAAGATCGCGCTGGAGCAGGCCAAGCAGGGCCGCCTGCACATCCTGGGCGAGATGGCCAAGGGCCTCTCCGGCGCCCGCACGGATGTCGCCGGCAATGCGCCGAAGATCACCGTGATCAACGTGCCGAAGGACAAGATCCGCGAAGTCATCGGCACCGGCGGCAAGGTGATCCGCGACATCGTGGAGACCACCGGCACCAAGATCGACATCGAGGATGACGGCACGATCAAGATCGCGTCCACCAGCCCCGAGGCGACCCAGGCGGCGATCGACCGCATCAAGGGCATCACGGCCGAGGCGGAAGTGGGTTCGATCTACAACGGCACCGTGGTGAAGACCGCCGATTTCGGCGCCTTCGTGAACTTCCTCGGCGCCAAGGACGGCCTGGTCCACATCTCCGAGCTGGCGAATGAGCGCGTCAACAAGACCGCCGATATCGTCAATGTCGGCGATAAGGTGAAGGTCAAGGTCATCGGCTTCGACGACCGCGGCAAGGTGAAGCTCTCCATGCGCGTGGTCGATCAGGCCACCGGCGCCGACATCACCGAGCAGGTCGGCGCCCGCCGCCCGCGCGCGGAAGGCGAGGAAGGTGGCGAGCGTGAGCCGCGCGGTGAGCGCCGCGAGCGTCGCGAGCGCCGCCCGCACCGCGACTGAGCATGAAACCGGGGCGGGATTCTCCGCCCCGGCTTCGCGCGTAACGCGCGACGAAGAGGCTCAAATCCTTCGAAAAAGCGCCGTAGTGGCAGGAAAGGTGGAGCGGGAGTTGAATCCCTGTCCTGCCTGCGCCACATGGCGGAACTTCCGGACATCGATGCCGCTTCCCTTCGACATCGATGTAACCGGCGTGATATTACAAATCAGTGATCATTAACCACAGGAACGGCAAACGGCTTTGAAAGCGATCAACGCGATCCGGATGGGTGGGGTGGATGTGCTGCCGCTGGTTGAAGGCGGCAAGGGTGTCGCCGTGTCGACCGGGGCTTCCTGTGGTGAGTGGGCTGGCGCGGGTGGCGTCGGCACCTTCTCCGGCGTGAATGCGGACAGCTACGACGCCGATGGCAACGTCATTCGCCAGACCTATAAGGGCCGTACCCGCGTGGCGCGCCATGAGGAACTGGTCGCCTACGGTATTTCCGGTGGCATCACCCAGGCGCGCGAGGCCTATGAGCGCGCCGGGGGCCGTGGCCGCGTGCATATGAACGTGCTGTGGGAGATGGGCGGCGCCGAGCGCATCCTGCGCGGCGTGCTGGAAGGCGCCAAGGGGCTGATCAACGGCATCACCTGCGGCGCGGGCATGCCCTACAAGCTCGCCGAGATTTCCCGCGAGTTCAACGTCTTCTACTACCCCATCGTCTCCTCCGCCCGCGCCTTCAGCGCGCTGTGGAAGCGCAGCTACTCCAAGGTGTCGGAGTTGCTGGGCGGCGTGGTGTATGAAGATCCGTGGCTGGCCGGTGGCCATAATGGCCTCTCCAACTCGGAAGACCCCAACAAGCCGGAAGCGCCCTATGAGCGCGTGCGCAAGCTGCGTGAGCAGATGCGCCAGTTCGGCCTGGGCGATGTGCCGATCATCATGGCCGGCGGTGTCTGGTGGCTGGAGGAGTGGGAGGATTGGATCGACAATCCCGAGCTCGGCCCCATCGCCTTCCAGTTCGGCACCCGCCCGCTGGTGACGAAGGAAAGCCCCATCAGCGACGCCTGGAAGCAGAAGCTGCTTTCCCTGAAGGCGGGCGATGTGCTGCTGCAGCCCTTCTCGCCGACGGGCTTCTACTCTTCCGCCGTGCGCAACGACTTCCTGCGGGACCTCGAGGCCCGCAACGAGCGCCAGGTGGCCATCAGCCCCGAGCCCGTGGGCGAGCACACCGCCGAATATGGCGTGGGCCCGCGCAAGCGGCTGGTCTGGCTGGCGCCAGGCGACCTGGAGCGGGTGCATGGCTGGGAAGCCCAGGGCTTCACCGAGGCGCTGCGCACGCCGGATTCCACCCTGGTCTTCGTCACGCCCGAGAATGCGCGTGAGATCCTGAAGGACCAGACGGATTGCATGGGCTGCCTGTCCCACTGCCGCTTCTCCAACTGGACGCAGCATGGGCCGGACTACACCAACGGCAAGAAGGCGGACCCGCGCAGCTTCTGCATCCAGAAGACGCTGCAGGATATCGCGCATGATGGCTCGATCGAGCACAATCTGATGTTCGCCGGCCACAACGCCTATCGCTTCGGCTCCGACCCGTTCTACTCCAACGGCTTCATCCCCACGGTGAAGCAGCTGGTCGAGCGGATCATGACGGGCCGCTAACGACTTCCCATTTCAGGCCAAAGCGTGACAAAACCGCATCCGGTGCGCCGGGTGTGGTTTTTTCGTGCCCGGCCTATGGGAAACATCCTGATGATCCAATCGATCCTGAACAACCAGGCCGTGCTGGTTGCCGCCCGCGTGCTGCTGACCTTTCCCTTCTGGGGCAGCGGGCTGGCCAAGCTGATCAACTTCCAGGGCGGTGTGGCGGAAATGGCCATGTTCGGCCTCAACCCGCCCGTGGCCTTCAACATCGCCACCATCATCACCCAGCTTGTGGGCTCTGCCCTGATCATCACCAACCGCGCGGCCTGGCTCGGGGCAGGCGCGCTCGGCATCTTCACGGCGCTGACCATTCCCCTGGTCCATCGGTTCTGGGCGCTGGAAGGGGAGCGCGCCATTGTCGCCTTTCATACCGCCACCGAGCATGTCGGCATGATCGGCGCGCTGATCCTCGCGGCCATTCTCGCGGAGCGGACACGGAGCGCTTTCCGCTGAAGGGTTTGCGCCGCCGAGGGAAACGAACTCTCCCCGGCGGCCTTTTCCTCTCGACGGGGGTGGGTGCGCCCAAGGCGGCCCCTGCCTACATTCGAAAGGTCGGTCTTGCCGCAAGGCAAAAGGACCCGCGCCGGGAGAGAGTGCCATGCCAGAACCGACCGAGCACCGGCTGCCCGCGGGGGAGACGCCGTTCCGCCTGGGAGTCCGGGGGCTGTGCCCGCGCTGTGGCCGAGGGCATCTGTTCGAAGGCTTTCTCTCCCTGAAGAAGCAGTGCGAGGTCTGCGGCCTGGACTACAGCTTCGCGGACCCCGCGGACGGCCCGGCCTTCTTTGTCATGTCGATCGTGGCCGTGCCTGTCACGATCTTTGCCGCCTGGTTGGAGCTGCGGCACGAGCCCCCCTTCTGGATGCATCTGCTGACGACCTTTCCGCTGCTCATCGTCAGCTCCCTGGCATTGCTTCGGCCGTTCAAGGGGTGGCTGGTCTGCTCGCAATACATCAACAAGGCGGCGGAAAGCCGCTTTGGCCCGCCGCGGAGCTGAGCGCACCATCATGATGTTCCGCGATCATCCCGCCCCTGCCCTTGCGATCAGCCAGCCCGGCCACGCCTGGATTGCCGGGCAGATCCTGCGCCACTGGAACCGGCCGCTGGACCGGGCGCTGCTGCTGGCGGCGGACCAGCACGACATCGCCTGGCTGGATTGGGAATGCCACCCCAGCTTCGACAGCCAGACCGGCCGCCCGCACAGCTTCCGCGCCCTGGGCCCCGCCACCCACGCACCCATGTGGCGCCAGGGCATTGCGCGGGCGCTGGCCGCCTGGGGCATGCGGGTGGCGCTGCTGGTCTCCCGCCATGGCGCTTTTCTCTACACGCGCTTCGCCGACCCCGCGCGGATGAGCCCTGCCGACACCGCCGCCATCGAGGCGTTCATGCAGGAGCAACGCCCCCTGCAACGCCAATGGGCGGAAGCGCTGGGGCTGGATGACGCCACGCTGGAGCATGACACCGGCATGATCGCCATGGCTGATGCGCTGTCCCTGGCACTGTGTGGTGATCTCAGGACGCCGCTGGACATCAAGGCGCCGGATGGACAGGGCGGGCAGATCAGCCTGCGGCTGGCCGCATTGCCGGAAGAGGGGCGGTTCAGCCTCTCGCCCTGGCCGCTGGGCGTGGCATCCCTCCTGCTGGAAGCGGAGGCCATGCCACTCCCTGCCGCCGGCCGCTTCCCCGATGAGGCCGCCATGCACGCGTGGCACCGGACTACGCCCCGGGTGGCATTCCAGGTGGAGCTGGTGCCGGGGTAGTCGCTCCGACAAAAATGCGCGGGGGAATTGCTTCCCCCGCGCCTTTCGCTTTTCCTGAGCGGGATACGTGTCAGTCGAGCACGAAGGGCGGCTTCGGCACCAGGTCCAGCTTCACATCCTTCACGCCCGGCACGCTCTCGGCCAGCACGCGCAGGGCGCGCTCCACATCCGGGGAGCGGCTGAAGCCGTGGAATGTGACGACGCCGCCAGTGACATCCACGAAGACGAGATAGGAATCCGCCCAGGCCTGCTTGCGCATCTCACGGCGCACATTGCGGCGGATCTCCTGGTCGGAGATGGACACATCGGCCTTGGCGGCCGGGGCCAGCACGGCGCGCATCAGGTCGGCGCGGGAGAGGACGCCGGCCAGCCTGCCATCCTTCACCACCGGCAGACGGCGGATGCGGCGCTTCTCCAACAGGGCCGCGGCATGCGCGACCGTGTCCTCCTCCGACACCACCTCCAGCTTGGTGGACATGACGTCCCGCGCACGCTGGCCGTGGATCTGCGCGTAGTCATGCGCCTGCCTCGGTGCCGCACCGAAGAGGCGCGAGAGCCAGGACTTCGGTGCCTCGTCCTCGGCGGCCAGGCGGCGCATCAGGTCCCCTTCCGTCACCAGGCCAATCAGGCTGCCATCGGCTTCGACGACCGGCACGCCCGAGATGCCGCGATCGGCGAACAGGGTGGCCAGGGCCGGCACCGGAGTGTCAGGGCTGACCGTCATCACATCGCGGGTCATGATGTCGCGGACGAGCATGTGAGCGTTCTCCTTATTACGGCGCCGCATGGCGCCGGGGGTGGAATGGCGGGCCGGCTCAGGCTCTATCCCCGAACAGGCCAAAGCGGCTCAAAACCAGCTTCTCCCCTTCCAGAATGGCGAGCAGAGCCACCCCGGCGAGCACGCAGAACAGGCTTTCCGCCAGCGGCGCCGGCGCCGTGCCGAAAAGCCTCTGCATCAATGGGAGATAGGTAAAGGCGAGTTGCAGAACGACCACCACGGCGACGGCACCGATCACAACCGGCGTGCCCAGCAGGCCCCGCACCGTCAGCGAGGTGCCGTGGAGGTAGCGGAGGTTGAACAGGTAGAAGATTTCCATGGCGACGATGGTGTTCACCACCAGCGTGCGGGCGGTGGCCTCGCTCAGGCCGCTGCCCAGCGCATGGAAGAAGATCGCCAGGGACCCTGCCACGAACAGCAACGAGACGAAGCCGACCCGCCACAGCATGAAGGGGGAGAGCAGCGGTGCCTGGGGCGGGCGCGGCGGCCGGCGCATGACGTTCTGCTCCGCCGGCTCGAAGGCCAGGGCCAGGCCGAGGGTGACGGCGGTGACCATGTTGATCCACAGGATCTGCACCGCCGTCATCGGCATGGTGAAGCCGACGAGGATGGCGGCGATGACGGCCAGCACCTCGCCACCGCTGGTGGGCAGTGTCCAGGCGATGACCTTGCGGATGTTGTCGTAGACGGTGCGGCCTTCCCGCACGGCGGCGACGATGGAGGCGAAGTTGTCGTCCATCAGCACCATCTGGGCCGCCTCCTTGGCGGCTTCGGTGCCCTTGCGGCCCATGGCGATGCCGATATCGGCCTGCTTCACGGCGGGGGCGTCGTTCACGCCGTCGCCCGTCATGGCCACCACCTGGCCGCGCGCCTGCAAGGCCCGGACGATGCGCAGCTTGTGCTCGGGGCTGGTGCGGGCAAAGACGCTGGCGCGCTCCACGGCATCGGTGAAAGCGTCGTCGCGCAGCGCGTCCAGCGCCGCGCCGGTCATCACCACCGGGCTCCGCGAGAGGCCGATCTGGCGGGCGATGGCGGCGGCGGTCTCGGCATGGTCGCCGGTGATCATCTTCACCGCGATGCCGGCGGTGTGGCAGTGCCGGATGGCCGCCACCGCTTCCTCGCGCGGCGGGTCGATGAAGCTGACGAGGCCGAGCAGCACCAGCCCCTCGGCCAGCATGGTGTCATCCAGCGTGGCGGAGGGATCAGCGGGGCGGAAGGCGAAGGCCAGCACGCGTTCCCCTTGCGCCGCGGCCTGGGCGATCCAGCCTTCCCAGAAGGCGCGGTCGAGCGGGGCCTCGCCCCCAGCGATGCTTTGGCGCGCGCAGCGTTCCAGCAACACCTCCGGCGCGCCTTTGACGAAGAGCCGCCCAGCGCCCTCCGGCGCCTCGCAGAGCGTGGCCATGTAGCGGTTGCGGGGGTCAAAGGGGATTTCCGCCCGGCGCGGCCAGGAGGCGCGCAGATGCGCGGGGTCCAGCCCCGCCTTCATGCCCAGAGTGATCAGGGCGCCTTCCATCGGGTCCCCGTCCACCACCCAATGGCCCTTGCTGTGGCGGAGCTGGGCATCGTTGCACAGCATGGCGGCGCGTAGCAGCGGTGCGGCGGCGGCAATGGCAGCAGCATCGTCCTCCCCCCCTGCCGCCGTCAGCCGGCCTTCGGGAGCGTAGCCGGCACCGCTCGCCGCGATATTCACGCCGCAGGTGCCGAGCTGGCGGACGGTCATCTCGTTGCGGGTCAGCGTGCCGGTCTTGTCGGAGCAGATGGTGGTGACGGCGCCCAGCGTTTCCACGGCGGGCAGGCGGCGGATGACGGCATGGCGCGCCGCCATGCGGCGGACGCCGATGGCGAGGGTGATGGAAATCACCGCCGGCAACCCTTCCGGAATGGCGCCGACCGCCAGAGCGACGACGGCGATCAGCGCCTCCGCCCAGCCATAGCCGCGCACAAGGACCGCGAAGGCAAACAGCGCCGCGCCGCAAAACAGCGCATACCAGGTGAAGAGGCGGCCGAAATGGTTGATCTTGCGCAGCAGCGGCGTGGTCAGCGTCTGCACCTCGCTCACCAGCGTGCTGATGCGGCCGATTTCGGTCCGCGCCCCGGTGGCGACGACGATGCCGAGGCCGCTGCCCGCCGCCACCAGCGTGCCGGAATAGGCCATGCTGTGCCGGTCTCCCAGCGCGGCATCCTCGGCCACCGGATCGTCATCCTTGTTGGTGGCGACGGATTCACCGGTCAGTACCGCTTCATCCATCCGCAGCGCATTGGCGCGCAGAAGGCGGAGATCGGCCGGCACACGGTCTCCCGCTTCGAGCAGCACGATGTCCCCGGGAACCAGTTCCTCCACCGGGAGGCTGACGCGCTGCCCGGCGCGGAGCGTGCTGGCGCGGGGGGCGATCATCGCGCGGATCGCGTTCAGCGCCTGCTCTGCCTTGCCCTCCTGCACGAAGCCGACCGCGGCGTTGATGAGCACCACGCCGAGGATAACGCCGGAATCGACCCAGTGGCCCAGGGCCGCCGCGGCGCAGGCACTGGCCAGCAGGAAGTAGATCAGCGCGTTGTTGAACTGGGAGAGGAACCGCCACAGGGGGCTGCGGCCCGGCGTCGCCGGCAGGGCGTTGGGCCCATATTGCCGGGCGCGCCCTCGCGCTTCCTCCGGCGTCAGGCCCTCGGTCGAGGTTTCGAGGACCAGGAGCGCCTCTGAGGCGGTTTGGCTGTGCCAGCTCTCGCGCGGACCGCCCCCAGTGGTCAGAGCGTGCCCAGACATGCCGTTGCCACCCTTCATGTCGCTGTACCGACAGCGGAATACGTTACAGGAAATTCACCTACCCACAAGATAAGGAACGGCGGGGAAGCTGGCCGGCCCACGACAGGTGACGTGCGGCGAATGCCCTCGCCTGCCACGGCAGTTCGCCCCATCTGCAACTCCCTCTTCCTGCCACTGCCGGAGCCTGGCCGACCCTGGCGGTAGAACGGCTTCGCATTTCAGCAGGCTGCATGAAGGCTGCCATGATCTGGCTCAAATCCGTGCCAGAAGGTGGCGTTCAAGCTCTGCAGGAGGGGCTTCGGGGGGAGGGTCACGTTGCAGTTAGGGCGGCACGGCCCACAGCTACCGGCGCAGGTCGCGAAGCACAGGCAGGCGCAGGAAGGGGCGGAGGGAGGTCGCCCGGTCCGGACGCCTCGCCTCGATGAGCCTCGGGAGTATGGTGCCCCTGCCCTCAGCGGGCAGAAGCAGAGCCGGGGTTGAAGCGTGTCCAACCCGGTACCAGCGCCGCCAGATTCACGTCCTTCCACTTCGGGTGCCGCGGCGGCTGCAGGAAGGCGGGGAAGCGGGCGTGGAGGGCCTCCACGAAGCGGGAGACCTTGCGGTACCGCTCGCTTCCCGGCTGCCAGGCATAGACGGCCATGACGGCACCCACCGCGATGGTCTCGATGGTCGCCTCGGGCGGGATGAGGTTTGGATAGTCGGTCGCAGCCAGGGGTGAAGGAAGATAGGTCTCGATCAACGCCTCGGTGATGGGGATGGGCAGGAAGTGCAGCCCGGTGCCGGGCGGGAGGTTGCTGAACAGCCGGGCGGGCTTGCCTGCCACGAAGACGAGGGCCGCGATCTCCCCCGCCCGGAGCCGCGTCAGCGCCACATCCTGTGTCTCCTGCTGCACCTCCGGCTTGATGCCCAGCATGTCGAACACCAGGGACGCGGTCATCGCCGTGCCGCTGCCGGCGAGATCGATGTTGACGAACTTTCCCGTCAGATCCTGCAACGAACGGATGTCTTCACGCGCGAGGACGTGGATTTCCTCGTCATAGAGCTTGGCGATGTACTGGATCATGCTGTCGATGCCGGGCACCAGCCTCTGATTGCGTGCAAAGGTCAGGGCGTCGGATTGCACGATGCCGATATCGACGCCGCGCAGCAGCATGATGTCGAGGATGTTCTGGACCGACCCCTTGCCGATCATGGGCAGCACGCGCAGGGCGTCTCCGTCATCGAGCACGGAGGCGAGGTCGGCGGCGATACGGATATAGGTGCCTTCCACCCCACCGGCGATCACCCCTACCGTGCCGCCATTGGCGCGCGCCACCATGCTGTTGATCACGGCGACGTTCTGCGCGCCAGCCGGCCGGGGCGACGCCGCGGCGACGGCCGCGGTGAGCGCCGCAGTAGTGAGCAGCATGCCGCGCCGTGTCAGGGCAGGCGGGGTGGTATCGGTCATGGTTTGGCCTCCAGGGCTCTGATGCGGTGGTCCACCGATGCGCCGCGCGCCTCCGCGCGGCGGTACCAGGCCAGGGCGGCGGCCGGATCTGGCTGCAGTCCCCGTGCATTGAGGAAGGGCAAGGTGCGCGGGTCATAAGTCTCCGCCAGCCGCAGGGCAGCATTGGCGCTGCCTGCGGCTTCCGCCCGCTCCAGAAGGCGCCGCGCGCCGGAAATGTCGCCCAGGGCCAGAAGCTCATCGCCCCGCTGTAGCAGGCGGGTGACCAGGACCGGGTCGGCCATGGCAGCAGGAGGTGAGGTCGTGGGGAGAAATACCGGGGACAGCGAGGCCTGTGGCAGCGGCGCTGGAATCCCGGGTGCGGTGTCGGGTGGCGGCGCAAGCTCGGCAGGAGTAGCGGTGAGGAGTGCACCAGCCTCTGGCGGAGGAGCCAGGCTTCCCGAAGCCGGGTCCAGCGGGCTTGCTATGGAGGGCGGCGGCAGAGGCTGGAGGTAAACCGTGGCCGCCGCCGGTTCCGCAGCCAGTGGCTCTGCGGGAATGACGGCCTGATGGGAAGCAGTGAGGAAAAACGCTGCCTCTCCCTCCAGGATCGGGAATGCCGTCTCCGCCCATGACGGGATCACAAAATGAAGCGCTGGCGGGAGCAGCGCGGCCGCCGGCGCCTCCAGGGGAAGCTGGGCAGCCGGCGCCGTGGCCATGGGAATGTTCACGGCAGGCAGGTTGGCCGCCAGAACGGAGCGGCTTCCCCCTGCTGGAGCGCCGGGCTCAGAGTTGAGAGCTGGAGGCGCAGCGGAGGCGGGGGTGATGCTGGCCCTCTCCGCCACTGGCGGGCTGATCTGCCAGGGGCGCGACCAGGAGAGCGCGCCGAGCACGAACCCTACCGCCAGCGCGCCCGCCAGCAGGGCCTGACTCCGGAAAGGGGAACGAGACACGACATGCGAAGCCAATACCGTCGCCACGGACGCAGTCGGCCCGGATGAAGGCGACTGCGAGAGCATAAGCCGGAGCGCTTCCGCCCAGCCGGACTGAGGGGGAATGCTGATAGGTTCTTCAAAGGCGAAGGCTTCCCGAAGAATGAGGGGAAGCTGCGGAACATCCTCCTGCCGCAGCAGGCGGTGCACCACGGGCAAATAGCCAGGGTAGGCCGCCTCAAAGCCGGCACGGGATAGTTCCACGTGAAACGCTTCAGAGAGGCCAGGCGTCCAGTGGCCCGACAGCTCAAATAGAGCCACCCCGCCCTCAGGGCGGATCATGACAATGGGGAGACGAAGCTCACCAAAACAGCAATGGCTGAGAAGTATCCATCCGCGCTGTAAATGTTCCGACACCCGGTCGGAAACATCGTCGGAATATTTTACATCTCTCCTGCTGACGATTTTTCTGATACCGGCTTGCACGAGATCCTCCGGAACGTCCATCCCGTTACGTGCGAAGCGATGCTATACTTGAATGTCATTCCGTTTCCAGAATCTTCTTTCGGAATTCGCGCTTCCGGCTGCGGAAAAACGGGAGGAAAGGTGACCCCCCCCTGCTTTAACGCCGCCATTTGCTCCAGGCCCCTGGGCAGTACATCGGCCCTTTCCCAGGCCAGGATTCAACGGGGCGGATGCACCTTCCGCCAATGCAGCGCGATCTGCTCCCGCGTCGTCACCCAGACATCGGGACAGGACTTCACATGGTCCATGAAGCGCGCCAGCGCGGCCGCACGCGCGGGCCGCCCAACCAGGCGGCAATGCAGGCCGATACTCATCATCTTTGGTGAAGTTTGCCCTTCAGCACGCAGGAAATCGAAAGCATCGCGCAGATGCTGTTCGAACCCGTCATTGCTGCTGAAGCCGGGCGGCACCGCATATTTCATGTCGTTGTTGTCGAGCGTGTAGGGAATGATCAGCAACGGCTTGCCCGCGACGGTGACGTAGTAGGGCAGGTCGTCGTCATAGGCGTCGCTGTCGTAGAGGAAGCCGCCATGCTCGGCGACGAGGCGGCGTGTCTGCTCGCTGATACGCCCCGTGTACCAGCCGACCGGCGGCTTGCCGACGGTGCGGGTGATGGTCTCCACGCATTGCGCGATGTGCTGGCGCTCCGTGGCCTCATCGACATTCTGGTAGTTGATCCAGCGCCAGCCATGGCTCGCCACCTCATGCCCGGCCTCGGCAAAGGCACGGCCGATGGCAGGGTTCAGTTCCAACGCCCGGCCGACGCCATAGACGGTCAGCTTGAAGTCGCGCTCGGCGAACAGGCGCAGCACACGCCACACGCCCGCACGCGCGCCATAGTCGAACTGGCTTTCCTTGCCGATGTCCCGCATGCCGAGCACGGGATTCCCGCCCGGCGTCTCGTTCAGATAGATCTCGCTGCCGGCATCACCGTTCAGAACAGTGTTCTCGCCGCCCTCCTCGTAATTCAGCACGAAGGAGACGGCGAGCTTCGCGCCGCCCGGCCATTGCGGGTCCGGCGGGTTGGCGCCGTAGCCAACGAAGTCACGGGGATAGCAGCTGTCGGGGGCGAGGATCGTCATGGGGCGAAGCTTGCTGGGAGCAAGCCGCGAGCGTCAACAACGCCGTTGCGCCCCTTCACCTCTCACGCGCCGCAGCGCACAATCCCGGCACAGCATGGCAGAGAGGAAACAGGCCGGCATGCGTGAGAACAAGATCCGTACACTCTGGGCACAGGACAAGGCCGTGGTGAATGGCTGGCTTGCCATTCCCAGCGTCTTTTCCGCCGAGGTGATGGCGCATGCGGGGTGGGATTCGCTGACCATCGACATGCAGCATGGCGCTGTCGATTACGGCGCAGCCCTCACCATGCTGACGGCCATTTCCACCACCGACACGGTGCCCGTTGTGCGCGTGCCCTGGCTCGATGCCGGCATCATCATGAAGATGCTTGATGCCGGCGCCTACGGCATCATCTGCCCGATGATCAACAGCCGCGCGGATGCGGAGCTCTTCGTCTCCTCCCTGCGCTACCCGCCGCGTGGCCAGCGCAGTTTCGGCCCCATCCGCGCCTCGCTCTACGCAGGCGCCGGCTACGCCACGCAGGCGAACGACACGGTGGTGGGCCTGGCGATGTTCGAGACAAAGCAGGCGCTCGACAATCTGGACGACATCCTCTCCGTCGAAGGACTCGATGCCGTTTATATCGGCCCGGCGGATCTCTCCCTCGCCCTTGGCTGCACCCCGCAATTCGACCAGACCGAGAAGCCGGTGGTGGAAGCCATCGAGCTGATCCTGCGCAAGGCGCGGGAGCATGGCGTGGTGCCCTGCATCCACAACGGCAGCGCGGCCTATGCGCGGCAGATGGTGGAAAAGGGCTTCCGCTTCGTCACCGTCGCATCGGACGCGCGCCTCATGGCCGCCGCCGCGGGCAAGGCCATCAGCGAAACGCGCGGCGCGTAGGATGGAAGGAAGGCTGGGGAAAGAATTCCCCATCAAACG
>JH600062.1:33714-81493 GCA_000245075.1 Acetobacteraceae bacterium AT-5844
TATACGTTTGATCCTTCTTTTTTCTTCGAGTTTGGCGTGGGGCTTCAGGATCGGGAGGGAATGCTCTTGATGATGTTGAAAATGGGCCACACGGGCTGAACCCTCAGTCGCCGGAGGTCATGGACCTCCGGCGCGACCCGACGCTTGGCCTCTCCAGCCTGCCCTACCCACAGCCACACCGGAAAAACTCGAAAAAAGAAGATGGGGTCCGGGGAATTCTTTCCCCGGCCTTCCCTGAATATCGATGCCGCCCAGGCTCGGGAGAAACCGGGCAGGCTGTCCGCTCGGGGCTCCCTCCCGCCGAAGGCACTGGAAACTTCGCGCGCCCTGTGCCATCCGCCGGGGCATGCAACAGGCCCCCGAATACTGGCAGCATTACGAGGCCGCCGCGCTGCCGCGGCCCTGGACCCACACCGCGCCCATCCGCATGCCGGATGGCCGCTTCCTGTGGCTGCCGTTGCGTGACTATGGCGAGGTTGCCGTCACCGGCTTCATCTCCAACCAGGCTTCCTTCACGGTGCTGCGCCCGATCGTCGCCTGGATGGCGGAGGCCGCGCGCGCCTGGGGGGCGGAAGCCGTGGTGGGGCTGCCGACACTGGGGCATGTGTTCGGCGGGCCGGTGGCCGAGGTGCTGGGCCACCCGAACTGGGTCGCCCCCGGCTATTCCCGCAAGAAATGGTATGATGAGGCCTATTCGGTCCCGACCTCTTCCTCCACCGCGCCGGATGCGCGGCGGATGTGGCTGGACCCGCGCCTGCTGCATCGTGTGCAGGGCAAACGCGTGCTGCTGGTCGATGACGTGATCAGCACCGGCAGTTCCGCACTGGCCGGTCTGGCGCTGCTGCAAACGGCAGGTGCCCGGCCCGTGGGGCTTTGCGTCGCCATGGCGCAGGGGGACCGCTGGCGGGCTGCCTGGCCGCTGGATGTGCCCGTGGCCGCCGCCTTCGCCACCCCGCTCTTCCGCCGCCGGGATGGCGGCTGGGAGCCGGATGACACCACCCGCGCCGATGTGCTGCTGCCGAAGGAAAGCGCCCCATGATGGCCCCTCTCTGGCTTTCCCGTCTCTGGCTGGTTCTCGGTGCCCTTTCGGGCTGCGTGGCGGTGGGCTTGGCCGCCTGGGCCGCCCATGGGCTCGATGCGGTGCAGGCTGCGCAGGTTTCCAGTGCGCTCACCATGCAGGGCTGGCACGCGCTGGCGCTGCTCGCCACCGGCCTGCTGGCGGAGCGCCGCAGCGGCCCCTTCGTGCATCTGGCCGGCGCTGGCTTCGCGCTGGGCGCCCTCGCCTTCTGCTTCGCCGTGTGGTGGCGGGCGCTGGCGGGCACCTCCCTGGGCAGCGTCGCGCCCATCGGCGGCACGACGCTGATGCTCGGCTGGATCTTCCTCGCCATCGCCGCGGCGCGCCGCGCATGACCATCGCCAGCGCCTATCTCGCCGCCGAAGGCTTCGAAGCGGAGCTGGAGGAGGAGCTGCGCCGCGCCGGTGTTTCCATTGCCCAATGGCATGGCCGGTTGGCGCTCTGCGAAGCCGCGCCCGTGCCCGCCGCCTGGGCGCTGGATGTGTGGAACGACGTGCGGGAAATGCCTGTCGCTTCCATCAAGAGCGCGGCTTCGGCGCTACGCGGCATTCAGCGCAACTGGTCTCTCTATGCCGTCTCCCACCACCGCCGTGCGGCGCTGATCGAGGATGCGCTACCGCCGGTGAAGGCACGCGCGCTGCATTTCCCGGAACCCGCGCCGACCGGCCATCTCGGCGCCTGGACGCTGCTGGCGCCGGACCGGATGCTGCTCAGCCCCACCAAGAGCAGCCCCTTCGTCAACGGGACGGTGAAGTTCGAGGAGGACCGCGAAGGCCCCCCTTCCCGTGCCTATCTGAAGCTGTGGGAGGCCCTTACCCGCCTCGGCCGCTGGCCCGGCCCCGGGGAGACAGCCCTCGACCTCGGCGCCGCCCCTGGTGGCTGGACATGGGCGCTGGCCCAGCTCGGCTGCCAGGTGGTGGCGGTGGACAAGGCGCAGATGGACCCCGCCGTCGCGGCCCTGCCCAACGTCACCATCCGCACTGAGAGCGCCTTCGGGCTGGAGCCCGAGAAGCAGGAGCCGGTGGATTGGCTGTTCAGCGACATCATCTGCTACCCATCCAGGCTTCTCGCGCTGGTGCAGCGCTGGCGGGCGGCGGGCAAGGCGCGCAATTTCGTCTGCACGCTGAAATTCCAGGGCGAGACCGACCATGACACGGCCGCCGCCTTCGCCGCCATTCCGGGCGCGATGGTGTTCCATGGCGCGCACAACAAGCATGAGTTGATGTTCTGCCTGCTGGACGCTGCCTGAGGCAGGCAGCCACCCTGCTCAGGCGACACGCTGGAGGCGGGCTTCCGCCCAGGCGAGATGCGCCAGATAGCAAAGGGCAGTGTCGTAGTATTTCTGGGCCTGCCAGGGCAGCGGAAGCCGTGGCTCCCGCTGGCTGCCACTGGCCACGACGGCGCTGAGAAACGCCACGGCACGGATGCCGGCATCCGCCGGATAGGGTGAGATGACGTTGCTGCGCAGATCCGTCCAGGCCGGGAACCGCTCATGCTCCGGGTCCATCCAGAAGGAGGCGGCCGCGGTCAGCACCGCGTCGTCCCGCCACCCGCCCCAGGCCAGGAACAGCGGCACCCGCACGGCATCGTAGGAAAAGCGTGGCGGACGCGTCGGTGCCAGGGTTACACGCCCGATACCGCTGCGCGGCAAGCTGATCCAGTCGGCCGGCAGGCCCCAGCGGCCGAAGCGGCTCTCATGGATCAGGGCCCGCCCATCGGCGACCAGCCGCTTCCATTGCGGGCCGGGCACCAGCATGGAGAGTTCCGCCAGGGCCGGGAAGACATAGTAGGACAGGTTGAGCATGACCCCCTGCCGGTCCAAGAAGCCACTGGCGCCGGGCAGCAATACCAGCCGGTCTCCAACCTCCAGCACGCAGCGGCGCAGCACATCCTGCGCGATGGCTATGGCGCGTTGCCGCCAGGCCGGCACCCGCCACTGCGCCGCCGCCCGCTGTAGTGCCCAGGCGATGACGATGTCGCCATCGGTGGCACTGTTCGTGTCGGCAACAGGCATTTCGCTGTTGGGATCGTAGCGCCAGCAATGCAGCGCATCGTCGCGGCGCTGGAGGTGGCGGTGCGTCCAATCCGCTATCAGCTCGAAACTGGGGCGATCTTCCGCATGCGCGGCGAAGAACATGCCATAGCCCTGCCCTTCCGAATGGCTGATGCCCTGGTTGCCGGTATCGACGACCCGCCCATCCGGCGCCAGGAACTTCCGTTTGAAAAAGGCCCAGCTTCGCGCTGCTTCGAATTCAGGCTCCGGGATGACCGAGGAGACGGTCATGGCGCCGAAAAAGCTGCCAAGAATGGCCCCGCGCCGGCCGATCTTCCCTTCGCCACCGGGTAAGGGACGGCCTGCCGGAGCGGCGGCAGGATGTGCCGGGATGCCTGTCATGCCGGTGAGCTCCTGATCGTCCGGGCACCGGCAGGCGGGCAATCGCCGCCGGGCCCCGACATCTATCCCTTACGGGAATGCTACCGGATGATATGGCTCAACGGGCGCGCAAAAAGTTTACGCCCCCGGCAAGTCTCAGTCGCGCTTCACGGCTCCGTGGGCCGCGAAGCAGGCCATGTCGAGGATCTGGTTCACACCGGCATCCATGCTGACGATCTGCACCGGATGCTCCAGCCCCACCAGCACCGGCCCCAGCGCGGTGGCACTGGTCAGACGCGGCACCGCCTTGGTGAGGATGTGGGCGGAGTGCAGCCCGGGCATCACCAGCACATTGGCCGGCCCGGTCAGGCGGCAGAACGGGTAGAGGGCACGCATGCGGGGGTCGAGCGCCACATCGGCTGCCATCTCGCCATCATATTCGAAGTCCACGCCCTGGGCGTCCAGCAGCTTCACCGCATCCTGCGCAGGACCCGTGATGGTGCTGCCCGGCGCGCCGAAATTGGAGAAGGAGAGGAAGGCCACGCGCGGCTCCAGCCCCATGCGGCGCGCGGCTCCGGCGGATGCGATGGCGATCTGCGCCAGCGTCCCGGCATCCGGCCGCTCATGGATCGCGGTGTCGGCGATGAGCGTGGTGCCGGAGGAACGGCCGAGCAGCATGGTCAGGCCGAACAGCACCGTGCCCGGCGCCGTGTCGATGGCCTTGGTGACGCCTTCCAGCGTGACGCCGGTGGAGCGGGTGACACCGCTGATCATCGCGTCCGCATCGCCCAGCGCCACCATGCAGGCGGCGAAGACGTTGCGGTCGAGATTCACCAGCCGCTGGCAGTCGCGGAACAGCAGGCCATTGCGCTGCTGGCGGGCATAGAGCCACTCGGCGTAGCGCAGGTTGCTGCCGGAGAGGCGCGCATTGTGGATCTCCACGCCATCCGGCAACGGGATGCCGAGGGCGGAGACGGTGGCCTTGATCCGCTCCTCGCGCCCGATCAGCACCGGCGTGCCATAGCCCGCGTTGCGGAAGGCGATGGCGGCGCGGATGACCTTCTCTTCCTCGCCTTCCGCGAACACCACCTTCTGCGGATTGGCGCGCACGCGCTCCGTGATGGCCTCCAGCGCGGAGACGCCGGCATCGAGGCGCCCGGCCAGTTCGCGCGCGTAGCGCTGCAGGTCCATGATCGGCTTGCGGGCCACGCCGCTCTCCATGGCCGCCTTGGCCACGGCGGGGGAGACGCGGGCGATCAGGCGCGGGTCGAAAGCATGCGGAATGATGTAGTTGCGACCGAAGCTCAGCCCCTTGCCGCCGCCGGCACCCGCCACTTCTTCCGGCACGTCCTCACGCGCCAGCATGGCCAGCGCCTCCGCGGCGGCGACCTTCATGGCGTCGTTGATGGTGCTGGCGCGCACGTCCAGGGCACCGCGGAAGATGAAGGGGAAGCCGAGGACGTTATTGACCTGATTCGGGTAGTCGCTGCGGCCGGTGGCCACGATGACGTCCGGACGCACGGCGCGGGCCTCGTCCGGGGTGATCTCCGGGTCCGGGTTGGCCATGGCGAAGATGATGGGATTGGGCGCCATGGAGCGCACCATCTCGGCCGTCACGGCGCCCTTCACGGAGAGGCCGAAGAAGGCGTCAGCCCCCTCCAGCGCCTGGGACAGGGTGCGGCGGTCGGTGGTGACGGCGTGGGCCGATTTCCACTGGTTCATGCCCTCGGTACGGCCGCGATAGAGCACGCCCTTGGTGTCGCACATCAGGACGTTCTCGGGCTTGATGCCCAGGGCCTTTACCAGCTCGGCGCAGGCGATGGCGGCGGAGCCGGCACCGTTGATGACCAGCTTGGTATCCGCCAACTCACGCCCCGTCAGATGGCAGGCGTTGATCAGGCCGGCGGCGGCGACAATGGCCGTGCCGTGCTGGTCGTCATGGAAGACGGGGATGTCCATCAGCTCGCGCAGGCGCTGCTCGATGACGAAGCATTCCGGCGCCTTGATGTCTTCCAGATTGATGCCGCCGAAGGACGGGCCGAGATAGCGGACGGAATTGACGAAAGCGTCCACGTCCTCGGCATCGACGCAAAGGTCGATGGAATCGACATCGGCGAAGCGCTTGAACAGCGCGGCCTTGCCCTCCATCACCGGCTTGCCCGCCAGGGCACCCAGATTGCCGAGGCCGAGCACCGCCGTGCCGTTGGAGACGACGGCGACCATATTGCCCTTGGCCGTGTAGTCATAGGCCAGGGCCGGATCCCGATGGATGTGCAGGCAGGGCTCCGCTACGCCCGGGGAGTAAGCCAGGCTGAGATCGCGCGCCGTCGTCAATGGCTTGGTGAGACGAATTTCGAGCTTGCCGGGCTTACCCTCGGCATGGAGGGCCAGTGCCTCCTCGGCGGTGATGCGAGCGGTGCGGGTATCAGCCGCCTTGACGTCGTCCATGGAGATCGAATTTCCGGCAGAAGGAGAACGGAACATGATGGAACGTCCATCATGACGGCGCTGCCGGGGAAGGGCTAGTGAGCCGCTTCGCACATGCGAATGGGCACGGCGGCCAAGGCCCCGTGCCCCAATCGCGATGAATGAGCAGGGAGGACCTGCTCCTCCCCTTTCCCCTTACGGGAGCAGCACGTGGTCGATGCCCTGCACGACCCCGTTGCTGGCCAGCACATCCGCCAGCACGATGCGGGCGGGGGGCTGCACATTCTGCCCGCCGACGCCGGTGCCGAAATTGCTGGAGGGTCCACCCGAAGGCCGGGCCACCGCAATGGTGGGCACGCTGCCCGTACCATCCAGACGCACCAGCCCACCATTCAGGGAAGGGATATCCCGCTGCCCGCCCCGCATGGTCTGCACGGTGACAACACCCGCGACGATATGATGCGTCACCAGTGCCTTCAGGCGGAACTGGTCCGGCGAGCCAGCCTGGCTGCCCTGTGACTGGCCCAGCAGGTCCTGAAGAAGGCCGGCCGGCATGCGGTCGAACGCAGCGTTGGTGGGGGCGAACACCGTCAGCGCCTGCGTGCCCTTCAGCCTGTCAATCTCGCCGGCGCGCTGCGCGATTTCCACGAAGCGGGAGAAATCGGAGACGCCTGCCAGAATGGTGGCGATGTCGCCCGTGACAGCGACCTGTGCGCGCAGGACGGCAGGGGCCGCAAGCATGCTGCCGAAAGCAGCGCCGAACACGGTACGGCGGGTGAGCATGTTCAATCTCCTTTTTTGAGCCCGAGCAAAGGCGATGCTGTGTGGCCCCGCCTGCGATCATCTCGGCTGCATCCTGCATGCCGCGGACCGCCCAGGGCCGTTCCGCTCAGGCAACGCGGCCTGCCGCTGGCCGGTTGCGTAGTGCTGTGTCGCTCTCGCTCCCGTCACCACTTGATGCCGCAAATCGATGGAACCGCCGCGCTAAACCTGCGTTGTCGAAACGTGATGGCCCAAGAGGCCACCGTTTAGAGAGGGAGTTCTGCAGCATGCTGCGCCAGCGCGAGATCTTTTCCGCCATTGCCGTGTCCGCCCTGCTGCTGGGCCTGGCAGCCTGCGACAATACCAATACCGCCGCCACCCGCGCCGTTGACCGTACCGCCGGCACCAATACCTCCGGGGCCTATCCCACACAGTCGGATGGCACGCGCGCCAACCCGGCCGGAACGGAAGCCACCCGCGCCCTCGACCGCGCGGCCGGTACCAACACCTCCGGCGCCTATCCGCGGCAGTCCGATGGCAGGCCGAGCAATCCGCCGGGCACGGAGGCCACGCGCGCTCTGGACCGCGCGGCCGGTACCAATACCTCCGGCGCCTATCCCATGCAGTCCGATGGCATGCCGGGCAATCCGCCGGGCACCGCGGCGGAGCGGGCCATCAACCGCTAAGCCGCCATCAGGCAGGTTCTAACCGGGGGAAGTTCGCTTCCCCCGGCTTTTCTTTGGTTTTTGCCCGCCACAGAGGAAGGGCAGCTTCCTCCCCCGCCAGCCGGCAGACATGCTTAGGCATGGAATGCTGATGCGATCACCGGTAAGGCGCACCCGACGCCGCCGGAGGATCTCCCATGACAGACACGATTTTCGCGCTGGCTTCCGGCGCCGGGCGGGCGGCCATCGCCGTGCTGCGACTCTCCGGCACGGGCTGCGCGGAGGTGGTGCGGGCCGTGGCGGGTGGCCTCCCGCAGCCCCGCAGCGCGAGCCTGCGCCGGCTCAGGGACCCGGCATCGGGCGAGACGCTGGATCAGGCCGTGGTCCTCTGGTTCCCGGCCCCGCGCAGCTATACCGGTGAGGACTCCGCCGAACTGCACCTGCATGGCGGCCGGGCGGTGCGGGAGGGTGTGAGCGCCGCGCTGGTCTCAGCGGGAGCCCGGCCTGCCGAGCCGGGGGAATTCACGCGCCGTGCCTTCCTGAATGGCAGGCTGGACCTGACGGCGGCGGAAGGTATCGCCGATCTGATTGATGCGGAAACCGCCGCCCAGCGGCGACAGGCGCTCCGCCAGGCGGGGGGAGCGTTGGCGGCGCGCTATGCAGGCTGGGCCGGGCGGCTGACCCGGCTGCTGGCACACCAGGAAGCAGCCATCGAATTCGCCGAAGATGATCTGCCGAACGATCTGGAAGCGCAGATGCGGGACGGCGCCGCTGCCCTGGCCGCCCAGATCCGCGCCCATCTGGATGATGGGGGACGGGGCGAGCGGCTGCGTGAGGGGCTGTGGGCGGCCATCGTCGGCGCACCGAATGCGGGCAAGAGTTCGCTGCTGAACGCCCTGGCTGGGCGGGAGGCCGCCATTGTGTCTGCCCACGCCGGCACCACGCGGGATGTGGTGGAGGTGCGGCTGGACCTCGGTGGGGTACCGGTGCTGCTGGCCGATACCGCCGGGCTGCGGGATGCGCCGGACGAGATCGAAGCCGAAGGTGTGCGCCGCGCCCTGCGCCGCGCGGAAGAAGCGGATATCGTGATGGCCGTCTTTGCCGCGGACCGTACGCCTGATGCCGAGACTCTGGCGCTGGTGGCGCCGGGCGTGCTGGTCGTGGCCAACAAGACCGATCTGGCAGCGGCGCCCCGGGAGATTGGTGGCGTGGCACCGCTCGCGGTGTCCGCGCGCACCGGCCATGGGCTTGAGGCTCTGCAGGGAGTGCTTACCGAGATGGCGGCGGCCCGGGCGGGACTGTCGGCGGAGGCCGGCCTGACCCGCCCCCGGCATCGCGCCGCCCTGCTGGATGCCGCCCGCTGGCTTGATGAAGCCGTGGCGGCACCGTTGCCGGAGTTGGCGTCCGAAGCCCTCCGCGCCGCTGTGCGATCCCTGGGACGGTTGACCGGCCATGTCGGCGTGGAAGACGTGCTGGACGTTGTGTTCGGGGATTTCTGCATCGGAAAATGACGCGCGGGGCGGTATATCCCCGCCATGCGCGACATGAATTTCGATGTGGTGGTGGTGGGCGGCGGCCACGCCGGCACCGAAGCCGCCGCCGCCGCCGCCCGCTGCGGAGCCCGGACGCTCCTGCTGACCCATAAGCTGGAAACGCTGGGGGAAATGTCCTGCAACCCGGCCATTGGCGGCGTGGGCAAGGGGCATCTGGTCCGCGAGATCGATGCGCTGGACGGCATCATGGGCCGGGCAGCGGATGCAGCCGGCATTCACTTCAAGCTGCTCAACCGCAGCAAGGGCCCCGCCGTGCGCGGCCCCCGCGCTCAGGCCGACCGCAAGCTCTACCGCAAGGCGGTGCAGGCGCTGCTGGCCGCACAGGCGAATCTGACCATTCTGCCTGTGGCGGCGGAGGGTATCGAGCGCGATGCCTCAGGCCGCATCTATGCCGTGCTGACGGCGGATGGCGCCCGCATTGCCTGCGGCGCGCTGGTCATCACCACCGGCACCTTCCTGCGGGGTGAGATCCATATTGGCGAGACGCGCATCCCCGCCGGCCGCGTGGGCGACGCGCCCTCCATCGGGCTGGCGCAAGCTATAGAGGCGCTGGGCCTGCCCATGCGGCGGCTGAAGACAGGCACGCCGCCAAGGCTCGATGGCCGCACCATCGACTGGGCCGGGCTGGAGATGCAGCCAGGCGATGCGGAGCCGGAGCCCCTCTCCTGGCTGACGGAGCGCATTACCAACCCCCAGGTGGAATGCGGCATCACCGCCACCACGCCGGAGGGACATGCGCTGATCCGTGCCAACCTGCACCGCGCGCCCATCCATTCGGGCCAGATCCAGGGCGTGGGGCCGCGCTATTGCCCCTCCATCGAGGACAAGATCGTGCGCTTCGCCGAGCGGGAGCGGCATCAGATCTTCCTGGAGCCGGAGGGGCTGGATGATCACACCATCTATCCCAACGGCATTTCGACCAGCCTGCCGGAGGATGTGCAGCGCGGCTTCATCGCCTCCATCCCAGGGCTGGAAAAGGCGGAGATCCTCCGGCCGGGCTACGCCATCGAGTACGATCATGTAGATCCCCGCGCGCTGAAGGCCTCTCTGGAGGTCAGGGATGTGCCGGGGCTGTTCCTGGCGGGGCAGATCAACGGCACCACCGGCTATGAGGAGGCGGGCGCACAGGGGCTTCTCGCGGGCCTGAACGCTGCCGCTCAGGCAGGCGGCGGGGAGGCCCGCACCCTGCCCCGCACGGCCGCCTATCTGGGCGTGATGGTGGATGACCTGACCCTTCAGGGTGTGAGCGAACCCTACCGCATGCTGACGGCGCGCGCCGAGCACCGGCTGGCGCTCCGGGCCGACAATGCCGGCATGCGGTTGACGGAGCTCGGCATCAGCTGGGGCTGCGTGGGCGCCGAGCGTGCCGCGAAGCACCGGGCCTTCGCGACGCAGGTGGCGGGGGCATTGGAGCGCGCCCGTGCGGAAGGCGGCACCCCCGCGGCGCTGAACAGTGCGGGCATTCCCATCAATCAGGATGGCCGCTGGCGGAATGTGCTGGAAGTACTGGCGCTGCCGGACATCGCTTCCGACGCACTGGAGCGCGCCTTCCCGTGGCTGGCCGAACTGCCGGTGGGCGTGCGGACCCAGTTGGAGGCGGAGGCTCTTTATGCGCCTTACCTCAACCGGCAGGCCGCCGAACTTCGGCTGATCGAGAAGGAGGAGCGCACGCCGATTCCGGCGGGGCTGGATTTCTCCACCATTTCAGGCCTTTCTAACGAGATGCGTCAGCGCCTTTCCGCCGCGCGCCCTGCCACGCTCGGCAGCGCCGGCCGCATCGCCGGCATCACCCCCGCCGCTCTCGCGGCCCTGGCGGTGCATCTCCGCAAGACTGAGCGTTTCACGTGAAACAGCCACCAATGCTCGACCTCCCCACCCCTGCTGTTTCACGTGAAACGACAGAGCGTATTGACGCCTTCGTTCCCCTGCTCCTGCGCTGGAATGCCCGCATCAACCTGATCGCGCCCACAACGGAGCAGGTGGTGCGGCAGCGCCACATTGCCGACTCCCTGCAATTGCTGCCGCTCATCCCACCGGGGGATACGCCTCTGGGCGATATCGGCACCGGCGGCGGCTTTCCAGGGCTGGTGCTGGCCATGGCGGTAACGCGCCCCGTGCATCTGGTGGAATCCGACCGCCGCAAGGCAGCCTTCCTCCAGACGGCGGCCGGGGAACTGGGACTCGCGCATGTCCATGTCCATGCGGAGAGGATCGAATCTGTCAGCCTCCCTCCCCTCGGCGTGCTGACAGCGCGTGCGCTCGCACCTCTCGTAAAAATGCTACCCTGGGCAGAACGCCTGCTGGCGCCTGACGGAATTGCGATTTTCCCCAAGGGTCGCACAGCCATGGAAGAGCTGGAAGCTACCGCCCCAGACTGGACATTGTCCGCCGAGCGGTTCAAGAGCAGCACCGAACCCGACGCTTCCATCTTCCGCCTCTCGAGGATTCGCCGTGCCGGGGCCTGACCGCACACCACGCCGTATCGCGCTCGCCAACCAGAAGGGTGGCGTGGGCAAGACCACCACCGCCATCAACCTGGCAACCGCCCTGGCCACCAAGAAGCGCGTCCTGGTCATTGACCTCGACCCGCAGGGCAACGCCTCGACCGGCCTCGGCCTGCCCCGCGCAGACCGCGGCAAAGGCAGCTATTCCCTCCTGATCGGGGAGCGCTCTCTCGGCGAGCTGATGCAACAGACCAAGGTGCCGAACCTCTTTCTGCTGCCCGCCGATAACGACCTTGCCGGCGCGGAGATCGAGCTGGTCGGCATGGACGACCGGGAGCACCGACTGAAGCAGGCGCTGGAAGCCGGGGCTGAGGCGCTGAAGGGCTTCGACTTCATCCTGATCGATTGCCCCCCTTCCCTCGGCCTGCTGACGCTGAACGCGCTCGTGGCGGTGGAGTCCGTGATGATCCCGCTGCAGACAGAGTTCTTCGCGTTGGAAGGTGTCTCTCAGATCACCCGCACGATCGACCGGGTGAAGCGCGCCCTGAACCCGCGCCTGCAACTGGACGGTATCGTGCTGACCATGTTCGACCGCCGCAACAACCTCTCGGAACTGGTGGCGGCCGATGTGCGTGCCTTCTTCCGGGACAAGGTGTTCGAGACCGTCATCCCCCGCAATATCCGCGTCAGCGAGGCGCCGTCCCACGGTCTGCCGGTGCTGCTTTACGATATGCGGTCCACCGGCGCGCAGGCTTATATCAAGCTTGCCGCTGAACTGCTGCGGCGCGAGCGCGCGGCCGCCAAACTCGCCGGAGCGCAAGCCGTATGAGCGGACGCAAACCCAACCGTCTGGGCATGGGCCTTTCCGCCCTGCTGGGAGACCAGCCGGGCACCGCCCCATCCACCACCGCGCCCCGCACCCTGCCCGTCGAGGCGCTGGAGCCTGGGCCGTTCCAGCCGCGTGGGCCGATTGACCAGTCGGGCCTCGCCGAACTCGCAGCCTCCATCCGAGAGCATGGCGTGCTGCAGCCCATCCTGGTCCGCCCGAAGCCCGGCCATGCGGGCATTTACGAGATTATCGGCGGTGAGCGCCGCTGGCGTGCTTCCCAGCTGGCGCAGCGGCATGAAGTTCCGGTCGTGATCCACGACCTGGACGACCGCGCCGCCATGGCCGCCTCTCTGGTGGAGAACCTGCAGCGTGAGGATCTGAACGCGCTGGAAGAAGCCCAGGGCTATCGCCGCCTGACGGATGAGTTTGGTCTGACGCAGGACCATCTGGGCCGCGCCGTGGGCAAGAGCCGCAGCCATGTGGCCAATACGCTGCGCCTGCTGGGCCTGCCGCCCAAGGTGCGGGACATGCTGGGCCGCGGCAGCCTTTCCGCCGGCCACGCCCGCGCATTGCTGACGGCGCCGGACCCGGTGAAGCTGGCAGAACTGGTGGTCACGCGCGGGCTGAATGTCCGCCAGACCGAAGCCCTGGCCGCCTCCGCCGACAAGCCTCGCGCAGGCCGGGAAAAGGATGACGCCGAAACCCGGGCGCTGGAACGGGACCTGACCGAGAAGCTGGGGCTGAAGGTTGCCATTCGTCATGGCGGGCGCGGCGGGCAGGTGACCATCAGCTACAAGGATCTGGATCAGCTGGATGGCCTGATCCGCCTGCTGACGCCGGGCTCTTCATCCTGAAGAAAGGCTGGAGGGAGAAAGAATTCTCCCTCCAGGCCACCCTCATCTTTTTCTTCGAATTTGGGTCCAGGGCTTCCGGGCAGAACGGCAAGGCTCTCGGCGAAGCCAACAAGTCTAACAAGCCACGGGCCGGTGCTTCAGTCGCCAAGATCCGACGCGTTCCCCGCAGCTCCGTGTCGGATCAACCCGCCCACCAAGCGCACCCTACAACTCGAAAAAGAAAAAGATGGGGGCTCGGGGGGAATTCATTCCCCCGCTCTTCAGCCCCGCCGGCGCGCAGCGAAGGCCTGCCGGGCCAGGGTGAGGATTGCCGCACGGGCAATGGCCTGGTCCGGCACCGGCCGGGCGGCCGAGCTGGATTTGGTGCGCTTTTCAGCCTCCAGCAACGCGTCTCCGGCAGCCGCCAGAGAAGAGGGAGACCAGCAGCGCAGGGCACGCTCGAAGCCCGGCTTATGGCGGAAGAAAACGGGCGGGCGCAGCCCATCCAGCGCCGCGCCGGCAGGCGCCCCTTCCGCCATGGCAAGGGATGCGAGATGCAGCCGCTGGACATGTCGCAAGGCCGCCCGCACCACCATCACCGGATGCGCGCCCTCGCTGAGCGCCACGTCCAGGGCGCGATCCGCCACGGCGATCTCCCCGGCCGTGGCGGCAATCAAAGCCTCGTCCAGGTCCAGGGTAGAGCCATCGCCGACGCAGGCTAGGACGTCATCCTCCCCCAGATGCCCGCCTTCCCCGGCATAGAGGGCCAGCTTCTCGATCTCCCGGCGCAGCAGCATCCGATCCTCACCCAGCCGGCCAGCAAGCCATTCCAGGGCTGAGGGGTCGGCCTGCACACCCTGCTCCCGCAGCAGCGTGGCAATGGTGTTGGCGAGATCCGCCCCCCGTTCCCGGTAGCAGGCGATAACGGCCGCCTGGGGGTGGGGTTCCAGCAAGCTGCGCAGTTTGGCGCGGGCCGGCAACTCCCCGGCTTCCAACACCAGCAGCGTGTCGCCGGGCGTGGACAGGGCGTCTTTCACACCGGTCGCCAAGGTGTCGGTGGCATCGCGCACACGGACCAGCCGGCGTCCGCCGGTCAACGCCAGGGCAGACATCTCCGCAGCCAGTGCGCCAGGCTTGGAGGCTGCATCACGCGGGAGGTCGGCGTAGCGGAAGGGATCATCACCGCCCAGCACGGCCTGTTGCAGGCCGTCTGCGCGCTCGCGAATCAGCCCCGCATCCTCGCCGTGCAGCAGCACGGCGCGCACAGGCCCCGGGTCCTTCAGGAAAGCAGCGACGCGGCGGGCATCCAGCTTGGCCACTGGCTCAGACTGCGCTCCGCTCCTGCAACTCCACCGCCAGCCGCGTGACGATGTCATCCGCCAGCCGTTCCATCAGCCGCGCCATCATCGCCTCGCTGGAGGCATCGCCGGCGAAGAACTGGTTATCGGGAATGTTGAAGGCATCCACGGCGCGCTCGGTACCGTTGAGCACGATCTGGGGCTGGGCGTCGCGTGTTACCAGCCACCAGCTTGCATTCACTGTGTAGCGCACGCGGGTGGGCAGGCCATCGGTGCGATAGCCCTCGGGCTCCGTGCCGATCTGCAGGCTGGTGGTGAGGGTGTAGCGCGGCGAGGCCTGCCCCCCGGCCCATAGCCGTTCCCGCAAGGCGCGCCGAAGCAACTGGCCGCGGCGCTCCGGGACATTGGCCACCTCGACAGCCGCCAGCTCGGCCGAGACCGGGCTGTTGCTGTTGAGGCTGCCCTGCTCCCCATAGAGCGGGCGGAAGCCGCAGCCGGTGAGCCCGAGCAGCCCTGCCGCGCCAAGGCCCAGCAGGCCCCGGCGCGTCGCCCCCTGGCGCTTCAGGCGGTCAGACAACGAAGTTGACGATGCGTCCCGGGACATGGATGCGCTTCCTGATCGGGCGCCCGGCGATGGCGCGCTGCACGTTCTCATCCGCCTCCGCCGTGGCGAAGACAGTAGCTTCGTCGGTACCGACGGGCACGGCAATGGTCGCCCGCAGCTTGCCCAGCACCTGTACCGCCAGCGTCACGCTGTCGGCCGCGGCGAGGGAGGCGTCGGATTCCAGCCAGGCCAGCTGCGCCACCAGCGTCTTTTCATCCGGCCGCAGCAGCGACCAGAGCTCCTCAGCCAGATGCGGCATCATGGGCGCCACCATACGCGCCATGGCCTCCAGCGCTTCACGCCGCGCCGCGCCATCCTCGGCGGAAGCCGCTTCGATGGCATTGGCGAATTCATGAATGCGCGCAACCGCCACGTTGAAGGCGAAGGTCTCCAGCGCTTCCGTCACGGCCGCGATGGTGCGGTGGGTGGCGCGGCGCAGGTCACGCCCCGCCCCTTCCGCCGGCACGGTGCCCGGCACGGGCAGGCTGCCCACGGCGCCCGCCACCAGCCGGTACAGGCGCTGAGTGAAGCGCGCGGCGCCGGAGACGCCGGCCTCCGTCCACTCCATGTCCCGGTCCGGCGGGTTGTCGGAGAGAATGAACCAACGCGCCGTATCCGCGCCGTAGCGGTCGATGATCGCGCCAGGGTCGATGGTGTTGCGCTTCGACTTGGACATCTTGTCGTTGCGCGAAATCGTCACGGCGAGGCCTGTGGCCTTCTCCACGGCGCCGCCATCAGCGGTCGGCTCCACCTCATCCGGTGCCAGCCAACGGCCGTCCTGGGACTTGTAGGAGGCGTGCTGGACCATGCCCTGGGTGAACAGCCCGGCGAAGGGCTCCGGGGTCTTCAGGTGGCCCATGCTCGCCAGGCCGCGGGTGAAGAAGCGGGAGTAGAGCAGATGCAGGATCGCGTGCTCGATGCCACCGATATACTGGTCCACCGGCAACCAGCCATTCGCCGCGTCCGCCACCAGCGGGGTTTCGGACTTCGGCGCGGTGAATCTCGCAAAATACCAGGAGCTGTCGACGAAGGTGTCGAAGGTGTCGGTCTCCCGCCGCGCCGGCTTGGCGCAGTTCGGGCAGGAGACATGCTTCCAGGTCGGGTGGTTATCCAGCGGATTGCCGGAAATGGAGAAGTCCACATCCTCCGGCAGCACCACCGGCAGCTGGTCCTGCGGCACGGGCACCACGCCGCAGTCATCGCAATGGATGACCGGGATGGGGCAGCCCCAGTAACGCTGGCGGGAGACGCCCCAGTCGCGCAGGCGCCAGTTCACCACGCCATTGCCGGTGCCCTTGGCCTCCAGCGCGTCGATAATGGCGCGCTTGCCCTCGGCGCTGTTCTTGCCGTCCAGGAAGTCCGAATTGAACAGCGTGCCATCGTCGGTATAGGCGGTGTTGCCAATGGTGAAGGTGGCGGGATCCTCGCCCGGCGGCAGCACCACGGGCAGCACAGGCAGGTCGTACTTCCGTGCGAAATCCAGGTCGCGCTGGTCACCGCTGGGGCAGCCGAAGATGGCGCCGGTGCCGTATTCCATCAGCACGAAATTGGCGATCCAGACCGGGTAGGTCTTGCCGTTGAACGGGTGCTTCACGCGGAAGCCCGTGTCGATGCCGCGCTTCTCGGCCTGCTCGATGGCGGCCTCGGACGTGCCGAGGCTGCGGACTTCGGCAATGAACTCGGCGATCTTCGGATTCTGCGCGGCGGCGGCGGCAGCCAGCGGATGCTCAGCGGCGACGGCCAGGAAGGACATGCCGAACAGCGTGTCCGGGCGGGTGGTGAAAACTTCCACCTCCGTCTGCCCGTCCACCGGCGCCTCCAGCTCGAAGCGCAGGCGCGCACCTTCGCTGCGGCCGATCCAGTTGGCCTGCATGAGGCGCACGCGTTCCGGCCAGCGGTCCAGCCCGTCCAACGCCTCCAGCAGCTCCGGCGCGAATTTGGTGATGCTCAGGAACCACTGGGAGAGCTTCTTCTTCTCCACCAGCGCGCCGGAGCGCCAGCCGCGCCCATCGATCACCTGCTCATTGGCCAGCACGGTGTGGTCCACCGGGTCCCAGTTGACCCAGCTTTCCTTACGCTCGGCCAGGCCCGCCTTCAGGAATTCAAGAAATAGCTTCTGCTGCTGGCCGTAATAGGAGGGGTCGCAGGTGGCGAATTCACGCTCCCATTCCAGGGAGAGGCCCATGCGCTGCAACTCGGCGCGCATATTGGCGATGTTCTGGTAGGTCCATTTGGCCGGGTGCACGCCACGCTCCCGCGCCGCGTTCTCGGCAGGCAGGCCGAAAGCATCCCACCCCATCGGGTGCATGACCTGATGGCCGCGTGCCCGCTTGTAGCGCGCCACCACATCGCCCAGCGTGTAGTTCCGCACATGCCCCATATGGATCTTGCCCGAGGGGTACGGGAACATTTCAAGAACATAATACTTCGGCTTGCTGCCGTCCGGCACGTCAGGCGCCTTGAAGCAGCCCTGCGCGTTCCAGGCCGACTGCCAGCGCGGCTCGGCCTGGGCGAAATCATAGCGGGTGTTCTCGGGGCGAGAGGCGGTGACGACGTCGTTCATGAAACGGGGCGATCAATCTGTTCGGGGCGGCAGGGCGAGCGTGCGCTCTCGGCGAATGCAAGGGAAGGCATAGGATTTCGGCGCGCCGAAGGGAAGGGCCCCGCTCGCGGCCCTGACCCGCTTCCAGCCTGGCGGGCGCGCGCGCCAAGCGGCGAAGCCAGGCCGGCGGACCGTTTCGTCCGCCGGAGCCGGGCTGCCGGAGCCGTGGCCCCGGCGTGCTTGTCAGAGGCCGGCGGACTGGGTGCGGAGTTCCCGTGCCCGGGAGAGGACCTGGTTCTCCAGTTCCGTCGCCGTGCCCGGCGCGGCGGCGGCATCCACCCAGGCGCCACCCTGGCGAACCTGGCGGAACACCGTGACGCGCACGCCATCGGAGCGCAGCTGGCGGCCCAGGATGTAGGCCGTGGCACGGAAGCGCTCATCCGGCGCGGAGGGTGGGGAATACCAGTCGGTGATGATGACACCGCCGAACGGATCGGCAGAGGTGAGCGGCAGGAAGGACAGGGTGTCCAGCGTGGCACGCCATAGATAGGCGTTCACGCCCAGCCCGCCTTCCTGACTGGCACCGCCACCACCCTGCTGAGAGGAGCGGTCGGTCCCGAAGATCAGGATGCCGTCACTGTTGCCGAGGCGGCCCGTCACACGGGAGCGGCGGCTGTCGTCGGCATATTCATCATTGCCGACCGGGCGACCTTGTCCGCAGGCGGCCAGCAGAGGGAGGAGAAGCCCGAAGGCGAAAATTTTGCGCATGGCGGGCGCACGATAGGCGGGCCGCCGAGGCAATCAAGCCGAAAAAGCAAAGGGCGGCAGGTTACCCTGCCGCCCTTGCCGATTTCTGAACCCGAAAGGGATCAGAAGGCGATGCGCACGCCGGTCATGAACACGTCGGAGCCGACCTTGTTGTTGGCGGCGCCGGCCGTGCCGGAGATGAAGTCGAAGCCATTCTCGCGGCGCTCGATGTTCACGTACTCGGCGATGACCTGCAGGCCCGGCGCCAGGGTGTAGTTGGCACCAACCGACCACACGCGGTCACGGCGGCCACCGGCGACGCCCTGGTTACCAGCGCTGTCCACGATGAAGCCGTTGGCACCGACGGTCAGCGCCTGCCAGGTGTAGGACAGACCCAGGGTGTACTGGTTCATGTCACGGTCGTCGTTAGTACCGCGAGCCAGCGGAGTGAAGTTGGCGTTGGAGGTACCGAAGGTGTAGTTGGCGCCCAGCAGGAAGCCGTAAGCGGACAGGTTCAGGCCGGCCATGCCAGCATGGACCTGCTTGCCGGACTGGCCGGTGCTGTTGGCGACCACGTCGCCACCCAGGTAGCCGACCAGGGCCTGCAGGCCGACGCCGCCGAAGGAGCCGCGATAACGCAGGCCGACCTGACGCTCATTACGCAGACGCAGGATGCCGCCCGGAGCAGAGGCCAGACGGTCGCAGCCAGCGCCGACGCTTTCGCAACCGGTGTCTTCACCCTCGCCGTTGTTGAAGGCGAAGGAGGCGCCGAAGTCGAAGCCGAAGAACTGCGGGGAGGTGTAGATAACCTTGGAGCTGTCGGCCAGCGAGCCACCGGCGACATAGGACGGACGCTGGTTGGCGCCGATGATGTAGTCGTACACGTCACCGTCGAAGCCGCCGGTGCCGAAGGAGGTGTTGAAGCCGGTCAGCAGCTGGCCGAGCAGCACGCCGTCCTCGTCACCGACGCGGAGCTGACCCAGGGTCGGGTAGGCGACCCACAGATACTGCTCGTCGATGTCCAGGCTGGTCTTCGTGGCCACGCCGGAGGTCGCGGCGCGGTTCTGGTCTTCCTGGATTTCGATCGTCGCACCGTAGGTCAGGCCGTTGGCCGCCTTGCCGGTCACGATGACATGGACTTCCATGTCGGACGCGAAATCGGACTTACCGGTGTTGAAGCCGCCGGCGTTGCCACCGTCCTGGTCGACGAAAGCGTAGTTGAAGCGGAAGTAACCGCCGACGCGAACCGTCGGGGCTTCCTGAGCGGCGGCCTCGACCGGACCGAACAGGGCAGCAGCAGCGACGGCAGTCGTCGCCAGCAGAATCTTGCGCATCCCAATAACCTCCTCACGCGCCGGCGCGTACCGGCTGTTCCCGCGGCCGTCTGCCCCCCTCGGCAGACTTGTCCCATCGCCCGAAGGCGCCGAGCACGGCCTGGGCGGACTATGGTTCAGTGGTGAGAATTTGAGCAATGGTTCGTAAGCGCCTAACGCGACTTCAGCGAAACACTGTGGCAACGGCGCAACAGCCCCGCCCTGGCCGCCTGGACACACCCCTCCGGCCGGCCCCGAGCTTGAGCCCCCGCCCCGCCCCGCCTACCGTTCCCCGGCCATGAGCACCATCGCCGAAGCCCTTCGCCGCATCCAGGACCGCATCGCACAGGCCGCCACGGCTGCGGGGCGCAGCCCTGACAGTATCACCCTGGTCGCCGTTTCGAAAACGCATCCATCCGAGTCGGTCCTGGAAGCATTGGCTGCGGGCCAGGTTGTGTTCGGCGAAAACCGTGTGCAGGAAGCGGAACAGAAATTTCCGGCTCTAAGGCCCGCGCACCCGCTGCTCCGGCTGCACCTCATTGGCGCGCTGCAAACAAACAAGGCACGCCAAGCTGTCCGCGTGGCAGATATCATCGAGAGCCTGGACCGCCCCAAGCTGGCCGCCTCCCTGGCCGAGGCGATCTCGCGGGAAGGCCAGAAGCCCCGCATGCTGATTCAGGTGAATATCGGGCGGGAGCCGCAGAAGGCGGGCATCGACCCCGATGCTGTGGAAGACTTCCTTGGCCTTTGCCGCGAGACCCATGGGCTGGATGTGGAGGGGCTGATGTGCATCCCTCCCGCCGAGGGAGACCCCACCCCACATTTCCGCACCATGGCCGCCATGGCAGCACGCCTCGGGCTGAAGACCCTCTCCATGGGGATGAGCGGCGACTTCGAGACCGCCATCGCGGAGGGCGCCACCCATGTCCGGGTGGGGACAGCCATCTTCGGGCATCGGCCTTACCCGGCGGGGTAAGGCCGCGCCGCCTCTTCAGGGCAGCCCCTGGAGTTCCCGCTCCAGTATGGGCCGCCACGGTGCATCGGCCGGCGTGTCCGCCAGCAGCGCCTGCCAGACGGACCGGGCATTCTGCGGCCGCCCCGCCCGCGCTTCCAACAGACCGGAGAGATAACGCAGGCGCGGGTCCGAGGGCGCCTGGCGCAGGGAAGCACCCAGCAGGGCGGAAGCCGCATCGTTGTCACCGCGCTGGATGTGCAGTTCCACAAGCTCCGCCGCGATGCCTGGCTCCGGCCGGATGGCGAGGACGCGGGTGAAGGCTTCGGCAGCGGCATCCAGGCGGCCCCGGTTCCGCTCGGCATTGCCGAGCAGCAGCCAGCCCTGACGCGCCCCTTCGCTCTGCGGCGGCATCAGGGAGAGGCGGGCACGAAGCTGGGCCAGCAGGGCGTCGTCCCGCTCGGCGGCAGCGGCACGCTCCACATAGGGCGCCGCCGGCACGCCGGGCGCGCCGTGCCATATATAAAGCCCAACGCCCACGGCCGGGATGAGGAACAGCCCCGCCATCAGCACGGCCGCGCCACGCCCGCCCGCCGCCCCGGTGGCATCGGCAGGGGCGGCCAGCACACGGCGCTGCACCTCGGTGCGCGCGGCGGTGAAGGCGCCATTATCCATCCGCCCGGCGGCATGCTCGCGCTCCAGCTCCGCCAGCTGGGCGCGGTAGAGGGCGAGGTCCGCCTCATGCCGACCCTTGGCGGGAGGCGGGCGCAAGAGGGTCAGGCCAAGCGGCGCCAGGGCCAGCGCCGCCAGCACCAGGAAGAGCAGCCAGATCATCGGGCGGATTCATCCTCCAGCGCGGCAAGGCGCGCCTGCTCTTCCGCCGTCAGCGGCGGCGGCGCCTCGGGCGCGATCCGGCGGCGGCGCATCAACAGCAGGATGGCGGCGAGCCCCCCGCCCAGTGCGATGAAGGGGGCGCCCCACAATGCCGCCGTCGCCATGGTGAAGGGCGGGCGCAGCAGGACGAAATCGCCATACCGCTCATGCACATAGGCGATGACCTGCTGGTTGCTCTCGCCCGCCGCCACGCGTTCACGCACGATGCGGCGCAGGTCCCGCGCGAGGTCGGCCTCGCTCTCCTCGATGGACTGGTTCTGGCAGACCATGCAGCGAAGCTCGTGCCCGATATCGCGGGCGCGCTGCTCCTGCGCCGGGTCCCGCAACATCTCGGAGGGCAGGCCGACGGCGGCGGCGGGCGAAAGGCCCGCGCCCGCCAGGAAACACAGGGCCAGAAGCACGCGGCGCATCAGGCGTATCGCTTCAGCAGCGGGCGGATGTCGTGCTGCAGCACTTCCGGCGTCACCGGCCCCGCCCAGCGCCAGCGGATAATGCCGCCCCGGTCCAGCAAATAGGTCTCCGGCACGCCATACACGCCCCAGTCGATGGCGACGCGGCCGGGCTCGTCCCGCCCCAGCCGGGCGAAGGGGTTGCCGTGGCGCGTGAGGAAGGTTGCGGCGTCCGCCGGCTTGTCCTTGTAGTTGATGCCAAGGACCTGCACCCCCTCCCGCGAGAGGGCCATGAGCTGTGGGTGCTCGATGATGCAGGGCACGCACCAGCTGGCCCAGAAATTCACCAGCACCGGCCCCGGCAGGTTGGCGAGGTCGGCCTGCGCGAAGGCGGGCAGGCCCGTGGCCTCCAGCGGCGGCAGGGCGAAGGGCGGTGCGGATTTGCCGATGAGGGCGGAGGGCACACCGCGCGGGTCGTAGCTGCCGGTGCCCATACCGCGCAGCATGGCGTAGAAGCCCGCCCCCCCCGCCACGGCGAGGCCCAGCGGCGCGAACAGCAGGGCACGGCGGCGGCCGAGGCGTGGTTTGGTGGCGATCTCGCTCATGCCGGAACTCCCGCCGGGCTGGCCGCGCGCTTGGCACCCGGCGCGGAGACGCGGACGCGGCGGTCACTCAGAGACACGCCGCCGCCCAGCGCCATGATGGCAGCGCCCAGCCAGATCCAGGGTGCCATGGGGTTATGATGAATACGCAGCACGGCCCGGCCGCCTTCCTCCTCGCCCAGCACCAAATAGAGGTCGGAGAGCCAGGTGGTGTGGATGGCGGCTTCCGTGGTGGTCATGCGTGCCAGCGGGAAGAAGCGGCGCTCCGGATGCAGCACGGTGACGACGGCACCGTCGCGCGTGACCGTCACGGCGGCGCGGCGGGCCGTCCAGTTGGGGCCGACGACATCGCCCACCGAATCCAGCCGCCACTCATAGCCGCCCAGGGAGGCGGAGCTGCCCGGCGCCAGCGCCACCAGCCGGTCGGTCGCCAGGCCCACTCCGGCCATGCCGGCGATGGAAACGCCAAGCCCGGCATGGGCGATGGCCGCGCCCCAGGCCGCGCGCGGCAGGCCCCGGGCGCGGGAGAAGGCCGCGGAGGGGCGGCGGAACAGGGCGATGCGGTCGCAGATATCGGCCGCCGCGCCGGCCACCAGCCAGACGGCGGCGCCAAAGCCCAGGGCCGGGCCGATCTTGGCACCGGCCAGGAAGAAGCACAGCGCCAGGGCCAGGGCCGCCAGCAGCGCCGCCCACCACAGCCGCTCCAGCACCGGCCAGAGTTTTGCCCTTTTCCAAGGCATCAAGGGGCCGGCGGCCATCACCAGCACCAGCGGAATGGCCAGCGGCAGGATGGCGGTGTTGAAGAAGGGCGGGCCCACGGAAATCTTCCGCTGGACCAGCAGGTCCGCGAACATCGGCCACAGCGTGCCGGTGAGCACCACGGCCGCCATGGAGCAGAGCAGCAGGTTGTTCAGCACCAGCCCGCCCTCCCGGGAGAGCGGCGCGAACACGCCGGCCGGGGCCATGACCGGCGCGCGCCAGGCGAACAGCGCGAAGGCGCCGCCGATATAGATGGCCAGCAGGATCAGGATGAAGACGCCCCGCTCCGGGTCGTTCGCGAAGGCGTGGACGGAGTTGAGGACGCCGGAGCGGACGAGGAAGGTGCCCAGCAGGGAGAGGGCAAAGGCCAACAGCGCCAGCAGCACCGTCCAGACCTTCAGCGCCTCCCGCTTCTCCACCACGATGGCCGAATGCAGAAGGGCGGTCCCCGCCAGCCAGGGGAGAAGCGAAGCGTTCTCGACAGGGTCCCAGAACCAGTACCCACCCCAGCCGAGTTCATAGTAGGCCCACCAGGAACCGAGCGCGATGCCGAGGGTGAGGAAGGCCCAGGCCGCCAGCGCCCAGGGGCGCACCCAACGACCCCAGGCGGCGTCCACGCGGCCTTCCAGCAGCGCGGCCACGGCGAAGGCGAAGGTAACGGCGAAGCCGACATAGCCGAGGTAGAGCAGCGGCGGATGGAAGGCGAGGCCGGGGTCCTGCAGGATGGGGTTCAGCCCCTGCCCGTCCACTGCCGGCGGCCACACGCGGTGGAAGGGGTTGGAGGTGGCCAGGATGAAGGCCAGGAAGCCCACCGCCACCATGCCCAGCACCGCCAGCACCCGCGCCTTCAGCGCGCTGGGCAGGCCGCGCCCGAAGCCCGCCACCGCCCCGCCGCACAGGGCCAGGATCAGCACCCAGAGGACCATGGAGCCCTCGTGGTTCCCCCAGGAGCCGGCGAGCTTGTAGAGCATCGGCTTGGCCGAGTGGCTGTTCTGCACCACCCCGGCCACCGAGGTGTCGTTCACCGCGAAGACATAGAGCAGCGCGCCGAAAGCGGCGGCGCAGGCCACCAGCATGCCGGTGGCCAGCGGCGCGCCAGAGGCCATCAGCCGCGCATCGCCCCGCGCCGCGCCCCAGAGCGGCAGCACCGACTGCGCCAATGCCAGCGCCATGGCCAGCGCCAGCGCGAAATGGCCGAGTTCCGCGATCATCCGCCCTGCCCTGTGCTTGTCGTTGGATTCGCCGCCGAGGGGTTTCCGGAGGGATTCCCCGCAGGATTCATCGTGTTCCAGGAGCCCGCCGGCGGCGGCGCGCCGCGTGAGGGCTCCCAATGCCCGGTGCGCTTCAACGCCTCCGCCACTTCGGGTGGCATGTAGGTCTCGTCATGCCGCGCCAGCACCTCGCTGGCGCGGAACATGCCGTCGGTGCCGAGCTTCCCGAGCGTCACCACTCCCTGCCCCTCGCGGAACAAGTCCGGCAGCACGCCGATATAGGTGACGGGCACCGTCGCCGGGCCATCCGTCACGCGGAAGCGGGCTTCCGGACGGCCATCGGCGGTCACGGTCTTTTCCACGCTGCCGGCCTCCACCAGCCCGCCGAGGCGGAAGGCACGGTCCGGCCCCGGCTGTTGCGCGGCGATCTCGCTCGGTGCCAGGAAGAAGACGAGGTTGTCCCGGAAGGCCGTCATCACCAGCGCCGTGGCGCTGCCGAGGCCGATGAGCCCCAGCGCCAGCACCCACATGCGCCGCTTCTTGCGGGAGGCCATGCTCATGCGCCGCGCCCCCGTCCACCATGGCGTCCACCATGGCGTCCACTCTGGCGCCCACTCTGACGCCCACCTGGGGCCGCTTCCAGCGCCGCCAGCCGCCGCCGAGCCAGCGCCTGGCGCCGCAGCGTGAGTCCCACCATCACCGCGAAGACCAGCAGGGCCAGGCCCCAGGCCACGGCCACGAACCACTCATGCGCGCTCATGCCGCCACGCTCTCCCGCCGCCGCGCCTGCGCGAGCTGCAACTGGCGGATGCGCTTTTCCATCACCGCGGCGCGCGTCCGCGCCACCACCAGGGCGGCGAAGAGGAAGGAGAAGCCGATGGCGCAGGCCAGCAGGGGGTAGAGGATATCCACATGCAGGCTCGGCCCCCCGAGGCGTGCCACCGAGGCCGGCTGGTGCAACGTGTTGAAGAAATCGACCGAGAACTTCACCACCGGCACGTTGATGGCGCCGATCACCGCCAGGATCGCCCCGGCCCGCGCGCCGCGCTCGTCATCATCGAAGGCGCGTACCAGGGCGGCGTGGCCGACCCAGAGGAAGAACAGCACCAGCACGCTGGTCAGCCGCGCATCCCACACCCACCAAGTGCCCCACATCGGCCGGCCCCACAGGCTGCCGGTGGCCAGGCACAGGGCCGTTACCGCCGCGCCCAGCGGGGAAATCTCGCGGGCAAAGAGGTCCGCCAGCGGATGGCGCCAGATCAGCGCCGTGGCCGAGGCGACGGCGAGCGCCATGTAACCGGCCATGGCGAGCCAGGCCATCGGCACATGCACATACATGATCCGCACCGTCTCTCCCTGCTGCCAGTCGGGCGGGGAGAAGAACAGCGCCCAGGGTATGCCCACCGCCAGAGCCAGCGCGGTGGCGCCCCAGAGCCAGGGCAGCAGCCGCCCGGAGAGGCGCAGGAACCGCCCCGGATTGGCAAAGCGATGCAGGCCGCCGCCCGAGGGCGGAACGGGGCGGGAGGAGGCGGGCCGTGCGGCCGGGGAGGCAGGGGGCGTGCTCACGCGCGGAACCTAGTCCAGATCGGGTTGGCGCGGGAACGGTGCGCCGCGTAACCCCGTGTTGCAGCGGGGGCGCGCCATGCCATTGAAGGGCGCCCCGATGAGAGGTAGGTCGGACACATCCTCAAGGGAAGGAATGCGCCTCCTATGATCTTCTCCGTCGTCTCGCTGGACAAGCCCAACGCCCTGGAACTGCGCCTGGCCACCCGGCCCAGCCATCTCGAATATCTGGACAGCCAGGTCGAATCGATCGTCATGGGCGGGCCGGTGCTGGATGCCGAGGGCAAGCCCTGCGGCAGCCTGCTGCTGGTCGAGGCGCCGGACGAGGCCGCTGCCGCCGCCTTCGCCGCCGCCGACCCCTATGCCAAGGCGGGCCTCTTCGCCAGCGTGACCATCCGGCCCTTCCGGGCTGTCTATAAGGACGGCACGCGGGTCGGTTGAGCCCCGCCATGGCCCACTGGCTGGTCAAAAGCGAGCCCGACGCCTTTTCCTGGCAACAGCAGGTGGAGAATGGCGTCGAACCCTGGACCGGGGTCCGCAACGCCCAGGCGGCGAACCACCTCCGCAGCATGGCGGTGGGGGACCGCGCCTTCTTCTACCACTCCAATGTGGGCAAGGAGATCGTGGGGGTGGTGGAGGTGGCCCGTACCGCCTACCCCGACCCCACGGACGAAACCGGCCGGTGGGTCTGCGTCGATGTCCGTGCCGTGGGGCCGATGCCCCAGCCTGTGACGCTCGCCACCATCAAGGCGACGCCGGAACTGGCGGAGATCGGGCTGGTGCGCCAGTCCCGCCTCTCCGTCATGCCCATCTCCGATGAGCACTGGCGCCTGCTGTGCAAGATGGGCGGCTGGAAGAAGCCTTGAGCCTTCGCCCCCTCTGCCGGCTGGAGGATATCCCGGACGGGCAGGCCAAAGGGTTCTCCCCCGCGGCCGGCTTCGCCGGGCTGTTCGCCATTCGCCAGGGGCGGCAGGTTTTCGTCTATGTGAATGCCTGCCCCCATATCGGCGTGGCGCTCGACATCATGCCGGACCGCTTTCTCAACCATCGCGGCAACGCCATCATCTGCGCGTTGCATGGTGCGCTGTTCCGCATCGAGGACGGGTTCTGCACCCAGGGCCCTTGCGTGGGAGACAGCCTGGAAGCCGTGCCCGCCGAGGTGGATGCGGCCGGCACGGTGTGGGTGCCGGAAGATGCGGGCCTGTAACCCGCCCATCGGGAGATCCGACCTTGCCCTTCAGCCCCGAGGAACGCGCCATCCTGCTCGCCCTGCGTGGCGTCGGCCCGACCGTGGTCGGGCGCCTGGAGGAACTCGGCATCGAGACCCTGGCGCAGCTCGCCGGGCAGGATGCCGCTGCCATCTGCTCGACGATGGCGGCCCACCTGGGCACGACCTGCTGGAAGAACAGCCCCCAGGCCCGCGCGGCTATTATTTCCGCCATTGAGGCTGCGTCTGCCCCTGGGGTAGGGCGGGACGCGGGTTGAAGAAAGGCCGGGGAAAGAATTCCCCGGACCCCTTCTTTTTTTCTTCGAGAAAGAGCCGGGCCATCAGCAAGTTGGACGGCTCACTGGGGCTGAAATGGGCAGTGCGGGCTGAGACCTCAGTCGCAACCATCGCGCGGCGCAGAGATGTCCCCACCTCACGCGCTTCCTGAAACCCGAAGAAAAAAGATGGGGGCCTGGGGGAATTCCTTCCCCCAGCCTTCTTGCCTGCGCGCAACTAGCGTGGCGGCAGATCCCAGATTTCGTCGGCGTATTCGCGGATGGTCCGGTCTGAGGAGAACCATGCCACGCGCGCCGTGTTCAGCACGGCGCTGCGCCACCACTCGGCCGGCTGATCCCACTTCAGCGCCACCTGGCGCTGGGCGGCGAGGTAGCTGTCGAAATCGGCGGTGACGAGGAAGCTGTCATGCGCCAGCAGCCCTTCCACCAACCCCCGGTAGCGGGCCGGCTCTTCCGGGGAGAAGACGCCTTCGGCGATCGCGTCCAGGACCTCGCCGAGCTCGTCCGAGGCGGCGACGGCCGCGCGCGCATCGTATCCATCGTTGCGCAGGGCCACCGCCTGCGCTGCCCTAAGCCCGAAGATGAAGATGTTGTCGAGGCCGACACGCTCGCTGATCTCCACATTGGCACCATCCAGCGTGCCGATGGTGATCGCGCCGTTGAGGGCGAACTTCATGTTGCCGGTGCCGGAGGCCTCGAGCCCGGCGGTGGAGATCTGCTCCGAGAGGTCGGCGGCGGGAATCACGCTCTCGGCCAGCGTCACATTATAGTTCGGCAGGAACACCACTTTCAGCAGCCCCCGCACCGTGGGATCGCTGTTGATGACCTTCGCGACGTCATTGGCCAGGTGGATGATCAACTTTGCCTGGTGATAGCTCGGCGCTGCCTTGCCTGCGAAGATCTTCACGCGTGGCGCCCAGGCGCTCATCGGCTGAGCGCGCATGGCGTTGTAGAGCGCGATGGTCTGCAGGATGTTCAGAAGCTGCCGCTTGTATTCATGAATGCGCTTGATCTGCACATCGAACAACGCGGCCGGGTCCAGCACGATGCCGGTTTTCTCCCGCACGACTTTCGCCAAAGCCTGCTTGGCGACGCGGCGTTGCGCGGCGAAGGCGCGCTGGAAATTCGTGTCGCGTGCATGGGGCGCGAGATCTTCCAGGCGCTCCGGGTCATCCAGCACCGCCGGGCCGATGGTATCGACGATCAGCTTCGTCAGCCCGGGATTGGCGCGCATGAGCCAGCGGCGAAAGGTGATGCCGTTGGTTTTGTTGACGATGCGGTCTGGGCAGACGCGGTCCAGATCGGCGAAGACGGTGGTCTTCATCAGCCCGGTATGCAGGGCGGAGACGCCATTGACCTTATGCGAGCCCACAAAGGCCAGATGGCCCATGCGCACACGCCGGCCGTGATACTCGTCGATCAGCGAAACCGCCGACAGTTCCCTGTCCGTGGCGCCCTCCGACCGGGCCTGCTCCAGATGCCGTGCATTGATCAGGTAGATGATCTGCATGTTCCGCGGCAGCATCCGCTCCATCAGCGCGACCGGCCAGCTTTCAAGCGCCTCCGGCATCAGCGTGTGGTTGGTGTAGCTGAAGGTGGCACGGGTGATTTCCCAGGCCTCGCTCCATTCCAGCCCGTGCAGGTCGACCAGCAGCCGCATCAGTTCCGCCACGCCGATGGCCGGATGGGTATCGTTCAGCTGCACGGCGTTCTTCTGCGCCAGGGTGCGGATATTCCCATCCAGCCGCAGGTGGCGCCGGATCATGTCCTGCAGGGAGGCCGAGGCGAAGAAATACTCCTGGCGCAGCCGCAGCTCCTTCCCCGCCGGCGTGTCGTCGCCCGGATAGAGCACGCGGGAGATGGCCTCCGCCCGCACACGCGCCGCCTGGGCGCCGACATGGTCGCCACGGTTGAAGGCATCGAGCTGCAAGGGGTCCGTGGCGCGGGCGGACCAGAGGCGCAGGGTGTTCACCCAGTGCCCGCGCCAGCCGACGACAGGCGTATCATAGGCGATGGCACGCACCACCTCGGCCGGGCGCCATTCCATGCCGCCATCGTCGCGCTGTTCCACATGCCCGCCGAAGCCGATATCGAAGGTGATGCCGGAGCGCTCGAACTCCCAGGGATTGCCAAGGGAGAGCCAGTCTTCCGGCACCTCACGCTGCTGGCCGTCCTGAATCATTTGCCGGAATAAGCCGTTTTCGTAACGGATACCGTAGCCGACGGCAGGAATGCCGATGCTGGCCATGCTTTCCATGAAGCAGGCCGCGAGCCGCCCCAGGCCCCCATTGCCCAGCGCCGCATCCGGCTCCTGCGCGAAGACCTCCTCGAGATCGACGCCAAGGCCGGCGAGCGCCTCCCGCATCACCTCGGTCATGCCGAGATTGCCAAGCGCGTCGGACAGCAGGCGGCCGATCAGGAATTCCATCGAGAGATAGCTGACACGCCGGTACCCGCCCGCGGCCGTCTCGTCATTGGAGGCGCGCCAGCGGTCCACGATCAGGTCGCGCGTGGCGAGGGTGGCTGCCAGGAACCAGTCGCGCGGCCCCGCGCGCTCCTCGCGTCCCGCGACCTGGTAGATCAGTTTCGCCCGGATGGCCTGCCGCAACGCCACGGCATCCGCCACGGCGACCGGTGTCGCGATATCATCATTCATACCGCTCTCCTTCCGTTCCTGCAGAGGCCAGCGGCATGTGGCCTTTCCGGTGGCCCGCTGTCCAGACATCTCGCAGGGGCGTGTCCTCACATGCTGTGGTGGAATCCGCTACCGCGCGAGCGAGAGCAGGGCCTCTACATCCACATGCCGTTCCAGATGCGCCGCCAGCGCATCCAGCACCGCCTCCACCTCCGCTTCATGGCTGCGAGGCGTGGCGGCGGCGCCGATCCGCCCCAGCCAGGCGGCGCGCTGGGCATCGTGGCCGAACAGACCGTGGGCATAGGTGCCCATGACCCGCCCATCCGGTGAGGCGGCACCATCCAACCGCCCGCCCGCCAGCCGCAGCACGGGCCGCGCGGCATCCGGCCCCGTGGTGCGGCCGATATGCATCTCATACCCCTCGAAGGGCACGCCATCGGCCAGGCTCTCGCCCCGAACGGCTTCCAGATGCTTGTCGCCGGAGAGGGTGGTCTCGACATCCAGCAGCCCGAGCCCGGCCACCGCGCCCGGCGGGCCTTCCGCCCCCTCCGGGTCGTCGATGCGGCGGCCGAGCATCTGGTAGCCGCCGCACAGGCCCAGCACCGCGCCGCCGCGCCGGCGATGCGCCAGGATGTCGATATCCCAACCCTCCCGTCGCAGCGCCGCCAGATCGGCGATGGTGGCCTTGGAGCCGGGGAGGATGACGAGCGCCGCCTCGGCCGGGATGGGCTGGCCCGGCCGCAGCAGGCGCAGGTCGATATCCGGCTCGGCGGCCAGCGGGTCGAGATCGTCGAAATTGGAAATGCGGGGCAGCAGCGGCACGGCGATGCAGGGCTTGCCGTGCCGGCGCTCGGGCAAGGCCTCCAGCAGATCCTGCGCATCCTCCGCCGGCAGGCGCCGCGCATCCTCGAAAAAGGGCACGAGGCCCAGCGGCGACCAGCCGGTGCGGCGCGCGATCTCCGCCATGCCATCCGCGAAGAGGGAGAGGTCTCCGCGCATGCGGTTGACGATGAAGCCGCGGATCATCGCGCGGTCTTCCTCCGCCACCACCGTATGCGTGCCCACGAGGCTGGCGATGACGCCGCCCCGGTCGATATCCCCCACCAGCACCACCGGCACATCCGCCGCGCGGGCGAAGCCCATATTGGCGATGTCCCCGGCGCGCAGGTTGACCTCGCTGGCGCTGCCCGCGCCCTCCACCAGCACGATATCCGCCTCGCCGCGCAATTGCGCAAAACTCTCCAGCACGAAGGGCAGCAGCGAGGGCTTCATCGCCTGGTACTCGCGCGCGCGTGCCGTGGCATGCACGCGCCCCTGCACCACCACCTGCGCGCCCACCTCGCTCTGCGGCTTCAGCAGCACCGGGTTCATGTGCACGCTGGGGGCCACGCGCGCCGCGCGCGCCTGCAACGCCTGCGCCCGCCCGATCTCTCCGCCCTCCGGCGTGACGGCGGCGTTGTTGGACATGTTCTGCGGCTTGAAGGGACGCACACGCAGCCCCCGCAGGGTCAGCGCCCGCGCCAGCCCGGCCACCAGGAGCGATTTTCCAACGCTGCTGCCGGTGCCTTGCAGCATCAGGGCGCGTGGCATCAGAACTCGATGCCTTCCTGCGCCTTCACCCCCGCCGCGAAATGGTGCTTCACGAGTTTCATCTCGGTCACGAGGTCCGCCGCCTCGACCAGCGCGGGGGGCGCGTTGCGGCCGGTCACCACCACATGCAGCGCGGGCGGGCGGTCCCGCAGGGCCGCCACCACCTCATCCACCGGCAGGTAGTCGTAGCGGAGGGCGATGCAGAGCTCGTCGAGCACCAGCAGGCCGAGGCCCGGCCGCGCCATCAACTCCCTCGCCTTCTCCCAGGCGCGGCGGGCGGCGGCGACATCCCGCTCCCGGTCCTGGGTCTCCCAGGTGAAGCCCTCGCCCATGCTGTACCATTCCAGCCCGGGCATCGCTTCCAGCGGCGCGCGCTCTCCCGTGCTCCATGCGCCCTTGATGAACTGCACCACACCTACCTGACGGCCCCGCCCCAGCATGCGCAGCGCCAGCCCGAAAGCAGCGGTGGACTTGCCCTTGCCGGTACCGGTGTGGACCATCAGCAGGCCCTTCTCGATGGTCTTGCCCGCCACCTCGGCATCCTGCACGGCCTTGCGCTTCTGCATCTTTTCCTTGTGGCGCGCGGCGTCGTCCTCGGTCACGGCAGTTCTCCCTTCAGCAGCAGCGGCAGGCCGGCCGCGATGAAATGCACGTGGCAGGCCAGCCGCGCCATGCGCTGGTTCAACAGCCCGGCGCGGTCCCGGAAGGCCCGGCCCAGGGCGCTCTCCGGCACGATGCCAAGGCCCACCTCATTCGCCACCAGCACGGTGGGCGCGGCACGGGCGGCCAGCGCCTGCTCCAGCGCCAGCGTGGCGGCCTCCACATCATGCTCGCCCAGCATCAGGTTGGTGAGCCAAAGAGTCAGGCAATCGATCAGCGCCGGCTGTTCCCCCGCCGCGGCCAGGGCGGTCGGCAGGTCGAGCGGCGCGTCGATGGTCCGCCAGCGCGCATCCCGCCGCGCGCGGTGCTCGGCGATGCGATCGCGCATCTCCTCGTCCCAGGCCTCGGCCGTGGCGAGATAGGCCCAGGGAGAGGGGTGGCGGGCGATCAACGCCTCGGCATGGCGGGACTTGCCGGAACGGGCGCCGCCCAGCACCAGGGTCAGGTTCATGGCAGCCAGACCTAGCGCGAAGCCCCGCCCGATGGCTATCACCCCTGCCCAGAACGCTCTCCAGCAGACAAAGGAGGCCCGCCATGGCCGACACCCCGCCCGACCGCCTCTCCAACGACCCTTCCAGCCCGTATTACGACGAGAAGCTGCTGGAGCGCGGCATCGGCATCCGCTTCAAGGGCGTCGAAAAGACCAATGTCGAGGAATACTGCGTCAGCGAGGGCTGGGTGCGGCTGGCGGTGGGCAAGGCCCTGGACCGCAAGGGCCGCCCGCTGACCATGAAGGTCACCGGCCCGGTGGAGCCCTATTTCCGCGACGCCTGAGCGGACGCGCCCCCCAGAGCATCGCAGGACAGGAAGGCCCGGTTGAGACACGTACCCGACGGCACTCTGGCCCTGCGACGCGCCACATGGGGAGCCCTGCGATGAGATGCCATCCCCGCCATTGGCCCTGGCCCACCCTGGGCCTGTGGGGTGCGCTGGCCGTGGCGGTGTGCTGGGTCGTGTCGCCCTTGAGCCCCTATCGCGCCGCCTGCGGCAATTTTCTTAACCAGCCGATCCATTCACCCCTGCGTCCTGAAGCCGTGCGGCTTCTGCGCGAGGGCTTTGCACGCGATGGTGCGCTGTACGTCATGTGGGGCGGCCAGCCCTATATGAGCTGGTTCGACGGTTTCGACCGTCTGAACTGGGAGTGGCGCTATGCCTTTGACATCGCCTCTGGTGAGGCTGGAGACCCGCCGCCGCCCGCCGTTCGCAAACTGGTAACGGCCTGGGAGGAGCGGCACGGCCAGACTCTTCTGCGAAACGATGAGGGGATGGTCGCCTATACCGAATTCCGCAAACTCGACGAATGCGCCGTCAAACGCGCCGCCCTGACCTTCGCCGACGGCGATTGAACGGCCAGCCGCCAAGGCATGGCGGGACAAGGCGTTTGACTTCCCCACCCCTGCCGCCTAACCACCATCACTGCTGATGGTCCTTCCGGTGAGGAAGGTGAAAAGGGAACGCGGTGCAAGGCCGCGGCTGCCCCCGCAACTGTAGGCGGAGAGCGGAGTGCCGGAATGGCCACTGGGGTGCGCGCACCCCGGGAAGGCTGGCGCCCCGTGCCTGATCCGCGAGCCAGGAGACCTGCCATCGCCGATAGGATCGTGCCGCCGGGCGGGGTGCCCCGGAGGCGGAAACGCGCCCGGAAGGCCCTGGCGCGTGGACCCTGCGTGTGCCGTGGCATGCGAGGGGCGGTCGGCACCCCGTGCGTGGAATGAGGTGTGCCGTCGTGGAAGCCGCTGCCGGGGTGTCGAAGCCCGAATTGCTGGTCTGCATCACCTGCCGCCAGGGGCGGGAGCTGGTGCCGGGCGAGGCCTGCGCGGGCGAGGCGCTGCATGGCGCGCTGGAGGCGCGGCTGGCAGGCATGGCAGAGCCGCCCGTGCGGCTGCGGGCGGTGAAATGCTTCGCCGCCTGCCAGCGGGGCTGCGTGGCGGCCATCACCACCCCGGGAAAGTGGACCTATCTTCTCGGCGGGCTGGAAGCCGGGCTGGCGGAAGATCTGCTGGCCTATGGCGCCACCTATGCCGGCAGCGCCAGCGGGGCGGTGCTTCCCTCCCGCCGGCCGGAATCCTTGCGTGCCGCCGTCATTGGCCGCATCCCTTCCCTCACGGTGCAGGAACCGCAGGCATGAGTGCCACACTCGAAAAAGTCCCGGCCACCATCATCACCGGCTTCCTCGGCGCCGGTAAGACCACGCTGGTACGCAATGTCATGGCGCAGGCGGGCGGGCGGCGCATCGCCATCATCGTCAACGAGTTCGGCTCGCTTGGCATCGATGGCGAGGTGCTGAAAAGCTGCGGCATTCCTGGCTGCGAGGAAGAGAATATCGTCGAGCTAGCGAATGGTTGTATTTGCTGCACCGTGGCGGAGGACTTTCTGCCGACGATGCAGGCGCTGCTGGACCGCCCCAACCCGCCAGAGCACATCCTTATCGAGACCTCCGGCCTCGCCCTGCCGAAGCCGCTCATCAAGGCGTTCAACTGGCCGGGCATCCGCTCCCGCGTCACGGTCGATGGCGTGGTGACGGTGGTGGATGGCCCCGCCGTGGCCGATGGACGCTTCGCCGACGACCCCGAGGAAGTGGAGCGGCAGCGCGCCGAGGACCCCAATCTCGACCACGACAACCCGCTCGCCGAGGTCTTCGAGGACCAGCTCGGCGCTGCCGACCTCGTGGTGCTGAACAAGGCGGACCTGCTGCATGAGGACGCCATCGCCAGGCTGAAGGCCGAAATCGCCGGCCACCTGCCCCGGCAGGTGAAGGTGGTGGCGGCACGGGATGGCGCGCTGGATATCGCCGTGCTGCTGGGCATGGGCGCGGCGGCGGAGGACGACCTGGCCGCCCGCCCCTCCCACCACGATGGCGCGGACGACCACGAGCATGATGATTTCGACAGCTTTGTCGTCCCGCTGCCGGAGGTGCCCGGCCCGGAGGCGCTGGTGGAGATGCTGGCAAAGGTGGCCGCGGCGCACGACATCCTGCGCATGAAGGGCTTCGCCAATATCGCCGGCAAGCCGATGCGCCTGGCCATCCAGGGCGTGGGCACGCGCTTCACCCATGGCTTCGACCGTGCCTGGGCGCCGGGCGAGGCTCGGCAGGGGCAGCTTGTCGTCATCGGCCAGACGGGGCTGGACAAGGCCGCCATCGCCGCCGCCATCGCAGCCGGTACGGCGGACTAGCAACATGCACATCCTGCCGCGCGAGACGCTGAGCCTGGACGCCGCCGAACAGGCGGTGGACCTCGGCCACGCGCCGGCGGATGTGGTGCTGCTCTCCTTCACCGACAGCGACCTCTCGGCCGCCGCCGCCGCCTGGCGCACGCTGCCGCAGCCGCGCCCCAGCCTGCGGCTGGCCAGCCTGGCACGGCTGCGCCACCCGATGTCGGTGGACCTCTATGCGGAGGAGGTGCTGGCGCATTCCCGCTGCGTCGTCATCCGCCTGTTGGGCGGGGTGGATTACTGGCGCTACGGGGCGGAGGAAGTCTCCGCCCTCTGCCGCAGCCAGGGCATTCCGCTGGCATTGCTGCCGGGCGATGGCGGGGAGGATGCGCGGCTGGCGGCTCTCTCCACCCTTCCGGCCCATGTGCTGGCGCGCATGGCATCCTGCTTCCGCCATGGCGGCACGGCACATCTGGCACTGGCGCTACGCCTGGCGGCCGAGGCGGCCGGCCTGGGCTCTGCCCCGGCGGAGGACCCCGCCCCCCTGCCCGCCTTTGGCCGCCACGATTTCGGCGTGACGGCGGAGGGGCCGGATGCCGCCATCGTCTTCTACCGCTCCCATCTGCTGGCGGCCGACATCGCGCCGCTGGAGGAATTGGCAAAGGCCCTTGCCGCGCAAGGGCTGAAGCCGCGCGGGCTGTTTGCCGCCAGTCTGAAGGATGCCGCGGCGGCACGCTTCATCGCCGCCGAACTCGGCGCCATGCAGCCCGCGATCGTACTGAACGCGACCGGCTTCTCCGCCCGGATGCAGGATCAATCGCCGCTCGATGCCGCCGGATGCGTGGTGTTGCAGGCGGTGCTCTCCGGCACCTCCCGCGCGGTATGGGCGGCCTCCTCACGCGGCCTCTCCCAGGCCGATCTGGCGATGCAGGTGGTGCTGCCGGAGTTGGATGGCCGCCTTCCCACCACCGCCATCGGCTTCAAGGCGGAAGGCGAGGCGCTGCCCGGCCTCGATTTCCGCCCCACCCGCCTTTTGCCAGACCCGGAAGGCATCGCCCTGGTGGCGGCCCGCGCCGCCGGTTGGGCCAGGCTGCGGGCCACGCCCACGGACGAACGCCGGCTCGCCATTATTCTCTCGGACTATCCTGGCGCGATTGGTGCGGGGCAGACCGGCCATGCCGTGGGACTGGATAGTTTCGCAAGCCTGCAGGCGTTGCTGGAGGACCTCCAGGCCGGGGGTTACGCCGCCGGCACGCCCCCCGGCGCGGCGTCCCTCGCTCATGCGCTCACCCGCGCCGAGGCAGTGCCGTTCCTGAACTTGCAGGCCTACCACGCATTGTTCGCCACCCTTCCGGAAAGCCTGCGGAACAGCGTATGCGCCGCCTGGGGAGAGGCCGAGGACGACCCCGCCCTTCATGCCGAGGGCTTCGCCCTCCCCTTGCTCCGCCTCGGAAAGATCCTGGTCGCGGTGCAGCCGGATCGTGGCCTCAGGAAAGACCGCCGCGCCAGCTACCACGATCCCGACCTTCCGCCCCGCCACGCCTATCTCGCCTTCTACCTCTGGCTGCGGCAGGGATTCGGCGCCCATGCCATCCTGCATCTCGGCGCGCATGGCACGCTGGAATGGTTGCCGGGCAAATCCGCCGCCCTCTCCGCTGCCTGCGCGCCCGCCGCATTGGTGGGCGGCCTGCCGGTGATCTACCCCTTCATTGTCAACAATCCCGGTGAAGCCGCTTTCGCGCGCCGGCGGCTGGGCGCCGTGACCATCGGCCACCTGACGCCGCCGCTGAAGAGCGCCGGCCACCACGGCGCCGCCGCCGAGCTGGAACGGCTGATCGACGAATACGCCGCCGCCGATGGGCTGGATGCGCGCCGGACCGCCCTGCTGCGCCAGGACATTCTGCGCCGGGCCGAGGAAACCGGGCTGCTGGCGGAAAGCGCCATCCCCGCCGGCCTGCCGGAGGACGAGACCCTCGCGAAACTCGATGCCTGGCTCTGCGACGTCAAGGACATGCAGATCCGGGAGGGGCTGCACATTCTGGGCCGCGCACCGGCGGGGCGGGATGCGCTGCTCGCCACGCTCACTGCCGCCAACCCCACCGCGCCGGTCCTGGCCGGGCGGCTGGATGCCTGCGCCGCCGCCGAGCGCGATGCCGTCCTGGCCGCGCTGGATGGCCGCTTCGTGCAGCCCGGCCCTTCCGGCGCACCGACGCGCGGCCGCGCCGATGTCCTGCCGACGGGCAGGAATCTTTACGCCATCGACCCGCGCGCCATTCCCAACCGCTCCGCGATGGTGCTGGCGGAGAAGGCTGCCGCCGAACTTCTCAGGCGTCACCTGCAGGATCATGGCGACTATCCGCGCAGTGTGGTGCTGGATCTCTGGGGCAGCACCACGCTGCGCACCGGCGGCGAGGATCTGGCGCTCGCCTTGCTGCTGCTCGGCGCGCGCCCTGTCTGGGATGATGGCTCCGCGCGGGTGAGCGGCATCGAGGTGCTGCCGCTGGCACTGCTGGAGCGTCCCCGCATCGACGTGACTCTGCGCGTCTCCGGCCTGTTCCGCGACACCTTCGCGGACCAGATCAACCTGTTCGATGAAGCGGTGCGCGCCATCGCCGCGCGTGATGAGGCCGCCGACTGGAACCCGCTGGCCGCCGCCGCGCGGGGGCTGGAGGGTGCGGCCCTCCGCCGCGCCACGGCCCGGGTCTACGGCGCCGCGCCCGGTACCTATGGAACCGGGCTGGAGGCGGATTTTGCGCTCCAGGGCTGGAAGAATGCCGGCGCGGCGTATCTGCAGGGGTCTTCCGCCGCCTATGGCAAGGGGCTGGATGGGGCGGAGGACGCGGACGGCTGGGCTGGGCGCGTCGCCGCCGCGGATGCTTTCCTGCATAGCCAGGACCATGCCGAGACCGACCTGCTGGAAAGCCCGGACCATGCCACGCATGAGGGTGGCTTTGCCGCCGCCGCGCGCTTGCTGGGCGGAAAGGCCGCGCTCTATCACCTCGACACCGCCCGGCCCGACGCGCCCCGCCTGCGCGCCGTGGAAGAGGAGATCGCGCGCGTCGTGCGGGCCCGCGCCGCCAACCCGGCCTGGATCTCGGGCATGATGCGGCACGGTTATCGCGGCGCGGCCGAAATCGCGCGCCCGCTGCACAGCCTGCACGCCTTTGCCGCCACCCTGCCCTGCCGGCTGGACCGACAATTCGATCTCATCTTCGATGCCACCATCGGCAACGATGCCGTCTGCAACTTCATCCATACCGAGAACCCGGCTGCGCTGGAGGCGATGCGCAGTGCATTCCGCGCCGCGCTGCGGGATGATCTCTGGCGGCCACGGCGCAACAGCGTCGTGGCGGAGCTGGGGTCGTGAATCCGCGCGGCTGGTGCCCGAGCCTGTACGAGCCGATGGAATCCGGCGATGGCCTGTTGTTGCGGGTGAAGCCGGCCGCAGCGCGCATCACGGCGGCACAGGCGCGCATCCTGGCGCGGGAAGCCGCCCGCTACGGCAACGGCGCCATCGACCTGACGCAACGCGGAAACCTGCAGCCACGCGGATTTTCCCAGGAAACGGCTCGGCTTTTCGCCAAGGCCATGGTCGAGGCCGGCCTCGCGCATGCGGACCCCACCGTCGAACGCGGGCGGAACCTTCTGGCCCCGCCCCTGCTCGGCTGGGACGACGGTATCGCCCCCGGCACGGAAGCGCTGATCGAGGCGCTGACGGAGGCGATGGCCCACTGGCCACCCCTTCCCGCCAAGTTCGGCGTTCTGGTGGATGGCGGCGGCCTGCTGCCGCTGGCTTCCGAGAGTTCCGATGTGCGGCTGCTCTGCCGCGCCGGGCGGGTGGATATCCGGCTGGGCGGTGGAGACGCCATGGCACTCTGCACGCCGGAACAGGCGGTTGAAGCGGCCACGCGGCTCGCCCGGCATTTCGCCGGTCTGGCACCGGCGCGGCGCATGCATCAGGCCGTGGCGCAGCACGGGGCACCGGCCATCCTCGCCGCCGCCGGCCTGTCGCCATTGGTGGATGACGGGCCGCTGCCCCCTGCCCCGCATGTGGCCGGGGTGCTGGCGCAGCGCGTGCTCGGGGTGGTGGCACCCTTCGGGCAGGTGACCGCCGCGCAACTGGAAGGGCTCGCCAATCTTGCCGAGAGAGCGGGTGATGGCACGTTGCGGCTTACCCCCTGGCGCGCATTGCTGCTGCCGGGCGTAACGGCGGCGGAGGAAGCGGCACGTCTCGGGCTGATCACTGTCATGGAAGACCCGCGCCTGCGCGTGGTGGCCTGCACAGGGCGGCCCGGCTGCGCCTCGGCCCATGCCGATACCCGCGCGGCGGCGCAATGGCTGGCGCACCGCCTGCCGCCGCGCCTGGCCTTGCTGCACGTCTCCGGTTGCGCCAAAGGCTGTGCGCATCCGGGCACGGCGCCGGCCACGCTGGTCGGCACGGACGGAGGCTTCACGCTGATACGCGGCGGGCGGGCGGCCGATGCCCCCGCCTCCGCCCCGTTGACACTGGAACAAACCCTGGCGGTGCTGGACCCCACATGACCACGCGAGCCGACTACATCCGCGATGGCGCCGCCATCTACCGGCAATCCTTCGCTACCATCCGCGGGGAAGCCGATCTGGCACGCTTCAGCACGGAAGAAGCCCGCGTGGCCGTGCGCGTCATCCACGCCTGCGGCATGGTGGATGTCGCGCGCCATATCCAGTTCGCGCCGGGCTTCACCCGGGCAGCACGCGCCGCGCTGCTGGGCGGCGCGCCCATACTCTGCGACGCCAAGATGGTCGCGCATGGCATCACGCGCCCGCGCCTGCCTGCGGCGAATGAGGTGCTCTGCCTGCTGGACGACCCGCGCGTGCCGGAACTGGCGAAGAACATCGGCAACACACGCTCCGCCGCCGCGCTTGAATTATGGGGCGAGAAGATGGGCGGCGCGATCGTCGCCATCGGCAATGCACCGACCGCGCTGTTCCATCTGCTCGATTTGCTGGACCGTGGCGCGCCACCGCCGGCCGCCATTATCGGCCTGCCGGTGGGCTTCGTGGGCGCGGCGGAGTCCAAGCAGGCCCTCGCCGAGGATAACCGCGTGCCGTGGATGATCGTCGAGGGCCGGCTGGGCGGCAGCGCCATGGCTGTTGCCGCTGTCAACGCCCTGGCCAGCGAGGCGGAATGAACGGCACCCTCTCCATCCTCGGCCTGGGGCCTGGGGACCCCGAGTTGGTGACGCTGAAGGCGGCGCGCATCCTGGGCCAGGCACCTGTCTTCGCCTTCTTCGCCAAGCGGGGGCGCATGGGCCATGCGCGCACCATCGCCACACCGCACCTGAACCCGGCGGCAGAGGAGTTGCGCTTCGACTACCCCTTCACCACCGACCTGCCGGTGGAAGACCCGCGCTACCTGCTCGACATGGCGGCCTTCTACGACCGCTGCGCCGAAACCCTCGCCGCGCGTCTTGAGGCCGGGCAGGATGTCGCCCTGCTCTGCGAGGGCGACCCCTTTCTCTACGGCTCGGCCATGTATCCCTTCGATCGGCTGCGGCACCGCTTTTCCGTCGAGGTCGTGCCCGGCATCACGGCCATGTCCGGCTGCTGGTCCTTCGCGCAGAGCCCGATCGTCCATGGCGACGACACGCTGATCGTGCTGCCCGCGACGCTGGACAGCGGCACCCTCGCCACCCGCCTGCGGCATGCCGAGGCCGCCGTCATCATGAAGCTCGGGCGGCATCTGCCGCGCATCCGCGCCATCCTGGACGAACTCGGGCTCACCCCGCGCGCCCTCTATGTGGAACGCGGCACCATGGAGGGCGGGCATGCAACGCCCCTGCCCCAGCGTGATGACAGCCCCGCACCGTATTTCTCATTATTGCTGATTCCGGGCCGGCAAAATCCAAGATGAGCACGGGCTCCCTCACCATCCTTGGCCTCGGCCCCGGCGATCCGGCGCAGCGCACGCCGGAGGTGGAGGCCGCACTTGGCGCCGCGACGGATGTGATCGGCTACTTCCCCTATGTGGAGCGGGTGCCGGAACGCCCGGGCCTGCGCCGCCATGCCAGCGACAACCGCGTGGAGCTGGACCGCGCCCGCCAGGCGCTGGAACTCGCCGCCGCGGGCGCGCATGTCGCCGTCGTGTCCGGCGGGGACCCCGGCGTATTCGCCATGGCGAGCGCGGTGTTCGAGGCCGTGGAGCATGGCGAGCCATCCTGGCGGTTGCTGGATATTCGTGTTCTCCCCGGCATTTCGGCGATGTTCGCCGCGGCTGCGAAGGTCGGCGCGCCCTTGGGGCATGATTTCTGCGCCATCTCGCTTTCCGACAACCTCAAGCCCTGGCCACTGATCGAAAAGCGCCTGTGCGCAGCAGCGGAAGCGGGATTCGTCATCGCGCTCTACAATCCCATCTCCCGTGCCCGCCCCTGGCAGCTCGGCACGGCCTTCCAATTGCTGCGCGCGCATCTGCCCGCCGAAACACCCGTGATTTTCGCCATGGCGGTGACGCGGCCGGATGAGCAAATCGTCATTCGCTCTTTGCAGGAGGCCGATCCCTCGCTGGCGGATATGCGCACCCTGGTGCTGATCGGCAGCGCGGCGACGCGGCTCATCGAAAGGCCAGGGAAGGACAGGCCGTTCGTTTATGCGCCGCGCAGCGTGGCGAAGCCGTGAGGATGATGGCGGCCGGGGCCAAAGGGGGCGCTGCCCCCTCTGGACACCCCCACTGGGGTGGAAAGTCCATCCCGGACCCCGCTTCGAGTTTTTGTCTGATCCGGAAAACTCGAGATTTATCAAATAAAATCTCTGATCGACACGAGCTGATACGTCAGTCGCCGAGGGTCATCGACCCTCGGCGGAACAACCGTGCCGCCTTGTCCCAAACAATTATGGCGGGGTCTGGGGGGATACTATCCCCCCAGCGGGGGTTCCAAGGGGGCAGCGCCCCCTTGGCGGGCCATCAACCACGCCATCGCCCCATCCACATCTCCCACCATCTCCACCGCGACCGCGGGCGGGCGCTGCATCATAACGACGGGGATACCCATCTCCCGCGCCGCCACCAGCTTCGCCGCCGTGGCGCTGCCGCCGGAGTTCTTGGTGACGATAGCCTGCACGCCACGGTCCTGCAGCAGGGCGCGCTCCGCCTCCAGCGCGAAAGGGCCTGTCGCGGTGATGATCTCCACATCCGGCGGCAGGCTCCCCACGTCCGGTGGGTCGACGCTGCGAATGATGTAGTGGTGCCAGGGGCATTTGCGGAATGCCGCCAACTCCTTCTGGCCGATGGTCAGCAGCACCCGCAGCGGCGCCGGCCCCAGCGAATGTGCGGCGGCGGCCATGTCCGGCACCATCCGCCAATCGTCGCCGGGGGAGGGGGTCCAGGCGGGGCGTTCCAGCCGCAGAAGGGGGATGCCGCCCACGGCCGCCATGACATTCCGCGTCATCTGCGTGGCGAAGGGATGGGTGGCGTCAATCACCGCCTCGATACGCTGTTCCCGCAGATAGCGCCGCAGCCCCTCAACGCCGCCGAAGCCGCCGATCCGCCATGGAATGGGTTGCGGGCGCGGCGCACGCGTGACGCCGGCCAGCGAGAGAATGGGCTCGAAACGCTCATCCCCCGCCAGCAGCCGTGCCAATGCGGAGGCTTCCGTCGTTCCTCCCAGCAGCAGAACCCGCAATGTCGATGACCTCCTCACACTGGCTGACCATACTGGGCATTGGGGAAGATGGGGTAGGCGGCCTTTCCCCGGCGGCGCAGGGTATGCTGCGCGGGGCCGGTGTCGTCTATGGCGGCAAGCGCCATCTGGCCCTGGCGGCCCCGCTGGTCACCGGCGAGGCGCGGCCATGGCCCAGCCCCATGCAGGATGCCTGGCCGGAGTTGCTGGCATGCCGGCCGCGATCGACCGTGGTGCTGGCGTCGGGGGACCCGTTCTGCTTCGGCGTGGGCAGCCTGCTGGCCGGGCTGGTGCCGGCGGAGGAGATGCTGTGCGTGCCTGCGCCATCCGCCTTCGCCCTGGCTTGCGCACGGCTGCGCTGGGCCATGCAGGATTGCAGCACCATTTCCTTCTGCGGCCGCCCGCTTGAGCGAGTACAGCCCCTGTTGCAGCCCGGCGCCCGGCTGCTGGCACTTTCCGCCGATGCCAGCACGCCCGCTGCCCTGGCGGCCTATCTTCGCCAGCACGGTTTTGGCGGCAGCCGCATGCATGTGCTGGAGGCACTGGGCGGCCCGGACGAGCGCATCACCACCACCACGCCGGAGAGCTTCGCGCTGGCCCCCGCTGCGCTGAACATGGTGGCGCTGGAGGTCGTGGCGGGGCAGGGGGCGAGGGTGCTGCCGCTTACCACCGGCCTGCCGGACGATGTGTTCGAGCATGACGGGCAGATCACCAAAGCCGACATCCGCGCCGTCACACTGGCAAGGCTGGCGCCGCGCCAGGGGGAATTGCTGTGGGATATCGGCTGCGGCAGCGGCTCCATCGCCATCGAGTGGATGCTGCGCCACCCGGCCAACCGCGCCATAGGGCTGGAGCCCCGTGCAGACCGCGCCGCCCGTGCGATGCGCAATGCGCTGGCCCTGGGGGTGCCCGGCCTGAAAGTGGAACAGGGCAAGGCGCCGGAAGGACTGCACGGCCTGCCGCCGCCAGATGCTGTGTTCATCGGCGGCGGCTGTGATGCTGCGGTGCTGGAGGCAGCCTGGGCAGCGTTGAAGCCAGGCGGACGGCTGGTGGCCAACGCCGTGACGGTGGAAACGGAAGCCCTGCTGCTGGCGAACTATGCACGGCTCGGCGCGCAGCTTTTCCGTATCGGGATAGAGCGGCTGGACATGATCGGCACACGCCATGGCTTCCGGCCGGCGATGACGGTGACGCAGCTGGTGGCAACCAAGTCATGAAAGTGCTGGAGGGAGAAGGAATTCTCCCTCCAGACCACCCTCATCTTTTTCTTCGAGTTGGAGCATCAAGGCCGGAGGGCATTGCCACAGGAGTTTTATAAGCAACTCGGGCTGCACTCTCAGTCGCCGAGGGTCCAAGACCCTCGGCGGAATCCGCATCCAGCGGGTAAACTCGAAGAAAAGAAAGAATGGGGGCCTGGGGGAAATTCCTTTCCCCCAGCCTTCCCTCCACCCAGGACGACCCCAATGATCGTCGCAGGCCTCGGCTGCCGCACTCAGATTACCGAAGAGGCAGTGCTCGCCATTCTGCGCAGGGCAGGGGAGGGCCTTCCGCCCATCACCCACATCGCGGCCCCTCATTTCCGGCACGGCACGGCGGCGCTTCATGCCGTAGCCGCCATGCTCCAACTTCCCCTGCTCTGGGTGGAGCGGAGGGCGCTGGAGGCGGTGCAGCCGCGATGCCCTACCCGCTCGGAGGCCGCCTTGCGCGCCACGGGCCTGGCCTCCGTGGCCGAGGGCTGTGCGCTGGCCGTGGCGGGACATGGCGGGCGGTTGCTGCTGCCCCGCATGGATGGGGCTGGCGTCACCTGCGCCGTCGCGGCAGGAAGCACCGCATGACCGTGCATTTCATTGGCGCTGGCCCTGGCGCCGCCGATCTCATCACCCTCAGGGGGCGGGACCTGCTGGCCGCCTGCCCGGTCTGCCTTTACGCGGGCTCCCTGGTGCCGCGCGCGCTGCTGGAGCATTGCCCGCCCGGCGCCCGGGTCATCGACACCGCGCCGATGGACCTCGACGCCATTGAAGCCGAGTTCCTACGCGCGCATGAGGCCGGGCAGGATGTGGCGCGGCTGCATTCCGGCGACCTCTCCGTCTGGTCCGCGATGGGCGAGCAATTGCGGCGGCTGCGGCGCCTCGGCATTCCCTACACCGTCACGCCCGGCGTGCCGTCCTTCGCCGCCGCGGCCGCCGCGCTGGGGCAGGAGCTGACGGTGCCGCGCATCGCCCAATCCCTGGTGCTGACACGCATTTCCGGCCGGGCCAGCGCCATGCCGGCGGGCGAGACACTGGAAGGCTTCGCGGCCACCGGCGCCACCCTGGCCATCCACCTCGCCATCCATGCGCTGGAGGATGTCGTGGCGCGGCTTTCGCCCTTCTATGGGGCGGATTGCCCGGTCGCCATCGTGGTGCGGGCCAGTTGGCCGGAAGAGCGCATCCTGCGCGGCACGCTGGCCGATATCACCGCGAAGCTGGCGGCCGAACCGGCCGAACGCACCGCACTGATCCTGGTCGGGCGAGGGCTGGACGAGGCCGGCGCGACGGAGAGCGCGCTCTACAGCGCCGATTACCGCCGCAGGTTCCGGGGGGAGGGCGCTTGACCGATCAGCCTGCCTTCCCGGTCGAAGATCACGACATCCACCGCGATACCGCTGCCCTCCACCACGGCGGCGGCCACCGCCTGCGCGCGTGCGGCCACCGCATCCCCCAGAGAGAGGCCAGTGGCGGCGGCGTGAGCAAAAGCTTCAGGCGTGGTGTTGGAGGATGCGATACGGGCCGCGAGCGTGTCATCCCCGCCGAGGTCCCGCGCCAGCGCCGCCAGAGCCGGCATGTCCACGGTGCCGCGGCGGGAATGCAGGTCCAGCCGTCCCTGCGCCAGCTTGGTGATCTTCGCGATGCCGCCAGCCACGGTGACACGCGGCACGGGGTGTGCCCGCAGGTACTTCAGCATGCCGCCGACAAAATCGCCCATGTCGATCAGCGCCTGATCCCGCAGGCCATACAGCCGGGCGACAGCACGTTCCGAGGCATCGCCCGTGGCGCCGGCCAGATGCGCCAGTCCCATGCCGCGCGCGACATCCACGCCGCGATGGATGGAATGGATCCAGGCCGAGCAGGAATAGGGCACGACGATCCCCGTCGTCCCCAGCACCGACAGGCCGCCCAGAATGCCAAGGCGCGGATTCATGGTGCGCCTGGCCAGCGCCTCTCCGTCATCGATGCCGATCGTCACCTCGGCATCCGGCACGGCGCCGGAGATTTCGGCCAGCGCGTCCCGGATCATCTGGCGTGGCACGGGGTTGATGGCGGGCTCGCCGGGCGGCAGGGGCAGGCCGGGCAGGGTGACGGTTCCCACGCCTGGCCCGGCCGCGAAGGTCACGCCACTGCCCGGTGCCCCTCGCCGTACCCAGGCGCGGACCAGGGCGCCATGCGTCACATCCGGGTCGTCGCCCGCATCCTTCACCACGGCGGCCATGGCGGTGCCTTCAGCGAGCCCGCTCTCGGCCAGGGCGAAGGCGGGGTGCTGCCCGCGTGGCAGGGTGATCTCCACGGGGTCCGGAAAGCCACCGCCGCACAGCGCCGCCCAGGCAGCCTTGGCGGCCGCCGTGGCGCAGGCACCCGTGGTCCAGCCCGCGCGAAGGGCTTTTCCGGGAGCCTCGTTCGGTTCTGTCTCGGCCTCAGTCACATTTCTCTGCATACCCCCGCGCCATGACCACCGCTACAGACTCCCTTCGCCTGCTGGAACAGCTGACAGGCTCCCCCGCGCCACGGCTGGAGCCCGGCCATGTGTGGCTGGTGGGGGCGGGGCCGGGCCACCCTGGCCAGCTGACGCTCGATGCCCTGGCCGCGCTGGCCCAGGCCGAAGCCATTGTGCATGACGACCTGGTGGATGCCCGCATCCTCGCCGCCGCCCCCGCCAGCGCGGAACGCATTTTCGCGGGTAAGCGCGGCGGCCGGCCATCCTCTGCCCAGGCCGATATCACGGCGACGCTGATCACCCTGGCCCGCCAGGGCCGCCGCGTGGTGCGGCTGAAGGGTGGCGATCCCTATGTATTCGGGCGGGGTGGCGAGGAAGCGCTGGCCCTGGCGGAGGCCGGCATTCCGTTCCGCGTCATCTCCGGCGTCACGGCGGGGCTGGCAGGACTCTCGGCCGCAGGCATCCCCGCCACCATGCGCGGCATCAACCACGCCGTCATCCTGGCCACCGGCCACGCCGCCACGGAAGAAGGCGGGCTCGATTGGGCGGCGCTCGCCCGGCTGGGACAGCCCATCGTGCTCTACATGGCGCTGCGCCGGCTGGGCTCGATTCTGGCCAGCCTGCAGGATGCCGGAATGGACCCCGCTACACCTGCCGCCATCGTGGAATCCGGCACCCTGCCCGGGCAACGAGTGGTGAGCGGCACGGTGGGCACCCTGGAACAACAGGCCTTGGCCGAAGGCACCGCCTCGCCTTGCATCGTGGTGATCGGGGACATCGTGCCCTTACGGGAAAGGCTGGCGCCATGAGTATGAGCCATGCCCACTGGGGGCTCTGCCCCCAGACCCCCGCCGGGGTGGAAAGTCCACCCCGGGCCCCGCTTCAAATTGGGATTGCGCCACGGCCCACAGCCGAACGCCACAAAAGAGCGATTTCAAATATTTATATAAGGCCACGCGGGCTGAACCCGCAGTCGCCGAGGGTCGAAGACCCTCGGCGCACCCCAGCGTACAAACACACTGAAAAACTGATGGCGGGGTCTGGGGGGATACTATCCCCC
>JH600062.1:81513-84794 GCA_000245075.1 Acetobacteraceae bacterium AT-5844
AGCGGGGGTCCAGGGGGCAGCGCCCCCTGGAGGAGCAGGCAGCACGATGACTCATCCCCAAAACGGCCTCATCATCGCCGCCCCCCGTTCCGGCTCCGGCAAGACGACGGTGACGCTGGCCTTGCTGGCCGCGTTAAGGCGGCGGGGCGTTCCCGTTCATGCCGCGAAATCCGGGCCGGACTACATCGACCCTGCTTTCCATGAAGCGGCCACCGGCCAGCCCAGCGTCAATCTGGACAGTTGGGCCATGCCTCCTTCCTTGCTGGATGCCTTGGTAGGCGGCGAGGGTTTGAAGATCATCGAAGCATCGATGGGCCTGTTCGATGGGGCAGGGGAGATGCCCGGCCGGCAAGGCAGCGCCGCCGACCTGGCCGCACGGTTCGGCCTGCCTGTGCTGCTGGTGCTGGATGTGACGGGCCATTCGCAATCGGCGGCGGCGGTCGCGCGGGGGTTTGCCACGCACCACCCCGGCGTACGGGTTGGCGGCGTCGTGCTGAACAAGCTGGCGAGCGAGCGGCACCGGGCAGGCGCTGCCGGAGCCATGGCGGCCATGGGCATGCCCGTGCTGGGGGCCGTGCCGCGCGACACGGCGATTGTGCTGCCGGAGCGGCATCTGGGGCTCGTGCAGGCACGGGAGTTGCCGGACCTTCCAGCCCTGCTCGGCAGACTTGCCGATGTGGCGGAGGCGCATCTGGACCTGGACGCCATCCAGGCCCTGGCCATGCCGCTGGCGGGCAGCGGAGCACGGCCGGTGCCCTTGCCGCCGCCGGGGCAGCGGGTGGCACTGGCTTCCGATGCGGCCTTCGGCTTCGTCTACCCGCATGTGCTGGCGGGCTGGCGTCAGGCGGGGGCCGAATGCGTGCCGTTTTCCCCACTGGCCGATGAAGCGCCACCCAGCGATTGCGATGTCTGCTGGCTCCCTGGCGGCTATCCAGAACTGCATGCGGGCCGGTTGGCGGCGGCGTCGTGCTTCCTCACCGGTCTGCGGGCCTTTCCTGGGCGCATTCATGGTGAATGCGGCGGCTTCATGGTGTTGGGGGAGGGGCTGGAGGATGCCTCCGGCACACGCCATGCCATGGCAGGACTCCTTGGCCACAGCACGAGTTTCGCCAAGAGGCGGATGAATCTTGGTTATCGTCAGGCCGTGCTGCGGGCGGATGGGGCGCTGGGCCCGGCGGGCACGGTGCTACGCGGGCATGAATTCCACTACGCCAGCGTCACCGACCCTGGCCATGATGCACCGCTGGCTGATCTTTCCGACGCCAATGGTACGGCTTTGCCACCGGGCGGCGGGCAACGCGGCCGGATATCCGGCAGTTTCTTCCATGTCATCGCGCGGCAGGATGCTTGAATCATGCAGACACTCGAAGAGATCCGCGCCCTGTGCGCCGCCCTGCTGCCCGGCGATGACGCGGCTGAACAGGCTATCAGCCGGCGCCAGGCACAGCTGACCAAGCCCGCCGGCAGCCTGGGGCGTCTGGAGACGCTGGCCGCCTGGCTGGGCCGCTGGCAGGGGCGGGAGATGCCACGGCTGGAACGGGTGGCGGTCCATGTCTTCGCAGGGAATCACGGCGTGGTCGCACGCGGCGTGTCACCCTTTCCGGCCGCCGTCACAGCGCAGATGGTGGCGAATTTTGCCCATGGTGGCGCGGCCATCAATCAAATCGCCCGAGTGGCGGAGGCGGAACTGCGAGTGTTTCCGCTGGAACTCGAAAAACCAACAGCCGATATCTGCACCGCCCCGGCCATGACGGAAGCGGAGTTTCTGGCGGCCTTCAACACCGGCCATGACTCGGTGATGCCGGAGATGGACCTGCTGTGCCTCGGCGAGATGGGCATCGGCAACACCACGGCAGGCGCTGCCCTGGCCGCCGCGCTGTTCGGCGCGGATGGCGCCGTCAGCCTGGGTGCCTTCTGGGCCGGGCGCGGCACCGGGGTGGATGACGACGGCCTGCGCCGCAAGCGGGAGGCGATCGACACCGCCATCGCCTTCCACGGCGCCGCGTTGGGAGACCCGCTGGAGGCCATCCGCCGCCTCGGCGGGCGGGAAATGGCCGCCATCCTGGGCGCTACCCTGGCTGCGCGGCGCCATCGCGTGCCGGTGTTGCTGGATGGCTTCGTCTGCACCGCGGCCGCCTCGCCCCTCGCCCGCATGGCAAAGGGAGGGCTGGACCACACCATCATTGCCCATGCTTCCGCTGAGCATGGCCACAAGGCACTGATCGCGCGGCTGGGCATGCAGCCGCTGCTCGACCTCGGCATGCGGCTGGGCGAGGCCACGGGCGCCGCGCTCGCCGTGTCCATCCTGCGCGCCGCGCTGGCTTGCCACGCTGGCATGGCGACCTTCGCACAGGCAGGCGTCGCGAACCGCGATGCGTGACCTGCTGGCGGATGTCGCCGCCGCCTTCGGCCTGCTGACACGCCTGCCCACCACCTGGCTGCCCCAGCATCAGGATGCCACCGGCTTCGCCCGCGCCATCTGGGCCTATCCGCTGGTAGGTTTTGCCATTGGTGCCTTTGGCGGTGCCGTGCTGGGAGCGGGCGCATGGCTCAGCCTGCCACCCTTGCTGGCGGCACTCTGCGCCCTGGCGGCCACCCTGTTGCTGACCGGCGGCTTCCATGAAGACGGGCTGGCAGACACCGCCGATGGTTTTGGCGGCGGCCGGGACACCGTCCGCAAGCTGGAGATCATGCGAGACAGCCGCATCGGCAGCTACGGCGTGCTGGCGTTGGTACTCGCGCTTGGCATCCGTGCCTCCGCCATGGGGGCACTGCCCGGCGGTGTTCTGACCCTGGCCTTGATCTGCGGCGCGGCCGCCGCGCTAGGCCGGGGTATGATCCTCGGCCTGCTGTTCCTTCTGCCACCCGCGCGGCGAGACGGCATGGCCTCCGGCCTCGGCCGGCCAGCCCTTCCTCCCCTGCTTATCGGGCTTGTTTTTGCCCTGGTACCGGCTTTCGCGCTGCCCCTTGGGAAAGCTGCTTTCGCTGTGGTGCTGGTCGGTTTGAGCTGTCTGGCCCTCGCCCGTCTCGCGCGCCGGCAAATCGGTGGACATACGGGCGACGTTCTCGGCGCTGGGGCAGTGCTGGGGGAATGTGTGGCTTTGGTGGTTTTTGCTGCGTCTTGAACGGCGCTTTCCATTTGAAGACTGGAGGGAGAAAGAATTCTCCCTCCAGACCACCCTCATCTTTTTCTTCGAGTTGGGTTCAGGCTTTGAAGCCGAACGGTGACACCAGCTCGGCGAAGCTCAATTTCTAAAAGGCCACGCGGGCTGAACCCTCAG
>JH600062.1:84814-90652 GCA_000245075.1 Acetobacteraceae bacterium AT-5844
GAGGGCCAAACCAGGCCCTCGGCGCACTCAGCCAGCGGAAAAGGGTGCCGCCTGCAAGGCGCACCCAAAAACACCGCAAAAAGAAAAGAAGGGGGGCCTGGGGGGAATTCATTCCCCCCAGCTCCACCGCAAAACCTTATTCCTTCACCGCCCCGGTCAAGGACGACACGTAATAATCCACGAAGAAGGAATAGAAGATCGCCACGGGCAAGGACCCCAGCAGGGACCCCGCCATCAGCGAGCCCCATTGGTACACGTCGCCTTGCACGAGTTCCGTCAGGATGGCGACGGGAACTGTCTTGTTCTCCGAGGAGGAGATGAAGGCGAGGGCGTAGATGAATTCGTTCCAGGACAGCGTGAAGGAGAAGATACCCGCGCTGATCAGCCCCGGCACCGCGAGCGGCAGGGTGATGCGGCGCAGGATCTGCAGGCGGGATGCGCCGTCGATGAGCGCGCATTCCTCCAGCTCATACGGGATGGATTTGAAGTAGCCGATCAGCAGCCAGGTGCAGAACGGAATGAGGAAGGTGGGGTAGGTGAGGATCAGCGCGAAGGGGCTGTCGAACAGCCCGAGCTGGAACACCATCGTCGCCAGCGGGATGAACAGGATCGACGGCGGCACGAGATAGGCGATGTAGATCGCCAGCCCGACATAGGGCGAGCCTTTGAAGCGCAGGCGCTGGATGGCATAGGCCGCGAGGACGGATGCCACCAGGGAGAGCACGGTGGAGCACACCGCGATCAGCATGGTGTTGAACAGCCACTGCGGATAGCTCGTCTCGAACAGCAGCTTGTTGATGTTGGCCAGCGTCGGGCTCACCACCCAGAACGGGCTGTAGTCCTTGTAGTTGAACATCTCGGCGTTCGGTTTGATCGCCGTGATGGTCATCCAGTAGAACGGAAAAAGCAGGATGATGACGAAGCAGATGAGCGGCAGGTAGACCGTCACCACACGACGTTGGCGTGACTGCCAGGAGAGCGCGTCATCAGCCGTGTTGGCGGCCTTACTCATTGTCTTCTCCCTGCTGCCACTTGCGGCGGGCCAGCGCGAAATAGCTGAACAGCGTGCACAGGATGAGGAACGGGATCATCGAGACCGCGATGGCCGCGCCCTCACCAAGCTGCCCGCCCGGAATGCCGCGCTGGAACGCCAGCGTCGCCATCAGATGGGTGGAGTTGATCGGCCCGCCGCGCGTGATGGCATAGACGAGCTGGAAGTCCGTGAAGGTGAACAGCACCGAGAAGGTGAGCACCACCGCCAGGATCGGCATCAGCAACGGCGCCGTGATGCGGCGGAAGCGTTGCCAGGAGGACGCGCCATCCAGCAGCGCCGCCTCGTAGAGCGAGGGCGAGATGGTCTGCAGGCCAGCGAGCAGGCTGATGGCCACGAACGGAATGCCGCGCCAGACATTGGCGCCGATCAGCGACCAGCGTGCTGCCCAGGGCGTTCCCAGGAAGTCGATGTAATGGTCGAGAATCCCGAGCTTATCGACCAGGATGTAGGAGATGATCGAGAACTGGGAATCGAAGATCCACCAGAAGGCGATGGCCGAGAGCACGGTCGGCACGATCCAGGGCAGCAGGATGATGGCGCGCAGCAGTGACTTGAACGGGAGATTCTCGTTCAACAGCAGCGCTAGCCACAGGCCCAGGGCGAATTTCAGGGTGGTCGCCACGGCCGTGTAGAAGACGGTGTAGAACACCGCTCCCCAGAAGACCCGGTCGTGCCAGAGGGATTCGAAATTCTCGAGCCCGATGAAGTAGCCGCCGCGACCGATATGCGTATCGGTGAAGGCCAGCCAGACGCCGAGGCCGAGCGGATAGGTCAGGAAGACCAGCAGCAGGCCGATCGCCGGCGTGAGGCAGGCGATGATCAGGAAGGTCTTGGAGTCGAACAGCCGCGCGAGCCATCCTTGCGCCACCTGCGGGCGGCGCCAGTTGGTCGTGGGCCCGGTCGTGCTCACGGACATGGATCAGGATTCCTCCAGGCAAGCCATGGGGTTTCCCCCATGGCCGCTCGGCTCAGCGGTAATAGCGGCGGGCGCGGCGCTCGGCCTCACGCACCGCTTCCTCAGGCGTCGATTGGCCGGAAGAGGCGGCGGCGAACATCTGCACCACCACGTAATCCGCCGCGACGGAACCAGAGGCCTGGCTGATCGGCCCCTTGTAGCCGGACCAGAACTCCACCGTGTTGGTATCCCGGTACACGGCGAGCTTCGGGTCGCCCTTCCACACCTGGCTCTCGGCATAGGCGCCGAGCGGATGCGCCCAGTAGCCACCGCAGCCCACCAGCCACGGGTCGTACTGCTCCGCTTCCATCATGAAGCGCAGATATTCCTTGGCGGCGTTGGGGTAGCGCGTGTGCTTGAACACCAGCGCGTTCAGCAGCAGCACGTTCTCGGCCATTTTGCCGCCAGGGGCCAGCGGCATGCGGGCCATGCCCGTGTCCTCGGCGATGGCGGCGGTCTTCGGGTCGTTCTTCAGCGAGAAGTACATGGAGACGCCGTTCTGCGTCAGCCCGATCTCGCCCGCCGCATAGGCACGGTTGTTGTTCACATCACCCCAGGAGAGCGTGCCGGGGATGAAGGTCTGGTACAGTTCCCGCGCGTATTTCAGCGCGTTGAGCGTCTCCGGGCTGTTGATGGCGACCTTGCCCTGCTCGTCCACCACCATGCCGCCATGGCTCCACAGCAGCCAGTTGCAGTAGGCATTGCCATCGCCCACCGCGTTGCCCAGAGCGAAGCCGGCGGGGTGGCCGTTCTTCTTCAACGCCTGACAGGCGCGCAGGAAGCCGGCATGGTCGGTCGGCAGGCTGTCGAAGCCTGCTTCCTTCAGCCAGGAGATGCGATACACGCAGGGGCCGCCGGAGCCGCCCATGGGCAACGCGATCCACTGGTCCGTGCCCCACTTCTTGCCGAAGCGCTGCGGCAGAGCCAGCCAGTTGCCGTATTTCTGGCCGAGGTAGTTGGCCAGCTCCGTCAGGTCCAGAACCTTCTCGGCATAGATGTGCGGGTCGTCCGCCCAGGCCACCACCACATCCGGCCCGGCGCCGGTATTGGCGGCAACGGCGGTCTGCGGCCGCAGATCCTCCCAGCCCGCGAAATCCACACGCACCTGCACGCCGGTCTGCTGCGTGAACTTGGCGGTGTTCTCACGGAAGATCGTCTCATCCGCATCCACGAACTTCGTTGGCCGCAGCACACGCAGCGTGGCGCCGTTCTCGATCGGCTGGCGCGGCGGCTGCACATTCGCGGCGGCGATTGCGGCACGGGCTCGGCCCCCGGGCAGCAGCCCGGCTGCCAGGGCACCAGCGCCGACCGAGAGCGCCCCACGTCGGGTCAGGTCATACATTCTTGTGGTCCTCCTGCTGGGGCGCGGATTTTTCTGTTGCGCCCTCTTGTGAAGTCACGCGTCCAGGCGCTGCCCCGTCTCCCTGTGGAAGAGATGCGCCTGGGCCAAATCCGGCAGGACGTGGATGGTCTCGCCCACCTGGGCGGTGATGCGCTCCCGGAACGCACCCACGATCTGCACCTTGCCGCTTCGGCCTGTCACCTGGGTCTCTGAACCTGTCGGCTCCACCAGCGTCACCACCAGCGGCACGCCAGAGCCGTCGAGCCTCAGATGCTCGGGCCGGAAGCCATAGATTATACGCTGTCCTTCGCTCACGCGCGCGCCTGTTGGCAATGGCCAGGAACCTTCGCCACCCTCCGCATGGAACGCACCGCCCTGAACCGTGCCATGAAGCAGGTTCATGGCCGGAGAGCCGATGAAACCGGCAACGAAGGCATTGGCCGGCCGGTCATACAGATCCAGCGGCGGACCGATCTGCTCGACATTCCCACCATGCATGACCACGATCTTGTCCGCCATGGTCATGGCTTCGATCTGGTCGTGCGTGACGTAAATTGTGGTGGTCTTCAGCCTCTGGTGCAGGTCCTTGATCTCCGCCCGCATCTGTACGCGCAGCTTGGCGTCCAGGTTGGAGAGCGGCTCGTCAAACAGGAAGACCTGCGGATGGCGCACGATGGCGCGTCCCATCGCGACACGCTGCCGCTGGCCGCCGGAAAGCTGGCGCGGATAGCGGTCCAGCAGCTGTTCCAGCCCAAGGATACGCGCGGCGCGCGTCACCTCCGTTTCGATGACATCCTTTGGCGCCTTCGCCAGGGTCATGGAGAAGGCCATGTTGTCCCGCACGGTCATGTGGGGGTAGAGCGCGTAGTTCTGGAACACCATGGCGATGTCCCGGTCCTTTGGCGGCACGTTGTTCACCACGCGCCCGCCGATGGCGACCTCACCGCCCGAGATATTCTCCAGCCCCGCGATCATGCGCAGAAGTGTGGATTTGCCGCAGCCGGAGGGCCCTACCAGAACGACGAACTCGCCATCCTCGATGCCGACGCTGACGCCATGAAGAATGGCCGTGCTACCGAAATTCTTACGAACGTCGCGGATATCGACTGTCGCCATCGGTCAGCCGGCACCATGCGGGCATGCGTACCCGTTTGCGCGTTGGCGCATCTTTCTGGACTCCCTTGTTGTCCCGTTCAACCGGGCTTGTGAGGAAGCCTATTCATTCCACGCGCGGTCTGGCAACAGCGCTCTCGCTTACGCGAGAAGAAGGGCGACACCCCAGGCCAACGCCACGAGCTGAAGCCGGCAGGCCAGGCGGTACAGGCTGAGTGCACGCCGCAGATCCTCGGGCGTTGCCGCCGCACGGCCATCGCCCATCCAGCCATCCTCGACGCGGACATCGCCATAGACCCGCGGCCCAGCCAGCCGCAGCCCCAACGCACCGGCCATCGCCGCCTCCGGCCACCCCGCATTCGGGGAACGGTGATGGCGTGCATCCCGCCACACCGCCCGCACGGCGCCGCCGGCATCCGCCGCCGGCGTCAGGCTGGCCGCCAGCACGATCCACAACGCCGCGAGCCGCGATGCCGGCAGGTTGATCAGATCGTCCAGCCGCGCCGCCGCCCAGCCGAAGGCCGCATGACGCGAGGAACGATGGCCGATCATGCTGTCCGCCGTGTTCACCGCCTTGTAGAACACCGCCCCCGGCAGCCCGAACAGCCCGCACCACACCGCCGGCGCAACCACGCCATCGGAAAAGTTCTCGGCCAGGCTCTCCGTCGCGGCGCGCACCACCCCGGCCTCATCGAGGCTCTGCGGATTGCGCCCGACGATCATCGCAACCGCGGCACGGCCACCCTCCAGCCCGCCTTCCTCCAGCCCATCGGCCACGGCCCGCACATGCTCATGCAGGCTGCGCTGCGCCGGCAGCGTCGCCGCCAGCAGCGCCAGCACCGCGATGCCCGCCCAGCCAAATGGCAGCAATGCCCATTGCACCGCCGCCGCCGGCAACACCGTGGCCAGCAGCAACACCAGCAGCGCCACCACCCCCATGGCCCTGCGGCGGGCAAAACTCTCCGCTTCGCGGTTCAGGTGCCGGTCAAGCCAACCAATCAACGCGCCAAACCACACAACCGGATGCCGGATGCCGCGATACAGCGCCGGCGGATAGCCCACCAAAGCCTCGATCAGCAACGCACCGGTAAGAATGAGGAGAAACGCCGTCTGCATCCGTTTGCCTTCTTGGCGAGCTGTACACCAGGGGGCGCTGCCCCCTGGACCCCCGCTGGGGTGACAGTGTCACCCCAGACCCCGCCATCAGTTTTTTCTGGTGCCACGGTCGGTTCCGCCGAGGGTCTGAGACCCTCGGCGACTGCGGCTTCAGCTCGCGGGGCCTTCAATAAAATTTTGAAATCGCTGTTTTTCCAGCGTTCCGCTTCGGGTCTGAGCGCGGACCCCATTCGAAGCGGGGTCCGGGGTGGCCAGGGG
>JH600062.1:90672-97567 GCA_000245075.1 Acetobacteraceae bacterium AT-5844
CCCCGGCGGGGGCCTGGGGGCAGAGCCCCCCGCCGGGTGCCCCAATTCATTCCCTTTCCTCGCTTCCCCATTCCGCCACCCGCGCCAGATGGTCGTAATCGTTACGCGGCGGCTTCCGGCGCGGATGCGGCCGGGCAAGGAAGGGCCGGCGGCCGAGCAGGAAGGATTGCAGCAGCGCCTCGGTGTTGTCCCGGGCATCCGCGGCCAGGGTGGCGGCGTCGCCCTTCACCGGCCGCACCTCGCCGGCCGTGCTGCCGCCGGTCAGGCGCCAATAGGTCAGGGCGGAGACATGGCCGGGCTCGATGCCGTCGAAGCCGCCTGTTTCGGCAATGGCGGCTTCCAGCGGCAATTGGGGCGCGCGGCCATCGGCCACCTCGGCGTTGGTAGGCGGCGTGCCGGTCTTGTAGTCCATGATGGCGAGGCTGCGGTCCGCCAACCGGTCTATCCGGTCGGCGCGGCCTTTCAGGAACAGGCCGCCATTCAGCTTCAGCCCGCCTTTCACCTCCACATGCCGGGCCACGATCCTGTGGCCAAGAGCGGCCGCCGCTTCCTGCGCCACGACGAAATCGCCGATACGGGCCAACCGGGGGCGCCAGAAGGCCAGCAGGCCTGGGCGCGCGGCGGCTTCGGCCAGGGCTTTCTCAGCGGCCTCCTCGAACCAGGCGCGTGCCTGCTCCTCGCCGGGCCATGGGGCGGCGGCGAGGCGGCGCGTCCACTCCGCCATCGTCTCATGCACCAGATTGCCGTAATCGGCGGCGCCCACCTCGGCATCCAGCGGGTCGAAGGGGGAAAGGCCCAGCACCCGGCGGGCGTAGTAGCCGTAGGGGTCGGCCATCAGGCCTGCGACCTCGGTGACGCTGATCTCGCGCGGCCGGACCTCGGAGGGCGGGTTGGGGGCAGGGCGGGCGCAAGGGCGTGGCGCTTCCGGCATGTCCAGCGCGGCGGCCCAGCCCGTGGCGGGGCTGACGGGCAGGGCAAGCCCCGCGCCGCTACTGTCCCGCTGGCCTTCCAGGAAGGTCTCGAGCCGGGTGAGCCAGCGGGACGGGACCGTGGGGGAGCCGGCGCGCTTGCGGGCCCGGGCCAGCACCGCCTGGGGCGCGGAGGCAGCGGCGAGGAGGAAGTCAGCGGCCACGCGGCCAATGCGGGCCTCGGGCTCGGGCAGGCCGAAATCCGCACGCATCGGGCGGCTCATCCAGGGGCCGGGGTCGGTGGCCTGGGGCCAGACCCCTTCCTCCAGTGCACCGAGGACAGCGAGATCATAGTGCTGTAGCCGGGCTTCCAGCAGGCCCAGGATGGCAACGCGCGGATGCCGCCCCCCCTCACGGCCACGGCTGATGCGGATGCTGGGGGCAAGCGGCCCTTCCAGCGCCACGTCGAACAGCGCGGGCCAGGAAGCCGGGCTCATCGGCGCCAGTTCCCGGAAGGCGGGCGGCAGGCTGGCAAGGTGTACGGCCATCGGCTCGCCTTCCTCGCCGGCATAGAGGCGGAGCCCGCCGGGGCGGGTATCAGTCGACGCCAAGGCCTCGGCGGCGGCCAGATGAGCTTCCAGCAGGTCGGCCGGCGGGCGTGCCGGCGTATCCGGCAACTCGCAGAAATCACCAAGGGCCGCTTCCAGCCGGTCCAGCAGGCCCAGAGCGATGGCCAGCAGCGCGGCGTCGCGCTCCCGCGCGAAGGCCTCCCGCACGCGGGCCCGCAGGCCGGGCAGGCCTGGGGCGGGCCGGGGGCCGCGCAGCGCACGGCGCTCGATAAGGCGCACCGCTTCCATCCAGGCGGCGCGCGGCATGCCGCCTGCCGCCAGCGGGTGCTTGATCAGCGCCAGCAGAGGAACGGGCGCGAAGCCCTCTGCCACGGCGCGGGCCAACAGGCGCAGGAAGGCACCGGCAGGCGTTTCGCCCAGCGGCTGGCCCGCGGAATCATCCGCGAGCACGCCATGGCGAATCAGCTCCGCGGCCACCCGCCGACCGAGATCGCGGTCCGGCGTGATCAGCGCCGCGCTGGTACCGGGTGTTTCGAGCGCCTGCCGCAGCAGCAGGGCGATGGAAACCGCCTCCGCCTGCACATCCGGGGCCTCCAGCACCGAAAGCCCTTGCAGGCCGGGCTTCCAGTATTCGGGCTGCCGGTCCAGCCAGGCGCCGATACCCGCCGCCGGGCGCAGTGCGCGGGCCAGCAATTCGGTCCGGCGTGCCAAGGCGGGGTCTCCCGCCGGTATCCCGGCGGGCTCCAGATGCGGCGCGCTGAGCCCATGCCACGGGCGAATGTCCTGGGGCACGGCGTCCATCTGCTTCAGCAGGCGGCACTGGCCGGCGAGGGGGTGGGTGGGGCTGGCACACACCGCCTCCCACAATTCCGGCGTCATGCGCTCCACGCCGTCATGGAGCACCACGGCACCGCGCGGCAGCCCGGCGATGACCTTCAGCAGCTCCGCCGCGGCCGGGATGGTACCGCCCGCACCGATGCCGGCAGCGAAAATAGGGTCGGTGGGCGGCGTCTCCCGCCACGCCGCAGCCTGGGCTTTCAGCGCGGCAACGCGGCGGGGGCCGATATCCATCAGCCCCTGCTCTTCCAGCCAGCCATTCCAGGCATCCAGCACACCGCGCAGGAAGGTGATGGTCACCTGCCAGTGGGTGGCGAATTCCTCCGGCACGAGGTTGGGCAGGCGCAGGGGGTCGCAGCCCTCCAGCGCCATTTCATCCAGCAGCTCGGCGAGTGCCGTGGCGAGGCGCCAGGCCTGCTCCGGGCCGTTCGGCCCGCCATATTTCGGCGGCAGGCGCAGGACGAGCGATGTTAGCACCGCCTGGCGGCGCGGCGCATCCACAGCGGGAGGAAGATCGAGCAGGCCCGGCAGGGCCAACTCGTCCGCATCCTCCACCGAAAGGCCTGTCAGCGCCCGCATGACCGGCAGCAGGAGCGTGCGGCCCCCGGCGGCGCGCAGGAAGGATTCGCGCAGCGCCATGGCGGCACGCCGCGTGGGCAGCAGGATGGTAACCCGTGCCAGCGCCGCCGGGTCATCACCCAGGCCGCCCATCTCCTCGATCACACCCTGAGCCAGGGTGTCGAGGAACGGCAGATGGGCGGGGATGTTGTAGAGGCCCAGTTCCCTGCGCCGCGCCTTGGCTTGCTTTTCGGCAGGCATGGGCTGCGGCGCCGGAGATGGCGGTGCCCCGAAATCCAGTTGCTGCTGCGCTTCGGACCCGGGACGGCGCGGCATCAGAACAACACGCGCGCTAGGCCCGTCGCCAGCGCCCCTTCCGCCCGCCGCAGATCGACGGGGCGGGAGAGGTGGAACCAGGCACCATCATGCACCAGGCCGAACAGCCGCCCGGCCTCAATCGCGCGGTTCCAGTGCCGGTGCAGGCTGAAGGGGCCCTCCGGGCTGCCTTCCATCAGGCGCGGATGCAAAATCTGGATACCGCCATAGACGTAAGGCGCCACCTCGCGCTCCTTCGGCCAGCGGACGCGGCCGAGCGGGTCCAGCAGGAAATCCCCATGGCCCACCTCGGCGTCCACCTGCGCCGCGCGCACCATCAGCAGCAGCCCGTCCATTTCGTTCTCGTCGAAACGCTCGGCCAGGCGCTGGATGGTGGGAATGGGGCCGTCCAGCCAATAGGCGTCGCCATTCACCACCAGGAAGGGCTGGGTGCCGAGCAGCGGCAGGGCGTTCTTGATGCCGCCGCCGGTCTCCAGCGCCGGCTCCTCACGCAACACCGTGGGCGGGTTGGGGCGCGCGGCGCAGACCTCCTCGATGAGGTCCGGGAACCAATGGGCGTTCACCACCACATTGCCGATGCCCGCCTCGTCTATCCGGTCCAGCGCATGGTCCAGCAGGGTGCGCCCGGCCAGCGGCAGCAACGGCTTCGGGCGCGCCTCGGTCAGCGGCCGCATGCGGGTACCGAGGCCAGCGGCCAACACCATGGCGGAAGAAAGGGTGATCACGCGGCGGTATCCTCGAGGGCAGCAGGGTTCTGGCGCAGGTGCGGCGGCACGTGGCGGTCCAGGAAGCGGGCGAGCGGCGCCGTGGCCGGGTGCTCCAGCGCCTCGCCCAGCAGGCGCCAGCAGCGGGGGCCATGGCGCAGGTAACCGCGCTTGTTGTCGCGCCGGGCAAGGCGGACCCACAGCGCGGCGACGCGCAGATGCCGCTGCGCCGCCATGGCCGCCGTGGCGGCGGTGAAATTCTCGATGTCGAGCCCCGGCCGGGCGGCGAAATAGGCGGCCGTGGCAGCCTGGCGTACCTCCGGCGCCACGTCCCGCCGCGCATCCTGCAACAGGCTGACGAGGTCATAGGCCGGGTGGCCATAGGCGGCGTCCTGGAAATCCAGGATGCCGACGCGGCGCACGCCCTCACGCGCGGGCAGGTGCATGAGATTGGCCGGGAAATAATCCCGGTGAACGAAGCCGCCCGCGCCCATGAAGGGGTCCAGCATGGCGCGCATGGCCTGCTCGAACTCCGCCCGCACGGCATTATCCGGCGGGGTGCCGAAGGTGGCAGGCCACCACCACTCCAGGAAGGTCAGCCCGGCGAGGCGCGTCATGGTCGGCGCCTCATAGCTGGGAAGGCCAGCCGGCGGAGGGGCCGCGTGCAACGCCGCCAATGTCTCTGCCGCCGCCACATAGAGCGGCAGGGGGTCTGCGCCGGCATCCAGCAGGCCGGCATGCGTCTCCTTGCCCAGATCTTCCACCAGCAGCAGGCCGTTCTCGCGGTCCTCCGCCAGGATGGCGGGAGCGGAAAGGCCCAGACCCGCGATATGCGCGGCGACGCGGAGGAAGGGGATCAGGTCTTCCTCCGGCGTCAGCCCCACTTTGGGCGCGTCGGTGCAGTCCATCAGCAGGGCCGGGCGCAGCGCCTCGCCGAAGAAGCGGGTATAGCGGCGGTGTCCGGCATCCTGCGGCAGGGCGGTGCGGCTGGCCTGCGCATAGCCCTGCGCGGCCAGGAAGGTCTCGATGGCGCTCATTCTGCGGCGGCTTCCTGGCGGTGGTGGGCGGTTTTGCCAAGAGCCGATCGCGCGGAGCAGCCCCTCACGGCCGCAGCCTCGCGAGCCGGTCCCCCCAGCCTGTCAGCGTCGCCTGGCGGAGGTCGCCCTCCCCGGGCTCCAGCCGCAGGCACAGCGCATCGGGCGGCGTGAGATGCTCCAGGCGCTGCGGCCACTCGACGATCACGATGCCGTCCCGCGCCTCGTCCCAGCCCAGCTCCACCAGTTCGTCCGGGCCAGAAAGCCTATAAAGATCAAAGTGATGCGCCGTTCCGCCCGGCAGTTCGTAAGCCTGCACCAGCGTGAAGCTGGGCGAGGGCACTTCCAGCGCCGGATCTCCTGCCGCAGCCCGCAAAAATGCCCGGGCGAAGGCCGATTTCCCAGCCCCCAATGGCCCTTCCAACAGCAAGGCGTCGCCCGGCCGCGCCAGGGCGGCGGCCCGTGCGGCAAGCGCCTCGGTGGCCTCCAGGCTCGGCAGGCTCAGCATCAGGGAAGGGGGTACGACATCATCGGGCATCGGCTTCCCAATCTGCCCCGCCACGCCCCCCGCCCACAAGGGCGACAGGGAGGCAGCCCTCTTCAACCCAAAGCGGGTCGCCGGCGCCTTGCGCCCGCTCCTTCCGCCAGCCTTAATCCCAGTCGGCGTTGCCTGTCCGCAATGGCCGCACGGGAGGAATACAAACATCATGCGTCTGCTGGCATCCACATGCCTCGGTGGCCTCGCGGCTGCCTTTTCTCTGCTCGCCGCCCCGGCATCCGCCCAGCCGACGGCCGATGCGGTCGGCGCCATCCGCGCGCGTGGCGCGTTGGTCTGCGGCGTCACGCCCTCCACCGTCGGCTTCGCCACGCCGGGCACCGATGGGCGCTTCCGTGGCATCGACGCCGATTACTGCCGCGCGATCGCGACGGCGATCTTCGGCGACCCCGAGAAGGCGCGCATCGTTCCCACCACCACGCAGCAGCGCTTCACCCAGCTGCAATCCGGCGAGATAGACGTCCTCTCCCGCGTCACCACCTGGACGCTGGGGCGTGAAGCCGCGCTGGGCCTCGCCTTCGTGGGCACCAATGTGTTCGATGGGCAGGGCTTCCTGGTGAAGAAGTCGCTCGGTATTTCCTCCGCGCGGGAACTGAACGGCGCCACCATCTGCATGCAGCCTGGCTCCACCACGGAGCTGAACGCCGCCGACTGGTTCCGCGCCCAGGGCCTGACCATGACGCCCCTGCTGATCGAGGACATCGAGGAAGTGCGCAAAGCCTTCTTCTCCGGCCGCTGCGATGCCTACAGCACGGATTCCACCACCCTCGCGGCCCTGCGCTACAACCAGGGCGCCAATGCCGACCAGTTCATCGTGCTGCCGGAAATCATCTCGAAGGAGCCGCTGAGCGTCGCCATCCGCAAAGGTGACTGGCGCTTCTTCGACATCGCGCGCTGGACCCATTTCGCGCTGCTGACAGCGGAAGAACTGGGGCTGACGGCCGCCAACATCGACAGCCACGCCGATAGCCAGAACCCCGATATCCAGCGCTTCATGGGCCGGACCGGTGAACTGGGCAAAATGCTGGGGCTGGAAGCCGACTGGGCCGTGCGCATCATCAAGGCCGTGGGCAATTACGGCGAAATCTGGGACCGCAACCTCGGGCCCATCGGTATCCCTCGCGGGTTGAACAACCTCTGGACCAAAGGTGGAGTCCAGTACGCCCCGCCGATGCGGTGAATTTTTTGTTGCCTGGGTAAGTGATTGAAGCTGGGGGCTCTGCCCCCAGACCCCCGCCGGGGTGGAAGCCATATCCCCTGGCCACCCCGGACCCCGCTTCGAATTGGGTCTGCGCTCAAACCCGAAGCGGAACGCTGCAAGGCAGCGATTTCAAAGCCTTATTAAAGGCCACGCGAGCTGAATCCGCAGTCGCCGAGGGTCCAAGACCCTCGG
>JH600063.1:0-10297 GCA_000245075.1 Acetobacteraceae bacterium AT-5844
ACCCGCCGCCTTCTATGGCAGCGGTCGGACAAGCCCGCAACCCGCTCCCGGTAACCCCACAGGCCGAAATCGTAGGCCCAACGCGGCTGGCTGCTGAAGCTTAGGCCTAGGCTTTCAGCCAACGTCTCCCATCATCGGTAGGTTGGATGGCGGGGCGGTAACCCAGCTGCGCGAGCAATGGAGCCGGGATTGATCCCTGCGGCCCCTGGCGGCCAATCCTGATCAGCCGCGCCGACACGCTGACGGAGGGCACGGCGCGGCAGGTCCTGGTGCATAATGAGACGGGCGTCAGGTTGTGCGGATGGTGAGCCGCCAAGGTGTGGCCCTTGCCCTTAGATAGCCGATCCCGTGCTCTCTCGTGCGGGGCCCTCGTCACATTCTAAGTCTTTACGCCACGTCTAAACCTTATTCTTGCCTCCTTCGTTCTCCAGAGAATGCTGATTAGCTGGGAGAACCATCATGAAGACCACCAGGCTTCTTCTGCTGGCCATCACCGGAGCGTTCCTGTCTGCCCCGCTGGCCTCAGCCATGGCGGATCCGTGGAGGGATGAGAGTGGCCATGGCCGCTACGAGCGCCGCTGGGAACGTCATGAAGACCGCCGCTGGCGCGAGCGGGAACGCCGGGCTGAGCGCCACTGGCGCCATGAAGAGCGGGAGCGCCGTAGGGCGTATGAACAGGGTCGCCGCGACGGATATCGCCAAGGTGCCGAAAGCAATCCCCTAGAGATACTCGGCCAACTTTTCGGGCGATGATCCGGAAATGAGGACATGGAAGGACTTAGTCCGAGCCGCTGCCATGGCTCGCCTTTCTCAGTAGGTTTCCACGCCCAGGATATCCTCCAACCGCGTGGTGTAGCGCGGGGAGAGGCGTTGCGCCTTGGTCGACCAGTTCCGCGCGAAGCCGGTGCTGGCCGCCCGCCGACAAGTCAAGATGGCGGGGCTGTGACGTGGTCGGGCCGGCGGAGCAAGTGGCCGGCATCGAGGGGCGCTTCGTGCTGAGCCTGAACGACACGCCAGGCGTGCGCGAGGCGTTCGGCCGCTTCGACATCGAGGCCGTTGAGACCACCTACACCGTCGCCAAGGGCTCCAGCGCGAAGAAGGTGGGCGAGGTGCTGATCAGCGGCTAAGTGAAAGCCCTATCAGGGGACGCCACGCGAGCGTCCCCCGGGCTGCAATTCAGTGTTGCTCTCCGGAGGCAGCGACGGCCAGCACATTCAACGGTGTGCCTGCCACGGAAACTTCCCTCTGCACGGCAAGCGATGCGGCATCCAGCACAAGCAGTCTGGATCGGGCGGGATCGGTGACAGCCAGCAGACCGCCAGCGGCGGAGAGGCGTGGCCGCGCGACGGAGGAGCCACCTTCCAGAGAATAGCGCTGAACCAGTTCAGTGCTGGTCGTGATCCGCGCGTTGATCGTGTCGATCTTGTGCAGGCGACCGTCCTCTGTCAGCACGAACAGCGTATCCGCTCGCTGGGGATCCAGCGTGAATGCGACGCGGCGGGCGGGGAGCTCGACAACGGCGAACTTGCCAGCGTCTGGGTCGAGGATGGTCACGGCGTCAGGACCAAAATCCCCAACGAACAGGTGGAAGTCAGCGCCGCCAATGAGGTTACGCACCATGCGGGTGCTTCCCGTCCCGGCCGGATAAGAGATCTTTCGGAACTCTTGCGTCCGCGTGTTCAGCAACAGAACGCCGTCGCTGCAGCCCAGGCCGATCACGCGCCCGGAAATGGCTTCTCCGTGGAGCATCGGGCAGTCGACGTTGCGGGCGACTTCCTTGCCAGTGTCATCGAGCAGCACGACCCCGCCGGGGCGCGCGCCTGCCGCGGCGGCGTGGCTCACCATCAGGCGCGGGCCAGCGGCTGATCGGAAGGGGTATGCCAGCCCATGATGCGGCACATTGGCGCGCAGGTGGCTTGTCCCCCCTTCGCCAACGACGACCACGGAACCGTCGCCGTCGAAGAAGCTGGCGAGCCGGCCGTCGCCACCCAGCACGTGCGAGGGTTTCGGCCCCTCCGCGACACGAGGAACAAGGCGCGGCGCGGAGAGTGCCAGGTCGGCGTGATCACCATGGCTTTCCACGGCCAGGCCAAGGTCTATGACGTCGACCCGGCCAGCTTGCCCTTGGGCCATGGAAACCTGCCCTGGCGCGGCGCCGTGGCGTAGACCGCCCGGCGCACCTGTATCGAAGCGGCCCAGGATCTCGCCGTTCATCAGGTCCACGACAGAGACGGCACCGATGGCATGATCCGTAACGGCAGCGCGGGCGGCGTGCTGAGTCTGAGCCTGTGCGGCGCTCGCCAAGGTCAGAGCTGCCAAAGCGGCTGGAAGCAGTGGGAAGTGGCGCATCATCACGGCCTATGTGTTATTTTATAACATAACACTAGAATCATCACGAGGAAGCGGCAAGGGTGGAGGGCGACGGATCGGCCCCTCGGACCGTCGAGACCACCTACACTGTCGCCTCCGGCGCCCACGCGAAGGCGGTCGGCGAGGTGCCGATATCCGGTTCATCGCGTGCTAGTTGGGGTATGGGCATCCGCCTTCCCCTGCCGGCATCAGCGCCCGCGCAGGCTGGCCCAGGCCTCCGCCATGCGGTCGATGCGCTGCTCGGCAGGTGTGCGGGGCCGCCGCTTCACCACGGGCGCGGTGAGGGCCGGGCCGGAGCCATCGATCCAATGCCGCACCGGGCCGGAATCGAGGTGGATGAACCCGTGCGCCGGGTACAACCCAACGCCGCCACGGCCCAGCTTGAGCGCCGCCTCCCCAAAACTGTCGAACCCAGCTCTGGCGATCTGTAGGTCGAGCGCGGCCGCGCGCAGGTGCTGGCTGTTGACGGCGCCGTTCACCTCCCTGTTCGTGGCCGTGGTCCGATAGCCAGATAAGACGATGAGCTCTGCCATGCGCTGGCGGCTGCCCATTTCCCAGACGATGTCGATGGCGTCGACATCGAAGGGGCGGGTCTCGCCGGTACGGGTATCGGCAAGCACTTCCGAGAGCTCGGCCATGGCCACCAGGTCCACCGTGTGGCCGTTGCGGTAGATGCCGGAGAAGGCGGCGCCTGATGCCGCGTGGCGCAATTGAAGCCTGCGAACTTCTGAATCAGGCCTAGGGAGCATGGCGGCCCGGGTCGCTTCAGGCTTTGCCAGCAAGGCGGTGGTGACCGAGGTGATGCAGAAGATCCGGCGGCGCATGTGGCGATGCTAGACCATTCTTATTAATTTCGTAGTCGCAACTTCTATTTTTGTAAGGATTTTCGCTATGCTCAATTCGGTGACGATAAAAGAATAAGTTCCGAAAACCCAAAACAGTGCGGAGATTGCCGAGGGCGGCGAATGGCCAGGACTGCAGGCCGATCAGACGGCACCGCGCGGCAGATCCTGGAGCATAACGAGGTTGGCGCCCGACTTTGCCGCTGCGCTAGGACGCTTCGACGTGATCGTTGGAAGGAGATTTGGCTCGCTCCTCGCATGTTTCGGGATCTGCGCCAGCTCTTCCTCGGTCAGATGCTCGATGCCGATGAATGCGTTCTGCGCCGCCATCTGTAGTCTGCCGCCGTTCGGGCAGAATATACGGCTCACCCGCTGCAGGCAGGTCTAGCCAGCTTCAATGCCTGTGGCGGAATTCATTGAGCACGCTGTCGAGCTCGGCGGCGATACGGGCGCGGTGCTCCTGATCAGCCGCCGTAGCGCCTGGAAGGGCAGGGGCTGCGCGGAGCATGTAGAGCAAAGATTGGCGCAGTTCTTCGAGTTTGGCGTCTGCGATTGGGGCAGTGCCGAGTTGTTCGCTCACGGCGCGGCGCAAGGCCTCGTTGAGCGCGGTGGAAGGGTTTCGCATCGATTCCATGCGAAGGTTTTGGATTAAAAAAGGCCTCGCTGCGAGATGGAAATTAAGAACCTCTTCGCAACAAGCATCTTTTACAAATGCTTACAAAAAATACGTATAGAGAAAAACTCTATATTCTGCAGCATCTTATCCGGAGCAGTTTATTCTTTCACTTGAGGAATATCTAAAAAATAGAGATGATGTCACGTTTTCGCGCATTGATCTGGCCGAGCTTATCAACCAGAAATTGGGTGCTCACGAAACTGTGAGCGCCGACAGAAGGTTGGGATTTTGCATATGACTGTCACGCAGCCGAGCACCGTCAAGCTCTTTGACGAGATCGAGGGAGCAGTTGAAACGCTGGAGTACTTGGCGGTTGAGGCTGCTTACCTGGGGGAGCCCTGCGCGCAGATCCTGTTGCGGACGGCTGAGCTTCTGCGGCTTACGGTGATGCCGCCGGTCACGGCCTCTCTGTTGGGTACTCAGGTCTCGGTCGCGGAGCAGCCGGCGCCTTGAGTTTGAAGGCCGGGAGCGGTGGGGCTCTTTGGCCTTCCAAAGCGAACGCCCAGCAGGAGAACCTGCTGAGCGTTTCTTTTGTGGTGGAGGTATGGCGTTAAACGCCCGTTCTATACGAGCGGCTCCTCACTCGCTTGACTGTATTTGCTTCGACGTGCTCCATTGGAATCACAAGATCGCTTTGATAGTATTGGGCATTCCATAAATTCCTAATCTGCGGGCCGTGGGTTCGAATCCCGCGGGGGACACGCCTTTTCAATGGTTAAAGGCGACACGTTGCAAGCCCGTTGGGTTCTGCAACGCGAAATGCAACGCCGGCTGGGACAATCTGATTTCAGCACGGCTCGGTCCGCTTCATTTAGCGTAAGGCGCCGGCAAATTACCGGGGGCTTGGGGTTGGTTAGGCTGGATAGGGCGAGGGCTGTGGCTTGAGGCAGTGTGCTTCGCACCGCGACATCTTTGTCTGCTTCGCGCCCTTCTCGGACGAAGTCCAGGGAGACGGTGATGTTCCGAAGCGGACATGGGAGCAGGTTACGCCTCCACCCGCCGCCGCCTGCTGGGCCAAATGGCAAGCGCAGCGAACAGTTGAATGTGGCCCAGTTGAGTCTACTGGAAGAAACGATGGACGAGGACCTTGCGCCATCGAGGAGGAACCGGAGGCATCGTGGGACGCACCAGCGCCTTAGCCCAAGGGTGTTCGGCGGGCGCTTACGGTCCGCTGTTTTCGTTATTTCTTCTTCTTCCCTTGATCGTAATGCCACTTGATGGAGAAGAACATGCCCGTGCCTAACACGAGAATCTTGAGCGGAAAGAAGACTATAGGGAACCAATCATACATTGTGATATTTCCAGGCTATGACACGATCTACCGTCAGGAGCACTACCTCAAAACTACTGCTTCAGCAGCTTGACATTTTGTCCCACCATCGTCGAATTTAACTCCCCCCGCTCTTCAGAGCGGACTGGCTGCTTACGGCCAGAGCCGGATCTCTTATCGCCGGCTGGCCCGATCCCAATTGGCCGGCTGCAGCAGGTTAGGTAGCCAGTTCGCAGCCGCGGGCGCCTGCTTTACCCCGTCCGGCCTGCCGCACCCGTTGCAGCACTTCGAGCTTGCTGCCCTGCCGCTGCAGGCCGGCCAGGAAGCCGCGCACCGTATGAGGCGCCCAACCAGTAGCTTCCGCGATCTGCAGTCCGCTAGCGCCTTACCGGCGCAGAAGTGCCAGCACCTGAGCGCGCTTGGTGTCAGCTCGTGACGTGCGCGATGTGCCCAGGGCCGTTCGTCGGCTGGTCGGGGCCTGCTCCAGGCCCGTCGAGCATTATCTGCATCGTGGATGCGCAGGGGCCATCCAGCGCGAGTTCAAGGTGGAGGGCGAGCCGGAGGCCAGGGCGCTGTCGCCCTGCCCTCCCGCCCAACCGTTCAGAAGCGATAGGCGAAAGTCAGCGAGCCACCGTGGGTATGGGTGCGATCGCCATAGGTGCCGTCATACTGCGCGCGCAGGTCGAATTGCTCGCCCTGAAACAGTTGCAGGCCGGCGCTCACGCGGGCTGCGGCGCTGTCCATCGGCACGCCCAGGGAGAAGGTGCCGCTTTCTGGCGAGGCGCCCAGTAGCCTGACGCGCCCGCGCCATTCGTCATCCGTGCGCAGGCTGACGCCAGCGGAGACGAAGCCGCGCAACACGCTTTGCGGCCCCAGGACGAAGCGTCCACCCACTTCCAGCGCCGGGGTGAAGATGCCGGTGGTGTTGCTGGTGCTGTCATAGCCAAGACCCAACTCCCCGGCGCCGTTCTCACGAAACGAGTCCGTATGGGCATGGATCACGTCCAGATTCAGGTAGGGCCGCAGATAGAAGCCTTCCCCTCCAAAGGTATAGGCCGCGCGGGCCCGCACACCCGCCGTGTAGGTGGAGGTGGAACCCTTGGCCAGCATCGAGTGGCCCGGAACATTGACCGGGCGCTGCAGGTCGAGGCTGCCGGCGCTGCCGAACACCGCGCCGGTCAGCAGAACCGGGCCGGTTTGGTATTTCAGCGTTATGGCGGCCAGCCCGGACGAGCCATCGCCTTTCACCCCGTCGCCGGAGCGCATCCAATCAGTCTCGTAGGCAAGGGAGCCGCCGAGGAAGAGGCCCGGCGCGACCTCGCTCTGGCCACCGAGCTGCCAGGTCGCGGTATCAGTTCGCAGGGAGCCACGGCTGGAATCACCGTCAAGCTGACTCGTCCGCAGACCGGGGCGGAAATAGGCGCAATTGCCCTCGGTCAGGAAGGATTGAGAGCCGATATAGCCGTCGGAGAAGACGGGGCAGCTCATCGACGCATCGGCGAAAGCCGTTGCTGAGGCGGTTGGCTGCGCCAGGACGCTCATCGCCGCGCGTGGCGAAAGTTGATGCAGATGCGCGGCATAGAGCGAAGGATCCGACTCCGCCGCGGCATCCAGGTGGGCGAAGAACGTGCCGTAAGCCTCGTTCCCTCTGAGGAACATGGATTCCAACGCGCCTGCGGTCGCAAGCCGCCCGTAGTCGAGGCCGAATTCCGGCCGCCTGAAATGGGTGCCGGCGACCGACAGCTCATGCTGCCCGTTGGCCTCCTCCAGCCGGAAGGAGAAGAGGGCGGTATCCTGCGGCGTGAGGCTGCCCGTGGTGGTGCCTGACACGTTGAGCACCGGCAGCCGGACATCCGGCAGCACGCTGACCAGCTGTGGGCGCACAAAGCCATCCAGGGCCGCGTCACCCTGCACCTGGAAGCTGCCGGCACTACGGTTGACGAAATCGGCCTCGGGGACCAGGCGGCCGGTTGCGCCCTGCACCAGATGACCGCCGATCACCGACACCTGTCCGGCCCGGGCGGCCAGGGTGCCATGATTGGTCAGGGTTCCCTGCGGCGCGGCGTCGGTGGCATCCAGAAGGGCTGCCGAGGCCGGCGCGCCGCCGATCTGCGGGTTGCCGTCCACGCTGCCGCCATTCAGGTAGGTCGAGCCTTCGATCTTGCCGTGATTCTGCACATTCAACAGCCTATCGCCGAGGTAGCGAATGGCCGTGTTCGACGCGGCGGTCACCGTGCCGCCGTTGTTCACCGTCACGAGGTTGCTGTTGTTGCCGCCGGAGACGACGATACCGGCGCCATCCGCGCCGCTGCCGCCGGTGACCGTGGTGGCGGCTGAACCAGGGTTGATATCGACGGTGATCGTGTTCCCGCCGCTTGGCCCCGCGCTCTGCGCGAAAATGCCAATCGCATTGGTGCCCCGCGCGGTGACATCCTGCGACACTGACACATGCACCGTGCCCCCCTGGCCCGAACCCGTGGCGGTCGTTCCCAGAAAGGTCCCGCCGCCACCAGCCGAGTTGGCGCCAAGACCGATGAGGCCGCCACCACCGCCGATGCTCTGCGCGATGATGCCATGGGCGCCCGCGCCATGCGTGGTCACGGTGGCAGCGGAATTCACGCTGACGCTACCACCATTGCCGCCGGTGTTGCTTCCAACCACCGATGTGGCAGCCAGCAGGGCAGGGGTTTCGCCTGAACCGTAGCTGGTGACGATGCCGCCGCCGCCGCCCACGGATTGTGCCACGACAGCATGTGCGCCGACGCCGGTCGTTTCAACCGTGCTCGAGCGGTCGTTCATTTGCACCGTGACCGTCCCGCCATTGCCTTGAGCGCTGCCAGAGCGACCCAGCTCAACGGAGACATTGCTCCCCGGCACCGCGGCGTAGATGCCGCCACCGGCACCCACGCTCTGTGCCAGCAGGCCAAAGGCGCCGTGCCCGTTGGTGCTGACACTTACCGGCGAATCCAGCGCCATGGTGACCCCGCCACCACTTCCGCCACTGGCATACCACCCGCTTCCCAAAACGGCTTCCAGGCGCCGGCCGGCGGTGGTCAGGCCGATCCCGGCGCTTACCCCACTACCGACGACGCCACCGCCACCACCCACTGACTGAAGGACGATGCCATGCGCCGCGTGACCTTGGGTCGTGACGGTCGCCTTGCCGCTGGTGTCAAGCGACACGGCGCCGCCATCGCCTGCGCTACTGCCACCACCGGTGAACCATCCCGCACCAAGGTAGACGCCAGCGTCCTGTACAAGCTTGCCGTCGATGGTCCGACTGACGGTGCTGTTCGGGTCGATGGTGGCGTCGCTGGCCGTACCGCCGCCTGCGCCAATGCTTTGGGCGAGAATGCCGAAGGACTGAAAGCCTGCGGTGCTGCCAGCGGCTGTGGGGAGGCCGGTCTGGATGACGCCACCATTCAGATCGACAGTGACCGCACCGCCATTCGAGCCACCGCCGCCCCCCAGTCTGATGGCGGTAGAGGACTCGCTGTTAGCGGAGCCGCTGGCCAGACCGATACCACCCCGTCCACCGCCGCCGCTAATGCTCTGTGCGACGATGCCCGGCGAGTAATCGCCCGTTGTTCCAATATACGCCGTCGATGATTGAATGACATGAACCGAACCGCCGGCGCGGCTAGAGCCATAGCCTCCGCCAAGAGTGAGGGTAGGATTGAACGAGATGGTCGGCAGCGTGATGGTGGCGCCATCTGCCAAGTTGGCCGCGGCCGAGGCCAGGGCGGCATTGCCATCCGCACCATCGGTGCCGGTCATGCCCGCCGTGCCACCCACCCCGCCGCCGCCGCCGATGGATTGCGCAAGAATGGCGGGTGCATCGGCGCCCCTGGTCGTGATGGTGCCGTTGTTGGTGACCGTGACCGTTCCGCCGTGGCCACCATAGCCACCGTTGGCCCCCATGGTGATTGTGGGCGTAATGGACACATCGACGTTCACCGGACCGACCTGCCCGCTGGCGTTGAAAAAGCCCTCGAGGCTGGCAGTGCTGCCAGTTCCCGTGCCGCCGCCGCCGCCGATGGATTGCGCGGCCAGGCCGACCGATCCGGCGCCGGAGGTCGTAATCTCGCTCCCCTGGTTGACCGTCGCTGTGACTGCGTCGCCGTCACCGCCGTCGCCACCCTGGCGTCCGACGCTGATCGTGACGTTATGGTCCGACCCTGTCGCGATCGAATTCACATTGGCCGAGCCGATGCCTGCATTGCCGCCGCCACCGCCAATCGACTGCGCCAGCGCGCCATAGGCCGCGTCATCCCGGGTGGTGATGCGGCCCGGGCTGTTGATCTCACCGATGGTGAGGGTGGCGGCCCCGCCATGGCCTCCATGGCAATCGGAATCGGAGCATTTGCCGCCCACCGCGATGGAGACATTGGTCGCCAGGCTTTCCATCTGGGGCACTTCCACTCCGATATCAGGAATGGGGCCGAAGCCGACCGCGGCGGCCAGCGATGAGGAATCGCCGCCATTGCCGCCGCCACCGCCAACCGATTGCAACAACACGCCGTGGCTGCCCGCGCCAGTGGTGCCGATGGAACTGCCTCCACGCATGGCGAAGTTGGCATTGCTGCCACTGCCGCCGTTGCCGCCGCTGCCGCCCACCGCATGGGCCACAGCGATTGTCGGCTCCGTGGAGGAAGCTCCCTCGAGGGGAAGCGGGACAGCAATGGCGACGGCGAGGGCCGATGCGCCACCGCCTTGGCCACCGCCACCGCCAATGGACTGCACCACAACCCCGATGGAATCGACATCATCCACGGTCGTGGGGCGGTTGTTCCTGTCCAGGACTTCTCTGGAGCCGCCGGTCTGGATCATTGAGTTATCCAGCGTCACGTTGGCTGCCTTACCGAATCCGCCACCGCCGCCGCTGCCACCCACCGCGCCAGCCACGGAGAGCACGGGTCCCACTGTGGTGGAATAAGCTGCGCCGCCCGCGCCACCGCCGCCGCCGATGGATTGCGCCACTGCGCCATGGGCGAGTGTGCCGCTGGTCCGCAACGTGCCGCTCAGGTTCAGGGTGACAGTGTTGCCCGAGCCGCCATTGCTGCCATCGCCCCCATCGGCATACAGGATGCCGCCTGCATCGCCGCCATAGCCGCCGCCGCCGCCGATGGATTGCGCCAC
>JH600063.1:10317-10517 GCA_000245075.1 Acetobacteraceae bacterium AT-5844
CCGCCGCCGCCGATGGATTGCGCCACCAGCCCTGCGGCACCACTGCCCTGCGTGGTGAGCGATAGCCCGTGGGCGTTGATGGTCGCGCTGCCACCATCGCCGCCATTGCCAGCGTCGCCGCCGATGGCTGAGGATGCGACCACGCTGCCGGTATAGGCATTGCCGCCCGCGCCGCCGCCGCCGCCGATGGATTGCGCCAC
>JH600064.1:0-28203 GCA_000245075.1 Acetobacteraceae bacterium AT-5844
TGAAATCGCTGCCTTGCAGCGTTCCGCTTCTAGCCTGAGCGCAGGCTGAATTCGAAGCGGGGTCCGGGGTGAACTTTTCACCCCGGCGGGGGCCTGGGGGCAGAGCCCCCAGCGCTACAGCCCTCAGCCCTCAGCCCTCAGCCCTCAGTCCTTCAGGCACGCCTCCGCCAGCATCGCGAAGGCATTCGCGCGGTGGCTGATCTTGTGCTTCTCCTCCGGGTCCATTTCGGAAAAGGTCTGGGCACCGCCGGTGGGCACGAACATCGGGTCGTAGCCGAAGCCGCGCTCGCCGCGGGGCGGCCAGATCCATTCGCCCATGGCCTTGCCCTCGAAGCCTTCGGTGTGGCCATCCGGCCAGGCGAGCACCAGGGCGCAGGTGAACCAGGCGGCGCGGTCCGGCGCATGGCGGGCCAGCTTTTCCACCTTGGTCATGGCCGTCTTGTAGTCGCGGCTGCCATCCGGCTGTTCCGCCCAATCGGCGGTATAGACGCCAGGGGCGCCGTCCAGGGCGGCGACGGAGAAGCCGCTGTCATCGGCGAGCGCCACCATGCCGGACGCCTTCGCGGCGGCCACCGCCTTCAGCGTGGCATTGCCGAGGAAGGTGGTTTCCGTCTCGTCCGGCACGGGCAGGCCGAGGTCCTTGGCGCTGATAATCTCCACGCCGTACTCGGCCAGCAGCGCGGCGTTCTCCCGCACCTTGCCGGCATTGTGGCTGGCCAGGACGATCTTCTTCTCGGTCAGCTTGCGATGCGTGCTCATTGGCCGATGGCTTTCCTCTGGGCTTGGAACAATTCGGCGGTGCCTTTCCGGGCCAGCGCCATCAGGGAGAGAAGTTGCGCCTCGGAGAAGGGCGCTCCTTCAGCTGTGCCCTGGATTTCCACGATGCCGCCCTCGCCGGTCAGGACGAAATTGGCATCGGCCTGGGCCGCGCTGTCCTCGGCATAGTCCAGGTCCAGCACCGGCACATCCTCCCACAGGCCGCAGGAAATGGCGGCGACCTGGCCGGTAAGGGGGTTGGCGGCGAGGACACGCTTGGCGATGCAGTGCTCGAAGGCCTGGTGCAGGGCCACCCAGGCGCCGGTGATGGCGGCGCAGCGCGTGCCGCCATCGGCGGTCAGCACGTCGCAGTCGAGGGTCACGGTCATTTCACCCATGGCCTTGCGGTCGACCACGGCGCGGAGCGCGCGGCCGATCAGGCGCTGGATTTCCTGCGTGCGGCCGGATTGCTTGCCCCGCGCGGCCTCCCGCTCTCCACGCTTATGGGTGGCGCGGGGCAGCATACCGTATTCGGCCGTCACCCAACCCTCGCCCTTGCCACGGAGGAAGCCGGGGACGCGCCCTTCCACGCTGGCGGTGCAGAGCACTTCCGTCTGTCCCATGCGGATGCGGCAGGAGCCTTCGGCATGCAGCGCCGCGCCGGGTTCCAGGATGACGCTTCGCAGGGCGTCGGCTGCGCGGCCGGATGGGCGCATGGGTGGTCCTCTCTCGTCTGTCGGCGCCGGAATGCCCCCGGCATGGGCCGGGTGGCAAGACCGGTGGCGCGGCCGCTTTTTCCGGCCTGGGCACCCCAGGGTTTCCTTACCCGGACGAAATTCGGAATTTCCTTGACGAAACGACCCGCGGTGTCCTAGGCGGTTGCGCAGAACCGCGTCGTCCTCAATGGGCGGCGGGGCGCCCGGTATCCGCCGGGACGGTCGTAGGGTGGACCGATATTCCCCCGTTTCAACAGGGCCTGCGCGCGCCGCCATCATTCGGCGCGGGGTCAAGACGTGTTCGCGAAAGCGGAGGCGCAGGAAACGGCCCCGGCATCTCGCCAGGGCCGGTTGCAGGATATTTCCGCTACATGGCCAATGCCAACAGCTTCGCCACGGCTCCCGCCGAGACCGAAGACTTTGCTGCACTGCTCGATGAGACCCTGGGCGCCGACACCGGCTTTGCCGGCTCCGTCGTCACCGGCAAGGTGATCCGCATCGATGATGACTACGCGGTCGTCGATGTCGGCCTGAAGTCCGAGGGGCGCGTGCCCCTGAAGGAATTCGCACCCCAGGGCCAGAAGGCCGAGGTGCAGCCCGGCGACGTGATCGAACTGTTCGTCGAGCGTTACGAGGACCGTGACGGCTCCATCGTCCTGTCCCGCGAGAAGGCTCGCCGCGAGGAAGCCTGGACCAACCTGGAGAAGGCCTTCAACGCGCAGCAGCGCGTGAACGGCGTGATCTTCGGTCGCGTCAAGGGTGGCTTCACGGTTGACCTCGGCGGCGCCGTGGCCTTCCTGCCCGGCTCCCAGGTCGATATCCGCCCCGTGCGCGACGTCGGCCCGCTGATGGGCTCCCCGCAGCCCTTCCAGATCCTGAAGATGGACCGCGCCCGCGGCAACATCGTGGTCAGCCGCCGTGCGGTTCTGGAAGAGACCCGCGCCGAGCAGCGCTCCGAGCTGATCCAGGGCCTCAAGGAAGGCATGATCCTGGACGGCGTGGTCAAGAACATCACCGACTACGGTGCGTTCGTCGACCTCGGCGGCGTGGACGGCCTGCTACACGTCACCGACATCGCGTGGCGCCGCATCAACCACCCGTCCGAGGCCCTGACCATCGGTCAGCAGGTCCGCGTGCAGGTGATCCGCTTCAACCCGGAGACGCAGCGCATCTCGCTCGGCATGAAGCAGCTGATGTCCGACCCGTGGGAAGGCGTGGCGATCAAGTACCCGGTGGGTGCGAAGTTCTCCGGCCGCGTGACCAACATCACCGACTACGGCGCCTTCGTGGAGCTGGAGCCGGGCGTCGAGGGTCTGGTCCACGTCTCCGAGATGAGCTGGACCAAGAAGAACGTCCATCCGGGCAAGATCGTCGCTACTTCCCAGGAAGTCGACGTGCTGATCCTGGACGTGGACGAGCCGAAGCGCCGCATCTCCCTCGGCCTGAAGCAGGCCCAGGGCAACCCGTGGGAGCTGTTCCTGGAGCAGCATGGCCCGGGTTCGATCGTCGAGGGCGAGATCCGCAACATCACCGAATTCGGTCTGTTCGTGGGTCTGGCTCCCGAGATCGACGGCATGGTGCACATGTCCGACCTGTCCTGGGACGTGGCCGGCGAGCAGGCCATGGCGCAGTACCAGAAGGGCCAGGTCGTCAAGGCCAAGGTGCTGGATGTGGACGTCGAGAAGGAGCGCATCTCCCTCGGCATCAAGCAGCTCGAGGCCGACCCGGCCGCCGAGGTGCTGGATCGCGTCCGCAAGAACGACATCGTCACCTGCATCGTGACGAAGGTCGAGCAGAACGGCATCGAGGTGAAGGTTGATGACGTCCTGACGGGCTTCATCCGCCGCGCCGAGCTGGCCCGCGACCGCAACGACCAGCGCCCCGACAAGTTCGCCGTGGGCGAGAAGGTCGATGCCAAGGTCGTGGCCGTGGACCGCGCCGCTCGCCGCCTGTCCCTGACCATCAAGGGCAAGGAAGTCGAGGAAGAGCGCGAGGCGATGAAGGAATACGGCACCGCCGATTCCGGCGCCTCCCTGGGCGACATCCTGGGCGCGGCCATCCGCCGTCGCAACCAGATGGTGAACGAGGACTGATCCTCCCGCCCCAAGCGGAAGGTATCGCGAGCGCCCCGGGTGGGAGACCACCCGGGGCGTTTTGCGTGCCGGGGCATCGCCGCGGAAGAATACCCACAGGCTTTCTCTTGACCCTGGCCGTCACCTCCCGGCATGGATGCCGCCAAGATGACCGCCTCCCTGGACCATGACCTGCTGGTGGACCGCCGCCGGCTGAAGCGGCACCTCACCGTCTGGCGTGTCGCCGCCGTGGGGCTCGCCGCACTGGCGGCCTTCGTGGTCATGCGGGACAGTATTTCCGATGCACTGCCCGGCGGCGGTGGCCATGTGGCCCGGCTGCGGGTGGAAGGCGCCATCACCGACGACCGCAAGGTGACGGAGGCGCTGGATTCGGCGGCGCGTAACAGTGCCGTCCGCGCGCTGATCATCTCCATCGACAGCCCTGGTGGCACCGTGGCTGGGGGCGAGGCGCTTCATGCCGCCATTGCCCGCTTCCGGTCCCACAAGCCGGTGGTCGCCGTCATGCGTGGCACCGCCGCCTCGGCCGCCTATATGATCGCCATGCCGGCCGAGCGTGTCTTCGCGCGGGAGAGCACCGTCACCGGCTCCATCGGCGTCATCATGCAGTCCTTCGACGTGTCGGAGCTGATGGGCCGCCTGGGCGTGCGGCCGGAGACGCTGGCCTCCGCGGCGCTGAAGGGCCAGCCCAGCCCCTTCCAGCCCCTGACGGAGGAAGGCCGCGCCGCGCTGCGCGCCGTGATTTCCGACCTGCACTCCCAGTTCGTCTCCATGGTCGCCGAAGGGCGCCGCCTGCCGGTGGAGGATGTCCGCATCCTGGCCGATGGGCGCGTCTATACCGGCCGGCAGGCCGTGGCGCTGAAACTGGTGGATGCCATCGGCGGCGAGGAGGAAGCGCGCGCCTGGCTCGAATCGGCCCGCGCCATTCCCGCCACGACTCCGGTGCGGGAGCTGGAGACGCGCGACCTCTCGGAGCGCACTTTCGGATTCGCGCTTCGCGGCATCGCAAAAACCGTGATTTCAGAATGGCTTGCGATTGACGGCGTGCGGGCTGTTTGGCAGCCTGGACCGTGACCTTGTACCCCCGCCCCCGAGAGGAGTCAGGCGCGCCATGACCAAATCCGAACTGATCGCGCAGCTCGCGGCGGCCAATCCGCATCTGCGCCAGCCTGACGTCGAGCTGATCGTCGGCACCATCTTCGACCAGATCAGCGCCGCGCTGGCACGGGGAGACCGGGTGGAGCTGCGCGGCTTCGGCGCCTTCTCCGCCAAGCAGCGGGACCCCCGCCTCGGCCGCAACCCGCGCACTGGTGAGGCCGTTGAGGTCGCCAGCAAGGCGGTTCCCTATTTCAAGCCCGGCAAGGAACTGCGGGAGCGCGTGAATGGCGGCCCGTTGCAGGCCCCGCGCCGCACCGCCGCGCCCCGTGCCGCGGCCAAGGCGGAGTAATCATGCTGCGTATCCTGCTCGCCGCGCCACTTCTTCTGGTGCTGGTGCTGTTCGCCGTCTCCAACACCGGCCCGGTGGACCTGCGCTTCTGGCCGTTCGACTTCGCCTGGCAGGTGCCGCTGGCCGGCGCCGTGCTGGGGGCTGCCTTCCTGGCCTTCCTGCTGGGCGCCCTGCTGACCTGGGGCACCGGCATGCGCCACCGCGCCCAGGCCAAGAAGATGCAGCGCGCCGCCCGGCTGCTGGAGGCCGAGGTCGCGGATCTGCGCGCGCGGCAGGCGACGCATGTGAAGAACACCGCGCCCGTTCCCGTGGAGCCCCGCGCATGACCGCCTTCAAGCCCAATCGCTGCGGTATCATCGCTGCCCTGGATACGCCGGACCCCGCCAAAGCCCTCGGCTGGGCGGAGAACATCGCGCCCCATGTGGGAATGGTGAAGGTCGGGCTGGAACTGTTCTGCGCTGCCGGGCCCGGTATCGTACGGGATGTCGCGCGGCACCGGCCTGTCTTCCTGGATCTGAAGTTCCACGACATTCCGAATACGGTGGCGGGGGCGGTGCGCTCCGTCTGCGCCACGGCGCCCGCGATGCTGACACTGCATGGCGGCGGCGGTGCGCCGATGATCCAGGCCGCCCGCCGCGCCGCCGAGGAAGCGGCCGGGCCACGCCGCCCCGCCATCCTCGCCGTGACGGTGCTGACGAGCTTCACCGCCGCCCAGCTCGCGGAGACGGGCGTCTCCGGCGGTCCCTCGCAGCAGGTGCTGCGTCTCGCCCGGCTGGCTCTCTCCGCCGGTGCCGACGGGCTGGTGTGCAGCCCGCATGAGGTGAGCCTCATCCGCGACGCCCTTGGTGAGGCCCCCCTGCTGGTGGTGCCCGGCGTCCGCCCGGCCGGGTCCGACAAGGGCGACCAGGCCCGCACCGCCACGCCGGAAGAAACCGCAGCCGCCGGCGCCGACTGGCTGGTGATCGGCCGCCCCATTACCGCCAATCCCGCGCCGGCCCAGGCGGCGGCGGCCATCGCGGCATCGCTGGCCGGCTGAACCCGCGATAGCCGGAGGGGCGATGCGTCGCCCCCTGGCAAGGCGCCCTTCTTCCGAATTCACGCCTATAGCTTGGGGAACCGACCCTCCCTGCCCTATCTTCATCCGTATGGAAGTGAAGATCTGCGGCATCAAGGACGCCGATGCGACGGACACTGCCTGCGAGGCTGGTGCCGCCATGCTGGGTTTCGTGTTCTACCCCCCATCTCCACGCGCCATTGGCGCGGAATGGGCGGGCGCCCTGATCTCGCGCATCCCGGCGGGTATCGTGCCGGTTGGCCTGTTCGTCGACGCGGATGACGACACCATCCAGCGGGTGCTGGAGCTGGCACCGCTGAAGCTGCTGCAACTGCACGGCAAGGAAAGCCCGGAACGCTGCGCGGCCGTGCGGGCCAGGTTCGGGTTGCCGGTGATGAAGGCCCTCGGCATCGCGACCGAAGCGGATCTCGCCCTTTTGGAAGCCTACGCCCCGGTGGTGGACCGCTTCCTGCTGGATGCCAAGCCGCCCGAGGGCGCCACGCTGCCCGGCGGCAATGCCGCCATCTTCGACTGGTCATTGCTCGCCGGCTGCGCCATTCCCAGGCCCTGGCTGCTGGCAGGAGGGCTGACACCCGGCAATGTGGCGGCGGCCATCCGCGCCACCGGTGCGCCGGGGGTGGATGTCTCCTCCGGCGTGGAGCGGGCCAGGGGGGTGAAGGACCCTGAACTGATCCGCGCCTTCGCCGCGGCGGCGCTGGCGCAACCATAGGGGCTGTGGCCCTCCCCCGCCGGGCGCGCTACACACGTTGCCCCGATCGGAGGGATGGATCGTGAATCAGCCAATGACCAACTCACTCCGTCAGGGTCCCGATGCGCGTGGGCGCTTCGGCCAGTTCGGTGGCCGCTATGTCGCCGAGACCCTGATGCCTTTGCTGCTCGAAGTGGAGCAGGCCTATGAAGCCGCCAAGAAGGATGCGGCCTTCATGGCGGAGTGGCGCTGGCTGCTGAAGGATTATGTGGGCCGCCCCAGCCCCCTCTGGCATGCCAAGCGGCTCAGCGACCACCTCGGCGGCGCGAAGGTCTACTTCAAGCGCGAGGAGCTGAACCACACCGGCGCGCACAAGATCAACGCCGTGCTTGGCCAGATCCTGCTGGCCCGCCGCATGGGCCGCAAGCGCATCCTGGCCGAGACCGGGGCGGGACAGCACGGCGTCGCCACCGCCACCGCCTGCGCGCTCTTCGGCCTGCAATGCGTCGTCTATATGGGCGCGACCGATGTGGAGCGGCAGGCGCCGAACGTGTTCCGCATGAAGCTGCTGGGGGCGGAGGTGGTGCCTGTCACCTCCGGCGCCGGCACGCTGAAGGATGCGATGAACGAGGCGCTGCGCGATTGGGTCGCCAACGTCGCCGATACCTATTACTGCATCGGCACCGTTGCAGGCCCGCACCCCTACCCGCAGATGGTACGGGACTTCCAGTGCGTGGTGGGCGAGGAAACGCGCGAGCAGATCCTGGAAGCCGAGGGCCGTCTGCCGGACGCCCTGGTCTGTGCCGTCGGTGGTGGCTCCTCCGCCATGGGCCTCTTCCACCCCTTCCTGGACGACAAGGATGTCGCCCTGTGGGGTGTCGAGGCCGCCGGGCGGGGCATGGACACGCATGAGCATGCCTGCTCCCTCAACCGTGGCCGCCCCGGCGTGCTGCACGGCAACCTGACCTACCTGCTGCAGGACCGGCACGGGCAGATCCAGGAAGCGCATTCCATCTCCGCCGGGCTGGACTATCCCGGCATCGGCCCGGAACATTCCTGGCTGCACGAGACCGGCCGCGCCACCTATGTCGGCATCACCGATGACGAGGCGCTGGAAGCCTTCCAGATTTGCACCAAGCTGGAAGGCATCATCCCCGCGCTGGAGTCCTCGCACGGCCTCGCGCAGGTCATGAAGCTCGCCCCCACCATGGGGAAGGACAAGATCATCGTCCTCAACCTGTCCGGCCGTGGCGACAAGGACATCTTCACCGTCGCGAAGCATCTGGGAGTCGAACTGTGAGCCGCATCGCTGCCCGCTTCGCGCAACTGAAGCAGGAAGGGCGCGGCGCGCTCATGCCCTTCCTGGAAGCCTACGACCCCGACCCCGCCACCAGCCTCGCCCTGCTGCGCGGCATGCCCGGCGCGGGCGCGGACCTGATCGAGGTCGGCGTTCCCTTCACCGACCCCATGGCCGATGGCCCGACCGTGCAGATGGCCGGCCAGCGCGCACTCAAGGCCGGCGGCACGCTGGCAGGAGCGCTCGCCATGGTGCGTGATTTCCGCAAGGATGATGACGAGACGCCCGTCATCCTGATGGGATACTTCAACCCCATCATGTCCTATGGCGTGGAGCGCTTCGCGGTGGATGCCGCAGCCTCCGGCGTGGACGGGCTGATCGTGGTCGATATCCCGCCCGAGGAAGCCGATGTGCTGGCCCCCGCCACGGAGCAGGGTCTGGACATCATCCGGCTGGTGGCGCCCACCACCGACGATGCGCGGCTGCCCAAGGTGCTGAACGGCACCAGCGGCTTCATCTACTACGTCGCCATCGCCGGCATCACCGGCACGCGCAGCGCGGAATCCGCCTCCCTGGCGGCAGCCATTCCCCGCCTGCGGAAGCATACCGACCTGCCGATCGCCATCGGCTTCGGCGTCCGCACGCCGCAGCAGGCCGCGGAAGCCGCCAAGGTGGCCGATGGCGCGGTGGTGGCCTCGGCGCTGATCGACACCCTCGCCAAGAGCCTGGATGAAAACGGGCGCGCCAAGCCGGATACGGTGCGGAAGGTGTTGGACCAGGTGCGGGAACTGTCCGCCGCCGTGCGGGGGGAACTGAACGGGCGGTGATGCTCGGGGGGAAATGAATTTCCCCCCGAACCCCCCATTCTTTCTTTTTTGCGGTGTTTTCGGGTGCGCCCTGCGGGCGGCACCCTTTTTTATTTGCTGTCGGCTGGGTGCGCCGAGGGCCTGATTTGGCCCTCGGCGACTGAGGATTCAGCCCGCGTGGCCTTTAGAAGTTAGCTGCGCTGGGCTGGCGTCACGCTCCGGCCTTAAAGCCCAAACCCCAAACTCGAAGAAAAAGATGAGGGTGGTCTGGAGGGAGAATTCTTTCTCCCTCCAGTCTTTCTCAACCCTTCGCGTAACGCCCTTCCGGCCGTGCCAGCCCCAGATTCTCGCGCAGGGTGCGGCCTTCATATTCCGTACGGAACAGCCCCCGGCGCTGCAGTTCCGGAATCACCGTCGTGGCGAATTCGTCGAGGCCGGCGGGCAGCACGGCGGGCTGGATCAGGAAGCCATCGACCGCTTCGGCGCGGAACCAGGCTTCCATTTCGTCGGCGATCTGGGTGGGCGTGCCGATCACGGTGCGTTGGCCGCGCGCGCCGCCATAGCGTTCATACATCTGCCGCACGGTCAGCTTCTCCTTCCGCGCCATGTCGGCCACGCGCTGGAAGGTGCTCTTGCTGCTGTCGACCGTATCGTCGATCAGCGATTCCGGCAGAGGCTCGTCCACGGCGACGTTGGAGAGATCGACGCCGCCCAGCTCGGGCGAGAGCAGTTCCCGGCCCACATCGGGGTGGATGAGGGACTGCAGGAAGGCGTGCTTCTCGCGTGCCTCTTCCTGCGTGCGGCCGATGATGGGGTTCAGGCCGGGCATGATCTTCAGCTGGTCCGGACTGCGCCCGAAGCGCGCCATGCGGCCCTTGAGGTCGGTGTAGAAGGCGCGCGCCTGGGCGAGGTCGGTCTGCGCGGTGAAGACGATCTCGGCGGTTTCCGCCGCGAAGTCCCGCCCGGCATCGGAGGCGCCGGCCTGCACCAGCACCGGGTAGCCCTGCGGCGGCCGTGCCACGTTCAGCGGGCCGCGCACGGCGAAATACTGGCCCTCATGGTTCAGCGTGTGCAGCTTGTCCGGGTCGAAATACATCGCCTCGTCCCGGTCGCGCAGGAAGGCGTCGTCGTCCCAGCTGTCCCAAAGTCCCTTGACCACCTCGACGAATTCCCGGGCGCGGCCATAGCGGTCGGCATGGGCGGGGAGCTTCTCCTGGCCGTAGTTGAACGGCTCCGCCTTGTTGGAGGAGGTGACGATGTTCCACCCCGCGCGGCCACCGCTGATGTGGTCGAGCGAGGCGTAGCGGCGGGCGAGGTTGTAGGGTTCGTTGAAGCTCGTCGTCGCCGTCGCCACCAGGCCGATCCGCTCCGTCAGCGCGGCGAGGCCGGAGAGCAGCGTGGTCGGCTCGAAATAGGCCATGTATTGCGGCCAGCGGCGCAGGGCGTTCATGTTGCCGGCACGCGTCGCCGCCGCGTCGGCGAGAAAGACGAGGTCGAATTTCGCGCGCTCGGCCGCCATCGTCATCTGCGCGTAGTGGCGGAAATTGGTGCCGGCATCGATCTGCGCGTCAGGGTGCAGCCAGGCGGCGACATGGTGGCCGGTGGGGTGGAAGAAGGCGCCGAGCTTCATCTGGCCGGTGCGGGACTGGGTCATGGGGCGTGGCTCCGGCGGATCAGCAGGGGAAGATGGCGCAATCGGCGGCGGAAAAGCCGATCCAGCCTTCATCCCCGGGCGAGAAGCGCTCGAACAGCGGGTGGTTCGGCAGCAGGGCCGTGAGGGAGAGATTCGCGGCCTCGCAGCGATAGGCGATGCTGCCGCCGAGATAGGTGCGCTCCGTCACGCGGCAGGGGAAGCGGTTGGGCAGACCCGCAGGCTCGGTGCGCGAGAGGGTCAGCCGCTCCTGCTTCACCAGCGCGCGGGCCGCGCTGCCGGCGGAAAGGCCCTCGCCCTGGCCCGCCAGCCGCGTGCCGCCCGGCAAAGACAGCACCGCGCCCTCGGCCCCCGCCTGCTCCACCTGCCCTTCCAGCGTGTTCACCTGGCCGATGAAGCCGCCAACGAAGGCCGTGGCAGGCGCTTCATAGATGGCGGCGGGCTCGGCCATCTGTTGCAGGCGGCCATGCGCCATGACGGCGACACGGTCCGCCATGGCCAGCGCTTCCGACTGATCGTGCGTGACCAGGATCGCGGTAATGCCGAGCTGCTGTTGAATGCGGCGGATCTCGACGCGCATCTCCTCGCGCAGCTGGGCATCGAGGTTGGAGAGCGGCTCATCCATCAGCAGCAGCCGCGGACGGATGGCCAGGGCGCGGGCCAGCGCCACGCGCTGCTGCTGCCCGCCGGAGAGCGCGCGCGGGTAGCGCCCGCCCAGGCCATCCAGCCGCACCAGGGCCAGCGCCTCCTCCACCGCGCGCGCGATCTCGGCGCGGGGGCGGCGGCGCATCTTCAGGCCGAAGCCGATATTCTCCGCCACCGTCTTGTGCGGGAACAGCGCGTAGCTCTGGAACACCAGGCCGATATCGCGCTTTTCCGGCGGCGCGTGGGTGATGTCGGTGCCATCCAGCGTCAGCCGTCCGGCATCCGCGCGCTCGAAGCCCGCGATGATGCGCAGCGTCGTGGTCTTGCCGCAGCCCGAGGGGCCGAGCAGGCAGACGAACTCGCCGTCCCGGACTGTCAGGGAGAGGTCATCGACGGCGGTGTGCCCGCTGAAGCGGCGGGTGATGTGGGAGAGGACGAGTTCGGGCATGGTTCAATCCACGAGCCGCACGTGCAGGTAGCGGTCCAGCAGGATGGTGGCGAGGCCGGCCACCAGCACGATCACCGAGGCGACGGCGGCGATCATTGGGTCGATGCGGGACTCGATGTAGGCGAACATGACGATGGGCAGCGTTGCCGTGCTCGGGCTCGTCAGGAACAGCGAGAGCGGCAGGTTCACGAAGGAGAGGATGAAGCAGAAGGTGAAGCCGGCGACGAGGCTGGGCCGCAGCAGCGGCAGCGTCACCTCCCGCCAGGTGGCCCACCAGCCGCCACCGAGGCTGCGGCAGGCTTCCTCCACGGCGAAGTCGAAGCGGGCGAGGCCGGTGAGCACCAGGCGCAGCGCGAAGGGCATGACATAGACGGCATGCGCCGCCACCAGCCCCCAGAAGCCCGTGCCCACGCCCCACGCGCTGGCCAGTTGCAGCATGGCGAGGCTGAGGACGACCTGCGGCACCAGCAGCGGGCTGGCGAGCAGCGTGGCCATGGCGCCCCGCCCACCCGCACCGCCCGGCCGGCTGAGCGCATAGGCCGCGAGGAAGGCCACCATCACCGCCAGGGCGGAGGCCAAGGCCGCGACCAGCGCGCTGACGCCGGCGCCGGAGAGGAATTCCGGCCGCGCCAGGATGGCCGTGTACCAGGAGAGCGTGAGCCCCTCGAACGGCGCGGGAAAGCTGGTGGCCGGGTTGAAGGAGGTGGCGATGACAAAGAGCAGCGGCCCCGCCACGAAGAGATAGAGCAGAGCGAGATAGAGCCCGCCCGCCGCCTTGCAGAGCTGCTTCATGGGCGGATGAACCTTCCGATGGCGAGGGTGATGCCGACCACCGCCGCCAGCATCAGCACCAGCAACAGGCCCGCCGCCGCGGCGGCCAGCTCGGCATTGAAGGTGGCCATGATGAATTGCGACACCAGCGTCGTCAGGGTGAGCTGCCCGGCGCCGCCCAGATAGTGCGGCGAGATGAAGCTGCTGGCCGCGAGCGAGAAGGCGATGATGCTGGCCGACAGCACGGAGGGCAGGCTGAGCGGCAGGGTGACGTGCAGGAAGCGCGCTGCGCCGCTGGCGCCGAGGCTGCGTGCCGCCTCCTGCAATTGGGGCTGGATCTGCCGCAGGCCGGTGTAGAGCGTGAGCACGGTGAAGGGCAGTACGAACTGGATGAGGCTGATGATCACCCCCGTCTCGCTGCCGAGCAGGCGCGGCGGCGCGATCAGCCCGGCGCGCACGAGCGGGCCGAGGAAGGGCCCGCCATCGGCCAGCAGCGCCATCCACCCCAGCGCCACCGTCAGCGGCCCGGCCAGGATGGGGAAGGTCAGCGCCATGATGGCGAGGTTGCCGGCGCGGCCTGAAAGGTCCCGCAGCAGCATGGCGGCGATGTAGCCGAGCGGCAGGGAGATGAGCGTCGTCAGCGCCGCGTGGCGCAGGGTGCGCAGGATGACCTGCAGGTAGTAGGGCCGCGAGAGCAGGTAGCCGTAATTGTCCAGTGCCGGGCCGGTGAAGCTCAGCAGCACATTGGGCTGCAGGCTCTGGGCCAGCATGGCCGCCAGCGGCAGGCCAAGCAGCACGGCCAGCAGCAGGAGGCTCGGCAGCAGCAGAAACCAATTGAGACCGCGCGCGCCACTCATCACAGGGCGCCGCGGCTTGCAGAAGCGACAGTCATGGGAAGGGTTCCGGTTCCAGCCGGGCCGGTGGGGGCGTTGCCCCACACCGCCCGGCGGCAGCTCAGCGGGCCTGCCAGGCGGGCACGACCTCGAGATTCATCCGCTCCGTCCAGAGCGCGCGGCGGGCGGCGAACAGCTCCGGGTCGAAGAAGCGGAGCTGGTCCACCGTGGCACCGCAGGCGCAGCGTGCGCGCACGGCTTCCGGCAGCACGGCCTTGCGGTTGGTGGTGCCGGAATAGGTGGCGGCGGCGAAATCGGCCTGCACCTTCGGGTCCAGCATCAGGTTCAGGAAGACCTCGGCCAGCTCCTGGTTGCGGGTGTTCTTCACCACGCTGACATACTCCGGCACGCCGATGCCCTTCTCCTTCGGGATGACGTAGGAGATCGGGTATTTCTGGTCCTTCATGGACTCCAGGTAGTAGTCGAACTCCGTGCCGAGGGTGACATCCCCGCTCTTGGCCAGCGGCGCCCAATCCGTCCAGAAGACGGTGAGCTTGGAGGGCTTCAGTTCGGCGAGCTTCTTGAAGCCGGCATCCGGGTTCTCGGCCGAGCCGCCGGCCATTTCCGCCGCCAGGATGACGAAGGCCGGCATCTGGCTGTGCACGGGGGAGGCGAAGGCCAGCTTGCCGCGGAATTCCGGGCGCCACAGATCGGCCCAGCTCGTGACGGGCTCCTTCACCAACTCCGGATTGTAGCCGAGGCCATAGGCGATGAGGGTGTAGGGCGCGCCGGCGATGGTCTCGTCCGTGTTGCCGGCCTTCACCGTCTGCGCCCAGCCTTCGATATCGGCGATGTTGGGCACGTTCTTGCGGGCGGCGGTGGTCAGCACGCCGGCCTTCTGCCCGGCCACCACGGCTTCATCCGTGGAGAAGAACACGTCGGCCGGCGGATTGGCGCGCTGCGCCAGCAGCTTGTTGTAGCGGGCGCCCTGGCCACCGATGTCATAGGCGATGCGGGCGCCGGTCAGCCGCTCGAACTCCGACTGCACATAGGCCTTCAGCCCCTCCTCGGTCACGCCGCCCCAGGTGGAAACGGTCAGGGTGCGGGACTGCGCCAGCGCGGGGCGCGCCAGGCCGGCGGCGATGCCGAGGCCAGTGAGCGCCTGCAATGTGCTGCGACGGGAGAGGGGCATGGGGGGATCGTCCTTGACTGCGCGCCGTGGCGTCTCGGCGGCTGCCTGGCGGCAACCCGGGCGCCGGATTGCGGGGCCGTAACCCGTGTTGTCCGCAGCCTCAACCCGTCAGCCGCGGAAAAAACGCCAAGGCTGACTGAATTGACGCGCAATGAGGCATGCTTGCACCAAAGCGGATCACGCTTGCTGATAAGCTGCGCAACCGCCGTTCCGCATTTTGCGAGGAACGGTTGGAAATGGCCATGCACAAGCTGATGGCGGCGGGACCACGCAACCATCATGCCAGGGTGAGGCGGGCGGCGAACGAATGTCTCTTGTCTTCGTCGCGGCACCCGCGCCAAAGCCCGCATCAGGCAAGGCCGAAAGATGGAGCCGTCATGTCGAACGCCACCGAGCGGGCCTATCAGGCCATTCGCCAGAAGATCATGGACGGCAGCTTCCCGCCAGGCTCACCGCTGCGGGAGGAAATGCTCGCCGCCGAGATCGGTGTCAGCCGCACGCCTGTCCGGGACGCGCTCCGCCGCCTGCTGGCGGACGGGCTTGTGGAAAGCACCCGCAATTACGGCACCTTCGTCACCGAGATCACCGGCGACGATCTGCACGAGGTCTATCACCTCCGCGCCATGCTGGAAGGTTACGCGGCACGGCGGGCGGCGCAGCGCATCACCGCCGAGGAACTGGCCGAGCTGGGGCGGCTGGCTGATGAGATGGAGAACATGGAAGGCCCGGCCGAAGCCCGCATCGCGCGCTTCAGCACGCTGAACCGCGACTTCCATCTCACCATCGTACGGGCAGCACGGTCCCGCAGGCTGGAGGGCATGCTGGGCTGGGTGCTCCAGGTGCCGCTCGTCCTGCTGAAGCAGTACCGCATGCAGGAATGGGTGAATATCGAGCGCTCCAACCGCCAGCATCGCGAGATCATAGAGGCGCTGGCCGCCCATAATGCGGAGTGGGCGGGGCTGCTGGTCTCTGCCCACCTGAACGCCACCCGGCCTGCGGCGCTGATCGCAGAGGCGGAGGCGAAGGCCTCCTGATTGTACACATTCCTATCCCGCCACTGAGCAGAGACCCGCCGATTTTCGCTATAAATCGCCCGCTTCCGGCGGAAGAACGCGTTCCACCCCAAATTTCCTGATGACAATTCCGCGTCAATGTACACAATTGACCCAAATCATGGCGGAACTCGAGGAATTTCGGGGTGGAACAGGGCTTCGTATCAAGGCCGAGTCGTGTCGAGCCGCGCGGGCCGGAAAGCACGCGCGCCGGGCTGGTGGCCCCTTCGCCGCGCCGGGCCGCGACCGCTTGGCCACTCCAGAGACATATTGCTCCCCGCACCCTGATCACGACTGAGCTGCGCGGCCTCACATCGGCCGGGGTTTCTTTCACCAGCCCCTTCCGCGAAGCCTGGCCCAAGGGTGGCCGGATGACGCGTTCCCGCTCGCGCCGCGACCTCGGCGGACATGCCCGCGAACATCGCCCCGCCAACCATCAGGATTCCATCGGATGATCTTCCTCCAACAGGTCATCAACGGCCTGATGCTGGGCGGCCTCTACGCGCTGGTCGCCGTCAGCTTCACCTTCGTCATCGGCATGCTGAACTTCCTGAATTTCAGCATCCCCGGCATCTTCATGCTTGGCGGCATTCTGAGCTGGGCCTTCATGGTGCCCGGGGGCCTGCCCTGGTACGCCGCGGTACCGCTCGCTCTGCTGGCAGGGATCGCGGCCTCGCTCCTCGTGGAGCGGTTCACCTACCGCTACATGCGCGCCCGCTTCGGCGACGCCACCGAGCACGCGATTCCCTTGGTCAGTTCGATGGGATTCCTCATCCTGTTCCAGGGCCTGGTGCAGATCCAATGGGGCGCGGAACTCCACAGCTTCCCCTCCCCCTGGCAGGATACGAGCCTGCGCATCGGCGGCCTTCTCATCAGCATTCCGCAGGTGATCTCTCTGGCGCTGGCGATGGCTCTGGTCTTCGGGCTGACAGTGATTCTGGGACGAACCTCGCTCGGCCGCTCTCTGCGCGCGGTCGCGGAAAGCCCGGATACGGCGCAGCTTCTGGGCATTGACCTGCCGCGCCTCATCCCCGCCGTCTTCATCGTGACGGGGCTGTTCTCCGCGCTGGCGGGCGTGCTGTTCGCCCTGAACTACCTCCAGGTCTCTCATGTGATGGGCGACGAGATCGCGTCCTTTGCCATGGCGGCGATGGTGGTAGGCGGGCTCGGCAATGTCTGGGGCGCCATCGCCGGCGGGCTGCTGCTCGGCCTGATGGAGGTGATGACCATCTTCTTCTTTGGCGCCAAGGTCATCAAGGTTGCCGTCTGGGGCGCGCTGTTCCTGCTGATCCTGGTTCGTCCGCAAGGGCTGTTCGGCAAGCCCGCCGTTGGCAAGGGAAAGTTCTGAACCATGAGCGGTTACGTCGCCGGCATCCTTGCTGTCCTTGCCATCAATCTTCTGCTTGCCTACGCCGTTTTTCTTCCTGCCGCGGCGGGGATGATCAATCTTGGCGCCGCCGGCTTCATGGCCATTGGCGCCTATGTCTCGGCCTATCTTGACGTGGAATATGGGCTTGCGCTGCCGCTGTGCCTGCTGGCCGGCGCCGTCGTCAGCATGGTGATGGGCTGCCTCGTCGCCATTCCGCTGCTGCGCACCAAAGGTGTTTACATGGTGCTCGCCACGCTGGCCTTCGGCGAAATCGTCTCCGGTGCGCTGATCAACATGGAAGCGGTAGGCGGCGCGGCGGGGTATCCGGTCACCACCTTCATCGACATGCCGGTCATCGTCGCCATGGCGGTCTGTGGCCTGCTGCTGGTGGTGTATCTCCTCTCCACGCGCTTCGGCCTCGCCATGCGCTCCATCCATGATGACGAGCAGGCCACCGCGCTGTTCGGCATCAATGTGCGGCGGGTGAAGGTCATGGCCTTCACCATCGGCGCCGGCTTCGCCGGCGTGGCAGGCGCGCTGTACGGACACCATTACAACTACATCGAGGTTGCGAATTTCAACCTGATGCTCAGCACCTACACGCTGCTGTATGTGCTGATCGGCGGCACGCAGACCGCCTTCGGGCCGCTGGTGGGCGCCGCCATCTTCTCGCTGATGCCTGAAATGCTGCGCGGCAGCGAGCATTGGCGGTTCGTCATCTTCGCCGTGCTCATCATCGCCACCATGGCACTGCGCCCCGAGGGTGTCGTGACGCGCCATGGCCTCGCCCGGCTGTTCGGCCGCCGCAAGGTGGAAGGCTGATGACGGACCTCCTCACCCTCGACAGTGTCTCGAAATCCTTCGGTGGCCTCAAGGTCATCCAGGATTTCAGCCTCTCGGTCGGAGCCGGTGCGCGCATCGGCCTTATCGGCCCGAACGGCGCTGGCAAGACAACGGTCTTCAACCTCATCACCGGTGTGTACCCCGTCACTTCGGGGCGAATCCTGATGGGTGGAGAGGATATCACCGCGCTGCCGGACTGGCGCCGCGCCAGGCACGGCATGGCGCGCAGCTTCCAGAACATCCGCCTCATGCCGCACCTTTCGGCGGTGGAGAACATCATGCTCGGGCAGCATCTGCGCGCCCGCCGCTGGTACGACCAGCTCGCGCCGCTGGGGCTGATGCCGCGCAACCGCTGGAAGCGCGATGCGGAGGAAGCGCTGGAAGCCGCGGGCCTGGGCCGCCATGCCAATGCGCTTGTCTACAATCTTCCCTATGGCGTGCAGAAGCGCCTGGAACTGGTGCGTGCAGCGGTGGCCGGCGCCAGGCTGTTGATGCTGGACGAGCCCGCGGCCGGCCTGAACCCCACGGAACGCGAAGAACTCGTCGCGCATATCGAGGCGCTGACGGCGGGCGGCACCGCGCTGCTGGTCGTGGAACACGATATGGGCTTCGTCCGCCGCCTGTGCGAGCGCGTGGTGGTCCTCAACTTCGGCCAGAAGATCGCGGAAGGCCCGCCGGACGTCGTGCAACGGAACCCGCAGGTTCTGGAAGCCTATCTCGGCACGGGAGCCACCGCCGATGTTGCTTGAGGTGAATGATCTCGACCTGCGCTATGGCCGCACCCATGCCGTGGCGGGTGTTTCCCTGAAGGTGCAGGAAGGCGAGATCGTCGCCGTGCTCGGCGCCAACGGGGCCGGGAAATCCTCGCTCCTCAAGGCCGTGCTGGGCACCGTGAAGCCCGCTGGCGGCAGTATCCGCTTCAGCGGCGCGGATATTACCACCTCTCCCGTTCCCCACCGCATCCGCAATGGGCTCGTGCTGGTGCCGGAAGGCCGGCGCATCCTGGTCTCCATGACCATCCACGAGAATCTCCTGCTGGGCGCGGGGCTCCGCGAGGACCGCACGACTCTGCCCCGCGAGATCGATGCCATCTACGACCGCTTCTCCAATCTCGCCGCGCGGCGAGATATGCCGGCGGCCGTGCTCTCCGGCGGAGAGCAGCAGATGCTCGCCATCGGCCGCGCCATGCTGGCCAAGCCACGGCTGATGATGCTGGACGAGCCCTCCCTTGGCCTGTCGCCCTTGCTGGTGGACCGGGTGTTCAGCCTGCTGCACGAGCTGAACACGAACGGCATGTCCCTGCTGCTGGTGGAGCAGAATACACGCAAGACGCTCGAACTCGCCTCCCGCGGATATGTCCTGGAGCTGGGGCGCATGGTGATGGCCGGGCCCGCCGATGCGCTGCTGGCCGATGAGGGATTGCAGCGCGCCTATCTCGGCGCGGGTTGAACACAAACGAAGGATTGGGTCATGGCTTTGAAGCGACGCGACCTGTTGGCGGCCACCGCCGCCGCCCTGGCCCTTCCGGCCATCCGGCCAGCGGGTGCGCAGGCCGCTGGCGAACTGCTGATCGGCTTCTCCCATGTGGCGACCGGCCCTTTGCAGGGCGCGCTGATCACCAACAAGGTGGCCGTGGAACTCGCGCTGGCGGACGTCAACGGCGCCGGCGGGATCAATGGCCGCAAGCTGCGGCTTTCCACCTTCGACACGGCGGGTGACCCGCGCCAGGCGCAGGTGGCGGCCCGCCGCTTCGCCGAAGACGAAGGCGCGCTGTGTATTCTTGGCCCGGCTTCCTCTGGCGAATGCCGTGTCGCCTTTCCGGCGGGGGAGCGCCTTGGCATCGTGCAATGCGCCAACTCGGCCACTGCCCCCGGCATCACCGACCGGATGAAATTCGCCTTCCGCAACACGTCCGACGAGCTCACGCAGTTCCGCCGCCTGCTGAAGGTGATGAAGGCGAAAGGCATGGCGGCGGGAAGCGCCTCCATCATCTACGCCACGGATGAATTCGTCTCCAAGACGCTGGGTGAATCCGTCTTTCCCCAGGCCTTCAAGGAAGCGGGAATTCCGGTCACGAAGACCGTAGGCTTCCCTATCCAGGCCTTCGACATCTCGGCGCAGGTTGCCGAGCTGGTGCGCAACCCGACGGATATCGTCGCGCTGGGCGGCACCATCGAGCCTGCCGTGAAGGTCATCAAGGAGCTGCGCAGGCAAGGCCACAAGGGCCGCATCGTCGGCAGCGGCGTGATGTCCGATCCGCTGCTGCCGGAGAAGGTCGGCGCCGATGGAGAGGGGACGCTGTTCCCGACCTTCTTCTACAGCGGGCTCAACGAGAGGACGCAGGCCTTCTCGGCCCGCTTCGCCGAAGGCACGCGCGGGGCTGGCATGGTCCGCCACTCCCCGCACCATACCGATGCTTCCGCCTACGACATTCTGCATATCTATGCCGAGGCCATGCGACGCGCGAAGGTGACGGGCGAGCCCTCCAGGCGCGCTGCGGAGCGCATCGCCATTCGCGACGAAATGCAGCGGATGGAAAGCTGGAACTACGAAGGCGTCCTTGGCCGCACATGGTTCCAGCAGGACGGCGCCGCCCGCCTGGCCGCGCATGTCATCGAGGTCAGTGGAGGCAAGCTCCAACTCCTCCAATCGCTTTACGAGGGATAAGGGGCCGCCAAACCTGGTCCCGCTCCTGGGCGGATACGACAATACTTCCACAAAAAGGCTGGCACACGTGACTGATAGTCTGACATCACCTTCCGTGGTGAACACCGTTGGCGGCCCGCTGCCGGTGCTGGTGGCAGGGGCTGGCCCGGTCGGCCTCGTCGCCGCCACCGCGCTCGCCGCCGAAGGTGTCCCCGTCGTCATCGTCGAGGCGGAGCGGGAGCTGCCGGATGGGCTCCGGGCCTCCACCTTCCATCCACCCACGCTCGACATGCTGGATCGCTTCGGCGTCTCTCAAAAGCTGGTCGAACAAGGCCTGGTTTGCCCGCAATGGCAGTTCCGCGACAGGAAGGATGGGCCTGTTGCCACCTTCGATCTGTCGGTGCTTCAGGGGGAAACCAATTATCCCTATCGCCTGCAGTGCGAGCAGTGGCGCCTGACCCGCATGCTGCGCGACCAGCTTGCCGAGAACCCGGATGTCCGCTTTCTCTATGACGCCCGGGCCACGAGCGTGACGCAGGACGCCGATGGGGTGACGCTGGTCATCGAGCGGCCCGATTGCTCCCAGGAATCCATTCGTGGTTCCTGGCTGATCGGTGCCGACGGCGCACGCAGCGCCGTGCGCAAATCGCTGAATATCGGCTTCGAAGGGCAGACCATTCCGGAACTCTTCCTGACCTGCTCGACCACCTTCCAGTATCAGGATGTCCTGCCGAACCTCAGCAATATCGCCTATATCTCCGACCCGCAGGAATGGTTCGTGCTGTTGCGCACGACCAGCCTCTGGCGCCTGCTGCTGCCGACCGACCCGAATGAACCGGAAGAGGTCATGCTCTCCGACCGCCGCATCCAGGAACGGATGCAGGAGGTCTTCCCCAAGAGCGGCGACTACGAGATCAAGCACCGCACCGCCTACCGCGTGCATGAGCGCGTGGCGGAAAGCTATGTCCAGGGCCGCGTGCTGCTGGCCGGCGATGCCGCGCATGTCAACAACCCGCTCGGCGGCATGGGCATGAATGGCGGCATTCATGACGCCTTCAACCTGGTGGAGAAGCTGACGCGCGTCATGCGCGGCGAGGATGCCGCCTTGCTGGGGCGCTACGAGCGCCAGCGTCGCAAGGTGGCGCTGGAGGTGGTGCAGCAGCAGGCCTTGCGCAACCGCGCCACCCTGAATCAGCGGGACCCCGCCGTGCGGCGCGCCGCACTCGATGAGCTGCGCGCGACGGCGGAGGACAAGGTGCGGCACAAGGAATATCTGCTGCGGACTTCGATGATCGCATCTCTGCGCGCCCTGGAGGCCGTTGCCTGATTTCGAGCCACAGAAGCACGGATCGTCTCCGGCGGGCGTAGCCGCCGGAGGCACAATCATTCTCAGTTCGAGGAAGCGCCGGAGGCCTTGATGACGTCGCGGTATTTGAGGGTCTCGGACTGCATGAAGGCAGCGAACTCGGCACGGGTGCTGCTGCGTGGCATGGCACCCAGGCCGACCAGCTTGGCACGCACGCCTTCATCCGCCAACGCCGTCGCGGTTGCCTTCTGCAACGCGTCCAGGATCGGCTCCGGTACTCCCGCAGGTGTCACCACGCCAAACCAGCCGGTGGAGGTGATGTTGACGCCGCTTTCCACCAGCGTCGGCAGTTCCGGGAAGACGGACACACGTTCTGTCCCGGTCACGGCCAGGGCCCGCATGCGTCCCGCGCGCACCATTTCCGCCACGGCCGAGACGGACTGGAACAACACCTGGGTGCGCCCTTCCATCAGGTCCGTATTGAGCTGGCCGGAGTTGGTGTAAGGCACATGCTGCATATCGATTCCAGCCACCATGCCGAACTGCGCGCCGGCCAGATGCTGCGACGACCCGGCGCCGACCGAGCCGAAATCGATCGAGCCCCTCTTTTTGCCATAGGCGATGAACTCGGCGACCGTGTTCACCGGCAGGCTGGCCGGTATCACCATGATGTTCGGCATCAACACCATCAGCGATACCGCGGCGAAGTCGCGGTCCGGGTCAAACGGCAGGGTCGGGTAGATCCATTTATTGACGGCGTTGGCAGCGATCGATCCGAGGCCGATGGTGTAGCCATCCGGCGCGGATTGGGCGACGACGGCCATGCCGATATTCGTTCCGGCGCCTGGCCTGTTGTCGATGATGATGGGCTGGCCCAGCAGCGCGCTCACGCGATCCATGACAATGCGGGCGACCACGTCGCCGGACCCGCCGGCCGGACCGGGATTGATGAAGCGAATGGGGCGGCTCGGCCAGGCAGTCTGCGCCTTCGCCATTCCTGCTGCCATGAGAGATGGCACAGAGGAAAGAACCAAACGGCGGCCAAGCAGTTTTGCAGGGGGCATGTGTTTGACCTCGATTCTCTTGATGTTTCGTGGTCGTCAGGATGCATTGCGAAATATCCGCCTATCAAGACGATAAAATCGTCTCGTCGAAAAAAACTCTTTCAGTGACAGGAGAGAATTTCAATGACCGATACACAAGGCTGGCGCGCGAAGTTTGGCGTCCTGGGCCCCTCCACCAACACCATCGTGCAGCCTGATTTCGATGCGATGCGTCCGCGCGGCGTCACCAATCACTACAGCCGGATTTTCACGCCGAATGCAAAGGCCGTTTCCAACGAGTCCTCCCGCGCCGGCACCGAAGTCATTGCAGGCAACACGCTGGAAGCCGTTCGTAGCGTCATGACCTGCGAGCCCAACTATCTCGTCATGGGCATGTCTGCCGTGACCTTTTTCGACGGCGTGAAAGGTGCGGATAAGTTCGTCAGGCAGGTCGAGGATGAAGCGGGGGTTCGCATCAGCATCGGCAGCCATGCCTGCGCGGCCGCGCTGAACCGTTATGGCAATATCAAGCGCATCGCTGTGCTGACGCCTTACTGGCCGGCCATCAATGCTGAGGTGAAGCGCTATTTCAACGATATGGGCTTCGATGTCGTGCGCGACGTCGCGTTGCAGTGCCGCTCCTGGATCGCCATTGCCGAAGTGACCACGGAAACCCTGCGCCATACGCTGCGATCTCTGGATGGCGATGATATCGACGCCATCGTTCAGGTCGGCACCAACCTTTCCATGGTCCGGCTGGCGGCTGCGGCAGAGATGTGGCTCGGCAAGCCGGTCATTGCCATCAATACCGCCACCTACTGGCATGCCCTGCGTGCCAATGGCATCAACGATCAGATGGATGGCTTCGGCCGCCTGCTTTCCGATTTCTGATCGGGTGACCTGAAAAATATCCGAAGAAGGCAGCAGCATGAGCGAGCTGGATATCTATAAGAAGCAGGGCATGGGCACGCCCATCGGCATGGGGAAAAGCCCTGCCCTGATCATGGTCGATTTCGTCATCGGCTTCACCGATCCGGAGCATTTCGGCGGCGGCGACATTACTGACGCCATAGATCACACCGTCCCGCTGCTGGCGCATGCGCGCCGGCAGGGCTGGCCCATCGCCCATACGCGCGTGGTCTATGCGGATGACGGCTCGGATGCCGGTGCCTTCACGCGCAAATCCCCCGGCCTGCTCAAGCTCACCGAGGCCAGCCCGCTGAGCCAGATCGTCCCCGCCCTGGCGCCGGCGCCCGGTGAACTGGTGATCCGCAAGCGCCAGGCATCCGCCTTCTTCGGCACGGAGCTGGCAGGCTGGTTGCAGTGGCGGCGGGTGGATACGTTGCTGGTGACGGGCTGCACCACTTCCGGCTGCGTGCGCGCCACCGTGGTCGATGCCGTCTCGCATAATCTGCGCACCATCGTCGTCAGCGACTGTGTGGGGGATCGCGCGAGCGGCCCGCACCAGGCCAATCTGTTCGACATGGGCCAGAAATATGCTGACCTGATGGACAGCAAGGCCCTCATGGCGGCGGCTGGCTGAGCCCTTGCTGAGCAGGGCTTCGGAAACAACTACCCGTAAACGGGCCGCGGAGGATAACCCAGGAATGCGCTTCAACATTGGCGACGCCACGGTCGATGTGGTGCTGGACCTCGAGTGCTTCGCGCTCCCGGTCCCACGCTTCATGCCAGCGGCCGATCTGTCGGAACTCCAGGCGCAGCGGGCATTGCTCGAGCCGGACCATGTGGATTTCGACGGCAATGCCCTGTTGATCGGCATGCAGGCCATGCTGCTGCGTATTCCCGGGCTGACCATCCTGGTGGATACCTGCGTCGGCGAGGACAAACCGCGCCCTGCTCATCCCAGCTGGAACCAGCGCCGCGCCAGCGGCTTCCTGGAGCGGCTGGCGGAGCTCGGTGTCGGGCCGGAGGATGTGGATGTGGTGTTCTGCACCCATCTGCACGCCGACCATATCGGCTGGAACACCCGGCTGCTGAATGGCCGCTGGGTGCCCACCTTCCCCCGCGCCCGCTACCTGGTGGGGAGGCGGGAGCTGGAATACTGGCAATCCCGCGCCCTGGCCGAGCCGGGCATTGGCCACGGCTCCTTCGCGGACAGCGTTCAGCCACTGCTGGAAGCCGGCCTCGTCGTGACGGTGGAGGATGGGGAGGAGCTCGCCCCAGGCATCACCCTGCAACCCCTTCCCGGCCACAGCCCCGGCCAGATGGGCCTGCATGTGCGACGCGGCGGGGAGCAGGCCCTGTTCCTGGGCGATGCCATTCACTCCCCCGTGCAGGTGTTCCGCCCGGAATGGTCCAGCGCCCTGTGCACGGATCCGGATCAGGCGCGGACCACGCGCCGCCAGATTCTGGAATGCGCGGCGGAGGAGAATGTGCTGCTGGTGCCGGCGCATTTCCGCAACTGCGGCTGTGCCCGCATTCGCCGGGAGGGGGATGGCTTTACCCCCCTCTTCGGGCCCGGCTGAGGCAAGAAGGCAGGCTGGCGGCCGGGGGGCTCCAGCGCTCCCCGCCGGCCGTCTGGCTTTGCGCCTTAGCCCCCGGCCACGCCCTGCGTATTCACGAAGACGGAGTAGAGCGACCGGCAGGATGCCATGAACAGCCGGTTACGGTGCCGCCCGCCAAAGGCGACATTGGCACAGCGTTCCGGCAGGTCGATCTGCCCCAGCGCCACCCCGCTGGAATTAAAGACGCGCACGCCGTTCATGGCGTCGCTGCCCATTCCCCAACCGCACCAGAGATTGCCCTCGATATCGACGCGGAACCCGTCGGGCGTCTCCCCCGCCTCCGTGCGAATGAGCACGCGGCGGTTGGAGAGGCGGCCATTCGCGGCCACGTCATAAGCCAGGATCTCACGGGGCTCGGCCCGGCTGGCGACGATGTAGAGAATGCTCTCATCGGGGGAGAAGGCGAGGCCATTGGGGCCTGGGATGTCGTCCGCCACCAGCGTGACCTCCCCGCTCTGCCCATCGATGCGGTAGACCGCCGGCGGCAGTTCGGACTCCGCCACCTCTCCCTCGAAATATCCGCTGATGCCGAAGGGCGGGTCGGTGAACCAGATGCTGCCATCGGATTTGACCACCACGTCGTTCGGCGAGTTCAGCCGCTTGCCGTTGTAGCGGTCCGCCAGCACCGTGATGCTGCCGTCATATTCCGTGCGGGTCACGCGGCGTGTCAGATGCTCGCAGGTGACGAACCTGCCCTGCCGGTCCCGCGTGTTGCCGTTGGCGTTGTTGGAGGGCTTGCGGAAGACGGTGGTGGCACCCGTTTCCTCATCCCAGCGCAGGATACGGTTGTTCGGAATATCCGACCACAGCAGCGCCCGCTGGTCCCCGATCCAAACGGGGCCTTCCGACCACTGGCAACCGGAGGCCAGCTTCTCCACCGCCGTGTTCATGACGCGGAAGCGGAGAAAGCTCGGCTCGAAGGCGCGGAAGCGGGTTTCGGGGTAATTCGCCGTCGGCTGCCAGGGCGTGTCGTTCTGCATGCGCGCGTTCCTCTCCATGGCCTTTTCGGGCCTTTCGCGTGGCGAGGCGTCAGCTTGGCACGGAGGACGTTACGCAGCCAGAGAGCTGCGGAGGAAGCGGAAAGGGAGGGACAAAAGGAGGTGGCGCCCGGTCAGGGGGGATGACCGGGCGCCTTGGGGGATGACATTCCTGTTCGGAATGGTCGGGCGAGCCGGTCTGGGGAGAAACCTAACCGCCACGTCCTAACATAGGACACTTCGCCAAATCCGTAAGGGGAGTTCAGCGCAACTCAAAAACGTTTGATCAGGGGAATTAAAGCGGAGGTGTGGCTATTCCGCCGCAACAGCCGGAACCAGCCTTTCCTCCTTCCCCTCGGCACGGCGGCGCGCGGCGGCGCCGAACGCCTCGAACAGGCGGCGGGAGAGCGCATCGGTCTGCCAGTCATATTCGGGGTGCCATTGCACGCCATAGGCAAAGCCCGGCGCCCCTTCCACCCGCGCGGCCTCGATGGTGCCATCCGGCGCCCAGCCTTCCGCCACGAGGCGTGGAGCCAGCCTGGCCACGCCCTGATTGTGCAGCGAGTTCACCGGCACGGCGTCCGCCTGCCAGTCCAGCCCGGCCCAGATGCGGGCCAACGTGCCCTCCGCCGCCACGCGCACCGCATGGGCTTTACCGGTACGCACCTTGGGCAGCACCTGATCGACCGGCGTGGAATGATCCATCCGGCCCGGAAGATCCTGAATCCGCTGGTCGAGCGAGCCACCCAGCGCGACGTTCAATTCCTGAAAGCCGCGGCAGATGGCGAAGAGCGGCACGCCCGCCGCCAGCGCCGCGCGAATCAGGGGAAGGGTGGTGGAATCGCGCGCCGCGTCCTCCGGCGTGCCTTCCAGATGCGGTGGCCCGGCATAGAGGGAGGGCTGCACGTTGGAGCGGCTGCCCGTGAGCAACAGCCCATCGAGGCGGGGCAGCATTTCCGCCACGATGTCCTCGCCGGCGGCCGGAATCAGCACCGGCACACCGCCGACCGGCCCCATGACCACCCGGATATAGTGGTCGGAGACGGCGTGGTTCGGCATGGCCAAGGCACCAAACGCCTTGATGCAGCAGGGGATACCAATCAAAGGGCGCATGACGGAATGGTTGCGCCCGTCCGTGGCGTTATCAAGGCAAAATCGCGCATTGCTGTGCCCCGAATCGGGAAGACGGGGCTTTCAGCGCCAGAAGATGCCCTTCCTCAGCGCACCTGCTCTTCGAAGAAGCGGGGATCGTTGAAGGTGAAGATCGCACGGTCGAACCGCACGCCGGTCTGAATCTCCGTCAGGGTCACACGGGTCTGCCGGCCTTGCGCATCCGTCACCACCCACTGGCGCAGTTCGATCGGGTCATCCGCGAATACCAGCACCAGGCTGCCCTCACCGGGTGCCGCCTTGCGGCGCAGGCCCACCTGGACCATCCCGCCTACGCGCTCCATCCCGATGACTTCAAGGTCGCCACTGAAACGGATCTGCGGCCGCAGCAGGAAGCCCAGCGGGGTGGAAGAGACCGGTACGATGCTCGGCTGCCGCAATTCCTTGTCGTAATGCAGGAACTGGCCATCAGAGGCCACCATCAGCAGCGGCTCCGGCGGGTCGTATTCGAAGCGCATGCGGCCGGGGCGCCAGATCATGGCCGTCCCCTGCGCTGCCGCGCCGTTCGAGGAGACCTGCAGGAACCGCGCCCGCATGGTGGTCAGGCTGTTCAGATAAGCCTCCAACTGCCCCAGCACGGCGGCGCGGTTGGCGCCCGCCTGGGCCAGCGCCGGGCGCGGCAAGGCCGGGGAGAGGACAGGCAGCAAGGCAGTGGCAAGCAGCGTGCGTCGGAACATGATGATTAATTGGCGCCTCCGGCGGCGCGGCGGAAGAGCCCGCGTCGTGACATTCCGTTGCGGCCGCCCGCCACCGCCATTTCCACCCGGGAGTAAAAACGCGCCGGGCGCCCAGATGAAATCCGTGGTCCTCTCGAGGCCTGGGGCTGGAAAAGGCCGGGGAAGGAATTCCCCGGACCC
>JH600064.1:28223-57095 GCA_000245075.1 Acetobacteraceae bacterium AT-5844
GGGGAAGGAATTCCCCGGACCCCTTCTTTTATTTCTTCGAGTTTATCGGGCGTGGCTGTGGATGGGGTGGGCTATAGAGACCAGGGGCTGGGTCGCGCCGAAGGTCCGTGACCTCCGGCGACTGAAGGCTCAGCCCGCGCTGCCATTTTAATAACGTCAACAGCGTCCGCTCTCAGTCCTGAAGCGCCACGCCAGAATCGAAGAAAAAAGATGGGGTCTGGGGAATTCCTTCCCCAGCCTTTCTGCCTCGACTCTTTCAGCTCAAGCCGCGGCGCTGGCGGGTAGGATGCCCCACTTGGTCAGCAGCGCTTCCAGCGTCTTCGCGCTCTCCGGCGCCAGCGGCCAGGCCGCCGGCGGCCGCGCATGGCCGACATCGATGCCGCTCAGCGTCAGCGCGGCCTTCACCACGGACACGTTGGTGCCGTTCTGCTCTTCCGCGCGCAGCGCCTCGAAGGTCTCGATGCTGGCGATGGTCTCGTTGGCCGTCGCGTAATCACCCCGGGCCAGCGCATCGCGGATCGCCACGGAGCGCTCCGGCAGCAGGTTGATCAGGCCAGAAGTGAAGCCCTTGGCACCGACGGCGGTCATCGGGGGCGCCCAGGGCTCGGCCAGGCCGCAGACGAAGTTGATGCCGGGGCCCACGCGATGGATGGCCTTGGCCAGCGTCATCACATTTGGCGTGGCCCACTTCACGCCCGCCACGCCAGGAATGCGGCAGAGCTGCTCGATCGTCGGCAGGCCGATGCCGTCATTGCGCAGGTAGAGCATGACAGGCAGGCCCGCGGCATCGGCCACGCGCTTCACATACTCCACGACGCCGCGCGGGGAGACGAACGGATCGGGCGGCTGGTGGATCATGATGGCATCGGCGCCATCGGCCTTGGCGCGGGAGGCGAGATGCACCGCATCCTTCACGCTGCGGCCCACACCGGCGATGACGAGAGCGCGGCCATTGATCAGCGCCGGCACCTCGGCCTGCATCTTCTCAGCCTCGGCGATGGAGAGGCTGTAGAACTCGCCCGTATTGCCATTGATGGTCAGGCCATCGACGCCAGCCTTGGCGCAGCGGTCGATGATCGGCACCAGGCGCTGCGGCACCGGGCGGTCCTCGGTATCGAAGGGCGTGACCAGAATGCCGGAAATGCCGGAAAGGGCAGCGCGGGTGCGCTCCGAGACGGCTGTCATTCTGCGGTTTCCTCTTGTCGTTGCGGTGAAAGGGCGAGGTTCATGGAGCGCAGGGTGTGCGCCCGCATGCGGGCCTCCGCCGTGGCGGCATCGCCCCGGCGAATGGCGGCGACGATGCCGGCATGCTCGCGCAGCGCCCGGCCCGGCTCCTGCGGCCGGGCGGCCAGGATGCGGGCGCGGGTCAGCGCGTCATAGCCACGGATGGATTGCAGGGTGCGCGTCAGCACCGCATTGCCGGCAATGGCAAGGATGGCGGCATGCAGCGCATCATTCGCGGCGGCCAGGGCGGGCAGGTCCCCCGCCTCGGTCGCCTCGCTCATCGGGGCGAGCTTCGCGCGAAGCCCCGCCGCATCCGCCGCCGTGGCGCGCTCAGCCGCGAAGGCCGCTGCCAGCCCCTCAAGCGATGCGCGGATACGCCCAAGCTGACGCAGCTGGTCCGGCCCCAAATCGGCGACGAAGCTGCCGCGGCGAGGATGGGTATGAACCAGCCCCTCCGCTTCCAGCCGCCGCAACGCATCCCGCACCGGCGCAGGCGAAACGCCCAGCATTTCAGCAAGGCCGCGCTCAGACAGCTTGGCATGGGGCGCCAGGCTGCCAGCGGCGATCGCTTCACGCAGCCGGGCATGGACCCGCTGAGCCAGCGGGGCAAGATCGGCTTCGGAAAGGGGGGCCATGGCGTCCATCTGCCATCTGCTATAGCAGATTAGGGGCGGGCGCCTCAATGAGATTCCGATGGCGGAGATGCTGCGGGAACTGGAGGGAGAAGGAATTCTCCCTCCAGACCACCCTCATCTTTTTCTTCGAGTTTGGGTCGGGGCTTGAAGGCAGACAGTGACGCCAGCTCGGCGAAGCTAAGATTCTAAAAGGCCACGCGTGCTGAACCCTCAGTCGCCGAGGGCCATATCAGGCCCTCGGCGCGCCCAACCCGCAGCAAACAAAAAAGGGTGCCGCCCGAGGGCGCACCCGAAAACACCCAAAAAGAAAAGAAGGGGGGTTCTGGGGGGAATTCATTCCCCCCAGTCTTGTTCCGCCCTCAGCCCTTACGAAACCGCGCCACGAAGAACCCGTCCATGCCGCCTTCCCCTTCCCAGAGGTCCGGCGCGGTGCGTAGCCAGCCTTCCGGGGTGATGGCCATTTCCAGTCCCGGCACTTCTTCCGGGCGGATCGGGTCGGGGATCAGGCCGGGGGGTGGGTTGGCGGCCTGGTCCTCGCCTTCTTCCCGTTGCAGGGAGCAGGTCGCGAAGACCAGCCTTCCGCCCGGTGCCAGCAGGGTCGCCGCATGTGCCAGCAGGGGCGCCTGCAGCTTGGCCAGGCTGGGCACGTCGGTGGGGCGCTTCAGGTAGGGCACATCCGGGTGGCGGCGGATGGTGCCGGTCGCGCTGCAGGGCGCATCCAGCAGGATGGCGTCGAAGCGGACACCGGGGTCCCATTCGCTCACATCCCCCTGCACGACCCGCGCATCCAGGCCGAGGCGGACGAGGTTCTCCCGCAGGCGCAGGATGCGCGTCGGGTCCCGCTCCACGGCGATGACATCGGCGCCCGCGGCGGCGAGCTGCGCCGTCTTGCCACCGGGCGCGGCGCAGAGATCGGCCACCTTCATGCCCGGCCCCGCATCAAGCAGGCGCGCCGGCAGGGCGGCAGCGGCATCCTGCGCCCAGGCATTGCCATCGATGAACGCCGGAAGTTCGGTGATGCGCGTGCCGGCCGGCAGGCGGGCGGTGCCGGTGGGCAGCAGCGTCGCGCCTTCTGGTACTTCGGTGCCCGGCTTCAGGGAGATATCCAGCGGCGCCGGCAGGCGGTGGGCGCGGGCAATGGCCCGCACGCGCGGGCCATAGGCCTTGTGCCAGGCCGTCCAGAGCCAGCCCGGCGTGTCCAGCCGCTCGCCATCCAGGCTTTCCAGCGCGTCGGCGCCTTCGGCGGCCACCTTGCGCAGCACCGCGTTCACCAGCCCGGCGAAGGGGCGTGGTACGAGGTCCACGCAGCTCGCCACGGCGGCATGGGGCGGGGTGTTCAGCAGCAGCAGCTCGGCGGCGCCGATGCGCAGCACGTGCTGCACCTCCGGCGGGGGCTCGCGACGCAGGAAAGGCTCCAGCACGGCATCGAGGCTGCCCATGCGGCGGAGCACGGCGGCGGCAATGCGGTGCGCGGCGGCACGGTCCCGCGGATCGGAGGGGGGCAGGGCATCCAGCGCCTCTTCCATCGCGCGCTTGCGGTCCAGCACGGCGGTCAGCAGCGTCAGGGCGGCGAGCCGTGTCGGGTTGCGCGGCGCGGTCGCCGGGCGGCGGCCCTTGGCAGGGCGGCTCTGCCCACGGGCGTCATCGGGGCGGCGTCCACGGGGCGAGGCGGAGGGGGGTGCTGCGGGTGGCTTCATCTCGCGCGCAGCTATGTCGCCTTCCGCCGCCTCGTGCTAGGGGTAAGTGGACTCCGTGTGTGGCCGTGCCCGCATGCCTGTCCCTCGCACGCCGCTCCCCACGACCGTTCCGGGGGCGCCTTCGCGCGCCTCCTCGCCCTTGAGGCCCCTGCCCTGATGCCGTTCCGTGACGTTCTCGACCGCCTGCCGGAGACGCGTTGGCCGCGCCTCTGCCTGACCCTTCTCTGCCTGCTGCTGTGGCTGCCCGGCTTTTTCTCCCTGCCGCCAGGGGACCGGGATGAAAGCCGCTTCGCCCAGGCCTCCCGCCAGATGGTGGAAAGCGGCGACTATGTCCGCATCCGTTATGGCGAGGAGGAACGGAACAAGAAGCCGGTGGGCATCCACTGGGCCCAGGCGGCCTCCGTCCATGTGGTGGAGACGCTGGGCGTCGGCAGCCGGGACCAGATCTGGCCTTATCGCCTGCCCTCGCTGCTGGGCGCGCTGCTGGGCGTGCTCGCCACCTTCCACTGGGGCCGGGCGCTGGTGGGGCGGCGCGCGGCCTTCCTGGCGGCGGCCATGCTCGGCTCCTGCCTGGTGCTGACGGTGGAGACGCATATCGCCAAGACGGATGCGGCGCTGTTCGCCACCGTGGCGGCCGGCATGGGTCTGCTCGGGCGCGCCTATCTCTCCGCTGGCACCTTTAACGCCCGGCAGGCGGCGGCCTTCTGGCTGGTCATGGGCGTCTCCATCCTGCTGAAGGGCCCGATCGGCCCGATGGTGGCGGCGCTGGCCATCCTCACCCTGGTCATCAGCGACCGCGCCGGCAGCTGGCTGAAGGCGCTGCGCCCGGCCTGGGGCATCCCGCTGATGGTGCTGGTGGTGGTGCCCTGGTTCATCGCTATCGGCGTTGCCACCGAGGGCCGCTTCTTCGCCGAGGCCGTGGGCGGGGACATGCTGGCCAAGGTGAATTCCGGCGAGGAAGCCCATTGGGGCCCGCCCGGCTACTACATCCTCACCTTCCTCATCGCGGCTTTCCCGGCCGCCTTCCTGGCATTGCGCGCCCTGCCCGCCGCCTGGAAGGACCGGCTGAATCCCGCCACGCGCTTCCTGCTCGCCTGGCTGATCCCCTCCTGGCTGGTCTTCGAGGCGGTGGCGACCAAGCTGCCGCACTACAGCCTGCCCATGTTCCCGCCGCTGATGCTGCTGGGCGCGGCCTGGGCGATGGACCCGCTGCGCCGCCCGGCCCCTGCCTGGCTGCGCGGCATCGGCATCTTCGCCCTGGTGCTGGGCGCGGTGGGCCTCGGCCTGGCCAGCGCCGCCCTGCCCTATATCGCGGACCGGCGCATCGACCCCTTCGCGCTGCTCGGCATTCCCGCCGCGGCCCTGTTCCTCTGGGGCGTGATGGGCGCGCTGCGCCGTGGCCAGCCGGCCCAGGCGGGGCTCGCGGCGGCGATCCTCGCCATTCCGCTCTATGCCGTCGCGTTGCAGGGTGTGCTGCCACGCATCAGCGCCCCCTGGGTCTCGCCCCGCACCGCCCTCCTGCTGGAGGAAAAGGCACCGGGCCTGCCGGCGGCGCAGTTCGGCATCGTCGGTTATCACGAGCCGTCGCTGATGTTCTCGGTGGGTACGGGGACCCAACTTCTGCGCAACGGCGCCGCCGGGGCGGCGTTCCTGGCAGACGCGCCCGGCCGCTACGCCGCCATCGGCGACCGCGATCTGGCCGCTTTCCAGGCCGAGGCCCAGCGCCTGGGCCTGCGCTTGCAGGAGGAAGGCTCTGTGGAAGGCTATAACTACACGCGCGGCCGGCACATCGTGCTGCGGCTGTTCCGCACGGCGCCATGATCGAGTGGGTAACCGGCGTGGTGGAGAGCGCCGGCCTGCCCGGCGTCTTCGCCCTGATGTTCCTGGAGAACCTCTTTCCGCCCATCCCCTCCGAGCTGATCATGCCACTGGCCGGCTTTGTGGCGGCGGAGGGGGGCATGTCCCTCTGGCTCGCCATCATCGCCGGCACGGCGGGCAGCGTCATCGGCAACAGCGTCTGGTACGAGATCGCCCACCGCATCGGCAGTGCCCGTATCCGGCGGCTGGTGGAGCGCTATGGCCGGTGGTTCGCCGTATCGCCAGAGGAACTGGACAGCGCGGAGGACCGGCTGCGCCGCCACGGCCCCGTCGCCTTGTTCTTCGGGCGGCTCATCCCCGCCATCCGGACCCTGATTTCCATCCCCGCCGGGCTCGCCGGCATCCCTCGTCCGGTTTTCTACCTGTGGACACTGATCGGCTCGGCGATCTGGGTCAGCATCCTGGCCGGGGCCGGCTATCTGCTGCGGGACCAGTACAAGAAGGTCGAGAGCTTCGTGGAGCCGCTCAGCTACGTCGTCGTTGCGGGCGTGGTGCTGGCCTATCTCTGGCACGTCTTCCGGCGGCGTCGTCGCTCGGCCTGAGGTTAGCCCGCGCGGGCTCTCAGGCCGTTGCCGCTACCGGGAAGGTGAGGCGCGTGGCCTCTGCCTCTTCCTCCACACCAATCTCCGCGGCTTCCAATGCGGCGCGGCTTCCCCCCGGCAAGGCCCAGTTCAGGCGCCAGACGGCACCTTCCAGCACGATGGCAGGCGGGTTGGCGTGCGGCAGCGCCTTGGCCCCGGCGAAAGCACCGAGCAGCGCCAGATCCATGGCCGGGCGATGGGGAGCGATGGGCAGGGTGGAGACGGTCTGCACCTTCACCGGCTTGCCCGCGGCCAGCGCCAATACGGGCAGCGCGGAGGCCAGGAAGCGGCCGGAGTCGAGCGGCGCCTTTTCTTCCGGGCGGCCGAGGCGGAGGAAGGCGCGCACCAGCGCATCCATATCCTTCGCTGCCTGCGCGGCGCGCGTCAGGCGGATGGCGGCACGATCCTCCGGCGGCAGGCTGGCCAGGACACTGTCCATATTCGCTTGCAGCACCATCACCAGATTGTTCACGGCATGCTGCATCGGGCGGGCAAGCCCCGCCATCGCCTGGCCGGCATCGGTCATCGGGCCATCTCCTCAAGAATCTCTTTGAACAACCGGGCCGGGAGGCTGCCACCGCTGACATCCTCCATCGGTGCCGCGTCGTCATTGCCCAGCCAGATGCCGATCACCCACCGGGACGACATACCCACAAACCAGGCATCGCGGGAATCCTGCGTTGTGCCTGTTTTTCCGCCGATGCGTTGGCCGGGCACGGCGGCGCCACGGCCGGTGCCACGCTCCACCACCGCATTCAGCATGCGCCGCATCTCGGCCGCATGTTCGGTGGTGATGACGCGGGCGGGCGCGGTGAGCGGCACGGCCAGCACACGCTCTCCGCTTTCCGCGCGCGCGATGCCATAGGGGGTGACGCGCATGCCGCCATTGGCGAAGGGCGCGTAGGCGGCAACAAGGTCCAGCAGCGTGACTTCCGCCGTGCCGAGGGCGAGCGACGCGTTGTTCGCGAAGCGCCCGCGCAGCCCCAGCCGCTCCGCCACCTCGGCCACCGAGCGCGAACCGCCCGATGCCAGCAGCAGCCGGACGGCGGAGGTGTTGATGCTGTGGGCCAGCGCCTCTTCCAGCGAGATCTCTCCCCGGGAGCGCCAGCGGCCATTGCCGGGGGACCAGCCGCTGAGCGTGAGCGGCAGGTCCGACACCGCGCTGCCAGGGTCCATCCCGTGCTCCAGCGCGGCCAGCCAGACGAAGGGCTTGAAGGCCGAGCCGGGCTGGCGGCGCGCCAGGGTGGCGCGGTTGAACGGGCTCTGGCGGTAATCCCGCCCGCCCGCCATGGCGATGACCGCGCCATCATTGGCCTGGAGCGCGACAACGGCGCCCTGGGTGACATGCGCGGCGGCGCCAGGCCCGGCCAGCAGCGCGCCGAGCTTCGCCTCCACCACCGCCTGCATCTTCAGGTCGAGCGTCGTGCGTAGAACGAGGTCTCCGCTGCCGGGGAAATTCTCGGCCAGATCGTCCTGCACCCAATCCGCGAACCAGCCCGCATCGCCGGAGGGCCGGGGCGGCAGCGCCATGCGCTCCGCCTCCTGGTTCGCGCGGCTGCTGGTGATGAGGCCGGCGGCGACCATCGCGTCCAGCACCTCGGCGCCACGGCGGATGGCGGCATGGGGGTTGGCGCGGGGGTTGTAGCGGGAGGGTGCCTTGGGCAGGCCGGCCAGAATGGCGGCCTGCCACAGCGAAAGCCGCCGCGCCGGCACGCCGAAATAGAGGCGGGACGCCGCATCCACCCCATAGGCACCCGCGCCGAGATAAACCCGGTTGAGATAGATCTCGAGCAGCTGGTCCTTGGTGAAGCGGCTTTCCAGCCAGAGGGCGAGCAGCGCTTCCTGCACCTTGCGGCGCATGTTGCGCTCCGGCGTCAGGAAGAGGTTCTTCGCGAGTTGCTGCGTCAGGGTGGAGCCGCCCTGCACCACCCGGCCGGCGCGCCAATTGGCCAGTGCCGCGCGCGCCAGCCCGACCGGGTCCAGGCCGAAATGGCTGCGGAAGCGCCGGTCTTCCACCGCCATCAGCGCGCCAGGGACATAGGCCGGCAGATCGGCCAGCCGCACCCGCTCCCCATAGAGGTCGCCGCTGGTGGAGAGCAGGCGGCCATCCGTCGCCTCCAGCGTGACGGAGGGGCGGCGCGTGGCCACCAGCGCTTCCTCCGGCCTCGGCAGGTCCCAGATGAAGAACAGCAGCGCACCGCCCAGGATCAGCCCGCCCCATACCACCAGCAACACCGTGAAGCGGAACAGGCGCAGCACCCCACCCCGCCGGCGAGGCTGCTGGCGGGCGGAGGACACAGCTTGAGACGATGAAGCCGGGCCAGACGAGGCACGGGCCGGGGCGCGGCGCATGAGGTTAACTTACATCAAGGACCGCCGTGAGGGATGCCGCGGCAGGTGTCGCTCTGTAAAAATTCATCGGGATATCGCGGTGCCGGAACGCGTGTGGCAACGCGTTCCTTAGCCCGCCGGGGAAGCGAAATCCGCGCCGCCAGCCGCGAAGCGGTCCCGCAGCCACGCCGCCGCCGGCCCGCAGGGGCGCTGCTTGTGCCAGACCAGCTCCATCGCCACCGGCCAGTCCTGCCCGTCGAATTGCAGCTCCGGCGTCACCAGGAAGGGCGCGGCGGGCGAGGCGGCGATGACATGGTCCGAGACGAAGGCCCAGCCAATACCGTGCTTCACCATCTCCAGAATCACCCAGTGGCTTTCCACCCACCACACCTCCGCCGCCACGCGCATCCGCTGCTTTTCCGGCCCGTCGCTGCGCGCGGCGACGAGGATCTGCCTGTGGCGCTTCAGCTCCTCCCACTCCACGCGGGTCTTGGCCAGGGGATGATCCCGCCCGCAGACGAGCTTCAGCGCCACCCAGCCGATGGTATGAAAGCCGAGTTCCGGCGGCAGCACTTCCTGCCGCCACATGACACCGAGGTCGGCCGTGCCCTCCTGCACGAGCTTGCTGACATCCTCCATGAGCGGAAACAGGATCTCGAGCTCCACGAAAGGGAATTCCCGCGCGAACTCGGCGAAGAGCGCGCCGAGCGCGTGCTCCGGGTACAGCTCGTCGATAGCGATGACGAGGCGGTTCTCGACGCCCTGCTCCAGGCTGCGGGCAAGGCCGAGCAGATGCTCCCGCCGGTCCAGCATGACGCGCGCCTCCAGCAGCAGCCGCTGGCCCGCTGGGGTCAGGGCAGGGTTGCGTCCCTCGCGGGTGAAAAGGGGTAGGCCGAGATCGGTCTCCAGATTGGAGATCTGCGTGCTGATGGCCGATTGCGCCTTCCGCAAACGCCGCCCGGCAGCTGAGAAAGAGCCGGTTTCGGCGGCCGCGACGAAGGCCTGAAGCTGGTCGAGGGAAAAGCTCATCTATCTGCTTTTCAGATAATACCTAACTTGATGAGGTCAGGTTTATGGATAGAAGGCAACCCCCCTGACGAAACCTTATCGAGTTGCAGACACTATGCGTACGACCCGTGACCGTATCCGGCACGCCATCAGCTTCGAGATCATCGGCCTCGCCATCATCATCCCCTTCGGCACCTGGCTCTTTGGGGTGCAGATGTCGCAGATGGGCGTGATCGGCATCGGCAGCGCGACGGCGGCCACCGTATGGAACTACATTTATAATCTCGGCTTCGACCACGCGATGCAGCGCATGGTGGGCCATACCCGCAAGAGCCTGCCGCTGCGCGTGGCGCATGCCATCCTGTTCGAGGCAGGGCTGCTGGTCATCCTGCTGCCGCCGATTGCCTGGTATCTCGGCATCGGGCTGATGCAGGCCTTCGTGATGGATATCGCCATCGCGATTTTCTATGTGATCTACGCCTTCGTCTTTAACCTGCTGTACGACCGCATCTTTCCCATTCCGACCCAGCCGCGCGAAGCGGCTGCTGCCTGCTGAGGAATTGCCGGGCGGGCGCGACGAAGCGTCTATTCGTCTCGCCTGCCGATATGGCACGCTGCTTGCACAACAATGGCATCTTGCCAGACAGAGGAGGTGCAGGCGTGTCCAAATGGTACGGGGTTCTCGCGGCGGGGGCCCTCGCCCTGGCTACAAGCATCGGCAGCGCCAGGGCCGAACCGCTGAAAGTGGTGCTGGAGGCGGAGATCGTCACGCTCGATCCGCACTTCACCAGCGCCTACATCACCCGCACCTTCGGCTACATGGTCTACGACACGCTGTTCGCGCCCGACAGCGCCGGCACCATGAAGCCGCAGATGGTGGAGCGCTGGAACACCTCCGATGACGGGCTGACCTGGAACTTCACCCTGCGCGAAGGCCTCGCCTTCCACGATGGCAGCCCCGTCACGGCGGAGGATGTCGTCGCCTCGCTGAAGCGCTGGGGCAGCCGCAACGCGCTGGGCGGAAGGCTGATGGCGGCCACGGCCTCCCTCACCGCGAATGACGCCCGCAGCTTCACACTCGTGCTGAAGGCCCCTTACGGCCTGGTGCTGGATACGCTGGGCACTACTTCCTCCCCCAGCCCGTTCATCATGCCCGCCCGCATCGCCGCCACGCCGGGCACGACGCAGATCAGCGAGATCGTCGGCTCCGGCCCCTTTATCTACAACCGCGCCGACCACCGGCCCGGCGACCGCATGCTGCTCCGGCGCAATGAGAACTACCGCCCGCGCGAGGAGCCGGTGGATTTCCTCACCGGCGGCAAGGCGCCGAAGGTCGAGGCGCTGGATATCCGGGTGATCCCTGATGGCGCGACGGCGGCAGCCGCCCTGCAATCCGGCGAAGTCGACTACATGCAGTACGCGCCGTTCGACTTCCTGCCCGCCATGGAGCGGGACCGGAACCTGCGCGTCCTGAATTTCACCGGCGCCCACATGTTCACCGGCCATTACCGCATCAACACCGCCTCCAAGCCGTTTGACGATCCGGCCATCCGCCGCATCCTGCTGAAGCTGGTGGACCAGTCCGAAGTGATGGCGGGGTTGGGTCTCGATCCGCGCTATTCCCGGAGCTGCGCCGCCTTCTTCATCTGCGGCTCGCCTTATGAGACCGATGCCGGCGCCGCGCCGCTGAGCGACCCCTCCATCGAGGCCGCCGCCGCCATGCTGCGGCAGACAAGCTACAATGGAGAGCCCGTCATCGTCCTCGTGGCCTCCGACCTGGAAGCGCCCCGCGTGGCCAGCCAGATCCTGGCGGACCGCCTGCAGCGCGCCGGCTTCAAGGTGGATATGCAGGTGATGGACTGGGCCTCCGTGCTCGCCCGCCGCGGCCAGCGCCAGGGCTGGAGCGTCTATGGCGTGCACGCGCTGGGCCTCGACCTCTCCTCGCCCCTCACCAACTCCGTCATCAACTTCAACTGCACGGATGCCACCACAGCCGGCTTCATGTGCGAGCGCCGGATGGTGCCGCTGTTCGATGCCTTCGCCCGCGCGCCGACGCGTGAGGCGCAGCGCGAAGTGGCAGGGCAGATCCAGACCATCATCTACGAACAGGGCCTGGGCATCCCCTTCGGGCAGTTCGCGCAGCCTGCCGCGATGCGCGCCAACGTCACTGGCCTGATCCCATCCGCGGTGCCAGTCTTCTGGAACGCTGAGAAGAAGTAACGTCCGAGATGTATGATGTGATCGTCGTGGGGGCCGGCTCCGCCGGTGCCCCGCTCGCCGCCCGCCTCTCCGAGGACCCCACCCGCCGCGTGCTGCTGCTCGAAGCCGGGCGGGATTGGCGCTCTGCCGACGCGCCGCATGCGCTCCGCAGCGCCAATATCATCCCCTTCATGCGCTCCCCCGCGCACCAGGCGGAGTGGCAGTGGCCGGGGCTGGAGACGCGCCGCACCAAGGCGCAGCCACCGCGCTTCTACTGGCGCGGCAAGACCATGGGCGGCTGCTCCACGGTGAACGCGCAGATCGCCATCCGCGGCGTGCCCGCCGCTTTCGACGCCTGGGCGGAACTGGGCTGCGAAGGCTGGGCTGCCGCCGATGTCCTCCCGCTCTTCGATGCCATTGAGGACGACGCAGTCACCGGCACCGCGCCCGGCATCCGCCAGGGCGGGCCGCTGCCCATCTACCGCGCGCCGGAGAGCACATGGGGCGCGGTGGACAAGGCGCTGAAAGGGGCGGCGCTCGATATCGGCTATCCCTGGAAGGCCGATCTCAACGCCCCGGAAGGCGAAGGCGTCTCCTGCTATCCCATCAACAGCCGCAACGGGCTGCGCGTCACCACCAATGACGGCTACCTGGAGCCCGCGCGCGGCCGCGCCAATCTGGAGATCCGTGGCGGCGCGCTGGTGGACCGCGTGCTGTTCGAGGGCAACCGCGCCACCGGCGTGCGCGTGCGCTTCGAAGACGGCGGAGACTGGCAAGACATCGCCGCGCGGGAGGTGGTGCTCTCGGCCGGCGCCATCCACAGCCCGGTCATCCTGATGCGCTCGGGCATCGGCGCGGCGGCGAAGCTGGCCTCCCTCGGCATTCCGCTGGTGAAGGACCTGCCCGCCGTGGGCCAGGGACTGATGGATCACCCCATCGTCCGCGCCAGCCTGGCGCTGAAGCCCGGCCACCGCGCGCTCGATGCCGACTCCCGCCACACCAATTGCTGCCTGACCTACACCTCCGGCCTGGGCGGCGGCGGCGAGCGCGACATGATCATGATCGCCTTCAACCACACCGGCTTCACCGATGGCCCGCCCTCCACTGTCGGCTCCATCGGCGTCTCCCTCTACGACGCCTTCTCGCGCGGCGAGGTGCGGCTGGAATCAGCGGACCCGATGGCCAACCCCACCGTGGACGAAAACATGCTGGACGACCCGCGCGACCTGCTGCGGCTGCGGGACGGCGTCCGCCGCCTGGCCCGCATCGCGGCGCACCCCTCCGTCTCCGGCATCGCGGAAAGCATCACCTTCGGCGACACCGGCCTGAACTACGCCGAAGTGGCCGCCATGAAGGACGATGCGCTGGACGCCCTGCTGCTGGCCGAAGCCGGCGATATCCAGCACGCCGCCGGCACCTGCCGCATGTCCGCCTATGAGGACGCCAGCAGCGTGGTGGACCCGGAACTGAAAGTGCGCGGCGTGGAAGGGCTGCGCGTCGCCGACGCTTCCATCATGCCGACGGATTGTCGCGCGAACCTGCACTTCACCTGCGTGATGATCGGGGAAGCGGCGGCACGGCGGATGCGGGCGGCTGTCCCTGCTTGATGGGTGTCAGCCGGGGGAATGAATTCCCCCGGACCCCCTTCTTTTCTTTTTTCGAGTTTTCGAGTGCGCCCTGCGGGCGGCACCCTTCTTTATGGGCTGGGTGCGCCGAGGGTCTGAGACCCTCGGCGACTGAGGGTTCAACTCGCGTGGCCTTTTAGAAATTTGGCTTCGCGGAACAGGCGGCACCGTCCGCCCTGAAGCCCAAACCCAAAACTCGAAGAAAAAGATGAGGGTGGTCTGGAGGGAGAATTCCTCCTCCCTCCAGCCTTCTCTTCATCCCACCCGGTTCTGGATCAATTCCTCAACCACCGTTGGATCCGCGAGGGTCGAGGTATCGCCCAGGGAGCTGGTTTCGTTCGCTGCGATCTTGCGCAGGATGCGGCGCATGATCTTGCCGGAGCGGGTTTTCGGCAGCCCTGGCGCCCACTGGATGGCATCCGGCGAGGCGATGGGCCCGATTTCCTTGCGCACCCACGCGACCAGTTCCTTGCGCAGCGCGTCACTCGGCTCCTCGCCCGCGATCAGCGTGACATAGGCGTAGATGCCCTGGCCCTTGATGTCGTGCGGCATGCCGACGACGGCGGCTTCCGCCACCTTCGGGTGGGCGACGAGGGCGCTTTCGATTTCCGCCGTACCCATGCGGTGGCCGGAGACGTTCAGCACGTCGTCCACGCGGCCGGTGATCCAGTAGTAGCCATCCTCGTCCCGGCGGGCGCCGTCGCCGGTGAAGTACTTGCCGGGGAAGGTGGAGAAGTAGGTTTGGATGAAGCGCTCATGGTCCTTGTAGACCGTGCGCATCTGGCCGGGCCAGGAGTCGAGGATGACGAGGTTGCCCTCCGTCGCCCCTTCCAGGGTGTTGCCCTCGCCATCCACCAGCGCCGGCAGCACGCCGGGCAGCGGCAGGGTGGCGGAGCCGGGCTTCAGCTCCGTGGCACCCGGCAGCGGAGAGATGAGGATGCCGCCGGTCTCGGTCTGCCACCAGGTGTCCACGATCGGGCAGCGTTCCTCGCCCACCACGCGGTAGTACCAGAGCCAGGCTTCCGGATTGATGGGCTCCCCCACCGAGCCGAGGATACGGATGGACTTGCGCGAGGCCTTCTTCACAGGCCCCTCGCCATCGCGCATCAGGGCGCGGATGGCGGTGGGTGCGGTGTAGAAGATGTTGACCTGGTGCTTGTCCACCACCTGCCAGAAGCGGCTGTTGTCCGGGTAGTTGGGCACACCCTCGAACATCAGCGTCGTCGCGCCATTGGCCAGCGGGCCGTACACGATGTAGCTGTGGCCCGTTACCCAGCCGACATCGGCGGTGCACCAATAGACCTCGCCCTCACGGTAGTCGAAGACATGCTCATGGGTGAAGGCGGCCCAGAGCAGATAGCCGGCGGTGGTGTGCAGCACGCCTTTCGGCTTGCCGGTGGAGCCGGAGGTGTAAAGGATGAACAGCGGGTCCTCCGCGTTCATCGGCTCCGGCTCGCAATCGCGCGGCGCGGCTTCCGTCACCTCATGGTACCAGTGGTCGCGGCCGTCCTGCATGGGCACCTCGCCGCCGGTGTTCTTCACAACGATGACGTGCTTCACCAGCGGCGCGGATTTCAACGCCTCATCCGCATTGGTCTTCAGCGCCACCTTGCGGCCGCCGCGGCGGCCTTCATCGGCGGTGATGAGCAGCGTGCTCTCGCAATCCACCAGGCGCGTGGCCAGGCTGTCCGGGCTGAAGCCACCGAAGACGATGGAATGCACGGCGCCGATGCGCGCGCAGGCCAGCATGGCCACCGCGGCTTCCACGATCATGGGCAAATACAGGGTGACGCGGTCCCCCTTCTTCACGCCCAGGGCGCGCATGGCATTGGCCAGGCGGCAGACGCGGGCATGCAGGTCGCGGTAGGTAATCCTGGCGTCGCTGCCCGGGTCGTCGCCTTCCCAGATGATGGCGGTCTGGTCCCCGCGCGTCTCCAGGTGCCGGTCGAGGCAGGAGACGGAGGCGTTCAGGACGCCATCCTCGAACCACTTGATCTGCACGTCGCCGGTGAAGGAGGTGTTCTTGATCTTGGTGGGCGGCTTCATCCAGGCGATGCGCTTCGCCTCCTCCCGCCAGAAGCCCTCCGGGTCGCGGGCGGCCTGCTCGGACATGGCACGGAAGCGCGCGGCGTCCAGGGTGGCGCCCTTCGCGATCTCCGGCCGCACCGGAATCCGCGTGTGGTCAGTCATATTGCATCTCCTCCGGCAGGGTTATCTTGGCGCCCATTGGGCCGCCGCCAATGGGGCGCCGTCAAGAGAAGGCAGGCGAAAGGCCGGTTGCAGGGGGGCAAGCGCGCTCCCGGCTGCCTTCATCAGGCGTGTCGCAAGATGCCAAAAGGTTGCAGCGCGAGCGAAAAATAAAACGTGCTCCGCGACGCGCCGAAGCCCTAACTCCTGTCATCGCCGCGATTTAGTGTGGCTCTCCCGGCCGTATCGCTTGCCGGGATCAGCAGGACAGGAACCGCCCGATGTCGCCGCAGCCGAGCCCATCGCCCCTCGCCCGCCATGCCATGGCCTATGTTCTTGCAGGCGGGCGGGGCAGCCGGCTGCTGGAGCTGACGGAACGGCGCGTGAAGCCGGCGGTGTTCTTCGGCGCGAAGTCCCGCATCATCGATTTCGCCCTTTCCAATGCTCTGAACTCCGGCATCAGGCGCATCGGTGTTGCGACGCAATACAAGGCTCACAGCCTGATCCGACACATGCAGCGCGGCTGGAACTTCATGCGGGCGGAACGGAATGAAAGTTTCGATATCCTGCCTGCCAGCCAGCGGGTCTCCGAAAATGCGTGGTATTCCGGCACGGCCGACGCCGTGTACCAGAATCTCGATATCATCGAGGCCTATAGCCCGCGCTACATGGTGGTCCTGGCCGGCGACCATGTGTACAAGATGGATTACGAGGTCATGCTGCAGCAGCATGAGGCCTCGGGCGCCGATGTCACCGTGGCCTGCATCGAGGTGCCGCGCATGGAGGCCACCGGCTTCGGCGTGATGCATGTCGATGCCGAAGACCGCATCACCGCCTTTCTCGAAAAGCCCGCCGACCCGCCCGGCATGCCGGACAAGCCGGATATGGCGCTCGCCAGCATGGGCATCTATGTCTTCGACATGGCCTTCCTGGCGGAGCAGCTCCGGCGCGATGCGCAGGACCCTGCCTCCAGCCACGATTTCGGCAAGGACATGGTGCCCTACATCGTCGCCAATGGGCGCGCCATGGCGCACCGCTTCACCGATTCCTGTGTCACCTCCGGGGTGGAGGAAGAGGCCTATTGGCGGGATGTCGGCACGGTGGATGCCTATTGGCAGGCGAATATCGACCTGACGGATGTTGTCCCTTCCCTCAACCTGTATGACCGGGACTGGCCCATCTGGACCCATAGCGAGCTGACGGCGCCCGCGAAATTCGTCTTCGACGATGACGGGCGGCGGGGCATGGCGGTGGATTCGCTCGTGGCGGGGGGTTGCATCATCTCCGGCTCCCGCGTCGCGCGCTCCCTGCTCTCCACCAATGTGCGGGTCAATTCCTTTTGCGATGTGCAGGGGGCGGTTCTGCTGCCGGGTGTCACCATCGGGCGGAAGGTACGGCTGAAGAACGTGGTGGTGGATAGCGGCGTGCGGTTGCCGGAGGGGCTGGTCGTGGGAGAGGACGCGGAAGCCGATGCGCGCCGCTTCCGTCGCACGGCCAAGGGTGTCACCTTGATCACGCAACCGATGATCGACGCCCTGCCGGGATAACCACGCACGCATGACCCTGACTGCCCTTTCCGTCGCCTCCGAAGTCTTTCCACTGATCAAGACCGGGGGGCTGGCCGATGTCGCCGGCGCCCTGCCTCTCGCCCTCACGGCAGAGGGTATCGCCAGCCATGTGCTGTTGCCGGGCTATCCCTCTGTGCTGGCAGCGCTGGAGGGGGCGCGGACGGTGCTCGATTTCAACCCCCTCTTCGGCGGCACCGCGCATCTGCTGGCGGGGCGCGCGGGCGGGCTGGAACTGTTCGTGCTGGATGCGCCGCATCTCTATGCCCGGCCCGGCAACCCTTATTCAGGCCCGGACGGCGCGGACTGGCCGGACAATCCCCAACGTTTCGCCGCGCTGGCGCAGGTGGCGGCCCGGTTGGGCCTTGGCGCCCTGCCGGGCTTCCAGCCGGATGTGGTGCATGCGCATGACTGGCAGGCCGGGCTCGCCCCGGCCTATCTGCACTATGCCGGCACACGCCGCCCTGGCACGGTGATGACGGTGCACAACCTGGCCTTCCAGGGCCAGTGCGACCGCGCCTGGCTGGAAACCCTGGGCCTGCCGCCAGAGGCGTGGTCGATCGACGGCGTCGAATCCTATGGCGGTATCGGCTTCCTCAAGGCCGGGCTGCAACTGGCGGACAGGGTGACCACCGTCTCCCCCACCTATGCCGCCGAAATCCGTACCCCCGCCGGGGGCATGGGCCTCGACGGGCTGCTGCGTTACCGCGGCAGCGCCGTTTCCGGCATCCTGAACGGCATCGACACGGCTGTATGGGACCCGGCCGGCGACCCCTTCCTCCCCTCCCCCTATACGGCCGCCACGCTGCAGGCACGGGAGGCGAGCCGCGCCGCCCTGCGCGCCCGGCTCGGGCTGGTGGATGACCCTGCTGCCCCGGTTATCGGCATCGTCAGCCGCCTGTCCTGGCAGAAGGGCATGGACACGGTGCTGGAGGCGCTTCCCGCCCTGCTGGCGCGGGGCATGCGCCTGGCCGTGCTAGGCGCCGGGGACCAGGGGCTACAGAACGCCTTCGCCCATGCCGCCGCCACGCATCCCGGGCAGATCGGGCTGCATCTCGGCTATGATGAAGGGCTGGCGCATCTGATCCAGGCCGGCTGCGACGCGTTGCTCGTACCCTCCCGCTTCGAGCCCTGCGGCCTGACCCAGCTCTGCGCCCTGCGCTACGGCGCCATGCCGGTGGTGGCCCGCGTGGGCGGGCTGGCGGATACGGTGATCGACGCCAACGAGATGGCGCTCGCCGCCGGCGTCGGCACCGGCATCCAGTTCGCCTCCGCGACGCGCGACGCGCTGGAAGCGGCGCTGGACCGTGTGGCGACGCTGTGGCGGGACCGCGAGGCCTGGGCGCGCATCCAGCACAACGGCATGGCCAGCGATGTGAGCTGGGCCGGCCCGGCACGGCGCTATGCGGCGCTGTATCGGGAAGTGTCGGTCCGCTAGCGTGGGTCGATATTCACGCTGATGATGGGAAGGAAGGCTGGGGAAAGAATTCCCCAGATCCCATCTTTTTTCTTCGAGCTTGGCGTGGCGCTTCAGCACCGGGAGGGGATGCTCTTGATGATATTTAAAAGGGGCAGCGCGGGCTGAGCTCTCAGTCGCCGGAGGTCTAGGACCTCCGGCGCGCCCCGCGCCTGGTCTCCAAGAACCCCGAACCCCCAGCCACGCCCCAAAACTCGAAAAAGAAAAGAAGGGGTCTGGGGAATTCTTTCCCCAGCCTTTCTCTTCTCCCTCAATGCCGATCCCACCCAGTGGACTTCATAAATAATCTGGGCGGAACAGGCGCTTCAGGCTGAGGCTCTCACCCGCCACCATGAAGGCGCCTTCCCCACGGTAGTGGATGGTGCGCGGGTTCTTGGGCGTGCGGGCCACATGCGCCTTCACAACTTCCCAGATGAAGAAGTTGTATTTTCCGACCAGCGCGGCGTCGTGCAACCGGCATTCGAAGCTGCTGTGGCATTCGCCGATCAGCGGCGCCGAGACCTGCTCGGCTTCCTCCGCCGTCAGCCCGAATTCGGCGAATTTATCCACCTCCGCGCCGCTGCAATTGCCGATGCGCGTCACGGTCTCCGCCATCTCCACCTCGGGGATGTTGATGACGCATTCCCGCGAGCGCCGCACCATGTCGAAGCTGTGGTTGCCGCCCGCGATGATGCAGCCGACCAGGGATGGCGTGAATTCCATCACGGTGTGCCAGCCCATGGTCATGACGTTGCGCTCGCCCTTCCAGGCGCTGCTGACCAAGACGATAGGCCCCGGCTCCAACAACCGGCGCACCTGTGAGACGGGAAAATCCAGCTTCCGATACCGGCGCATGATCGAACCTCCTGCTGCGCCGGTGGCTAACGCGCGAATGCGCCGAAGGCTCCCGGTCATCGCGCGTCGTTGTGCGGAGTTCCGCCTGGCGAAGCCCTGAACGGCAGGCTTCGCCAGGAAAGGCTCGTCGAGCGCCTAGCCGAGCGCTGTCTCTTCCAGGGTGATGGGCGCGTAGAAGGTCAGGCTGCCCGGCAGATTATGAAAGCCCTGTACGCCGGACTTCATGCCGAAGGCCTGGGAGCGCATGGTGAGCCAGACGATCGGGCATTCTTCCGCCGCCTGCTTCTGCAACTCGTCATAGATCTCGCGGCGCTTGGCCGGGTCCGCCTCGCGCCGGCCGGCCTGTAGCAGCGCATCGATCTTCTCGCTGCCGAAGCCGTGGGAGCGCGTATAGGCATTGCTGCCGGAGAGGTACATGGACAGCGCATCGGGGTCCGGCCATGCGGCCACGGTGCCGAAGACAGTGAAGTCGTACTGCCCCCGGTTGCCCATGGTAACGCGCGTGCCCCATTCCGGCAGGCGCAGCGTCACATCGATGCCGACCTCCTTCAGGTTCTGCTGGATCACCTCGGCGGTGGATTGGTGCAGCGTGGGGCTGGAGGTCGCCAGCAAAGTGCAGGCGAAGCCATTGCCGACGCCGGCCTCCTGCAACAGCTGCTTCGCCCGCGCGGGGTCATAGGAGAAGATGCCGGCGCTCGGCAGGTCGTCATACGGCGCCGGATAGGGCAGACCGAAGAGCGGCGTGCCACGGCCGTAATGCGCGGCCCGCACCACCTCGTCCCGCTTCACCGCATAGGCGACGGCGCGGCGCACCCGTGCATCGGTGAAGGGTCCGGTGCGGGTGTTGAACAGCAGGTTCATGAAGGGGCCAACGGTGCTGTCCAGCTTCAGGCGCGGGTTGCCCTCCACCGCCGCCATGCTCTGCCATGGCACTCCTTCGATGATGTCCACATCCCCCGCCTCCAGCGCGGCGACGCGAAGGTTCTCGTCGGAATATCCCTGGAAGCGGATGCGCGCGACCTTCGGCAGGTTGGGCCGGTAGAAGCCCTCGAACCGCTCGACCTCGATGGAGGAACCCCGCTCCACCGCCGCCAGCTTGAACGGACCGGTGCCGGCGGGCAGGCCGCCCACCAAGCCCTTCTTCGCGGAGAGGATAGGCGCGTGATAGCTGGCCATCAGATGTGGGAAGGGAATGGAGGGCTCCTTCAGCAGGATGCGTCCTTCCAGCGGCCCCAGCACCTCTACCTTGTCCACGACGGAGAGGAAGGGCTTCATATAGGCGGTGGAATTTTCCGCCAGGATTTCCTGCAGGGTGAAGCGGACATCCTCGGCCGTGACGGCCTCGCCATCATGGAAGCGCATGTTGGCGCGCAGCCGGAAGCGATAGGCGGAGGGGCTCTCGGCCTCCCAGCTCTCCGCCATTTCGTTCCGCAGCTTCCCCTCATGGTCGTAGGACAACAGGCTGCGGTAGAGCATCAGCTTCACCGCAGCCTGGGAGGAGCCGGTATTTTCCAGCGGCCGGATATTCGGCGGAAAGTTGACCAGCCCGATGCGGAGCCTCCCCTCCGCCGCCGCGGCGATCCGGATGGGTGCGGCACCGGCCAGGAACACGCCCCCCGCGACACCCAGCAGGCCGCGCCGGCCGATGGAAAGGTGAGGCACAGCGTTCTTTCTCATTCCGCGAAATTCCCTGCTGCGGCCGCGACTTTGACGGGACCGATGTGCCAGCCTGGATGGATATGAGGGGGCCGGCAAGGGCTAAAGAACCCTCTTCGCGGGAGGCAAAAAACATGGGGAGCACGGTTGGGCATTCCCCGCCCGCGCACCCTCCCCGCCCATTCAGCGGGGAGAAGCCCCTTCCGGCTCGGCTGCGATAAGCGCACAGTGAAGCCTGAGTCTTCCTGCCAGCACGCAAGGATCGTTCGCGATGACGCCGCCCGATGACGCCCCACGTTTCAATTCCGCCGCAGCGCGGGATGTGGAATACGCCCTGCACCCCTACACCAACCACAAGGCGTTCCGCGAAACGGGCCCGCTGATCATCCAGCGTGGCGAAGGCATCAAGGTCTTTGACGATTCCGGCAAGGGATATATCGAATCCGTCGCCGGGCTGTGGTGCGCTTCCCTGGGTTTCGCCAATCAGCGGCTGGCCGATGCCGCCTATGCCCAGATGAAGAAGCTGCCCTTCTACCACGCCTTCGGCGCGCGCAGCCACGACCCGCTGATCGACCTTTCCGAGAAGCTGATCCAGCGCGCGCCTCTCTCCAAGGGCGGCAAGCCCTTTTCAAAAGTGTTCTTCGCCAATTCGGGCTCCGAGGCGAATGACAGCGCCATCAAGATGATCTGGTTCTACAACAACGCCATCGGGCGTCCGGAGAAGAAGAAGATCATCGGCCGGGTGCGCGGCTATCACGGCATCACGGTCGCCTCCGGCTCCGTCACCGGCCAGCCGGCCAACCACAAGATGTTCGACCTGCCGATCGCGGGCTTCTACCATGTCTCCACCCCGCATCATTACGGCTACGCGCAGCCCGGCGAGAGCGAGGAGGCCTTCGCCACCCGCCTGGCGCAGGAGCTCGAAGAGCTGATCCTGCGGGAGGGGCCAGAGACGGTCGCGGCCTTCTTCGCGGAGCCGGTGATGGGCGCGGGCGGCGTCATCGTCCCGCCTGCCACCTATTTCGAAAAGATCCAGGCCGTGCTGCGCAAGCACGACGTGCTGCTGGTGGCCGATGAGGTGATCTGCGGCTTCGGCCGTACCGGCAATTACTGGGGCTGCCAGACCTTCGGCATCCAGCCGGATATCCTGACCTGCGCCAAGCAGCTTTCCTCCGCCTTCCTGCCCATCTCCGCCGTGATGATCAGCGAGCAGCTCTACCAGGGTATCGCCGAGGGCTCGGATGCCGCCGGCACCTGGGGCCACGGTTTTACCTATTCCGGTCATCCGGTCCCCGCCGCCGTCGCGCTGGAGACGCTGAAGATCTACGACGAGATGGAGATGCCGAAGCTGGTGGCGGCCCGTGGCGCCTATATGCAGAAGGCCATGCATGACCGTTTCGGCAACCATCCGCTGGTGGGCGAAGTGCGCGGCGTGGGGCTCATCGGCGCCATCCAGCTCAGCCCGGACAAGGCCAGCCGCGCCACCTTCGACCCTGCCCGCAAGCTCGGCCTGCGCTGGCAGGCGCTGGGGCTGGAGCATGGGGTGATGATGCGCGTGCTGGTGAACGAATCCGCCGCCATCTCGCCCCCGCTCACCATTTCCGAGCCGGAGATCGACGAGATGCTGGAGCTGATGGGCCGCGCGCTGGACGATCTGGCGAAGGAAATCTGAAAGACGGAACCGGGAGGGGCTTTGCCCCTCCCGGTGCGAGGCAGCGCCTCGCGCCCCACCAAAGGCCTGAGGCCTTTGGAAACCCTTATGGCTCAGTGAGGGCATGCCCCCGGCGATCAGCGGTGCGACTGATCCTGAGCAGTGGTTTGTTTTATAATAACAATCCTCAGGCTTTGCCGGTCTCCCTGACCTGCTCAAGCGATGCGCCAGCGAATCGCGGGTGCAGGGGACCGCGTCCACCTCACCATTGGCATGGCGAAACTGCCACGCTTCGTTGCAGTACGGCGTATGGCGACATGCGCGCGCATCGCCTAGCTTCCGCCCGGATTTCAGCCAGCGGCCCAGCCTGCCACGGCCGCATCGGAGCCTCCGGACGCATGTTCTGCCTGCCGCGCAAAGCCGCCCTTCTCATCGCGCTTCTGGGTTTCACCCCCGCCCTGGCGGAGGCGCAGGCGCCGGCTCCTCTCGTGCAGGCGCAATCCTGGCTGCTCTATGACCGCACGGCCGGCCAGGTGCTGGCCTCGTCCAACCCGGATATCCGCTGGGAGCCCGCCTCCCTCACCAAGCTGATGACGGCCTATCTGGTGTTCGAGGCCGTGCGCGATGGCCGCCTGGGCTGGCAGCAGGTGGTGGAGGCGCCACCGGCGGTGCGGCGCGTCGGCAACGAAGAATCCCGGATGTACCTGATGCCGGGCAACCGCGTTTCTGTCGAAACCCTGCTCAGCGCGCTGATGGTGATCTCGGCCAATGACGCCGCCGTCACCCTGGCCCATGCCGTCGATGGCAGCGAGGAAGCCTTCGTCACGCGCATGAACGCCGCCGCCGCGCGGCTCGGCATGACGGGCACGCATTTCAACAACCCGTCCGGTATTCCTGGTCCCACCCACTACACCACCGCGGAAGACCTGCTGCGCCTGACACTGGCCTTCGATCATGACTTCCCGCAGATCTACGCCATCACCCGCCAGCAGCGCTTCACCTTCCGCCAGTTCCGGGATGTCTCCACCAACCCGCTGCTGACGCAGGATGCCTCGGTCGATGGGCTGAAGACCGGTCATACCCGCGCGGCCGGCTACAACATCATCATCTCCTCGCGCCGCCATGCGACGCCGGCCGGCGGGCAGGATCGCGGGTTGATCGCGGTGGTGCTTGGCGCGCCCTCCAAAGCCGCCCGGGCGCAGAGCTCGCGGATGCTGCTCGACTACGGCACCAACGCCTTCCAGCTGATGGACGTGCTGACGGCGGGGCAGGAGCTGCAGCGCAGCCGCATCTATGGCTCACAGGAAGGGTCTGTCGCCCTGGGCGTGGAGCAGAGCCAGACCCTGGCCCTGCCGGCCGGAACCACTTCCGAGTTGCGTGTCTCGCTCGATGACGCCACCCCCTTCGCGCCGCTGCCGCGCGGTGCGGTGCTGGGCCATGTGGAAGCGGTCTCGCAGGATGGCACGGTGCTAGCCAGCGCGCCGCTGGTGACGTTGCAGGAGGCGGAGCCCGCTTCCTGGCCGGTGCGGCTCTATGATCGCATCGCGCTGCTTTTCTCGCATTGGATGGGGTGACGGCGGCCGCGCATCAGGCCAGCGCGGCGGTTATCGCGGCCTTGAGATCGGTAATGCGGAAAGGTTTGCGCAGCACGATCGCCTGATTCCCCGCCACGCCTTCGATCGTCGCGGTATCGGCATAGCCGCTGGCGAAGATGATGGGCAGATCCGGCCTCTGTTCCCACGCCCGCTTGGCCACCTCCGCTCCTGTCAATTCCGGCATGGCATAGTCGAGGATCATCAGATCAGGCCGGTTGTCGGCCAATGCGGCGAGCCCGGCCGCGCCGTCGGCAGCCTCCGTCACGGAGTAGCCCAGTGTGTCGAGCACCGTGGCCAGCATACCCCGGACATCCGCATCGTCATCGACCACCAGAATCCTGGCCCCGCCCGCGCCGCCTTCGTCTCTGCTCTCCGCGGAATCGGCGACAGGCTCCTCGCCCGTGACCGGCAGGTAGAGGCGAACGACAGTCCCCTCCCCCGGCCGGCTGTCGATCCGGACCGTGCCGCCTGCCTGATGCACGATGCCATAGACCTGACTGAGGCCGAGGCCCGTGCCCTTGCCGATACCCTTGGTAGTGAAGAAAGGGTCGAAGGCGCGGGCGAGAACCTCCGCCGTCATGCCCTCCCCCGTATCCGCCACCGAGAGAACCACGTAGTCGCCTGCCTCCAGAACCGCGTCGTCCTCTATCCGCGCCATGGTGCTGGAAATGATCAGATCCCCTCCGCCAGGCATGGCATCGCGGGCATTGATGGCGAGGTTCAGCACCGCCATCTCGAACTGCGTGGCGTCCGTGAGAACGCCGACTTCCGGATGCCGCAGTTGCAGCCGCAACCGGACCATCGGCCCCAGCGTGCGTTGCAGCAGTTCCGTCATTCCCTCGACCAGCCTGGCGAGGTTCAACGGCCTGAGTTCGATTTTCTGCTCTCGTGAAAAAGCCAGAAGCTGTGCCGTGAGTTTTGTTCCGCGCTGCGCGGCGGCGAGCCCCGCCTCGGCATAGCGATGCGTGCTTCCGGTAATGTCCGCCCCGCGCAGGATCAGGTCGAAGCTGCCTACCACCGCTGCGAGAACATTGTTGAAGTCATGGGCGATGCCGCCTGTCAGCTGCCCCATGGCCTCCATCTTCTGGCTCTGGCGCAAAGCCGCCTCGGTCTGCTCCAGCCGCTGCGTCCGTTCCTCGACCCGCGCCTCGAGCGTCGCATTCAGTTCCTCCAGCGCAGCGGCCACGCGGTGCAGATCGGCATCGGCGCGCACGCGCTCGACATAAGCCCAGGAGCGCTCTGTAACGTCGCGAAGCAGCGTCAGCTCATAATCCGTCCAGACGCGCGGAACGCGGTCATGAATGGCCATCAGGCCCTTGAGCCTGCCTCCCCTGATCAGCGGCATGCAGATCGTGGCCGCGATGCCGATCTTCTGGAACGTCGCGGCCTCATGCGGCGCCAGCTCGGCCAGGTTGTCGTTCACGATGAGCGGCTGGCCCGCGCGCAACCTCCGCACCGCCAGCTCGCCGAAATCGGCGAGGCTGTAATGGCCGACGATGCTGAGGCTGCCTTCCGCGGCCCAGTCACCACGGATCGTGAACCCGTCCTCATCGGCATCCATGTCGGCATAGGCACAGCTGGAAATGCCGAGATGCCCGGCCAGCAGCCGCGTAGTCATCGCCATGACGGTATCCGCGTCGCGCTCACCGGCGATGGTCCGGCCGAGATCGTCGAGGAAGGCCAGCCGCTTGGCCGCCACGACGGTCGCCGTGGTTTCCGTCACCGTGTCGAGCATGCCGAGAATCCGGCCCTCGCCATCACGGATCGGGCTGTAGCAGAAGGTGAAATAGGCCCGCTCCGGCTTTTCGCCCCGCTCCACGACAAGCGGGAAATCCTGGATGTATGTCGCCCTTCCCTCGAAGGCGGCGGCGGCGATGGGGCCGATATCCTTCCAGGCCTCGCTCCATATCTCGCGAAATGAGCGGCCCAAAGGTGCGGGCTTATCGCCGAGAATGGGTGTGAAGGCGTCATTATAGATCGTGACGAGATCCGGCCCCCAGGCCACCGCCTGCGGAAAGCGGGATGCCAGAACCAAGGCCACGGTGGCCTTCAACAGGTCGGGCCAGGCATCGATGGGCCCCAGTGGCGTTCGCGCCCAGTCGTGCTGAGCAATGGCGGCGGCCATGGCGCTCTCACGGGGCAGGAAGCTGGGGTAATCCGGTCTCATCTGGCGATTGTTGGTCGATGACCCAGCCAGGAGCAAGGGAAAGGGCGGCGGAACCGCCCCGTCTCCCCATAACAAACCGGCATCTGGAAACCGGAAATCAGAGCTTCATTTGCGGGCTGCCGGCCCGCCATCCATACGGGGTGGTTCCACCGGTTCCGAAGGCCCCCATGCCAGCACTGCCAGCCGCCGTCATCTTCGACATGGATGGGCTGCTCTTCGACAGTGAGTCCCTCTCCCGCGACGCGCTCATGGCGGCCGGGCGGGAGCTTGGCTACAGCTTCACCCTCGACGATTTTCTGCAACTGGTGGGCCGCCCCTGGGCCACGAACCGGGTCACCTTGCAGGAACATTTCGGCCCCTCCGGCGACCTGGAGGCGTTCAGCGCCTGCTGGACGCGGCACCACCATGCGGCACGGGTATCCCTGGCCCTGAAGGCGGGGGTGGTGGAGCTTCTCGACCGGCTCGACGAACTCCGGCTGCCGCGCGCCATCTGCACCTCCTCCAGCCATGAGGATGTCCGGCACAATCTGGGCCTGCACGGCCTCTCCACGCGGTTCGACGCCGTGGTGGCGGCGGGGGACTACGCGCAGGGCAAGCCGGCTCCGGACCCTTTCCTCCGCGCCGCCGAGGTGCTCGGCGTGGCCCCGGCGGATTGCCTGGCGCTTGAGGATTCCCATAACGGCGTCCGCGCCGCGGCGGCTGCCGGCATGCGCACGGTCATGGTGCCGGACCTCCTGCCCGCCACGGCGGAGATCCGCCTTCTCTGCCATCTGGTGGCGACGGACCTGCACGAGGTCCGCGCGCTGCTCAGCTGACTCCACTCTCATTGCGCCGGGCAAGGCGCTGCCCGGCGATATAGCCCCAGGCCATGTTCGGCCCGATCGTCGTGCCGGTGCCCACATTCCGGGTGCCGATAGGGTTAGCCATGGCCACCCCGGCGGCGAACAGGCCGGGGATGACGCTGCCATCCGGCCGCAGCACCTCCGCATGTTCATTGGTCCTGGCACCGCCCTTGGTGCCGAGGATGGAACGGCTGAAGGGCATGGCCAGGAACGGTGCCTGGTTGATCGGCTTGATGCCAGCCCGCCGCCGCTTGTCGCCGGCCGAGGCGGCATCGGCCCGCGCGGGGCGGCCGAAATCCTCATCCTGCCCAGCCTCGGCAAAGGCATTGAAGCGCGCCACCGCCGCCGCCAGCGCATCGGCGGGCACGCCGATCTTCGCGGCGAGGCCCGCGACATCATCCGCCTGCCGCATCCAGGACGGATCGGCCTTGGCGGCCCAGCGCACCGGCGGCACCTCCTCCAACATCCGGGCATCGGTGATGACCCAGGCCGGCAGGTGCACGGGCTCGCCCGTCTCCGGGTCCCGCCGATCCAGTGCTTCGCCGATATTGAAGGTCAGCTCGTTCATGAAGCGCTCGCCACGCCGGTTGACCAGCATGGCATAGGGCTCGGTGTGAAAGGGCACGGGCTGGGCCAGCAGCCGCCCCTCGTAGCGTACGGGAACGGCAGGGGTGATCGTCGCCTGGTCCATCCGCGCCAGCGCCGCGCCGGCGCCCTCCGCCATGCGCTGGCCATCGCCCTCATGCGCGCCGGGGCTGCCGCGATAGTCGAGCGGGCCGGGAAAGTGCCGCGCCATCAGCGTAGCATCCCATTCGAACCCGCCGGTCGCAATCACCACGCCGGCACGCGCGGACCACAGCTCACGCTGCCCCCGCCGCTCCACCACGGCGCCGGCCACCCTGCCCATCTCGTCGCGCGTCAGCTCCAGCGCGCGGGCGTTCAGCTCCACCCGCACCCCGGCATCGAGGCAGCCGCGCAGCAGGCCCGTCACCAGCGCGGTGCCCTTGCCGCGCGTGTTGGTCAGCAGCCGCCACAGCAGCTTCGGCCACAGCTCCAGCGCCGTGCGATAGGGCTTGTGGTAGAGGTCGGTCGTCACCGCCTCGTGGTAGGTGAAGATCTCCGGGATGGTGGATTTCCGGATGCGGAAGGCAAAACGCCCGGCCCGCCAGCGGCTGAGCGGCAGGGGCGACATCATCCGCCCGCGCGCCTTGGCGCCCGGCAGGCTGCGCAACGGGTCCGGCTCCGGCGTCAGGGCGAAGCGCAGCGGCGTGTTCGCCTCCACGAAGCGCAGCATCTCCGGCGCGGCATGGACGAAAGCCTGCCACAGCGCGTCCTCGGTTTCCGCCCAACCTTCCGGAGCGCCCGCGCGGATATAGGTCAGCGCCTCCTCGGCACTGTCGACGATGCCGGCCTCAGCGGCGAGGTGGTTGGCGGGAATCCAGGTTCCGGCACCGGACATGGCGGTGGTGCCACCCAGCCGGCCGGTCTTCTCCAGCACAGTGACGGAAAGGCCCCGCCTCGCCGCCGTGAGCGCCGCGGTCAGCCCCGCCGAGCCGGAGCCCAGCACCAGCACATCCGTCGAAAACGCCGTCATAAGCCCCCGCCGATGGTCATGTCCGGCACCTCCATTGGCACCGGCGCGCGCGCGGCGCCAGATCATGCCCGGCTAGGGGATCGGCATTGAGGGAGGAGAGAAAGGCTGGGGAAAGAATTCCCCAGA
>JH600064.1:57115-64065 GCA_000245075.1 Acetobacteraceae bacterium AT-5844
TTTTCTTTTTCGAGTTTTGGGGCGTGGCTGTGGGTCGGGGATTCTTGGAGACCAGGCGCTGGGCACGCCGGAGGTCTTAGACCTCCGGCGACTGAGGGCTCATCCCGTGCTGCCCATTTTAAATATCATCAAGAGCATCCCCTCTCCGTCCCGAAGTGCCACGCCAAACTCGAAAAAGAAAAGAAGGGGTCTGGGGAATTCTTTCCCCAGCCTTTCTCTTCCCCTGAAGCCTGATCTGCCGCCAGACACCCCGGGCATCGCTCTGGCCGCCCGCCGAGGGCCGGGGCGCCGGATACGACCTCTCAGCCGAGAACGCGGTAGATCGTCACGTCCCGGCTCTCCCGGTCTTCCAGTTCCAGCGTCGTAGGCACCGGGAAGCGGCGGACGGCGGAAAGGCCTTCCTTGGGCAGGTAGGCGCGGCCGGGGTCGGCCAGCAGCACCTCCGCACCGCTGGCGGCGAGGCGGCGCAGCCAGGGCATGATGTGCTGCGTCATGGGCGCCTCATAGCAGACGTCGCCGGCCAGCACTGTGTCCCAACGGCAGGCGGCGCCCACCACATCCTCTTCCGGCGTGGCCACGTGCACGCCGTTGTGGCGGGCGTTCAGACGCGTGGCGACGCGGGCGAGCGGGTCGATTTCGGCGGCCTCAACGCTGGCGGCGCCCGCGCGCAGCGCGGCGATGGCGGCCAGCCCGCCGCCGGCCGCGAAATCCAGCACCCGGCGGCCGCGCACATCTACCGTGCCATCCAGCATCAGCCGCGCCAGCGCCTGGCTGCCGGGCCATGCGAAGGCCCAGAAGGGCGGCTCGATATCGCGCTCCGCCAGCCACTCCTCGGTCGCCTGCCAGATCGGGGTGATGGTGGTGGCGAGGTACAGCTCCACCTCCGGCACCAGAGCGGGGCGCGCCAGCGCCGTATGGGCGGCGATGAAGGCTTCGTCGTCGCGCGCCGTGAGTGTGATCAAAGCCGTCCCGCCAGGAAGGCGAGGGCGATCAGCAGGCCCACATCGCGGTTGCTCTTGAACAGCCGCAGGCACAGCTCGGGGTTATGAATGTCCAACCGTGCCACCTGGGTGGCCAGCATGGCGGCGGGCGCCAGCAGCACCAGCCAGAACCAGGGGCCCATGCCGCCCAGCCAGCCGGCCAGCGCCAGAAGCAGCACCGCGCCGCCGTAGCACACCGCCAGGAAGGGCCGTGTCCGCTCCCCGAAATGGCGGGCCGTGCTGCGGATGCCGACCAGGATGTCATCCTCCCGGTCCTGGTGGGCATAGATGGTGTCGTAGGCCAGGATCCAAAGGAAGGCGGCGGCGTAGAGGCTGATGCCCACCGCATCCAACCGCCCGGTGGCCGCCGTGTAGCCCAGCGGCGCGGCCCAGGAGAAGGTGAGGCCCAGCACCGCCTGCGGCCAGTCCGTAACGCGCTTGGCGGCGGGGTAGAGCGCGACCGGCACCAGCGAGACCACGCCCAGAAGGATGGAGAGCGGGTTCAGCATCAGCAGGATGACGAGGCCGAGCAGCAGCAGCACGGCCAGGAAGGCCACCGCCTTCTTCACCGAGACAGCGCCGGAGGCGAGCGGCCGCCCGGCGGTGCGGCTAACCTTCTTGTCCAGCTCCCGGTCCCACAGGTCGTTCACCACGCAGCCCGCGCCGCGCATGATGGTGGAGCCGAGCGCGAAGAGCAGCGTCAGCCACAGCCCCGTGCCCCAATCCGGCGCGGCGAGGGCAAAGGCCCAGAGCCCCGGCAATAGCAGCAGCCACACGCCGATGGGCCGGTCCAGCCGCATCAGCAACGCATAGGGTTGCCAGGAGGGGGGCAGTTGCGCCACCCAGCCATGGGCGCGGATATCGGTATGCGGGGTCACGCCCGTATCAGTGCCTGTGGAGCTGCTCATGTCCATCCCCCGCCTCTATGTCGAAGCCGATCTCGCCGAGGGTATGGATGTGCCCTGTTTGCCCGGCCAGGGCCACTATCTGGGCCAGGTGATGCGCAAGGGGGAAGGCGATTTCGTCGACCTCTTCAATGGGCGGGACGGGGAATGGCGCGCCCGCGTGGCCAGCCTGCGGAAGGACAAGGGCGTGCTGGTGCCGGAGCAGCAGCTACGCCCCCAGGCGGCCAGCCCCGATATCCGCCTCCTGCTCGCCCCGCTGAAGCGGGACGCCATGGAATGGGTGGTGGAAAAGGCCACGGAACTCGGCGTGGCCAGCATCCACCCGGTCTTCACCGCGCGCGGCGTCGTGGGGAAAGTGAACCACGATCGCCTTTCGGCCATCGCGCGCGAGGCCTCCGAGCAGTGCGAGCGGCTGGACCTCCCCCGCATCGCCCCCGCCATGGACCTGCATGCGGCGCTGGATGGCTGGGACGGCGCGCCCCTCTTCGTCGGGCACGAGCGGGGCGCCGCACCGCCTTTGGCCTCCCTTCTGCCCGGGCGAAATCCGCCATTGGCATTGCTTGTGGGTCCGGAAGGTGGATTTACCAAGCAGGAACTTGACGTCGTGGGTCGGCGACACTTTGTTTCATCGGCCGCGCTCGGACCCCGCATCCTGCGGGCGGAGACGGCGGCGGTCGCAGGGCTCGCAGTGCTACAGGCATTGGCGGGGGACTGGACCGTCCCCTCCTGATCCGGCAAATCCCACTTCCCCGGTGGGCTTTACCGCCAAGCCGCAGATACGCACGGTAGGTTCCGCAATGTCCAATCCCGGCGAGGCCGATCTCACGCCGATCACCTCCGTGCGGCAGCTGGCCGACTGGTTCGCGAAGGGCAGCAAGCCCGCCTCGGCCTGGACGATCGGCACGGAGCACGAGAAATTCGGCTTCTACCATGGGGATCTCTCCCCTCCGCCCTATGAGCCGCGCGGCATCCGCGCCTTGCTGGAGAACCTCCAGGCCAAGGGCTGGGCGCCGATCCTGGACAATGGCAATCCCATCGGCCTGACCCGCGGCAAGGCTTCTATCAGCCTGGAGCCGGGCGGGCAGTTCGAGCTTTCCGGCGCGCCGCTGCCGGACCTGCACGCCGCCTGGGCCGAATTGCGGAACCACATCGAGGAGACGCGGGAGGCCTCCGCGCCGCTCGACCTCGGCTTCGCGCCGCTGGGCTTCCACCCGCTGGCGAAGCGGGAGGACATGCCCTGGATGCCCAAGGGCCGCTACGCCATCATGCGGCAATACATGCCTCGCGTCGGCGCCATGGGGCTCGACATGATGGTGCGCACCTGCACCGTGCAGGTGAACCTCGATTTCGGCACAGAGGCCGACATGGTGGAGAAGCTGCGGGTCTCGCTGGCCCTGCAGCCGATCGCGACGGCCCTGTTCGCGAACTCTCCCTTCGCCGAGGGCCGCCCCAACGGGTTGCGCACCCTGCGCGGCCGCGTCTGGACCGAGACGGACCCGGACCGCACCGGCATCCCCGCCGTGGCCTTCGAGGAAGGCTTCGGCTTCGAGCGCTTCTCCGAATACGTGCTCGACGTGCCGATGTACTTCATCATGCGGGAAGGCCGGTGGATCGATGCCACCGGCAGCACCTTCCGCCAGTTCATCGCGCGGGGCCTGCCGGGGCAACCGGGCATCGAAGCCACGATGGGCGACTGGGCGGACCACGTCACAACCGTCTTCACCGATGTGCGCCTGAAGCGCTTCCTGGAAATGCGCGGCGCCGATGCCGGCAGCCCGGAGATGCTGCAAGCCCTGCCCGCCTTCTGGGCCGGGCTGATCTACAACGACGCCGCCCAGAAGGCCGCCGCCGCCCTGGTGCGGGACTGGCCGGTGGAGGAGATCCAGGCCCTGCGCCGCGCGGTGCCGGAAACCGCCCTGGCCACGCCCTTCCGTGGCCGCACGGTGCGCGACATCGCCGCCGATGCCGTCGCCATCGCCCGTGACGGGCTGCGGGCGCGCGGACTGGGCGAGGAAGTCTTCCTGGAACCGCTGGACGCTATCCTCGCCAGCAGTGAAACCCAGGCCGACCGTTGGCTGCGCCTCTATCACGGCGAATGGAAGGGCGACGTCTCCCGCATCTTCACCGCGGCGGCGATCTGAGCAAAGGGAATGGTGGGCGCCTCCCCGGCGCTCATCGTATTTGTGCCATCACGCCCGGGGGCCTATCTGAGGCAAGGCGATCCCCCCTGTGACTGCTGGAGGCACCCTTGCACCCCTTCCAGAGCTTTTGCCGCGACGAACTGACCCGGATGAAGGACGAGGGCCGGTATCGCAGCTTTGCCGCCCTTAACAAATCGCGCCAGCAATTCCCCCGCTATACGGATGCGCAGGGGCGGGTCATCACCGTCTGGTCCTCCAACGACTATCTCGGCCTCGGCGGTTCCGACGTGCTAGCGGAAGCGGCCATCGCCGCTGTCAGGGAGCACGGCGTCGGCTCCGGCGGCACCCGCAACATCTCCGGCAATACCCCGGCGCATGAGGCGCTGGAGCGGGAGCTGGCCTCGCTGCACGGCAAGCAGGCCGCGCTGGTCTTCACCTCCGGCTACGTGGCCAACCAGGCAGCGCTGGGCACCATCCTGGCCAGCATGGGCGGCAACTGGCACGTCTTCTCGGACGCCAAGAACCACAATTCCATGATCGCCGGCATGAAGAATGCCCGCGCCAAGACCATCTTCCGCCATAACGACGCCGCGCATCTCGACGCGCTGCTGGCGGCGGCCGAGCCCGGCGTGAACAAGCTCGTCGCCTTCGAATCTGTCTATTCGATGGATGGCGACATCGCCCCCCTCGCGGAGCTGGCCGAGATCTGCCGTAAGCACGGCGCGCTCAGCTATCTCGACGAAGTCCACGCCGTCGGCATGTATGGCGCCACCGGCGCCGGCGTGGCCGAACGCGATGGCGTGGCGGAGCGCATCGACATCATCCAGGGCACGCTCGCCAAGGCCTTCGGCTGCCATGGGGGCTATGTCGCGGGCGATGCCGAGATCATCGACTACCTGCGTTCGGCCGCGGCAGGCTTCATCTTCACCACCTCCCTGCCCCCGGCGCTCGCCGCCGCCGCGCTGGCCAGCGTGCGGCATGTGAAGCAGGCCACCGAGCTGCGCGCCCGCCACGCCGAAGGTGCGAGGAAGCTGAAGGACGCCTTCCGCGCCGTCGGCATCGAACCTATGCCCTCCGTCAGCCATATCGTGCCGGTGATGGTGGGAGAGGCCGCGCTCTGCCGCGAAGTCAGCCGCCTGATGCTGGAAGATCACGGACTCTACGTCACGCCCATCAACTACCCCACTGTGCCGCGCGGCACGGAACGGCTGCGCTTCACGCCCACGCCCCGCCACAACGACGCCGAAATCGCTTTCGCTGCCCAGGCACTGGCCTCGGTGTTCCGGAAGGTTGGCCTTCTGCGCGCGGCGGATGACGCGGCCTGAGGGCATTCGGGCTGGAAGGCCTTCTTTCGCCTGATGCGGACCCCGACATACGCCCGATCGCCCGTCGGCTTCTTCCTCCTGATGGGTCACGGCGGCTGACGGCTAGCTGGGGCGAGGCGGAGTGGTATATCCGTTGACTGACGCCGGGTCAGGAGATCGCCGCCATTTAGCGGCAGCCGTCACCCTGCCGATGAAAATCAAGCACGTGGCGGTCGCGGATTTCGAACGTCACCACGCAGGCAACGTATTGTGGCTGCGGCGAACCGCCGAAGCCGATACCAAGGCCTGTACCGACGCCGCTCCCCCCGCTCCAGCGCGCGCCACCGACGCCGATTCCAAAGCTGGGGCCGCCGGAAGCCAGGCTGCGCCATCCACCGAAATCATATTCGAGAAAGCGGCGGCCATCAGCCTCGTAGATCTGCCTCGGAACCCCGAGCCCGCTCACCAGATCGGCTTCCGGCGCTGAGATGTAGGAAGCCATCCGCCTGTCGAAATCGTGGGGTCCGGTATCCGCACAGGCGGTGAGAGACGCGGCCAGAACAAAAGAAAGAAGTATCGGCGATGCATGCATGGCGGCAATTTCCATGCTCTTCGTTGAACTTTCTGGAACGCGTGCATGCGACACCGGTTGCAGGCAGGCAGCAATTCAGGGCGTGACGCGGGCCAGGAGAGTGCGGAAAATCCTTCCCCGCCGGCCATTCCTCCAGCCGGTCATAGTTCAGCCCCGCATGCCCGTGCGCGCCGCAGCGAGCGGGCGCCGGCTCAGGCAGCGAAAGCCAGCGCGTGCCCTGCTTCCCACGCAACCGACGCCAGGCTTCCCGGTTCGGGCAGCGCGCTGCCGCTGACGGGGCGTTTGGCCAGCACTTCCCCGCCATCGCCAAGGGCCAGTTTCAGGCGGACATGGTCGCCCTGGAAGATGGCTTCCCGCAGGATGGCGGACATGGCGCCCTCCCCCAGTTCGGAGGCCGGGATGGGTGCCACCGCCACCCGTTCCGGCCGGATGGTCACGAGGCAGCGTGCCCCGGGCTCCAGCGCCTCGGCGGCGCGTGCCACCACCTCCATCCCGCAATCCAGCGCCACATGGGCTTCATTCCCGTCGCGGGAGACCACCTTGCCCGGCAGCCGGTTGTTCTCGCCGACGAAGCCGGCGACGAAGGCATTGGCGGGGTTGTCGTAGATCGCGCGCGGCGTGGCGAGCTGGCGGATCAGCCCGCCCTCGAACACCGCGATGCGGTCCGAGAGCGTCAGCGCCTCGGCCTGGTCGTGGGTGACGTACATCATCGTCACGCCCAGGCGCTGGTGGATATCGCGGATCTCGAACTGCATTTCCTCGCGCAGCGCCTTGTCCAGCGCGCCGAGGGGCTCGTCCAGCAGCACGATGGGCGGCTCGAACACCATGGCGCGGGCCAGCGCCACGCGCTGCTGCTGGCCACCGGACATCTGGGCCGGGCGCCGGTCTCCAAACTGTTCCAGCCGCACGGCGGCCAGGGCCTTGGCCACGCGGGCCGCACGCTCCGCCTTCGGCACGCCGCGCACTTCCAGCGGGAAGGCGACGTTCTCCGCCACGCTCATATGCGGGAACAGGGCGTAGGACTGGAA
>JH600064.1:64085-76184 GCA_000245075.1 Acetobacteraceae bacterium AT-5844
ATGCGGGAACAGGGCGTAGGACTGGAACACCACGCCGATGCCGCGCTTGTGCGGCGGCAGGCGGGCGATGTCCCGCCCCTCCAGCATGATGCGGCCTTCGGTGGGCTGCTCGAAGCCGGCAAGCATCATGAGGGTGGTGGTCTTGCCGGAGCCGCTGGGGCCGAGCAGGGTCAGCAATTCCCCGCGCCTCACCTCCAGGTCCAACTGCTTCACCGCATAACCGCCGGTGGCGGGGCCATAGGCTTTGCGCACCCCTTCGAACCGTACCAGCGCCTCGGCCATACCGCCTCCATCCCCACGCATTGCAGCCAGGATGTGGCGGGCATGGGCGGGCACTTGTCAACCGTCGCCATGATGGCGACGCTGCACCGCGAAAGAGCAAGGGAAGGATAACGGCATGGACGCAACGGACACACCTCTGCTGGCGGCACGGAACGGCAGCGCGGGGCATTTGCGGCTGAATCGCCCGCGCGCCCTGAACGCGCTGGACCATGCGATGGTGCAGGGTATCGCCAGCCATCTGGCGGAGTGGCGGGATGACTCCTCCATCCGGCTCATTCTGCTGGAAGGGGAAGGCGGCCGCGCCTTCTGTGCCGGCGGCGATGTCCGCCAGGGCCGCCAGATGCTGGAGGAAGGCCGGGGCGAGGACCTGATCGCCTTCCTCGATGAGGAATACGCCATGAACGGCGCCATCGGGGCGCTGGAAAAGCCATGGGTGAGCCTGATCGACGGCATTTGCATGGGCGGCGGCATCGGCGTTTCCGTCCATGGCAGCCACCGCGTGGTGACGGAGCATGCCGTCCTCGCCATGCCGGAGACGACCATCGGCCTCTTCCCCGATGTGGGCAGCAGTTTTGTCCTGTCCCGGATGCCGGGCGCGTTGGGCATCTGGCTGGGACTGACCGGGGCGCGGCTGCGGGGGGCCGAGGCGGTGGAGGCGGGCTTCGCCACCCATTTCGTGCCGCGCGACGCCCTGCCAGAGCTGCGCCAGGCCCTGCTGGGGGGCGATGTGGACGCCATCGGCCGCGCCGCCCAGCCCGTGCCTCCCGGCCCTATCGCCGCGTTGCGGCCGGTGGTGGATCGCTGCTTCGGCGCGGGCTCCGTGCCGGCCATCGTCGCGGCGCTGGAGCAGGAAGGGTCGGACTGGGCGCGCGAGCAACTGGCGGTGCTGCGCCGTGTCTCTCCCACCAGCCTGTTCGTCACGCATGAGATGCTGCGCCGTGCCCGCGCGCTGGACCTGCGCGGCTGCCTGCGCATGGACAGCACCCTCGCCCGCAGCGTCACCCCCTATCCGGACTTCGCCGAGGGCGTGCGCGCCCTGCTGGTGGACAAGGACAACACCCCGCGCTGGACCCCGGCGCGGATCGAGGACGTCTCCCCCGCCACCATAGAGGCCATGTTCGCATGAGCGCCGCCACGCCCGCGGAAGCGACTCGGGCTCTATGGCAGCGCGCCGGGCTGCCGGGTGAGGCCCTCTCCCACCTCTCCCTGACGGGCGCCGAGCCGGCACTGCCTTCCTCCTTCGCCGTCGGCACAGCGGCGCAGGCCACCATCGCCGCCACGGCCCTGGCGGCGGCCGAGTTGCACCACCTGCGCGGCGCTGCCCGGCAGGCCGTCTCGGTGGAGATGCGCCATGCCGCCGCCGAGTTCCGCTCCGAGCGCCTGCTGCAGGTCGATGGCGGGGCGGCGCCGGAACTGTGGGACGCGATCGCGGGCCTTTACCCCACCGCCGATGGCTGGGTGCGCCTGCACACCAACTTCCCACATCACCGGGACGGCGTGCTGCGTCTGCTGGATGTACCGAACGACCGCGCTGCCGTGGCCAAGGCCCTGCTCGGCTGGAAGGCGCAGGATTTCGAGGATGCCGCCGCCCGCGCCGGGCTGTGCGTCGCGGCACTCCGCAGCTTCACGGAATGGGATGCGCATCCACAGGCCCAGGCCATCGCGGAGTGGCCGCTCAGCATCACCCGCATCGGAGATGCATCGCCGGAGCCCTTGCCGCCCGCCGCCGCGCGGCCGCTGGAAGGTTTCCGTGTTCTCGACCTGACACGCATCATCGCAGGCCCTGTCGCGGGCCGGGCCCTGGCCGCCCATGGTGCCGATGTGATGCTGATCACCGCCCCGCATTTGCCCTCCGTCGCGCCGCTGGTGATCGATACGGGGCGTGGCAAGCGCTCCGCCCAGATCGACCTGCGGGAGGCAAGCGGCGTGGAGCGGCTGGAGGCGCTGACCCGGCAGGCGGATGTCTTCCTGCAAGGCTACCGGCCGGGCGCCATCGCCTCTCACGGCTTCGGTGCGGCGAGGCTCGCGGAACTGCGGCCGGGCATCGTCCATGCCAGCCTCTCGGCCTATGGTACGGCGGGCCCCTGGCACGGGCGGCGCGGCTTCGACTCGCTGGTGCAGACGGCAAGCGGGTTCAACCGCGCGGAGGCGGAGGCCGCCGGCGAAGAGAAGCCCCGCCCGCTGCCGGCACAGGCGTTGGACCATGCTTCGGGCTATCTGCTTGCCTTCGGCATTCTGGCTGCCTTGCGCCGCCGGGCGGTGGAAGGGGGCTCCTGGCAGGTGGATGTCTCCCTCGCCGCCACGGGGAAATGGCTGCGCGGGCTGGGGCGGCTGGAAGGCGGCTTTGCCGCGCATGATCCCTCCCGCGACGATTGCAGGGAATTCCTGGAGGAATCGGATTCCGGCTTCGGGCGCCTCAACGCGGTGCGGCATGCGGGCATGCTGCGCGATACGCCACCCTTCTTCGCGCGCCCCTCGGTGCCGCTGGGGACAGACGCAGCGGAGTGGTGAGGATGCGGCCAGGGGCCTGCCCCTGGCCTCCACACGGAATGGAGAAGACGGGGCTGGAGCGCGAAGGCATCCTTCGCCGCCGGAACCCCTCCCTCATCCTGGCGAAACCCTACGAAATTGCTTCAACTATGCGAAGATGCGGCAGGCACCTCGCTCCTCAGCGCGTGACCGGCGGACCGTCTTCCATACCGTCCTCTGTTGAAATCGGCGCAATAGCGCCCTAGCTTCCGGGCTCGCCATTCGCGTGAAGGAGCTCAACCCATGAATGACCGGCTGAACATCGCCCCGCGCCTTGTTCCCACCGACCTCATGGTGAGCCATGCCTGCCCTTCTCACGCTCGATTCCCTCTCCGCCGCCACGCCTGACGGCCAGCCGCTTTTCGACAATCTGACCCTTTCGGTCGGCGCGGAGCGCATAGGCCTCGTCGGCCGCAACGGTTCCGGCAAGTCCACACTTCTGCGGATCATCGGCGGTGCCGCCGAACCCCGGGCGGGCACGGTGCTGCGCGCCGGCAGCTTCGGCATGCTGGCGCAGGAATGGCCGGAACATCTCAGCATCGCCGAGGCGCTGGGCATCCGCGAGGCCATGGATGCCATGGCGCGCATCATCGCCGGCGAAGGCCAGGAACAGGATTTCGCCGACGCCGACTGGGATCTCGAGGCCAGGGTGGAAGCGGCGCTGGTGGAATCCGGCCTGCCGGGGCTGGCGCTTGACCGACTCATGGGCTCGCTGAGCGGAGGCGAGCGGACGAGAGTGGGCATCGCCAGGCTGCGCCTGGAAGCGCCGGATCTCCTGTTGCTTGACGAGCCCACCAACAATCTCGACGAGCAGGGCCGCGCCGCCATCGCCGCGCTGGTCCGCGATTGGCGCGGCGGCGTCATGGTCGCGAGCCATGACCGTGCCCTGCTTGAGGCGATGGAGCGCATCATCGAACTCACGCCCATCGGGGTGCGGATCGTCGGCGGTGGATGGTCAGCCTTTGCCGAGGCGCGGGATGCGGAACGCGCGCGGGCCGCGCAGGAGCTGGACCGTTCCGACGCCGCCCTGCGCGATGCCCGCCGCGCCATGCAGCGCCAGCGCGAGGCCAAGGACAAGCGGGACAAGGCCGGCCGCGCCTTTGCCGCCAGGCGCTCCGAGCCCAAGATCCTGCTGGATGCCCAGGCGGAGCGCGCGGAGAACAGCGGCGCGCGGGGCCAGCGCATCGCGGAGCGCGCCGTCGGCGATGCCACCACCAGGCTGGAGGATGCACGGGCCAGGGTGGAGGTGCTGACGCCGTTCACCATCTCCCTGCCACCCACCGGCATGCCTCCCGGCGCGGAACTGCTGTCGCTGGATGCCGTCACCGTGGCGGCGGGAACGCGCGTGCTGGGGCCTTGGACTTTCCAGTTGCGCGGCGCGGAGCGCGTGGCCATCAGCGGCCCGAACGGTGCTGGCAAGACCAGCCTGCTGCGCGTCGCGATGGGCATGACAGCGCCACTCAGCGGCAGCGTGCGGCGCGCCGAAGGCAGGCTCGCGATGCTGGACCAACACGTGACGCTGCTGGACCCTGAAGCGAGCGTGCTGGCGAATGTCCGCCGCCTCAACCCGCATCTCGACGAGCAGGCAGCCTATGCCGCCTGCGCCCGCTTCGCCTTCCGCAACCGGGATGCGCGGCAGCCCGCCGGCACCCTCTCCGGCGGCGAGCGCCTGCGCGCGGGCCTCGCCTGCGTGCTCGGCGGGGAGAGGATGCCATGGCTGCTGCTGCTGGATGAGCCCACCAACCATCTCGGCATCGAGGCGATCGAGGAGCTGGAACGCGCGCTGGCTGGTTTCGATGGCGCTCTGCTGGTCGTGAGCCACGATCCCACCTTCCTTCAGGCCATCGGCGTGACGCGCGAGGTCAGGCTGTGGCCCTGAGGCAACCTTTCAGGCTGCGGCAGCGAAACAGGCTCGGGCGGGATTGATTTTCGCCCCCCTTCACGTATCTCAGCACCGCGAGGCCACGTCCTCCCCCTCTATTGGGTTCAAGTCCGGGACGGCCCGGCAGCTTGTTCGAAGGAGGTTGCCATGGCGTGGCTGATTCTCGTCATTGCTGGCATTTTCGAAGTCGTCTGGGCTTTCACCATGAAGCAGTCGGAGGGCTTCACGCGCCTCTGGCCGTCCGTCATCACCCTGGTCGCGATGCTGGTGAGCTTTGGGCTCCTGTCCTGGTCGATGCGCACGCTGCCGCTGGGCACCGCCTACACGGTGTGGACCGGCATCGGCGCCATCGGCGCCTTTATCGTGGGTGTTCTCGTCCTGGGTGAATCGGCCAACGCCATGCGCCTTCTGGCGGCGCTGCTGATCGTCAGCGGGCTGTTGCTGATGAAGCTCTCCAGCTCCGCCTGAGGCAGGTTAAGAGCGGCTTCCGCTCGCATTCGCTCATCGACAATGTTGGCGAGGAGTAAGAAAGGCTGGGGAAGGAATTCCCCAGACCCCATCTTTTTTCTTCGAGTTTGGCGTGGCGCTTCAGGCCCAGGAGGGTGCTCCTGATGATATTCAAAATGGGCAGCACGGGATGAGCCCTCAGTCGCCGGAGGTCTAAGACCTCCGGCGCGACCGGCGCTTGATCTCTTAAGCAGCCCTTATCAACAGCTGCGGCCTAAAAACTCGAAAAGAAAGGATGGGGGCCTGGGGGAATTCCTTCCCCCAGCCTTGTCAGGACGCCGAGGGAGGCCGCCGCCCGACCTGCACAGCCACATCCTGCTGCCGCCCTTCCCGCACCACGGTCAACCGTATGGTCTGACCCGGAGGCGTGATGGAGACGGCACGGATGAGGGTGCGGGAGCCGTCCATGCGTTCCCCGTTCAGGGCCACCAGTACATCGCCATTGCGCAGCCCGGCGCGCGCGGCGGGGCTGCCGCGTTCCACGCCCTGGATCTGCGCGCCGCGACGGCTGCCGGGCTCGGTGCCGTAATCCTGCACGGCGATACCCAGCCAGCCGCGCTCCACACGGCCATCCCGCCTCAGTTGCTCGATCACGCCGCGCGCCAGGTCCGACGGCGTCGCGAAGCCGATGCCGGCGGAGGCGTTGGTGGGGGAGAAGATGGCCGTGTTGATGCCAATCACCTCTCCATCCGTATTGAACAGCGGGCCGCCGGAATTGCCGGGGTTGATGGCCGCATCAGTCTGGATGAAGTCGTCAAAGGGCCCGGCGCCGATCTCCCGCCCGCGGGCAGAGACGATGCCGCTGGTGACGGTGCCGCCCAGGCCGAAGGGGTTGCCGCAGGCCAGCACCCATTGCCCCACACGAGTCGACGCGCTGCTACCCCAGGGCACGGAAGGCAGCGTGCCGCGCGCCTCCACCCGCAGCAGGGCGAGGTCCGTCAGGTCATCCGTGCCGACCACGCGGGCGGGCAGCTCCGTGCCATCCTGCAGAGAGACGACCACGCGAGACGCGTTGCCCACCACGTGGTTGTTGGTGACGACCAGCCCCGAGGGGTCGATGATGAAGCCCGAACCCGCGCCCTGCACCTGTTGGCGGCCGCGCCGCTCCCGGAAGTAGCGCTCGAAAGGCGTGCCGCGCAGTTCGGGCGGCACCTGGGTGGTGGTCTGCTCGGACAGCACGGCGATATTGACGACGGCGGGCATCACCCGCTCGGCCAGATCAGCGAAATCCGGCAGCAGCCCGCGCGCCAGCGCGGGGGCGGCCGGCAGCAACGGCAAGGCGGCGAGAGAGGCGAGGCCGCCCAGCACGAAACGGCGGGAAGCGGTACGGGAACGGGCGGAGGAGGCGGGGCGGATCAGCGACATAGCGGGGTATCCTGGCGATGGCCTCATCGTGGCGCTGGGGGAGCCCTCCCGCAACGGGCGGCCTCCCACACGGGGGGTTGCGAGCTTATCAAGTAGGGTTTGTGGGGTCTTCCGGCCAGTCATGCTTGGGGTAACGGCCACGCATTTCCTTGCGGACATCGGCCCACGCCCCCCGCCAGAAGCCCGGAAGGTCGGCGGTGACGGCAATCGGCCGCCCGGCGGGTGAGAGCAGGCCAACCTGAAGCGGAATCCGCCCCTGCGCCAGCGGCGGCAGGCTGGCCAGGCCGAACAGCCATTGCGCCCGCGCCTCCAGCCTCGGCACCTCGCCCTGGTAGTCGATGGCGGCGGAGCGGCCCTTGGGCAGCTCCACGCGGGCCGGCAATGCGGCGTCCAGCATGCGCGCCTGGGCGTGCGGCACCAGGGAGCGCAGGATGCCCGTGGCATCCAGCCCCCTCAGCTCCGACAGTTTTGTCAGTCCGGAGAGCCAGGGGGCCAGCCATTCCCCGCCACCGGCGGCCAGGGCGGCATCGGAGACATCCGGCCATTGCTCCGGCTCCAGCCGGTGCATCCAGGCGAGACGCGCTCGGGTCTGTTTGGCAGCCTCCGTCCAGTCCAGGTCCCGGAAGGCGCGGCTTGCCGCGGCCTTGGCCAGCTCGGCGGCTACGGCGGCGGGGTCCGCATGTGGGATGGTGGCTTCCTCCAGCACCAGCGGGCCGAAGCGCAGGCGGCGCCGCGCCACCACTGAATTGGTGCGGGGGTCGAAGGCCGCGCCTTCCTCACGGACCAGACGTTCCGGGAAGCGCGCTTCCAGCACGGCACGATCCAGCGGCGCCGCCATGCGGATGCGCGCCTCCGTCCCCGCCAGCTCGAGATCCGCCACCGCCAGCAGCGGCGACTTCCCCAGCTTGTCGGTGGGCGGCAGGCGCGCGCCCTGGCCGGACGCCAGGCGGAAGGCACCATCCATCGTGCCGCGCTTGGCGGCAATACGATCCGGGAAGCCGGCGGCCAGCAGCAGGCCCGGATCGCCCGCCGACTCGACCCCGCCCGGCACACCCAGGCGGCGGCGGTGCAGAGTGACGGTACGCCGGATGCGGCCGAGCGCCGCGCGGTCCGCATTCGGGTCATCGGCACCGTGCAGCAGGTCCAGCCGCAGATGGATATCCGACGGCGCCTCCCGCCCCCGGATCGGGTCCCGTTCCTCCAGCAGCGCCGCCAGTTCGGCGGCAAGCGCGGCTTCCTCACTCGTCTCGGCGGCGGCCATCATGCGGGCGAGGCGCGGATGCGTGCCGAGCCGTGCCATTCGCCGGCCCGTGGCCGTCACGCGGCCCTCGGCATCCACCGCATCCAGGTCCCGCAACAGGCTGCGCGCGGCGGCCATCGTTCCGGCGGGCGGCTGGTCCAGGAAAGGCAGCGCATCAGGCTCGGCGCCCCAGGCCGCGCAATCCAGCGCCAGGCCGGAGAGCTCGCTTTCCAGGATCTCGGGGCGGTCGGCCAGGGGCAGGCCCCGGTGCAGCGCCTCGGTCCACAGGCGGATGGCGACGCCGGATTCGGTACGCCCCGCGCGCCCCGCCCGCTGTTCCGCCGCCGCGCGGGAAATGCGCAGCGTGGCGAGGCGGGACAGGCCGGTGGCAGGGTCCAGCCTCGGTGCGCGCCGGAAGCCGCCATCGACGACGATCCGCACGCCCGGCACCGTCAGCGAGGTTTCCGCGATGGAGGTAGCCAGCACCACCTTCCGCCCACCCGCGGTGCGGTAAGCCGGGTTCAGCGCCTTGTCCTGTTCCGCCGGCGGCATTTCGCCATGCAGGGGCAGCACATCCGCATCCAGCCCGCCCAGCCGCTCCTGCGTGCGCCGGATCTCGCCCCAGCCCGGCAGGAAGGCCAGCACATCGCCGGGATGCGCCCGCAGCGCCTCGCGAATCGCGCTCGCCATGGCCTCGGGCAATTCGCGCGCATCCTTCAGCTCCCGCGCGCGGTACTGCACGGAGACGGGGAAGGCCCGCCCCAGGCTTTCGATGATGGGTGCATCGCCCAGCAGCTCCGCGAAGCCCTCGGCTTCCAGCGTGGCGGACATGGCCAGAAGGCGAAGCTCCGGCCGCAGGGCGCGCTGAAGATCAAGGCAGAAGGCCAGCGCCAGATCGGTATCCAGATTCCGCTCATGCGCCTCGTCGAACAGCACGGCAGCGATACCATCCAGCCCTGGATCGGTCTGCAGCCGGCGGACCAGCAGGCCCTCGGTGATCACCTCGATGCGGGTGGCGGCGCTCGTCGCCCGCTCCAGCCGGGTGACGAGGCCGACCGTCTGGCCCACCTCCTCCCCCAGCAGCTGCGCCATACGGCGGGCAGCGGCCCGGGCGGCGACACGGCGCGGCTCCAGCACCACGATCTTCTGCCCCTCCGCCCAGGGCTCGTCACGCAGTATTAACGGCACCAGCGTGGTCTTGCCGGCACCGGGCGGCGCGACCAACACGGCATTGGGGCCGGAGCGCAGCGCTTCCGCCAGACGCGGCAGAGCCTCTGTGACAGGGAGTTCGGGCAGCAGAGCGAGCGACATGCAGCATGCTGTACAGCAGGTGGGCTTGCAGCGCAGCATCGTTCATGATCTGTTCATGCCTTGATGCGGTTTAGGACGTAAGGTTGGGGGAATGAATTCCCCCAAGCCCCCTTCTTTTTTCTTCGAGTTCTTAAGCGCGCCGAGGGCCAAATCAGGCCCTCGGCGACTGAGGGCTCAGCACGAGTGGCCTTTTAAAATTTTAGCTTCGCGGAAGTGGCCTCACTGTCTGGCTTTGAAAGCCGAACCCAAGACTCGAAGAAAAAGATGAGGGTGTCTGGAGGGAGAATTCATTCTCCCTCCAGCTTTCCTCCAAAACAAAAACCCTCCAGGGAAGGAACCAGCCCCCGATGACCCAGACCGAAAAAGCCGATCGCTTCCGCGCCTTGCACGCAAGGCCGGGCGCCTTCGTCATTCCCAACCCCTGGGATGCCGGCAGCACGCGCATCCTGGCCGGGCTGGGCTTCGAGGCCCTGGCCACCACCAGCGCGGGCCTGGCGTTTTCCCTGGGCCAGCGGGACGGTACTGCGACGAAGGCGGAGACCTTGGCCAATGCGGCCGCCATCGTCGCCGCCACGGAGTTGCCGGTCTCGGCCGATCTGGAGAATGGCTTCGGCCATGCGCCCGAGGACTGCGTGGCGACCATTCGCGATGCCGCCGGCGTCGGACTGGTGGGCGGTTCCATCGAGGATGCCTCGGGCGACCCGGCCCGGCCGATCTATGACTTCGCGCAGGCCGTGGAGCGGGTGGCGGCCGCCGCGGAGACCGCGCGGGGCCTCCCCTTCGTACTGACGGCCCGGGCCGAGAACTTCCTGCACGGCAGGCCGGATCTCGATGACACCATTCGCCGCCTGCAAGCCTTTTCCGCGGCGGGGGCGGAGGTGCTCTACGCACCCGGGCTGACGCGGCTGGAGGATATCCGCACGCTCTGCGCCGCGGTGGATAAGCCGGTGAATGTGGTGATGGGGCTGGCCGGCCGCCCCTTTACCGTGGCGGAACTGGCCGAGGCCGGGGTGAAGCGCATCAGCCTGGGCGGTTCCCTCGCCCGCGCGGCACTCGGCGCCGTGGCGCGCGCGGGGCGGGAGATTCTGGAGGAGGGCCATTTCGGTTACGCCTCCGGCGCGCTCAGCGGCGCGGAGACGGAAGCCTTCATGGCGCCCCGCCCATAGCTTGCCGCCACCGGCACAGGAAGCTAAGCCGGTTCTCATGCGCCTGATCGGACTGGCCGGCTGGAGTGGCGCCGGCAAGACCACCCTGTTGGCAAAGCTGATTCCCGCGCTGAATGCGCGGGGTGTCAGCGTGTCCACCGTCAAGCACGCCCACCACGCCTTCGATGTGGACCAGCCGGGCAAGGACAGCCACACCCACCGGCAGGCGGGGGCGAAGCAGGTTCTGGTGTCCTCCGCCAATCGCTGGGCGCTGATGAGCGAGCTGCGCGGCGCACCCGAGCCGCCCCTCACTGAATTGCTGACGAAGCTCGATGCCGTCGATCTCGTCATCGTCGAGGGCTTTAAGCGCGACGCGCACCCCAAGATCGAAGTATTCCGCGCCGCCAACGGGAAGCCGTGGCTGCACCCGGATGATCCTGCCATCCGTGCCGCCGCCACTGACACCCCGCCCCCTGGTGCCCTTCCCCATGCCGGGCTGGATGAGGTGGAGCGCATCGCCGACCTCGTCCTGGCCCACGCCGTGCCATGGCCCAGCTGAGTGACGATTGCTTTGCTCACGGCGGCGCGCTGCTTTCCGTGGAGGAGGCGGCATCCCTCGTCATCGCCCGCGTGCCGCCGCTGGAGGGTGAGGAGAGCATCGCCCTCTCCGCCGCGCGCGGCCGTGTGCTGGCGCGGGACCTGCACGCCCCGCAGCCCTTGCCACCCTTCTTCAACAGCGCCGTGGATGGCTACGCCTTTCGCCATGCGGATCTGATTCCGGGGCAGGAAACGGCGTTGCGCCTGGAAGGCCGCCTCGCCGCCGGCCAGGCCGCCGGTGCCACCCTCACCCCCGGCACCGCCCTCCGCATCCTCACCGGCGCGCCGATGCCGCCCGGCGCGGATACCGTGATGATGCAGGAGGATGCGCGGCTGGAAGGCGGCAGCCTCTACCTGCCGCCCGGCCTGAAGCACGGCGCCAATTGCCGCCCCGCCGGCGAGGACGTGGCTCAGGGAGAACTGGCCCTGCCCGCTGGCACCCGGCTTGGCCCGGCCGAGATCGGCCTTGCCGCCGCGCTGGGCTTCGCCACCCTGCCCCTCACCCGGCGCCCGCGCATCGGCGTGTTCAGCACGGGGGACGAACTGGCCGCACCCGGCACGCCCCTCGGCGCCGCGCAGACCTACGACAGCAACCGCTTTTCCCTGTTGGCTCTGCTGGCCGCGCTCCCGGTGGAGGCAACCGATCTCGGCATCTTGCCGGACCGCGCGGAGGCGACCCATCGCGCGCTGCATGAAGCCGCCGCCAGCCACGACATGCTGCTGACCTCCGGCGGCGTTTCGACCGGCGAGGAAGACCATGTGCGCTCCGCCATCCAGGCCGGTGGCAGCCTCGTATTCTGGAAGCTCGCGATAAAGCCTGGCCGGCCCGCCGCCATGGGCGTGGTGGGCGGTACGCCCGTGCTGGGGCTGCCAGGCAATCCCGTCGCCGCCATCGTCACCTTCCTGCACCTGGCGCGCCCGCTGGCGCTGCGCCTGTGCGGCGCCACGCCCGCCCGCCTGCCCCGCTTCGCGGCCATCGCGGACTTCACCTACCGCAAGAAGGCAGGGCGCCGGGAATATGTGCGGGTCTCCCTCTCCCACGGGGACAACCCATTGCCCACAGCAACGAAGTACCCGCGCGAGGGCGCCGGGCTGCTGACATCGCTGACGCGCTCTGACGCCTTCGCGGAGTTGCCGGAGGATGTGGTGTCGGTGGCACCGGGAGATACGGTGGCGGTGCTACCATTTGCCTCGGTTTTTTGAGGCGCCTGAGCTGGGGGGAATGAATTCCCCCCAGAGCC
>JH600065.1:0-1411 GCA_000245075.1 Acetobacteraceae bacterium AT-5844
TGGCCGGGGACATGCGGCTGGTGGCGCCCAGAATCGGCAGCACATTGGGCGCGGGGCGCGGGGCATCGTGGCGGCCGATCACCAGCAGGTCGAACCGCCTGGCGCCGAAGCCGGGCCGCATGCAGTGCACGGTGCGCGCGCCCTTGCGCGCCAGCCACTGCGCCACCGGGGCAGCGCGCCGCCCGGCGGAAATGACCAGCTTCGGCCAGGGCAGGGCTATCTCCGCCCGGGCCTCCGGCGCAAGGCCCGCAAGTGTCGGCCAAGGCCAGGGCAAGGCAGCCAGTGGCCCCCAGGCCAGTTTCACGGTGCGGAAAGGCACGCCCAGCCGCTCCGCGACGCCCAGCGCCTGCGCCGCCGTGCCTGCGCGCGGGTCCGCCAGAACCCAGACGGATGCGTTCATCATGGACGCGCCGCGCGCCGGGCGTTACGAGACGCGCGAGAAGGAGAGCTCTTTGTCATGACCGTCACGCATCTTTCCGATTGGGACCGCGACGCCGCGCTGACCACTGCCCGTATCCTGCTGGAGATCAAGGCGGTCAACTTCCGGCCCGAAGAGCCCTACACCTATACCAGCGGCTGGAAGAGCCCGGTCTATATCGACTGCCGCAAGATCATCTCCTTCCCCCGCGCGCGCACCCGCATCTGCGACCTGGCGGTCGAGAAGATCAACCGCCACATCGGCTTCGAGACCATCGAGGCGGTGACGGGCGGTGAGACCGCCGGCATCCCCTACGCCGCCTGGATCGCGGACCGCATGTCCGCGCCGATGTCCTATGTGCGCAAGAAGCCGAAGGGCTTCGGCCGCAATGCGCAGATCGAAGGCGACGTGCCGGAGGGCAAGAAGACCCTGCTGGTGGAAGACCTGACCACCGACGGCGGCAGTAAGATCCGCTTCGCGGAAGCCATGCGCAACGCCGGCGTGGTGGTGGACGATACCTTCGTGGTCTTCTTCTACGGCGTCTTCCCGGGCGTGCAGGAAAAGCTGAAGAACTCGAACCTCAACCTGCTCTACCTCGCCACCTGGTGGGATGTGCTGGAAGTGTGCCGCGAGCGCCCCTACTTCTCCGAGCCCGCGCTCAAGGAAGTGCGCAAATTTCTGGAAGACCCCGTCAGCTGGTCCCGCGAGCGCGGCGGCGTGGCGAGCCTGGAAGAAGCCGAAGCCTATAAGGCGAAGGCGGGCTGAGGCTCTCCTCTTCTCGTTGATCTCCGGAAAAGGGCCGTGGCTTTGCTGCGGCCCTTTTTCTTTTGGAGACGGCTGGAAACTGGAGGGAGAAGGAATTCTCCCTCCAGACCACCCTCATCTTTTTCTTCGAGTTCTGGGTTTGGGCTTCAGGGCCGGGCGGTGACATTATTTCCGCGAAGCTGATATTTCGAAAAGCCAACGCGGGCTGAACCCTCAGTCGCCGAGGGC
>JH600065.1:1431-7353 GCA_000245075.1 Acetobacteraceae bacterium AT-5844
GGGCCTGGGGGAATTCATTCCCCCAGCCTTCTAACGCCGCCGCCGACGCATCTCGCGGTGCAGGATGTAGAGTCCTGCCGCCACGATCATCGCCGCGCCGAGGATCATGGTGATGCCGGGCACGTCGCCCCAGATCAGCCAGCCGAACAGGGCGGCCCAGAGCAGTGCGGTATAGGTGTAGGGGCCCAGGGAGGACACCTGGGCGCTGGAATAGGCTTCCGTGGACAGAAGCTGACCGATGCAGCCGACAACGCCGATGCCGATCAGCAGCAGCCATTCCGTCGCGGTGGGCGTCACCCAGACGAAGGGCAGAATCAGCCCGCTCATCACCGTCATCAGAATGGACTGCCACAGCACGATGACGGTGCTGCTTTCCGTGGCGGAGAGCTGGCGGACCAGCAGCGTGGTGGAGGCGGCGCAGAGGCCGTGCATCACGGCGGCGATGTAGCCCGCGATCATGACCCATTCCGCGATACCGGGCGGCGGCACGCGCACCTCCCCGAGGAAACCCGGGCCCAGCGCGATGACAAGGATGCCCAGGAAGCCCACCAGCACCGCGCCCCAGCGGTGAGGCCCCGGGCGCTCCCCCAGGAAGGGAATGGCGAGCAGGGTGACGAAGATGGGTGTGCCGTAGGTCAGCGCCTGCTGCTCCCCGAGGGGCAGCACGGTGGCGGAGAAGAACATGCAGGTGGTGGCCGCGAGGCCGGTGCAGGCGCGGGCCGCATGGCCGGGAAAGCGCCGGGTGCGCAGCGTCACGCGCCCGCGCAGCCCGATGAGGATCATCAGCGGCAGGGCGAAGAAGCTGCGGAAGAACACCATCTCCATGAAGGGGATGCTGCTGCCGAGCAGTTTCGCCAGCACCGTCATCATCGAGAAGCTGAGAGTGGAGAGCAGGATCAGCGTGGCGCCGCGGCGGATATCGTGCCGCATGGTGTGCGGCGCCGGGGTGGAGGCGTTCATCCAGGCGTATTTCCCAGCCTCGCCTGGCGGGCGCGCAGCCTCTCCCGGTGCAGGTTGTACAGGCCGGCGGCAATAATGATGCCCGCGCCGGCGAAGGTAGCGGGTGCGGGCCAGTCTCCCCAGATGACCAGGCCGATCGGCACGCCCCAGATGAGCGGCGTGTATTCGAAGGGCGCCAGCACGGAGACGGGCGCGGAGGCGAAGGCGCGCGCGAAGAAGAAATGCGCCAGGGCGTTGCCGCAGCCGATCCAGAGCAGCACCACGGCCACACCGGCGGAAGGAATGAGCGCGCCTGGCGGCGGGAAGACCGGCATCAGCAGCACGCCGGTCGGGATATGCGCCACCATCAGCCAGAAGGTGATGACGACGGGCGCATCGGTGCGCGCCAGCACCCGCTGCCACAGCCGTGTCAGGGCCATCAGGCCGACAGCCGCCAGCAGGATGGCGGCCTGCCAGTTCCACAGCGTGCCGCCCGGCTGCAGCATGACCATGACGCCGGTAAAGCCCAGCAACGTGCTGAGCCAGCGCCGCCATCCGACCCTCTCGCCGAGCAGCGGGATGGCCAGCAATGTCATGATGAGGGGGGAAACGGAGGAAAGGGCGTATGTCTCCGCCAGCGGCAGGCCGTGCGCCCAGGCGACGTAGAAGGCCACGGTGACGACGCAGTGCAACAGGCTGCGGATGCTGATGAGGCGGATATTCACCGGCCGCAACCCCATCCCGCGCGCCAGGATGAACATGGTGAGCGCGCCGAAGATGCCGCGCCACATCATGGCGGCACCTGTGCCCACCTGGGGCACCACCCATTTCACGGCAGCGTCGGAGAAAGCGATGAGGAGATATCCTACCAGGATCAGCAGGATGCCTCGAACCGTTCCGTCCACGCTGCCGGCGGCTCGCAGCTGCGCCGGCGGCGTGGACGGAGGGGCGGCAGGATCAGGCACGCTGCCCCCTCTCCTGACATCTATGAGGTGGCACGCGGCTCAGTCCTTCCGTTCAAACAACAGATATCCATCGGTCTCGCCAGCCGGGCGGTAGTGGCGCCAGGTCTCGGCGAAGAGGGGATGGCGGGTGAAGTACGTAATCATGTCGAAGGGCTGGCCCGCGCACCAGGGGATATGTGCGTCCCGCGCCACCATCACCGCTTCCGGCGGGCGGGCCGCGAAATCCTGCGCGACGGATTCGTAGAGATACCGCTCCGCCTCGCTCATCTGCGCGGGCTCACGGAAGCGGGCGCCATTCTCCGGGCAGGTCTCGTAGACGGATTGCAGCAGCCATGTGCTCATGAAGCGCAGCACCGGCTGGTTCTCCACATAGTTCAGCGCCGGATAGGCGGGGTAGATGTCGGGCGAGAGCACCAGCAGGCGGCCTTCCGGCGCCTCCTTCTGCAGCCAGGCAGCGAGCCGGCCCACGGGGCCGTTGTGATAGTTGAACTCGCGCCAGGGCGCCTCACCGCCCCGCATCACCAGCAGGGTGAGGGCCACGCCAGCCCCAGTGGCCAGCATGGGCGCCAGCCGCAGCGCCGTGGCGCGCGGCAGCAGCGCATCGACAGCGCGGGAAAGCGCCACGCCGCAGAGCAGCCCGCCGAACATCCAGACCGGCACGACGTGGTAGCTCCACCCCTTGTGCTGGACCAACGCGGCAGCCAACCCGCCCAGCATGGCGGCGGCCAGCAGGCGCGGCAGCCAGCCGAGGGTGAGCGTGCCGATCCGTGCCGTGAACAGGCAGAGGCAGAAGGTCATCAGCGAGGCGGTGAACAACTCCTCCGTCAGCATGACCTGCCAGAAGGAGGCGTCGCCCAGCCCCACGTAATAATCCCACACCAGCGGGACGACCTGGCCGAAATAGGCGGGGAAGCCGAAGACGATCAGCGCCAGATAGGCTGCCCACAAGCCGGCAAGGCCCCAGGGCACGGCATCGCGGAACGCGGCGCCGAGGCGGCCCCGCCGCATGGCGGCCAGCAGCACCACCGCCTCCACCAGCGCGGGCACGGCCAGGAAATGCGGCTTCAGCGCGAAGCCAATGGCGGCGATGAGCGTGACCGTGGCCACCATGGCCCCGCCGGTCCGCTGCCCCTCGATGCGCCGTTCCGCCAGGAAGAGATAGGGCAGCGCGGCGGCGGCCATGATCTGCTCCCGCTGGCCGAAATCATAGCCGGCGACCAGCAACACCAGCGGCAGCAGGGCCAGCATCATGGCCCGCTCCGCCGGGCCGCGCGGTGGGTGCAGGCGCATGCACAGCCACGCCACCAGCAGGCAGAAGCCCAGCAGCAGAAGCAGCAGGGACTGCACCGCATCCAGCGGCGTCCACTGCGCCAGCCAGGCTGCCGGCAGGTTCAGCAGGAAGATCAGGGGCGGGTTGACGTCGATCAGCCGGGCATAGAGAGGCTCGCCCGCCGCCATTCGCTCGGCGAAGCTCAGCACCGCCGCCACGTCCTGGTTCAGCGGCGGTGAGACCACCAGCGCCAGAAAGAGCAGGGCCGGCAGGAAGGCGGGCAGCAGCGCCAGAAGGCTGATCTGGCGGTTCGCGGGTTCGTGTTTGGGCAGCGTATCTGGCATCCGTGCAACAGGCTCACGGCCGCGTGAAATTTGGGCCACGGCCAGAGTGGATCGGCATTGCGGCGGAGTTCGGGCGCTGCCACAAGCGAAAGCGTGGATCTCGCCGAATACGCCCTGATGGACGCGGTCGAGGACGGCATGTGGTGGTACCGCGCCGTTCATGCCCGCATCGCCGCCGCGCTGCGCGCCCGCCCCGGCGTGGCCGCGCTTCCGCTGCTCGATGCCGGCTGTGGCACGGGAGGGCTGCTGCGCCGCCTGCGAGATACGGGCCGCCCCCTGGCCGGGTTGGAATACAACCCAGAGGCCGCCGCGCGCGCCGCCGCCAAGTCCGGTGCCGCCGTCTCCGCTGGGGATGTGAATGCCCTGCCCTTCACCGACGCCGCCTTCGGCGCGCTGACCAGCGTGGACGTGCTGTGCCACCGTGGCGTGGAGGAGAGCCGGGCGCTGGCCGAATTCCACCGCGTGCTGGCACCCGGCGGCACGCTGGTGCTGAACCTGCCCGCCTTCGAATGGCTGCGCAGCGCACACGACACCCGTGTGCACAATGCCCGCCGCTATACCGCCGAAGGCGCCACGGAGATGCTGCGCCAGGCCGGCTTCACCGATATTTCCGCCCGCTACTGGAACAGCCTGTTGCTGCCGCTGATGGTGGCCCAGCGCAAGCTGCGCGCCAGCGACCCCGATGCGGCGAGCGATGTCGCCCCCTTCCCGCCATGGTTGGACGCCACATTACACGCCGCCACCCGCGCGGAGGGCGCGCTCGCCCGCCTCGGCCTGCGCTTTCCCGCGGGGGGCTCCGTGCTCATCACCGCTACCCGACCGAACAACGCCGCCTGACCGCTCCCCCGGAACCGATTCACCATGTCCCAGACGCCGCAGCCGAGTATTGGCCTTTCCATCGTCGTGCCCGTCTATCGCGGCGCGGCCACGGTGGGGCAGCTTGTCGCCGCCCTCTCCGCGCTGCGGCCGGAAGGCGGGTTGGAAGTCATCCTGGTCAATGACGGCAGCCCGGATAACAGCGCCGAAGTATGCCGGGAGCTGGCCCGCAGCGCGACGGTGCCGCTGACCTATGTGGAGCACGCACGCAATTTCGGCGAGCACAACGCCGTCATGTCCGGCCTGCGCCGCGCCCGCGGCCGCTACGTCATCACCATGGATGACGACCTACAGAACCCGCCCGAAGAGGTCGTCAAACTCTACGACCACGCGCGCCTCGGCGGGTGGGACGTGGTCTACACCCGCTACGCCGAGAAGAAGCACGAAGGCTGGCGCAACCTCGGCAGCCGCTTCGCCAACTGGGTGGCGGACCAGCTGATGGACAAGCCGAAGGGGCTCTATCTCTCCTCCTTCCGCTGCATGTCCGCCCTCGTGGTGCGGGAAGTCACGAAATACACCGGCCCCTACCCGTATGTGGACGGGCTGATCATGCAGGTGACGCAGCGGATCGACAGCATCGAGGTGATGCACCTGGCGCGGCAGGAAGGCCGCAGCAACTACACCATGCGGCGGCTGATCCGCCTGTGGCTGAACCTCGCCACCAACTTCTCCCTGATGCCGTTGCGCGCCGCCATGCTGGCGGGCCTCGCCATGGGCTTTCTGGGCGTCATCGGCGCCATCTTCACCATCGTCGAAGCGCTGACGAAGGAAACGCCCTCCGGCTGGGCCTCCGTCATGACCGTGACGCTGCTGATCGCGGGCGTGCAGTTCCTCATCCTCGGCGTGATGGGCGAGTATCTCGGCCGCGCCTTCCTCTCCGCCAACGGCAAGCCGCAAGGCGTGGTGCGGGATGTCGTCCCGCCGCGCGTGGAGGGGCCGCAGGCGTGATCGGCTCCTGGCTCGTCCTCGCCGCCGCCATCTGCACCTCGATGACCGGGCAGGTGCTGCTGAAGGCGGGTACGCTGGGGGAAGGCGGCTTCCTCACCCAGCTCTTCCGCTGGCAGACCATCCTCGGCCTCGGCTGCTATGGCGGCGCGGCGCTGCTCTACATCATCGCGCTCCGCAAGATCCCCATGAGCGTGGCACTGCCCTGCACGGCGGCGTCCTACGTCGTCATCGCCCTTGTGGGCTACTTCATGTTCGGGGAATCACTGGGGGCGCAGAAGCTCGCGGCCATTGCGCTGATCTCGGCGGGAGTGGTGCTTTTGGCAACGGCCTGAAGCGCTCGCCAAAGGGGGCTTTGCCCCCTCTGGACGCCCCCACTGGGGTGACAGTGTCACCCCAGACCCCGCCATCAGTTTGAGTATGCATCACGCTGGTACCGCCGAGGGTCGATGACCCTCGGCGACTGACGCCGCAACCTGCGCTGCCTTTAAAAATATTGTTGAAAGCGCTGTATTTCAGCGTTCCGCCTGAGCCTGGGCGCCGACCCAAACTTGAAGCGGGGTCCGGGGTGGACTTTCCACCC
>JH600065.1:7373-34603 GCA_000245075.1 Acetobacteraceae bacterium AT-5844
GGGGTGGACTTTCCACCCCGGCGGGGGTTCAGGGGGCAGCGCCCCCTGGTCCCGGCCCTTCAGCCCTTGGCCTTCGCCTCACGCCGGCGGCGCGTCAGCACGAACTCCGTGTAGCCATTGGGCTGTGTCGCGCCTTCGAACACCAGGTCGCAAGCAGCCTTGAAGGCCACGCCATCGAAGGCCGGGGCCATGGGCGTGTAGGCGGGGTCCTCCGCATTCTGCTTGTCCACCACAGCGGCCATGCGGCGCAGGGTTTCCTCCACCTGTTCCTTCGTCACCACGCCGTGGCGCAGCCAGTTGGCGATGTGCTGGGCGGAGATGCGGAGTGTGGCGCGGTCTTCCATCAGCCCGACATTGTTGATGTCCGGCACCTTGGAGCAGCCGACGCCCTGGTCTACCCAGCGCACGACATAGCCGAGGATGCCCTGGGCGTTGTTGTCCAGCTCCGCCTGCACATCTTCCGGTGACCAGTTGCTGGGCGAGAGCGGCACGGTCAGCAGGTCGTCCAGCCTGGCGCGGCGGCCACCGGCGGCGATCTCCTGCTGCCGGGCGGCCACGTCCACCTCATGGTAGTGCAGCGCGTGCAGCGTGGCGGCGGTGGGGGACGGCACCCAGGCGGTGTTGGCGCCGGCCTTGGGGTGGCCGACCTTCTGCGCCAGCATATCCGCCATCTTGTCCGGCGCGGCCCACATGCCCTTGCCGATCTGCGCCTTACCGCGCAGCCCGCAGGCCAGGCCGTTATCGACATTCCAGTCCTCATAGGCCTTGATCCAGGCCGCGCCCTTCATGTCGTTCTTGCGCAGCACCGCGCCGGCTTCCATCGAGGTGTGGATCTCGTCGCCGGTGCGGTCCAGGAAGCCGGTGTTGATGAAGGCCACGCGGTCCTTCGCGGCGGCGATGCAGGCCTTGAGGTTGACGGTGGTGCGCCGCTCCTCATCCATGATGCCGATCTTCACCGTGTTGCGCGGCAGGCCGAGAACATCCTCGACGCGGCCGAAGAGTTCATTGGCCCAGGCCACTTCCTTCGGCCCGTGCATCTTGGGCTTCACGACATAGACGCTGCCCTTGCGGGAATTGGCGCGGCGCTCCTTCACGTCATGCAGCGCGATGGCGACGGTGACCAGCGCGTCCAGGATGGTCTCCGGCGTTTCCTTCCCATCCTGCGTGACGGCGTCGGTGAACATGTGGTGGCCGACATTGCGTACCAGCATCAGGCTGCGGCCATGCAGGGTGAGCTTGCCGCCATCCGGGGCGGTGTATTCGCGGTCCGGGTTCAGCCGGCGCGTCATCTGCTTGCCGTCCTTGCCGAAGGTGGCGGCAAGGTCGCCCTTCATCAGGCCCAGCCAGTTGCGGTAGACGAGGACCTTATCCTCCGCATCCACCGCCGCGACGGAGTCCTCGCAATCCATGATGGTCGAGACGGCGGATTCCATGACCACGTCGGCGATGCCGGCGGGGTCGTCCTTCCCGATGAAGTGGGACTTATCGATCACGATCTCGATGTGCAGGCCATTATGGCGCAGCAGGATCGCGGTGGGGGAGAGCGGCTCGCCGGTATAGCCGGCGAACTGCGCCGGCTCGGCCAGGGTGGCCTCGCCACCGGTCAGCATCACTTCCAGTGTGCCGTTACGCACGGCGAGGCCGGTGACGGAAGCCCAGTGACCGCTCGTCAGCGGTGCCGCGCCATCCAGCACCTGCCGGGCCTTGGCGATGACCTTGGCGCCCCGCGCAGCATTGAAACCCTTGCCGCGCGCCAGCTCGCCCTCTTCCGGGATGGCATCGGTGCCGTAGAGGGCATCGTACAAGCTGCCCCAGCGGGCATTGCCGGCATTCAGCGCGTAGCGCGCGTTGTTGACGGGCACCACGAGCTGCGCACCCGCGATGGTGGCGATCTCGTCATCCACATTCGCGGTGGCCACGGCGACGCTGTCCGGCTCCGGCAGCAGGTAGCCGATCTCCTGCAGGAAGGCGCGGTAGGCGGCGAGGTCGATGGGCTTGGCGGGGTTGGCGCGGTGCCAGGCGTCGATCTTCGCCTGCAGGGCATCGCGCTCGGCCAGCAGTTCCGCGTTGCGCGGGGCGAGGTCCTTCAGGATCGCCTCATAGCCCGCCCAGAAGGCGGCCGGGTCAACGCCGGTGCCAGGCAGGGCCTCGCCTTCCACGAAGGCCTTCAGTTCCGCGGCGACATCCAGCCCGCCGATCCGCATCTTCTCCGCCATGATGTGCCTTTCACTCGTTTCCCGGGCTTCAGGATTAGCCGCCTTCCGCCTCCACGGCCAAGCCCGGACCATGCAGCACGCAACTGCCCAGGGGCGGCGCGGGTGCCAGCAGGTCGATGGACCGGCCCGCGATCAGCGCGGCCAGGATCTTCAGCGGCCCGCCATGGGAGACGATGATGGAGGGCCCGGCCAGCATGGCATGGAAGGCCCGCACCCGCTCCACCACCGCTGCACCGCTCTCCCCCTCCGGCGGGGCGAAGCCCCAGGGGTCCGCGGCCCAGGCATCCAGCGCGGCACGCGGCACCTCGTCCCAGGGCAGGCCTTCCCAGGCGCCGAAATCCATCTCCAGCAGCCGCGCATCCTCGCGGACGGGCAGGCCGGTCTCGGCTGAAACAGCCGCCGCCAGCGCCATGCAGCGGCGGGCCGGGCTGGAATACAGCGCCAGGGCCGTGAAGCCGCGCGGCAGCGGGTCGCCCAGGCCGGAGGCACCCGGCGGCAGGTCGAGCCTGCCATAGCAGCGGCCGGGGGCGATGGCCGCCGGCAGGTGGCGCAGCAGGGCATGTTGCATGGTGGAGGCGTTGTGGCCCGGATGCGGCGTGAAGGTCCAGCCATACGGCTCGCTTCTCCCTGATTGGCGTCTTCAGCCGCGGAGTGGTAGAGGGGGGCCGCTCCCTGACGCCGGAGGCAAGGCGATGAACGGACCTGCCGCCCCACGATCTTCCGGGCAGGACGCCCAATATCTGATATTCACCCTGGCTGGACTGTGCTGCGCCCTGCCCCGCGCGGCGGTGCAGGAACTGCTGCCGCTGCCCCGCCTTTCGCGTCCCCCTTCGCTACCGGCAGCGGTCGCGGGATTTCTCAACCTGGGTGGAATGGCGGTGCCCGTGCTGGCGCTGGATCATCTCCTTGGCCTGCCTCCCGTGGAGGCCGAAGCGGGCGGCCTCTACCGGCATATCGTGCTGCTGCAACGGCGCCCTGCCATAGGCCTGCTGGTGGACAGGGTGCTGGATCTGGCGGCCGTGCCCGCCGAGGGCCTGCGCCCGGTGCCGCCGGAACAAACCCTCAATGGCTGCGTCGCGGCCACCTTGGCCTTGCCAGAGGGTTTCGCCAGCCTGCTGGACCCGGCGCGCATTCTGATGGCGCAGGAGGAAGCCAGCCTGGAAGAGCTGACCCGCCGCGCGAATGAACGGCTGGAAGCCTGGTCCAGCGGATGAAGCCTGCCCGCACCGCATTTCCCGGGCGGTCTGTTTTTCAGTCCACCACATCGCGCTTTCTGCCGGATGCGGATTTCCTGCGGCTGAAGGCGCTGCTCATCCGCCGCACGGGCCATTTCTACTACGAGGACAAGGACGACCTGCTGTGGGAGCGGGTGCGCCGCCGCCTGCGCGCGCTCGGCCTCGGCAGCAGCGGCGCCTATCTGGAACGGCTGGCGGACCCGGCGCTGGGCGAGGCCGAATGGGCGGCGCTGGAAGCCGAGATCACCATCGGCGAGACCTTCTTCTTCCGATATGCGGAGCAGTTCGCGGCGCTGCGGGAGACCATTCTGCCGGACCTGCTGAAGCGGCGGCGGGAGAGCAGGCGGCTGCGCATCTGGAGCGCCGGTTGCGCCAACGGGTCCGAACCCTATTCCCTTGCGATCCTGCTGCATGAACTGCTCGGAGACGCGCTGCCGGAATGGCGGATCACGCTGCTGGGCACCGACCTGAACGAGGCGGCGCTTTCCACCGCGCGCGAGGGCGTGTTCTCCGCCTGGTCGCTCCGCAGTCTCTCACCGGAGCAGCGTGCGCGGGACTTCCTGCCGGCGGGCAAGAACTGGCAGTTGCGGCCGATCTATCGCGCCATGGTGCGCTTCCAGCGGCACAACCTGATGGAGTTGCTGGAGGAAGGTGAAGCGCTGGAGATGAATGAGTTCGATCTCATTCTCTGCCGCAACGTGCTGATCTATTTCCATCCGGAGACCGTACCCCCGCTGGTGCGCGCGCTGGCGGGCCGGCTGGCGCCCGAAGGCTGGCTGCTGCTGGGGCATGCCGAGCCCAACCCTGCCTTTTCCGCTTTTCTCCAGTCCGTGCCGCTGCCGGGCACCGCCGCCTGGCGGCGGGAAGGGGGAGAACTGCCGCAGCTCCCGCCGGCCACGCCACCCGCCCCGGCGCTGCCGCCGCTGCCCGACCTCCTGCTGCCTGCCCCCCTTTCCGCCCCGGCTCCTGGTCCCGCGGCGCCCCGCAACGCTCCACAGCAACGACCGGTACCGGCGCAGGAAGCGCCCCCCAGCCCACCGCCACCGCCCGCCGATCTGCTGGAAGCGGTGCGGCGGCGTGCCGATCTCGGCGATCTGGAGGGCGCGAGTCTCGCCTGCCGGGATGCGCTGGCGCATGAGCCCACCAGCGCGCTGCTGAATTTCTACGATGCCTTGCTGGCATGGGCGCAAGGGCAGGCCGAGAAGGCGGAGCGCGCCTTCCGGCGCACCCTCGCATTGCGTGACGATTTCGCCATGGCACATTACCAGCTTGGCCTGCTGCTCTTGCAGCAGGGACGGCGCATGCCAGGGCGCAAGGCCATCGCGGCCGCGGCCCGCATCGTGCACGCCTTGCCGGACACGGCGCCGCTGGAGGAAGGAGACGGCATGACCGCCGGCGAATTGCGCGAAGCCGCGCGCCTGCAACTGGAACAGCGGTAAGCCATGCCGCTGAAGCTGCCCGCGCCTGCCCCGCACTGGCTGGACGACGTCCTGGATGCCCGCACCCGGCAACTCGCGCTGCGCGATGGCGGCCGTGTACAGGAAGGGCCCGCACCCGTGCCTGTCCTGGCCTGCACGCTGGGGACGGAAACCTATGGGTTGCCGCTTGCCGCCATCGGCCAGGTGGTGTCCTTCGCACCGCTGACGCCAACGCCGGGAGCACCGCCCGCCATGCTCGGGCTGTTGGGCCGCGCGGGGCAGGTCTTCATCGTGCTGGATCTGGGCGCGGCCCTTGGCGCCCCCTCTGCCACGCCGAGCGGGGGTCACCTTCTGTTGCTCCGCCATGGCACGCGGCGCTTCGCGTTGCGGGTGGACCGTGCCCTCGCCGCCATGGCCGCCATCCCGGCCGACAGCCCCGCCGAGGCCGCGCCCCACCGTGCCGTCACCGGCCACGCCCTTTCGCCCGATGGCACATTGCTCGGGCTGATCGACCTCGACCGCCTGCTGCGGCCTTTCCTGGCCGCCGCGCCTTCCACCCCTCCGCCGTCAACGGGAGCGTGACGCCTTGAGTATCGCCAACCGCATTCTTCTCGGCTTCGCCGCCCTCGTCCTGATGCTGGTGCTGCTCGGGGTCTACAGCCTGAACCAGATCAGCACCGTCACCAATGCGACGGACACCATCGTGGCGCGGGATCTGGCGATGCTGCGCGAGCTCTCCACCCTCCGGGACGCGGAGAGCGAGATGCAGGAGACGCGCACCCTCTCCGTCAATCGCTTCCTGCTGCGCGGCCTGGGCCGCACGGCGGAAGATGCCGACGCGCTGCAGAACTGGCAGCGGACAGCAAACCGCACCGACACGCTGCTGGCGGACATCCTCTCCACGGCCAGCCGCAATGCCGCGACCGCTGTCTCGGGCGACCGCACCAGCAGCTGGCAGCAGGTCGCGCAGACGCTGAGCCAGGCGGCGGCGCCGCTGCGGCAGGTGCGTGAGCAAGGCCAGGCGCAGATCCAGGCCATCCGCGCCAACGACCTGGAGGCGATGCTCTCCAGCGGCACGGCGCTCGCGACCAGCCGGGGCGAGTTCAACCAGCAGATCGAACGCGCGGTGCAGGCGCTGAACGCCGTCATCGCCGCCGGCCAGCAACGCAGCCAGACGATCTATGAGGAGAGCCGCCTCTCGGTCATCCTGGTGCTGGCAGGGGCGGTGCTGGTCAGCCTGATTGTGGCGCTGCTGATCCGCCGCTCCATCCTCCACCCCCTCTCGACCTTCATGGAGTTCGTCGAGCGCGTGGGCCGTGGCGAGCTGAGCGGCGCCCCGGCAAAGGTGGGCAATGACGAGTTCGGCCGGCTTGGCGTCACGCTGAATGCCATGGTGGAGGGGCTGCGCCAGCTCGCCGCTCAGAGCCGGCAGGCCACCAACGACCTCAACGCCGCCGCCGCCGAGATCCGCGCCAGCACGCAGGAACAGGCTGCGAGCGTGGAAGAGCAGTTGGCCGCCGTGCAGGAAACCGCCGCGACGGTCGATGAGATCACCCATTCCGGCGTGCAGATCGGCAAGCGCGCGCAGGAGGTGATCGCCACCGCCCAGGCCACCGCCCAGACGAGCAATGCCGGCCTCCGCGCGGTGGACGAGACGGTGAAGGCGATGGATTCCATCCGCGAGCAGGCCGAGGCCGTGGCGGCCAATATCGTCGCGCTGTCCGAGAAGACGCAGGCGATCGGCGAGATCATCAGCACGGTCAACGACATTTCCGAGCGCAGCCACCTGCTGGCGCTGAATGCCGCCATCGAGGCGGCGGCGGCGGGCGAGCAGGGCCGCAGCTTCTCCGTCGTCGCCGCCGAGATGAAGACATTGGCCGACCAGGCGAAGGATGCGACGGCGCAGGTACGCTCCATCCTCGGCGACATCCAGCGCGGCATCAATTCCTCCGTCATGCTGACAGAGGAGGCGGTGAAGCGCGTGGCTGCGGGGCGTGAACGCACGGACACCACCCATACCGCCATCACCGAGATCACGAGCCGCGTGCAGGAAGGGGTGCATACCTTCCAGCAGATCGTGGCCAGCACCAACCAGCAGCAGCTGGGCATCGAGCAGGTGATGGGCGCGTTGCAGAACATCCGCCAGGCCAGCCAGCAGACGGCGGCGGGCACCCGGCAGCTGGATACGGCGGCGGCCAATCTCGCGCAGCTTTCCGCGCAGCTCGTCAACCTGGCCGACCGCTACAGGCTCTGAGGGACCGGCCAGCAAGGAACATAGCCCGTGCCGCCCTCGAATCTGCGCCAGGAACTGCTCGCCGCCTTCGATGTGGAGCACAAGGAGCATCTGCGCGCCATCCGCGCCGCGCTGGAGGCCGCCGAGCGGGGTGAGCCCGCTGATCTGCGCGACATCTTCCGCCGTGCCCACAGCCTGAAAGGCGCCGCGCGCGCGGTGGACCTGCCGGTGGTGGAAGAGGTGGCGCACAGGCTGGAAGCCGTGCTGGCGCGGGTGATGGAGGGCGAGCTGCCGCTGCCCGGCGCCGTCGCCGCGGCGGTGCAGACGGGGTTGGACGGAATCGAAGGCTATGTGGCCGCCCTTTCCGCCGGCGGAACGCCTCCCGCGCCCTCCTCGGCCATCGCGGCGCTCGATGCATGGTCCGGCATGGCGCCAGCGGCTCCGGCACCCGAGACGCCCGCCGCCCCGCCGCCGCCTCAGGTGGAACCGCCCGCCGAACCTGCCCCATCCTCTCAGCCTGCCCAGGCGGTCGAATACCTGCGGGTGAATGCGGGACAGATCGAAAGCCTCTCCACCGCCGTGCACGCCCTGTCGGAGGAAATCTCCCGTCAGGGCGCGCTGGAAGCCGGGCTTCGTGCGCTGGAAGCGGAGCTGGCGGCGCTGCGGCAGGAATGGGATGTCCTGATCGGTCACCAGCCCGACCCGCGCCTGCGCCATGCCGAGCGCGGCCTTGCCCGTATCGGCCGCGCCGCCGCGCGCCTCCGGCGGGAGCACCGTGCGGCGAGCTGGAGCGCCGAAGCCGCCGCCCAGCGCATGCGGGACCAGGTGGAGACCATCGCCCTGGTGCCGGCGGAGACGGTGCTGGAGCCGCTCGGGCGTATGGCGCGGGAGCTGGCGCGGGAGGCGGGGCTGGATGTCTCCGTGCGGCTGGAGGGGATGCAGATCCAGGCCGACCGCCGTGTGTTGCAGGCCCTGAAGGACCCGGTGCTGCATCTGCTGCGCAATGCCATCAGCCACGGGCTGGAAGCACCGGATGAACGCCGGGCGAAGGGCAAGCCCGCGCGGGCCGAAATCGTGCTGCGCCTCTCCGGCCGGAGCGGGTTGCTGGTGGTCAGCGTCGCCGATGATGGGCGCGGCCCCGATCTCGCGCGCATCGAGGCCACCGCCATCCGGCAGGGCCTGCTCAACGAGCGCGCGCGGGGCGCGCCGCCCCCGCCGGCGGACCACCTGTTGGCGCTGGTGTTCGAGCCCGGCTTCTCCACTGCCCAGGCCGTGGACCGCCTTTCCGGCCGCGGCATGGGCCTTTCCGTGGTGGCCGACGCGGCACGGCAATTGCGGGGCGGGGCGCTGATGCGGGCACGGCGGACGGGCACGGAAGTCGAGATCGCCGTCCCCTTCTCCGCCGCGCGCCAGCGGCTGTTGCTGGTGGAATCGGATGGCCAGACCTTCGGCATTCCGAGCCACGGAGTCGAGCGGCTGCTGCGCCTTCCCCTCGCCTCGGTGGAAAGTGTCGAAGGCCGTCCGGTGGCGTGCATCGAAGCGGGCGGTCAGGACGTTATCGTCCCCGTGATTGCTCTGCCTGCCCTTCTCGGATCGCCAGCCGCCACCATTCCGGTGGAGGGAGGGCATGTGAACGCCGTTCTCCTCCGCCGTGGTGCCAGGCGCTGCGCCGTGGCGGTGGAGGCGGCGCAGGATGTGCAGACCCTGCTGGTGGACAGCCTCGACGCGCCGGGGCTGGATGCCGAGCTGGTCAGCGGCGTCGCCCCGCGTGAGGCGGATACCGCCATCCTGGTGCTGAGCCCCGAGGGGCTGGTCGGCCGCTGGCTGCGGGATGAAGGCCATCTCGGCGCCGGCGCCCTTGGCCTTGTGCCGGTGCCGGAACGGCAGGCGCCGCGCACCATTCTGGTGGTGGACGATTCCATCACCACCCGCACGCTGGAGAAGAGCATCCTGGAAGCGCAGGGCTACCGGGTTCTGCTCAGCGTCGACGGGCTGGATGCGCTGAACCTGCTGCGGAGCGGGGAAGAGGTGGTGGACCTCGTCGTCGCCGATGTCGAGATGCCGCGGATGGATGGCTTCTCCCTCCTACAGGCCATCAAGAACGATACGCGCCTGGCGCCGCTGCCCGTCATTCTCATGACCTCCCGCGCCACCGCGGAGGATGTGAGGCGCGGGCTCGATCTCGGCGCGGGGGCCTACCTCGCGAAGCAGAAATTCGACCAGCGCGAATTGCTGGCGACGATCGGCCAGATGTTGTGAGCATGCCTGAGCGACTGATGCCTCCTGTCCGCGTCATGATCGTCGAGGACTCCCTCGTGGTGCGCCACCTGCTGGCGCATATCGTGTCGCAGGATGCCCGCCTGAGCCTGGTCGCCGCCGTGGCCTCGGCGGAGGAGGCGTTGCGGGAGCTGCCCCGCGTCCGGCCCGATGTCATTTCCATGGATGTGCGCCTGCCCGGCATGGACGGGCTGGAGGCGACGCGGCGCATCATGGCGGAGCATCCCACGCCCATCGTCGTCATTGCCGGCAGCATCAATGACGAGAGCCTGGATATCTCGATGAATGCGCTGCGCGCGGGCGCGCTTTCGGTGGTGGAGAAGCCCGTCGGCATCGAGACGGGCGGGCATGAACAGATCGCCGAGACCATCTGCACCCAGCTCTACATCATGAGCCAGGTGGCGGTGATCCGGCAGCGCCCCTCCATCTCCCCGCGCTACCGCAGCCTGGTGCCGGAGATGCCGGTGCAGGGGCAGGCGCCGCGGCGGCCCGCGCAGGCGCCTGCGGTTCTCGCCATCGCCGCCTCCACGGGCGGGCCACCGGCGCTCGCGCAGGTGCTGGGGGCCCTGCCGCCGGAATTCCCACTGCCGGTATTGCTGGTGCAGCATATGGGCGCGGCCTTCATGGAGGGCTTCGCCAGCTGGCTGGACGGTCTGGTGCCGCTGAAGGTGGCATTGGCGAAGGAGGGCGATACGCCCCTGCCCGGCCACGTCTATGTCGCGCCCGGGGACCGCCACTTGCTGCTCTCGCCGCAGAACACGCTGCGGCTCAGCCTGGAAAAGCCCATCGCCAGCCAGCGCCCTTCCGCGACATTGTTGTTCCGCAGCGTGGCCGCCACGGCGGGTGCGCAGGGGCTCGGCGTGCTGCTGACCGGCATGGGCGAGGATGGCGCCATGGGCCTCGCCGAGATGCGGCAGGCGGGCGGCTACACCATTACCGAGCATGAGAGCACGGCTGTCGTGTACGGGATGCCGGCGGCCGCCGTGCGGCTGGGCGGTTCCACCGTCAGCCTTCCCCTGCCGCAGATCAGCGCGCGGCTGCTGCAACTCGCCCGCAAGGAGGCCTTCGGATGAACGATAGCCGGCATGCCATTCTGCTGGTCGAGGATTCCGAGACCCAGGCCCTTCAGATGCGCCGCATGCTCGAGGATGAAGGCTTCGGGGTGCAGCGCGCGGCGACGGCCGAAGCGGCGCTGGAGGCGCTGAATGGCCCGCTGCCCGACCTGGTGATCGCGGACTATCACCTGCCTGCCATGAATGGCGACGAGATGGTGCGGCAGATTCGCCTCAACAGCCGCACCCGCGCCCTGCCCGTGCTGATGCTGACCGAGGCGCGGGAGCGCGACCTGGAACGCCATGGGCTGGAGAGCGGCTCCGATGCCTATGTGCCGAAATCGGCCGCGCCCGAATTGCTGCTGGGCCGGCTGCGCGCGCTGCTGCGCAGCCGGGTGGAGGCCATGCCCGCCGAGAACACGGGCGGCACCTTCCGGCGCACCCGTATCCTGGTGGTGGAGCCCAGCGCCACCCAGCGCCTTGCCCTCGTCACCCAGCTTCAGCGGGAAGGCCATGCGGTGGAAGCGTGCGGCACGGCGGAGGCGGCGCTGGACATCCTGCAGGACGAACCCGGCACCTTCGATTGCGTGCTGCTGAATGCCGGCTTCGAGGGCGTGGACCTCGCCTCGCGCCTGCATGCCCTGCGCGACGAGACCGGCGCGCTGTTCCAGATCGTCGCCCTGCTGGAGGACGGTGCCGCGGGCAGCGAGGAGCAGGTGCTGATGGGCCAGCTCTTCGCGGCGGGGGCGGATGACCTCATCGCCACCCCCGCCCCGGCCGAGGTGCTGAGCGTGCGGCTGCGCGCCGCCCTTCGCCGCAAGCTGCTGCTGGAGGAGGAGCGCCGCACCGCCGAGGCCGCGCGCGAACGGGCGCTGACCATCGCCCGCGCCGAGGCCCGCGCCGCCATGGCCGAAGTGCTCGCCCGCACCAATGCGGAGCTGGAGGCGACCAACCAGGAGCTGCGCGATACCCAGACGCAACTCGTGCAGGCCGCGAAGATGGCCTCGCTGGGCGAGCTGGTGGCGGGCATCGCGCATGAGATCAACAATCCCCTCGCCTTCATCCAGGCGCATCAGGGCACGGTGGAGCGGCTGCTGGCGCAGATCGAGGCCATGCTGCCGGAAGCCTCCGAAGCCACGCCGCTCGCCGCCCGCGCGCGGGAACGCGCGCAGTCCATGACGCTGGGCCTTGCGCGCATCCAGGAGCTTGTCGCCAATCTCCGCCGCTTCTCCCGCCAGGATGACGGCGCCTTCCAGCGCGTGAACGTGCCCGAGGCGATGGAGACGGTGCTGACCCTGCTGGGCCCCAAGCTGGGGGATCGCCTGACGGTGGAACGCGACCTGCAAGGGGTGGAAGAGCTTGTCTGCCTGCCGGCCTTGTTCAATCAGGTGGTCATGAACCTGGTGAGCAACGCCGCCGATGCCATTCCCGGCCAGGGACGCATCAGCATCGGCACCCGGAGCGACTGGCGCAGCTACACCATCACCGTCACCGATACCGGCCCCGGCGTGCCGGAAAAGCTGCGTGACCGTATCTTCGAGCCGTTTTTTACCACGAAAGCCATCGGGCAGGGCACTGGCCTCGGCCTCGCCATCGCTTACAATATTGTCTCGGCGCATGAGGGTACCATCACCGTCGGCGCCTCCGCCGAGGGGGGCGCCCGCTTCACGGTGAGCGTACCGATACGGACCGAAGCTTAACGCCGATGGAGGTCATGAGTAAGCCGAGCCGAAGCGAGACGCGGCGGGGAACGCTGCTCGTCGTCGATGACGAGCCAGAGATCCTGACCGCGCTGACCGATCTGTTCGAGGAGGATTTCCGCGTCCACGCCGCCAGCTCCGGCGCGCAGGCGCTCGAGATCCTGCGCGCGGTGCCGGAGGTGGACGTCATCATCTCCGACCAGCGCATGCCGGGCATGACGGGCGATGCCTTCCTCGCCCAGGCGCGGGAGGTCAGCAAGGCCGAGGCACTGCTGCTGACAGGCTATGCCGAGCTGGAGGCGGTGATCCGTGCCGTCAACCGCGGCCGTATTGCCTTCTACGCGCCCAAGCCATGGGACCCGGAGGCGCTGCGCAGCATGGTGATGGTGGCGGTGGAGCGCCACCGCCTGGCTCGCGCGCTGGAGACGGAACGCGCCCTGCTGCACGGCCTGCTCGATGCCTCGGCCGATGCGCTCTCCTTCAAGGACCGTGAGGGCCGCTTCGTCCGGCTGAACGCGGCGAAGGCGGCGGCGCTGGGCGGCACGCCGGACACGCTGCTAGGCGAGCGGGAAGCCGCGCTGCTGCCGGAGGCCGCTGGTGAGGAGCTGGCCCTGGCCGAAGCCGCCGTCATCGAGAGCGGACGGGGAACCGATGAGGTGGTGCAGACCGCCGATGTTCCGCCCCGCTGGGTGCGGGTACAGCGCCTGCCGATTCTGGACAGCCAGGGCAGGCTGACCCACCTGGCGACGTTCGAGCATGATCTGACCGAGCAGCGCGGGCTGGAGGAACGGCTGCATCAGGCGGAGAAGATGCAGGCCCTCGGCACCATGGCCGGCGGCGTCGCGCATGATTTCAACAATCTCCTGACCGCCATCATGGGCAGCCTGGACCTGATGTTGAGCGGCGGGCCGAAGGATGCCCGGCAGGAAGCGCTGCTGCGGACGGCGATGACCGCCGCCGAGCGCGGCTCCGCCCTGACGCGCCGGCTGCTGAGCTTCAGCCGCAAGCGCAGCCTGCAGCTCCGCCCCACCGACGTGAATGCCATGGTGCGGGAGATGGAGGGGTTGCTTCTCCGCAGCCTGGGCGATGGCGTGGTTCTCCAACACGCCCTGACGGAGACGCCCTGGCATGCGACGGCGGATTCGGAACAGATCGGCCTGGCGCTGCTGAATCTCTGCATCAACAGCCGCGATGCGATGCCGGAGGGCGGCACCATCACCCTCTCCACCCGCAACGTCTCCCTGGCGGAAGGCGAGATCCAGGACCTGGCGGCGGGCGATTACGTGGCGCTGAGCGTGGCTGACACCGGCACCGGCATGTCGCCGGAGGTGATGGCCAAGGCCTTCGAGCCCTTCTTCACCACGAAGGATGTCGGCAAGGGCACCGGGCTTGGCCTCTCCATGGTCTATGGGCTGGTGCGCCAGTCCGGCGGCGCGGTCACGCTCTCCAGCCACCCGGGCCAGGGTACGCAGGTGGAGCTGTATCTTCCCCGCTCCATACTCCCCTCCTCGTCTTCCGACACGCCTGCAAGCGGCGCGGTGGGCCCGGCAGCCGCACAGATCCTGGTGGTGGATGATGACGCGGGAGCGCGCGGCATCGCTGCGACCTTCCTGAACGAGCTGGGACACCACATCGTCGAAGCGGGCGACGCGGCCGCGGCCCTGGCAATGCTGGAGCAGGGCCAGCCGATCGACATGCTGGTGACCGACTACGCCATGCCGGGGATGAACGGGCTGGAACTGGCGAACAAGGTGCGCGCCGCGCGGCCGGAGTTGCCAGTGCTGATGCTGTCCGGATACGCCGATCCGGCCGGGATGGGGCGCGCCTTTCCGCTGTTGCGCAAGCCCTTCCGGCAGAGCGATCTGGCCCGCCTGGTCTCGGAGCTGCTGAAGCCCCGCTAGGCGGGGACGGGCGGCCGCTTCAGGTGGGCGGCTCGTCTCCGAGCACCATCTGCAGCATCACCAGATCAAGCCAGCGGCCAAACTTGCACCCGACCTGCGGCATATGGGCTACCCGCCGAAAGCCCAGCTTCTCATGCATGTGGAGCGACCGTTCATTCGACGCATCCACGGAAGCCACGAGCACGTGCTTGCCGGCGGCGCGCGCCTGCTCGATCAGTGCTGCGACAAGGGTCTGGCCGACCCCCCTGCCCCTCGCATCCGCCCGCACATGCACCGAATGTTCGACGGTGTTGCGGAAGCCTGCCCAACCGCCGCGGAAGTCCCCGAAGCTGGCAAAGCCGATAATGCCATCTCCCGGCAGGCCTTCCGCCACCAGCACGGGGTAGCCGAGCGCGCGGCGATGGCGCAGCCACGCCAGCCGCTCCTCCAATGTCTCCAGCCGATCCGTGTAGACAGCGGTCGTGGTGGCGATCACGTCATTGAGGATGGCGAGGATGCCAGCCGTGTCCGCCTCCTCCGCCATGCGGAGAACCCAGCCGCTCTGATGAGACGGCAGCGGGCTCACGCATGTGCCGCCCCCGGCCGGCGAGGCCGCCAAGGGGCGCATGGGCGCGTCGGCACTGCGGAGCATCGGTCACACTCTCTTACATGCGCATAGGTCCGCTTGTTTAAGCACCTCTGGCGCGGAGCGAAACAACGCATTCAGGGCTGAAAATTCTCTGCCTCCCCGCCCGGAAACGCCGGCAGTCATCGTAAAATGTCACGTTGCCGTGCGCAGAGCTGATTCATGAAAAGGCCCGGGCGGTCGCCGCCCGGGCCCTCGAAGGCTGGATAATGGGTGACACTGCTTATTCGGCGGCCACCAGCAGCTCCGGCGTACGGGCATGGGTGAGCCGCTGATACAGGGCCACATAATCCTCTGCCATGCGGCGGGCGGTGAAACGGGCCTCGAACTGCTGGCGCACCCGCTCGCGGGAGAGGTTCTTCACCCGCTCCACGGCCGCGATGGCCTCCTGCATGTTGTCCACCGCGTAGCCGGTGATGCCCTCATCCACCACCTCGGGCACCGAGCCGTGGCGGAAGGCGATCACAGGCGTACCGCAGGCCATCGCCTCGATCATCACCAGGCCGAAGGGCTCCGGCCAATCGATCGGGGTCACGAGCGCGGTGGCGCCGGAGAGGAATTCCGGCTTCTGCTGCTCATTGATCTCCCCGATGAATTCCACCAGCGGGTGGGCCATCAGCGGGCGGATCTTCTGCTCGTAGTAATCGACATCGACCTTATCGACCTTGGCCGCGATCTTGATCGGGGTATTGGTCGCGATGGCGATCTCGATGGCACGGTCGCAGCGCTTCTCGGGCGCGATGCGGCCCAGGAAGGCCAGATAGCCCGGCTTCTTATCCGTGCGCGGAGTCAGCAGCTTCTCCGGCAGGCCATGATAAATGGTCGAGGCGAAATTGGCCTGCGGCAGGGGCTTGCGCTGGTCGTTCGAGATGGAAACCACCGGCACGTCCCGGAAAGCCTCGAACACCGGCTGCAGCTCCGGCAGGTCCAGCCGGCCATGCAGGGTCGTCACCATCGGCGTGCTCTGCCGCGAGAACAGCGAGAACGGCAGATAATCCAGGTGGAAGTGCAGCAGGTCGAACTCGTGGCGGCGGCGGTAGACCGTCTCCAGCATCAGCATCAGCGGCGCATTGGCGTCGCGCACCGACGGGTCGAGGCGGAGAGCCTTGGCGCTCATCGGCGCCAGGGTTGCGGAGGTCACCGAATCGCCACTCGCAAAAAGCGTGACCTCGTGGCCGAGCTCCACGAGCCCCTCGGTCAGGTAGGACACGATCCGCTCGGTGCCACCATACAGCTTCGGCGGCACGGCTTCCGTCAGGGGAGCGATCTGGGCGATACGCATCTGGTTCCGTACTCCGTCTAGGACATGACCCCCGCGGGGGTCTGACAAGCAATTTGGGTAACGAATGCGGTAGGGATTCGGCACACTTCGCCACGATTTCGACGCGATGCCGTTGTTCCATCCGTATCAACGCAAATGCGGCGTGACCTCACGCCGATGTGCGAACCGCGGATGAACAGGAGGCCCTGGCCCCCATGCAGCCCACCGATGCCCAGACCAAGACCGACGAGGTCCTTCGCTACGCGAACCGTCCTGTCGCCTTCCTGCTGCGCCACATGCGGCCGCGGGCAGGGTCGCATATCGCGATCATGCTGGCGGTGCTGGGCGCGGTCGGCTGTTCGGTCGGCTCCAACTATGCCGTGAAGCACCTGATCGACACGCTTTCGGGCGATCCGTCGCAGATCGGCGCCGCCGCGGTGTGGACCGCCTTCGCCATCCTCGCCGGCATCATCGCCACGGATAACATGCTGTGGCGCGTTGGCGGCTGGATCGCGGCGGACCGCTTCCCGCGCGCCACCGCCTCCATGCGCGCCGAGCTGTTCCGGCATTTGGCCGGCCACGCGCCCGGCTACTTCGCCAACCGCTCGGCCGGCACACTCGCCAGCCGCATCAGCGCGACGGGCACGGCAGGTTTCACCCTGCTGCAGAACTTCACCTGGCACACCGTGCCGCCGGCTGTGGCGGTGGTGCTGGCCATCGTGTTCCTCTCCACCGTGGACCCGGTCATGGCGGGCTGCTTGGTGCTGGCCGCGGGCTCCCTCGCCGTCGGCGTCGCCTGGCTGGGCCGCAAGGGCGAGCGGCTGCATGACGGCTTCGCCGGCCGCGCCGCCGCCGTCGACGGCCAGCTTGTGGACGTGGTGCAGAACTTCTCCCTGGTGCGTGCCTTCGGTGCCTTTGGCCGCGAGTCCAGCCGGCTGGACGACGCGCTGAACGCCGAAACCTCCGCCCGCCGCGCGAGCCTGCGCTATCTCGAGAAGCTGCGCCTGGTGCATGGCGCCGCCACCGCCATCCTGACCGCCTGCCTTCTGGGCTGGGCCGTGCATCTCTGGCAGATCGGCCGGGCCACCACCGGTGACATCGTGCTGGTCTGCACCCTGGGCTTCACCATCCTGCACGCCTCGCGCGACCTCGCCATGGCGCTGGTGGACCTGACCCAGTACGTGGCCCGCATGCGGGAGGCGCTGGGCGCCCTGCTGGTGCCGCACGACATGCCGGATGCCGAGGACGCCACGCGCATTTCCGCCAAGGGCGGCCAGGTGGTCTTCAAGGACATCACCTTCCGCTACCCGGCGGCGCCGGCCGGCAGCGCGCCCATCCTGCGCCACATGCAGCTGGAGATCCCGGCGGGGCAGAAGGTGGGCGTGGTCGGCCGCTCGGGCGCCGGCAAGTCCACCCTGCTGACCCTACTGCAGCGCCATGCCGCGCCGCAGGAAGGCGCCGTGGTCATCGACGGCCAGGATATCGCCGGCGCGACCCGCGAGAGCCTGGCGGACATGATCGCGGTCGTGCCGCAGGATGTCTCGCTGTTCCATCGCACGGTGCTGGAGAACATCCGCTACGCCCGCCCGGACGCCAGCGACGCCGAGGTTCTGGCCGCCGCCGAGGCCGCCCGCTGCCGCGAATTCATCGAGGCACTGCCGGATGGCTTCGACACCATCGTGGGCGACCGCGGCGCCAAGCTTTCCGGCGGCCAGCGCCAGCGTCTGGCGATTGCCCGCGCGCTGCTGAAGAACGCGCCGATCCTGCTGCTGGACGAGGCGACCTCTGCCCTCGACTCGGAGAGCGAGGCCGAGGTGCAGGTGGCGCTGGACCGGCTGATGGAAGGCCGCACCGTGATCGCCGTCGCGCACCGCCTGGCCACGCTGTCCAACTTCGACCGCATCGTGGTGATGGAGAGCGGCCAGATCGTGCAGGACGGCTCGCCAGAGATGCTGGTGCGTCGCCCGGGCCCGTATCAGGACATGGTGCGCCGCCAGTCCGAGGGGCTGATGGCCGCCTGACGGCCCTCTCCCTTACGCGAAAAGGCGGCCCTGCGATGGGCCGCCTTTTTTTATGGTCTCAATCTGAGGCGGAATGCCGCCTCACCGCCCTTGGGCCACGCGCATGGCACGGCGTAGCCTTGCCACGCCGGTGCGGACATTGCCGGCGTTGCACAGTTGCAGCCCTTCCTCACCCAGGGAGCGGGCAGGCTCCTTCGAACCACCCGGTTGGGCCGCGAGCCGTTCGGCCAGCTCCTGGCAGTAGCGGAGGTCCTGCGGCACGGTGCGCAGCTCCGCGGAAAAGGCCAGGCGGGGGTGGAAGGACAGGACGGACAGCGCGAGCAGGAAGCGGGGAAGCATGGCCCCATTCTGCCCTTTCCCCCTCTGCGGCGCCGTGAGCGGGGGATGAAGGGTTGGTCATGACGTCCGGCTAACGCCGCTGGCGCCGGTAGAATCAGGCCAGCGGGAGACGGAAACAGACGGCGAGCCCTGGCCGGGTGGCCTCCTGGCCATGGCCCTCCTCGAACCAGAGCGTACCGCCATGGAGCTGTACCACCGCCCGCACGAGCGAGAGGCCCAGGCCGGAGCCCGGCGTGGCGCGGGCGGTATCCGCCCGGAAGAATCGCTCTCCCACCCTGGCACGGTCCTCGGTGGAAAGACCCGGCCCCTGATCGGATACCCGGACAGTGACCGCGTCCTCCGCCAGCGCCGCCGACAGGCCGATGCTGCCGCCTTCCGGGGTGAACTTCACCGCATTGTCCAGCAGGTTGGCCAAAGCCTGCAGCAGCAGGTCCCGGTCACCGGTCAACGGCAGGGAATCGGGCCAGCTCGTGGTGAGGGTCTGCCCTCGTTCCTCCGCCGTGGCGCCATAGAGCTCGGCGGCGTCCTCCAGCAGCGGGACGAGGTCCACGGGTGCGAAGGCGGCACGGCGGGCGCCCGCTTCCACCTCCGCGATACGCAACACGGCCTGGAAGACGCGGGTGACATTGTCCAGATCGGCGATGCCGCGCTCCAGCGCGCCTTGCAGCGCCACCGGGTCGTTGGCCTCGGCCAGCGCCTCCTCCAGCCGGTTGCGGGCACGCGCGATGGGGGTGCGCAAATCATGCGCGATGGCATCCGAGACGCCGCGCACGCCCTCCATCAGATGGGCGATGCGGTCCAGCATGGCGTTCATGCTGCGACCCAGCGCCTCGAATTCATCGTCACGGCCGGAGAGCGGCACGCGGGGCGTCAGGTCCCCCCCGGCGATGAGCGCGGCGGTGGCGGTGACGGGAGCGAGGCGCCGCTCCAGCGCCCGGCGCAGCAGGGCAGCGCCCGCGAAGGCGAAGAGCAGCGCGACGCCGGCGGACCAGGCCAGGCCTTCCGTCAGCAGCTCCCGCAGGCGCAGCTTTTCCTCGACATCGCGCCCCACGGCGAGGCGGGAACCATCTGGCAGAGGCAGGACGAAAAGGCGGGCCTCGCCGGGAATGCCGTCCCGCTCCAGAGACATGCCGTACCACTGCACTTCCGGCGCGAAGCCCTGCGGCAACCCTTCCAGATTGCCGGCCAGCCGCTGCCCGCTGGGGGCGGCCAACAGATAGAGAGTCTGATTCTCGGCATCGAGCGCGAGGCGCTCATTGATGGCATCCGCCACGGCGGGGTCGCCGGCATCGCGCCAGCGTTCGGCCAATGCCATGGCGTCGGCACGGATCGCGGCATCAACCTGCCGGTCCAGCGCGCCTGCGGTGCCCCACCAGAGCACGCCGGTAAAGGCCAGGCCGGCCAGCAGGAACAGCACCGCGAAGAGTAGCGCGAACCGGAAGCCAGTGGAGGAAAGCAGCCGCCACAGTGGTCCCGGATGCTGCCCCCGCCGCCGAGGACCCGAGGACAAGGGCGGCGGCACGGCAAGCGGGGGGGTGGCAGGCCGAGGGGTGGCAGGCTGGGGCCGCGGATGCGGCGGCGGCGTCACGGCTCGGCGCGGATCATGTAACCGGCGTTGCGGACGGTGTGGATCAACGGCTTGTCAAAGCCCTTGTCCAGCTTCTGCCGCAGGCGGGAGACATGCACGTCGATGACGTTGGTCTGTGGGTCGAAATGGTAGTCCCACACCTTCTCCAGCAGCATGGTGCGGGTGACGACCTGGCCGGCATGGCGCATCAGATGCTCCAGCAGGCGGAATTCGCGCGGCTGCACATCGACGCGCTTGCCGCCCCGCGTGACGGTGCGGGAGAGCAAATCCAACTCCAGATCGGCGATCTTCAGCCGCGTGGCGGGGGCATCCACCGCCGGGCGGCGGCCCAGCGCTTCCACCCGTGCCAGCAGCTCGGCGAAGGCGAAGGGCTTGACCAGATAATCATCGCCGCCGGCCTTCAGGCCCTTCACACGCTCATCCACCCCCGCCAGCGCGGAGAGGAACAGGACGGGGGTGTGGTTGCCCTGGCCACGCAGGGTTTCGACGAGGCGGACACCGTCGATGCCGCCGGGCAGCATCCGGTCCAGGACCAGCAGGTCGAAATTCTCGCTGGCCGCCATGAAGAGACCTTCGCGGCCATTGGGCACATGTTCGACAGTGTGGCCGGCTTCCTGAAGCCCCTTCTTGACGAAGCGGCCGACCTCAGCGTCGTCCTCCACCAGCAGGATACGCATGGATGCTGAACTCCTCGGGGCGCCACGGGGGCGCGGTAGGCGATCGGGCCGCCAGGATGGCCTGTTGGTCCGGGCGGCGCCAGCCCATAGCGGGGCTGCGTGCCATGCGCCAGCGCGGGAGGAGAAAGCCGGAAGGCAGGGGGCGGCTGCACCGGGGGAGGTGACGGCGCCGCCCCCGCCACCAGAACCGCACTGGGGGAAGAGGTGCGGCGCGCCGCAGGGGGCTGCGGCGCTGTCGGTGCCGCCAGATTAGCGGGGCAATTCTGACAAAAGGTTAAGGAGCCCGTTGGAAAATCCGTGAGCGGAGCGGTAACGCTGCGCTCCTGCCCCGCGGACCGCGCCCTACGGCTTCAGAAAAAGGAAAAGCCTCGCTTCACGGTATTCTGTTCAGCGCTGACGATGCGCCGGGCGCCGTCCGCGGCGAACTGGCGGCGCTCCTTCACCCCCGGCATGCGAATGCCGCGGCCCTTGCACCAGGAGAAGAATTCCTGCGGGCGAATGGTCACGCGAATAACGCGGTAACCTTGCCTCTCGTGGTGGAGCACGTCCCGGGCCGCACCTTCCCGCCAGTCATCATAAGTATCGCTCATATCCGGCATGTATGTGCGCAGAATGGCGAAACTGGAGGGCTCGTACCAAGCGAACCCCATGATCGGCTTATCGCGCTTCATGGCTGACCTCTGTCGTCGTCGCCGGCCCCCCCGGCGTCATCGGAAAGAAGGTTTGCCATAAGCGCAGCAAAACATAAACGGAGAATCGTCTCTTTTTTGTGGCTTAATTCAAAAAACGATTTAGGGATTCGTTAACTCTTCCGCCGGCGTGCCCCGCCCCGCTTCTTCTCCGGTTCATATCCGCCGCCACCGGGACCCAGAGGCTTCGGCCGCCAGTCCTTCTTGCCTCCCGCCTGGCGCGCCGGGCCATCCTTGCCGGCGCGCGGCAGGGCATCCTGCATGGAACGCCCGGCCAGATTGGGCTCCAGCCCCAGCTCCAGATTTTCCAGCCGCTTGATTTCGTCGCGCAGGCGGGCGGCGGTCTCGAACTCCAGATCGGCGGCGGCGGCGCGCATCTGCCGCTCCAGCTCGGCAATGCTGGCCCGCAGGTCCTTGCCGACGAAATGGCTCGGCCCTTCCTCCTCCGCCTCGGTCGGGGCGATGGTGACGTAGTCCTGCTCATACACGCTCTGCAGCACATCGCTGATCTGGCGGATGATGGTCTGTGGCGTGATGCCATGCGCCTCGTTCCACGCCTGCTGCTTGGCGCGGCGGCGGTCGGTCTCCTCCAGCGCGGCGCGCAGGCTGTTGGTCATGCGGTCGGCGTAGAGAATCACCCGGCCCTCGGCATTGCGCGCGGCGCGGCCGATGGTCTGGATCAGCGAGGTGGTGGAGCGCAGGAAGCCTTCCTTATCCGCATCCAGAATAGCGACGAGGCGGCATTCCGGGATGTCGAGGCCCTCGCGCAGCAGGTTGATGCCCACCAGCACATCGAACACGCCCTTGCGGAGATCGCGGATGATCTCGATGCGCTCCAGCGTGTCCACATCCGAGTGCAGGTAGCGGACTTTTATGCCCGCTTCCGTCATGTACTCGGTCAGGTCCTCCGCCATCCGCTTGGTGAGCGTGGTGACGAGGATGCGCCCGCCCTTGCCGATGGTGGTGCGGCACTCGGCCAGCAAATCATCCACCTGCCCCTCGACGGGACGGATATCGCAGACAGGGTCGATCAGCCCGGTGGGGCGGATCACCTGCTCGGCGAAGGTGCCGCCGGTGCGCTCCATCTCCCAGCTACCCGGCGTGGCGCTCACAAAGACGCTGTCGGGCCGGAAGCTGTCCCACTCCTCGAATTTCAGGGGGCGGTTGTCCATGCAGGAGGGCAGGCGGAAGCCGAACTCGGCCAGGATGGATTTGCGCGCAAAGTCGCCCCGGTACATGCCGCCGATCTGCGGCACGGTCACATGGCTCTCATCGACGATCAGCAGCGCATTTTCCGGCAAGTATTCGAACAGCGTCGGCGGCGGATTGCCTGGGCCACGGCCTGAGAGGTAGCGGGAGTAGTTCTCAATCCCTTTGCAGGAACCGGTGGTTTCCATCATCTCCAGGTCGAAGGTCGTGCGCTGCTCCAGCCGCTGGGCCTCCAGCAGCTTGCCCTCGGCATTCAGCTTCTCAAGCTGTTGCTTCAGCTCGATGCGAATGTCGCGGATGGCCTGCAACAGCGTCGGGCGCGGCGTGACGTAGTGGCTGTTGGCGTAGATGGCGACGCTTTCCATATCGCCCGCGATCTCGCCCGTCAGCGGGTCGAACTCCCGCAATCCGTCCACCTCATCGCCGAACAGGGAAACGCGCCAGGCGCGGTCTTCCAGGTGGGAGGGCCAGATGTCGATGCTCTCGCCGCGCACGCGGAAGGTGCCGCGCTGGAAGCCGGCGTCGTTGCGGCGATATTGCTGCTCCACCAGCGCCTTGATGAGCTGGTCGCGCGAGATGCGGCCGCCGAGCTGCAGCTTGATCACCATGTTCGAGTACAGCTCGACCGAGCCGATACCGTAGATGCAGGAGACCGAGGCGACGATGATCACATCGTTCCGCTCCAGCAGGGCCTGGGTGGCCGAGTGCCGCATGCGGTCGATCTGCTCGTTAATCTGCGCGTCCTTCTCGATATAGGTATCGGAGCGCGGCACATAGGCTTCGGGCTGGTAGTAGTCGTAGTAGCTGACGAAGTACTCGACGGCATTATCCGGGAAGAAGGACTTCATCTCCCCGTAGAGCTGCGCCGCCAGCGTCTTGTTGGGGGCCAGGATCAGCGTGGGGCGCTGCAGCTTCTCGATGACCTTCGCCATGGTGAAGGTCTTGCCGGAGCCGGTGACGCCCAGCAGCACCTGGTCCCGCTCGTTCTGCTCCAGCCCCTGCACCAGTTGCTCGATGGCCGTCGGCTGATCGCCCGCCGGTTCGTAGGGGGAGACGACCTTCAGCGTGCGCGTATGCGGCGGCGCCGGGCGCTTCTCGGGCACGAAGGGCGAGGTGGCAGGAACGAACACATCCATGGCGGCGACTCCCGGCGGGGGCATCGCGCCAATGTGGGGGCTCCACGCCGCGAACGCCAGAACCAAGAACGATTCATGAACGCGAAGGTGACATGTGCGGCAGGCGTGGCGCTGGCGCATGTCATGATTTGTACCCCGCCCCCGGCCTTGCTTGCCGGTCCGGCCGTATTTTCGGTAATAAAACGAAACAATTAACCGGGGAGACGCCCGATGGAAGCTCCTTCCGCACCCCCTGCCCAGCCGGACCTTGGCGCTATCAAGGCCAAGCAGCAGACCACCTGGGCCTCAGGCGACTATGCCATCGTCGGGACCACCTTGCAGATCGTCGGCGAGTCTCTGTGCGAGGCGGTGGACCTCCGCGCCGGAGAGCGCGTGCTGGATGTCGCCGGAGGCAATGGCAACGCCACCCTGGCCGCCGCGCGCCGCTTCGCCAAAGTGACAGGCACGGACTACGTGCCGGAACTGCTGGAACGCGCGCGCGCGCGCTCGGAGGCCAACCGCCTGCCGGTGGACTTCCAGGTGGCGGATGCGGAGGCCCTGCCCTTTCCCGATGGGTCCTTCGACGTGGTGCTCTCCACCTTCGGCGTGATGTTCACGCCGGACCAGGAAAAGGCGGCGTCGGAGATGATGCGCGTCTGCCGCCCCGGTGGCCGTATCGGCCTGGCCAACTGGACGCCGACAGGCTTCATCGGGCAGTTGTTCAAGCTGCTGGGCGGGCTGCTGCCGCCCCCGGCGGGCGTGAAATCCCCTGCGCTCTGGGGCACGGAAGAGCGGTTGCAGGCCCTCTTCCCGCAAGCCGCCATCGAGGCAACGCCACGGATCTTCAACTTCCGCTACCGCTCGCCGGACCACTGGCTGGAGATTTTCCGCACCTATTACGGCCCGGTGCACAAGGCTTTCCAGGCGCTCGACGCGGCGAAGCAGCAGGAGCTGGAGCAAGGCATCCGGCAATTGCTGCAGAAACTCGACAAGGGCAACGGCTCCGGCCTGGTCGTGCCTTCCGAATACCTGGAAGTGGTGATCAGGCCACGGCAGGCGTCCTGAGGACGGATCGATATCCGGGGAAGGCTGGGGAAAGAATTCCCCAGACCCCATCTTTTTTCTTCGAGCTTGGCGTGGCGCTTCGGGACGGAGGGGGGATGCTCTTGATGATATTTAAAAGGGGCAGCGCGGGCTGAGCTCTCAGTCGCCGGAGGTCTAGGACCTCCGGCGCGACCTTGGCTGGCTCTCTGAAGCCCACCCCACCAACCGCCACGCCCGAAAACTCGAAGAAAGAAAAGAAGGGGTCTGGGGAATTCTTTCCCCAGCCTTCCTCCCTGCCATCCAGCAAGAATGGCGATGCCGCCCGCCACGACAGCGCCTGAGACGGCACCGTCGGCGGGCATGAACCACGCTGAGAGGTGGGTCAGCGGCGACGCTCAGGCCGCCGCTGGCTCCTCCAGCGACACGCCGAGGGCGGCGAGGTCGCGCCAATAGTTGGGGTAGGTCTTGGCCACGCAGCCAGGGTCCAGGATCGTCACGCCCGGCACCATCAGCCCGACCAGCGCCATGCTCATGGCGATGCGGTGGTCGGCATAGGTGGTGATGCGGGCAGGCTGCATCCGTTCCTTCGCCACAGGGGTGACGATCAGGTCATTGCCCTCCTCTACCGCCAGGCCGGGGGCGAGGCGGGAGAGTTCCGTCGCCATGGCCGCCACGCGGTCGCATTCCTTCACGCGCAGATTGGCGATGCCGGTGAAGCGCACCGGCGTGGCGTTGAAGGCCGCCAGCGCCGCGAGGGTCGGCACCGCATCCTGCATCTGGCTGCCATCGATCTCGGCAGGCAGGTGGGGAAAGGCGCGGATCAGCGCCCAGGCCTTGGCATCCGGCTGGGTGAAGGCCTCCGCCTGCGTGCCGATATCGATGCGGCCACCCGTCAGCACCTCGGCGGCCCAGAGATAGGTCGCGGCGGAGGCATCGGGCTCGATGTGGAAGTCGGCGGCGCGGTAGCCGGTGGGATGCACCAGCCAGGCGCCCGGGCCTTCCTGTTCCACCTTCGCGCCGAAGGCACGCATGGCGGCCACGGTGAGGTCGATATAGCCGCGCGCACCAATGGCATCGCCGGCCAGGGAGACCCGCACGGGCTTGCCGCCACCCGCCGCCAGCATCAGCAGCGCCGAGACATACTGGCTGGAGAGGCCGGCATCGATGGTGACGGCATCACCCTTGAAACCGCCACGCCCCTGCACGGTGACGGGCGGGCAGCCGCTCGGGGCCTCCACCGCGACGCCCAGCGTGCGCAGCGCCGTGACCAGCGGCGCGATCGGCCGCTTCTGCATGTGCTCGTCGCCCGTTACCACCACCGGGCCATTGGCCAGCGCGGCGGCGGCGGTGAGGAAGCGCGTGGCCGTGCCGGCATTGCCGAGGAACAGCGGCGCGGCGGGAGCCTTGAGGGTGCCGTCGCCGGTCACGGTGAAGCTGGTCGCGTCCGGCTCCTCCACCGTCACGCCCATCTGGCGCAGGGCTTCGGCCATGTAGCGGGTGTCGTCGCTCTTCAGCGCGCCGGTCAGGCGGCTGGTGCCCCGCGCGAGTGCCGCCAGCAGCAGCGCCCGGTTGGTGATGGATTTCGACCCCGGCGGCGAGACCCGCCCCGTCAGCGCCCTGCCGGGCGGAATGACGGTCAGCGCGTCCATGGTCCCGGAGGCCGTCATTTCTCGACGAAGGCCTTCTCGATGACGTAGTGGCCCGGGCGGCTGTTAGCGCCTTCCTCGAAGCCCATGCCCTCCAGCAGGCCCTTGGTCTCCGCCAGCATCTCCGGGCTGCCGCAGAGCATGATGCGGTCGTGCTCGGGGGTGAAGGCGGGCAGGCCGAGATCGGTGAACAGCTTGCCACTGCGGATGAGGTCCGTCACCCGGCCCTGGTTGCGGAAGGGCTCGCGCGTCACTGTCGGGTAGTAGACCAGCTTGGGGGCGACCATCTCGCCCAGCAGCTCGTCGGCCGGCAGCTCGTTCTCGATGTAGCTGCTGTAGGCCAGTTCCTTCACCTCGCGCACGCCATGCAGCAGCACGACCTTGTCGAACCGGTCATACACCTCTGGCTCGCGGATCAGGGACATGAAGGGGGCGAGGCCGGTGCCCGTGCCGTAAAGCCACAGCGTCCTGCCGGGCAGCAGCGCATCCGGCACCAGCGTGCCAACGGCCTTCTTGCCCACCAGGATCTCGTCGCCCGGGCGGATATGCTGCAGCCGGCTCGTCAACGGCCCGTCCTGCACCTTGATGGAGAGGAACTCCAGGTGCTCGTCATAGGGCGCGGAGGCGACGGAATAGGCGCGCACAAGCGGCTTGCCCTCCACGATCAGCCCGATCATCACGAACTGCCCGGCAGTAAAGCGCAGGCCGGGCTGGCGCGTGCAGCGGAAGCTGAACAGGCGATCGGTCCAATGGTGCACCGTCTCCACCGTCTCGGTGAAGTAGGCGGCATGGGCGGATTTCAGCGGCGGGCGGGTCTCGGCGTTCATGAGCGGCAAGTGGTCTTCTTCAACGTGCCGGGCAAGATGTGTCGACATGAGGCAGGGACATGGCACGGCTTGCATGCGGCCGCGGTTGCGGTGACCCTTCGCTATCATGAGCACGCCCTCCAACGCCACCCCCGCGCCCGCCACCGCTGCCCCGCCC
>JH600066.1 GCA_000245075.1 Acetobacteraceae bacterium AT-5844
ACGGTCAAGCTGGTTCAGCTTGGTCGGGGTCCGGGGCGACAGCGCCCGAGGGGTTGAAACTGGCGTTTTTTTGCCAGTTTCCTCTTATCTTGATACTAATAGACACAATTATTTTTTTCAAAACTGTCTTTAGCCCTTGACATGACTGGCTTGAAGCGTATTATTGGTTAATAAAGAAAATAATAAAAAAACCCACGTGAGAATTCCTAGTTTGGCGACGGGGAACACGTGAGTTAATCTTGGATAATTCGTATTTACTAGACTTAGTTTAAGACTTGAGTTTGTAAGCGTCAAGCCCTTAGTTTTAGTAAATACATAAAAGATTAACTCTTCTCACGTGGCTAGTGAGAGGAGTTTTTAATTTGGCTGGTAAGAAAGTATTGCAAGATAAGGATAATTACGGGAACCAGCGACCTTGGCGGCAGAAAAAATTAGAGAACTTACGGTATGCTGAGTATTTATCTATTTTGCTATATAAAAAGGCTCATAAAGTACAAGGGTGTGCTGATGTTTTGCGTTTTCGAAAGTTACTTGACGGTTCAACGAAACTATATCAAACGTGGTTTTGCAAGAGTCGTTTGTGTCCCTTATGTAACTGGCGACGAAGTATGAAAAATTCCGGGCAGCTGAAAAAGATTGTTGCTGAAGCTTATAAACAACAGCCTACGGGACGTTTTATTTTTTTGACGCTTACAGAACGAAATGCGGTAGACGGTGAAGACTTAAAACAGCGTTTAAAAGCGTTAACTCAAGCATTTTTTAAACTGGTTCACTATAAAAAAGTGGTTAAAAATTTATTAGGCTTTGTTCGTTCGACTGAAATTACGACTAATGACAATGGCACTTATCATCAGCATTTACATGTTTTACTGTTTGTTAAATCTAGTTATTTTACTGGTAATGGGAATAATTATTTATCACAGGCTGATTGGATTGATTTATGGCAGAAGGCTCTCAGGAGCTCATATAAGCCGATTGTGAACGTCGAAGCGGTTCGGGCAAATAAATCTAAGGGAAAGTCCTCTTTGCTCGCTAGCGCGCAGGAAACAGCCAAATATCAAGTTAAGTCTGCTGATTACATGACTGACGATGATAATCGTAATCAACAGGTGATTGATGACTTGGAACAAGCCTTGGCTGGTACTCGCCAAATTGGCTATGGCGGCTTACTGAAGCGAATTAAACGGCAATTGAAATTGGACGATGCCGATAACGGTGATTTAGTGAATGTTGATGGGGAAGAATTGCCAGAACCGACTGAAGCTGAATTAATTGTGGCTAAGTGGGATCAACAACGTAAAAATTATTTGATCTGGTAGTATTAAAAAAAGCAATCGCTTTGGATGATAAAATCCGTGGTGATTGCTTTTTGTGTAACTACTGCCTTAGCTCTGGCAAGCTAGCGAATTCGTCTTGGTTAGTAGTCACCGTCTTAAACAAATCAAGGATATCATAATTCCGTTAAGGGGTCTAAAGGTGCACTTACACACCACACAAAAATGTGGTGTCTTTTTTACAAACTGTCTTAGATTTCGCTTCACTCAAACTAAAAGAATGCTATGAGCATAAAGGGACTGTGCATTTTTTACAAAATTGACCTGTTTTGTAAAAAAATGAGCCGACAGTGTCGGCGTCTAAGCCTTTGTGATAACTGCAATATTTAGTCCTAGGAAAATGCTACAATTGCTTCTTGTAATATTTGTGCAGAATAGGGGGGTGTGTAGCAAAATCCTAGGATACTTAGGCCGATTAAATGTTGTTAAATCGGGATTCTTAATTTTGGAAAAAACAACTAAAAAAGCATGCTAGCAAAATCCTAGGATTTTGCTAGCA